>NZ_CP073577.1:2004274-2672365 GCF_018205975.1 Erythrobacter sp. JK5 | reverse complement strand
TCCCCTTGCCGCCCGCGCCGCCCTGGCTCGCACGCATTCCGCCCTCGACGAAGCTCTGGAACAGTTTGAGACCCACCTGCCCCATCGGCGCCAGCGCCTGGGCATACTCCTGCAGCTGGTCCGGACTGCTGACGCCCTTCATCGCCTTGGCGATGTTGTCGACATAGATGCTGTTGGCCTGACTCACGTCGGGCAAACCCATGAAGGTGCGCGCTTCCTCGGGCGTACAATCGATTTCGACATTGATCTTCATTGGGCGTCCTCCCGCAATGGCGCGATGTTCCTTCGCTCGCCTGTCATTTGGGATTGGCATGAACCGAACGCAATGGATAGACCGGAGTCGCAATCCACCCATTCAAGAGGAAATCCGCGATGACCGAGACCGTTTCGATCCCCACTCTTTCCGGCGACGCGCAATTCTCCGCCTATGTTGCGCGCCCGGCTGGCGGCGCGAAGGCCGCGATAATCGTGATTCAGGAGATTTTCGGGGTCAATCCGGGTATCCGGCAGAAATGCGACAAACTCGCTGCCGAAGGGTATCTGGCGGTCGCGCCGGACCTGTTCTGGCGGCTTGAGCCGGGGGTCGAGCTCGATCCCGATGTCGAACAGGAATTCGAGCGCGCACTCGATCTGATGGGCAAGTTCGATCAAGATCAGGGGATCCGCGATATCGAGGCGACGATCCATCATATTCGCCGCGACATGGGGATCACGAAGGTCGGCTGCGTCGGTTACTGCCTCGGCGGCCGGCTCGCCTACATGACCGCGGCGCGCACCGATATCGACGCTTCGGTCGGCTATTATGGCGTCGGGATCGATGGCCTGCTGCGAGAAAAGCATGCGATCGCCCATCCGCTCATGCTCCACATCCCGACCGAGGACGGCTTTGTCGACAAGGACACTCAGGCGGCGATGCATGAGGGGCTGGACGATCACCCGAAGGTGACGCTGCACGACTACGAAGGTCTGGACCACGGCTTTGCGACCGAAGTCGGCAAGCGCCGCAATGAACAGGCCGCGCAGCTGGCCGATCGGCGGACATCGGCGTTCTTTGCTGCGAATCTTTCCTAAGTATCTGTTATGAATACAGAACGTGCACTCGCCCGATGGCATGAAGTGGTCGACAACGGGAGCAGGCCCGACGATCTGATCGCGATCATGCACGAGGATGCAGTGTTCCATTCGCCGGTCGTCCACACCCCGCAGATCGGCAGACCAATTGTCATCGCCTATCTCGCAGCAGCCAGCCAAACCCTTGGGAACGACAGCTTTCGCTACATACGCGAAGTCCTTGGAAACGGTACGGCGGTACTCGAGTTCACCACCGACATGGACGGCATCCACGTCAACGGCGTCGACATGATCACCTTCGACGAAAGCGGGCTGATCATCGATTTCAAAGTCATGGTTCGACCGCTGAAGGCTGTGAACAAGGTCTGGGAAATGATGGCTGCGCAGCTGGAACGCGCAAGAGAGATGTAGCGCCGGCTAGTTCAAGACCGCGAAATTGACGATCATCTTGCGGATCTCCGGGTCGAGCGCCTGGGGCAACTCGTCGTCCAGCGTATCGCGTCGGCTCTGGACCGATTCCGCGATGAACATGCGCTTCATCGCCCAATCCGGACAGCTGCGGGCGTCGATTTGCGTGCTCGACAGCAGCGACACGCCGGTATGCCGCTTGTCGCTGCCGATCCGCATCATCAGCCCGACCAGTTCGTTTTCCTCACCCTCGAGCAATTGCAGGAAATTCCGCCCGTTATAGAGCAATAGCCCGGTGATCCCGTGTGCCGGATTGTTGCGCGTACTCGTTTCGAGAATCTTCTCGACCTCTTCGCGCGACAGGCTCGGCGCAGTGCTAATGTAGAGATACTGACTCAGCATACGATCGGAGCCTTAGCCGCGGGCACCGCAATTGCCAACATTCCAGCCGCAATGTCCGTTGAAATCGCCTTATTGCAATCACTTACTGGTTCATCGTCTCGAAGAAATCCTCGTTGGTTTTCGAGTCCTTCATCTTGTCGAGCAGGAATTCCATCGCGTCGACCGTGCCCATCTGCATCAGGATCCGGCGCAGCACCCACATCTTCGACAGCTTGTCCTTCTCGACCAGCAGTTCTTCCTTGCGGGTGCCGGATTTGCCGACATCGAGCGCGGGGAAGATGCGCTTATCCGAAACCTTGCGGTCGAGCACGATTTCCGAGTTACCGGTGCCTTTGAATTCCTCGAAGATCACTTCGTCCATCCGGCTCCCGGTATCGATCAGCGCGGTTGCGATGATCGAAAGCGAACCGCCTTCTTCGATATTGCGCGCCGCGCCGAAGAAGCGCTTGGGCCGCTGGAGCGCGTTGGCATCGACACCGCCGGTCAGCACCTTGCCCGAGCTTGGAACCACGGTGTTGTAGGCCCGACCGAGACGCGTGATCGAATCGAGCAGGATCACCACGTCGTGCTTGTGTTCGACCAGCCGCTTGGCCTTTTCGATCACCATTTCAGCGACCTGGACGTGGCGATTGGCCGGCTCATCGAAAGTCGAGGAGATCACCTCGCCCTTCACGCTGCGCTGCATGTCGGTCACTTCCTCGGGTCGCTCATCGACCAGCAACACCAGCAGGAACACTTCGGGATGATTGTCGGTGATCGCCTTGGCGATGTTCTGCAGCAGCACCGTCTTGCCGGTTCGCGGCGGCGCGACGATCAGCGCACGCTGGCCCTTGCCCTGCGGTGAAATGATGTCGATCACCCGCGCCGACTTGTCCTTCACCGTCGGATCGGCGGTATCGAGATTGAGTTTCTGATCGGGATAGAGCGGGGTCAGGTTGTCGAAATTGGTGCGCATCCGCACCGCCGAGGGATCCTCGAAATTGACCGAACTGAGGCTGGTCAGGGCAAAATACCGCTCCCCATCCCGCGGCGCGCGAATTTCGCCTTCGACCGTATCGCCGGTGCGCAGGCCCCATTTGCGGATCTGGTTGGGCGACACGTAGATATCATCGGGTCCGGCAAGATAATTCGCCTCGGGCGAGCGGAGGAAGCCGAATCCATCCTGCAGCACCTCGATCGTGCCGATTCCCATGATCTTGTCGTCGTATTCATCGTCTTCGGCGAGTTCGCGCAGAATGCTGAACAGCAGGTCCTGCCGCCGCATGGTCGAAGCGCCCTCGACCCCAAGCTCTTCGGCCATGGCAACCAGCTCGGCCGGGGTTTTCTGTTTCAGGTCTTTAAGATGCATTGTGTAAATATTCCAGATAGTTGGATGGCCGGCAGGTCAGTACCTCTGTGAACGAGGCGCCCTGTTGGTGTCGCGACCAGACTGGTCGGCAGGGCTGGGCTTGGAGAAAGCAGACCGACGGGGCGGAAGCCGCGCCGTCAAACCGGAGGTGATGTCAGGGAAAATATGTCCCGGTTGCACGAAGGTCAATCGGGAAAGCGCGCGGTGACCCGCTTATCGTCTCAGAACGGCTTCAGGTAGACGAGCGCGACGATCAGGACGAGCAGGAGGCCCGGCACCTCGCCGACCATGCGCAGGCGCTTTTCACTCAGCGGTCGCTCGCCCCGCGCCATTTTCCTGGTCTGTGCAACCAGCCAGCCGTGATAGCCCGACAGCAGCACAACCAGCGTCAGCTTGGCATGAAACCAACCCTCGCTGAACGCCCCGATCGTCACCGCCAGCGTCAGTCCCAGCACCCACACCGCAGTCAGGCTGGGCGTGAGGATGATGGTGCGCAGCTTGCCCATCCGCTCGGCCCACTTGGCCTCGCCCGCGCTGCCCGGCGCGTGGTCGAGCATATAGATGCACTGGCGCGGCAGCATGAACAATCCGGCAAGCCAGAAGGTCATGAAGATGACGTGCCCGATCTTCAACCAGGGATAGAGCGAAAGAAGCGTGGTCTGCATGGTGGTGCCCTACCCTCCCCTGACAGCGGCGAGCAACCGCTCGACATGCTCGATCGGCGTGAATTGGCCGATGCCATGCCCGAGGTTGAAGATATGGGGGCGATCCTCGAACGCGTCGAGGATCGCTCGAACGCGGTTCGGCAGCATCGGACCGCCGGCTTCGACCAGCAGGGGATCGAGATTGCCCTGAACCGGCATGCCGTCGGGCAGCACTTCATGCGCCCAGACCGGATCGAGCGTCTCGTCGAGCCCGATCGCATCGACCCCGGTCTCGCGGGCATAAGCGGGCAGTTTCGCCCCTGCCCCCTTGGGAAAGCCGATCACCGGCGTATCCGAATGCGATTGCCCGATCTGCGCGACGATCGCGGCATTGGGAGCGATCACCCAGCGCTCGAACTCGTCGGGTGCGAGGCTCCCCGCCCAGCTGTCGAACAATTGCACCGCCTCGGCACCCGCATCGATCTGACCCCGCAGATAGGTAACCGACACCTCGATGATCGCATCGAGGATTGCCTGCATGCGGGCCGGATCGCGGTAGGCGAGCAGCCGCGCGGGGCCCTGATCCTTCGAACCTTCGCCCGCGATCATGTAGGTTGCGACCGTCCAGGGCGATCCTGCAAAGCCGAGCATCGTCACCGCGTCGCCGATCTGCCGGCGGGTGAGCCGCACCGTCTCGTAGATCGGATCGAACCTCGCGGGGGTGGCGGTGAAATCGTTCAGTTCCGCTTCGAGCAGGGTCGGGCTCAGCTTCGGCCCCTCTCCGGCGAGAAACGCAAGCCCTTGCCCCATCGCATGCGGGACGATCAGGATATCGGAAAACAGGATCGCGCCATCGAACCCGAACCGCCGGATCGGCTGGACGGTGATTTCGGCCGCGGCTTCGCTGTCATAGACCAGTTCGAGAAACCCGCCCTTTTCCGCGCGCAGTTCGCGATATTCCGGCAGGTATCGCCCCGCTTGGCGCATGAGCCAGACGGGGGCGATATCGGGCTTCGCACCCTTCAATGTATCGAGCAGCGGACCGGGCATTGCGTTCCTCTAAACAATTAATAATTATTTATAAATGGGTTGAAGGAGTCTGTTGGCCCTGTGGATAGCGGGAATTCCCGGCTCCTGCCCGATTTCTCCCGTCCCGAACACCCCCAGCCGACCGATGCGAATCCGAGCGATTGCGCGGTCAAGCACGATCTATCCCCACTGTCCCCAGCCTGTCGAATTCTTCTGCTTCGTGTCGAGAAACGCGCTCGCGGAATCGCCGGCAGCGCGCAGGAAAATCCATACCCCGCTTGTCGACGATCCTGTCCCGTGGTTTATGCCCACGCGTATCCACAAGCCGCAACCGGGCCGCCGAATCACCCCTATGCCTCGTCTCAACCTGCACCTCGTCTCGGATTCGACCGGCGAGACGCTCGAAATGATCGCCAAGGCAGCGCTGGCGCAATTCGACGGACCCGACGTCAGCCGCCATTTCTGGCCGATGGTGCGATCGCTCCAGCACCTCGACCGGATCGTCCCCGATCTCGCCGACAATCCGGGGCTGGTGCTGTTCACCCTGGTCAACCCCGATACCCGCACACGGCTCGAAGATCATTGTCGCACGCTGGGTCTGCCTGCGGTTCCGGTGCTCGATCAAGTGACTGCCGCGCTCGAAGCGCAGCTCGGGCAAGAGGCGCACGGCCGCCCTGGCCGCCAGCACCTGATGGATGCCGACTATTTCCGCCGCGTCGATGCGATCCAGTACACGATCGCGCACGATGACGGGATCGGGCACGACGACTGGGAAGAAGCCGACATCGTGCTCGCCGGCGTGTCGCGCAGCTCGAAGACGCCGACCAGCATCTACCTTGCCAATCGCGGCTACAAGACGGCGAACATCCCGCTGGTGGTCGAAAGCCCGCCGCCCGACAGCCTGTTCCGCTTGCGCAATCCGCTGGTCGTCGGCCTTACCACCGCGCCCGAGCGGCTGGTGCAGATCCGGCGCAACCGCCTGCTCTCGCTCAACGAAGCGACCGAGACATCCTATGTCGACAACGAGCGGGTGAAGGCCGAAATCCAGTTCGCGCGGCGGATGTTTGCCGACAATGGCTGGCCGGTGATCGACGTAACCCGACGTTCGATCGAAGAGAGCGCGGCGGCGATCATCCGCCTGGTGCAGGAGCGCAAACGCCGCGAAAAACCGGTCGACGGGGTATCCAAGCCGATATGAGCAATGAGCGCCCGCGGCTGATCCTCGCGTCGAAATCGGCGTCGCGCCGGGCGATGCTCGATGCGGCGGGAGTTCGCTACGAAGCGATTCCTGCTGAGATCGACGAGCGCCGGATCGAAGCGGGGCTGACCGATGCTTCCCCTGCGCAAATCGCCCAGGCGCTGAGCGTTGCCAAGGCGGCTGCGCTGGCGTCCGAGTACACGGACGCGATCGTGCTGGGCAGCGATTCGCTGGTCGTGGTCGAGAACGAAAGGTTCGACAAGCCGACCTCGCGCGGCAACGCCGCCGAGCATCTGCGGTTTTTCTCGGGCAAGGTGATGGAACTGCACAGCGGCGCGGCGCTTGTGCGCGACCACACCTGCGAGTGGAGTCATTCCGATGTCGCGCGGCTGCACGTGCGCGAGATGTCGGACGATTTCATCGAGCATTACCTCGACCACGAATGGCCCGAAGTGGGTTTCACAGTGGGTTGCTTCCGGATTGAAGCGATGGGCGTGCAATTGTTTGAAACTATCGAAGGCGACCAGTTCACCGTGCTCGGCATGCCGCTCCTCCCGGTGCTCGGCGCCCTGCGTGAACATGGGGTCCTGCGCTCGTGAGCGCGCCGTATGCCCAAGTGATCGGCGATCCGATCGCGCAGTCTAAATCGCCGCTGATCCACGGTTTCTGGCTCGAGAAACTGGGGCTCGATGCGGCGTACGATGCCGTGCATGTGACCTCCGGGGGATTGGCTGCCTATATCGCGGACCGTGTCGGGAATGCGGACTGGCGCGGCTGCAACGTCACCATGCCGCACAAGCAGGCGATCATTCCGATGCTCGACCGGCTCGATCCGATTGCCGCGCGGATCGGCGCGGTGAACACCGCTGTGCGCGAAGGCCGAGAGCTGGTCGGATACAACACCGATGCCGACGGTTTTATCGAACCATTGCAGCCGTTTCTGGATCAGGACCATCTGTTCCGCATGGCGCGGATCATCGGCAGCGGCGGAGCTGCCCGCGCGATCATCACCGCGCTTGCGCAGCATCGCTTCACCCTCGTCGTCGCCGCACGCAACCCCGACAAGGCGCGCGCGCTGCTCGACGAACTCGCGCCTGATGGCGAGCACTACGCCGTGCCGATCGAACACTTCGCCGGCCCCACCGATTTCGCATTCGACGACCGCGAGCAATGTTTCGACCTGGTGATCAACGCCTCTCCGCTTGGCATGCGCGGGCAGCCGTCTCTTGCGTTCGACTGGACCCACGCACCGCCGGGCAGCATCGCCTATGATATCGTCACCGACCCGGTCGAAACCGCGTTTCTGGCCGGTGCGCGCGCCTCCGGCTTGCGGACGATCGGCGGGCTGGCGATGCTGATCGGGCAGGCGGCGACCGCGTTCGAGAGGTTCTTCGGGATGTCGCCTCCTCGCGAATTCGATGCCGAACTGCTGGAAAGGCTGCAGGAATGAGCGGCGCGACGGGGTCCCCGCAACGCAAGCCGCTGATGATCGGCCTCACCGGCTCGATCGGCATGGGCAAGTCGACCGTCGCGGCCATGTTCGAGCGGGCCGGAGTTCCGGTGTTCGACGCCGATGCCGAAGTTCGCGCGATGCAAGGCACGAACGGCGCATTGCTGCCCGCCATCGAGGCCGCCTTTCCCGGATCGACCGGACCCGGCGGCGTCGATCGCGACCGGCTCGGACAGCTCGTGTTCGGCGACAAGGATGCGCTGCAAAGGCTTGAAGCGATCGTCCACCCGGCAGTTGCGGAAAAACGCGCGCAATTTCTGGCCGACAACGCCGGTGCAAGGATGCTGGTGTTCGACATCCCGCTGCTGTTCGAACGCGGCGGGGAAGCGGCATTCGACGCTGTGGTGGTCGTGTCCGCGCCGGCGCAGGTCCAGCGGGAGCGGGTGCTCGCCCGAGCCGGGATGACCCAGGAAAAGTTCGAGCATATCCTGCAACTGCAGGTGCCCGATGTCGAAAAGCGCGCGCGCGCAACGCATGTGATCGACACCGGCGTATCGCTCGCGGAAACCGAAGCGCAGGTGCGCCTGATCGTCGATGAGCTGGCACAGCGAACAGCCTAACCGGACACCCGCATTTCCCCCTCTTGCGATTCACCGATGTTGCGCCGATAGTGCCAAGAATGCGGGAAATTGTTTTCGACACCGAGACCACCGGGCTCGACCCGAAGACGGGGGATCGGATGGTCGAGATCGGGTGCATCGAAATGATCGACCGGGTCGAGACCGGCAGCACCTACCACGCTTACTACAATCCCCAGCGCGACATGCCCGCCGCCGCCGAAGCGGTGCATGGACTGTCCTCGGCGTTCCTCGCCGCCAAGCCGCTGTTCTCCGAAACCGCGGTCGAATTGCTCGCATTTCTCGGCGACGCGCCACTGGTCGCGCACAATGCGGGCTTCGATTTCGGGTTTCTCAACGCCGAGCTGGAACGGATCGGGCGCGAGCCGGTTTCGCTCGATCGTATGGTCGATACCGTCGCGATCGCGCGCCGGAAGCATCCCGGCGCGAAGCTGTCGCTCGATGCCCTGTGCACCCGCTACGGTATCGATCGCAGCCACCGGGTGAAGCACGGCGCGCTGCTCGACGCCGAGCTGCTCGCGCAGGTGTATGTCGAACTGACCGGCGGACGACAGATCGGGCTCGAACTGGCGGCCGAGGAAACCGCAGCCGCTATCGAAGTGAGAGACCAGTCCGGCGCGATGACGGTGGCGGCAGGATCGAGCCGTATCCTCCGCGAACCGCGCCCCCATGCCGCCAGTCCCGAAGAACTCGCCCGTCACCGCGAATTCATGGCGGGGATCGAGAACCCGATCTGGGCCCGCTGAAACCGGGACGGGAACGGAACGACAAACGAAGGAGACCGGACGACGATGGATATTCGGGTTTCGGGGCACCAGGTTGAAACCGGTGCAGCGCTTCAGGAACACGCGGCCGATCGGCTGGAAGGAATAGTCGAAAAGTATTTCGACCGCGCGCTCACCTCCCATGTGACCTTCGGCAAGGGGGCGGCGGGAACGTTCACCTGCGACATCGTGTCCCACGTGATGCACGGCCTGATCCTCAAGGCGCAGGGTAGCGCGCAGGATGCCCACGTCGCGCTCGACGAAGCGGCAGGCAAGATCGAGAAGCAGCTGCGGCGCTACAAGCGGCGGCTCAAGGACCGACATGCCCAGGCCGATCATGCGCGCGCCGAGGAGGAAGCCGCCTACACCATCTTCGCGGCGGAAGAGCCGGAAGACGAAGTCCTCACCGAAGCGCCGCCGATTATCGCCGAAACCAGCGTCAACATTCCGACCAGCAGCGTCGCGGACGCGGTGATGATGCTCGATCTGCGCGACACGCCGGCCCTGTTCTTCAAAAATGCTGGAACCGGCAGGCATAATATGGTCTATCGCCGCGCGGACGGATCGATCGGTTGGGTCGAACCGCGCTAGGATCAGGCCCCGACCGAATGGCGGAAGGCGGATCGGTAGTGGTGCGGATCCGGTTCTGGGAATCACAAGCGGTGCTGCATTGCCCCTCCCGCGGTGCCCACTTTGCCGTGGCAAAGCATGCAATTGGAATAACGGAATCTCGAATTTACCATGGACGTGAATTTTGGAATGCTGCCCGATGCGGTCGCGATCGCCGATATGGCAACCAAGCGGCAGGTGCTTGATCGCCTCTCGCGGCTATTTTCAGACGTGTACGGGCTGGATGAGGCCGCCGTGTTGGATGGGCTCGAACAGCGCGAGGCGCTCGGCAGCACCGGGTTTGGACGCGGGATCGCGATCCCGCATTGCCGCAGCTGCGCTGTGCAGCGACCCACGGTTGCGCTGCTCAAGCTCGAACACCCGGTTGATTTCGCCGCCGCTGATGCGATGCCTGTTTCGCTTGTATTCGGGCTGGTTTCACCCGAAGATGCCGGCGCGACCCACCTGCATGCGCTGGCGGCCATTTCGCGTCCGACCCGCGACGAGGCGATGTTGCAATTGTTGCTCGACGCCCCCGATCGCGATGCGCTCTACGCGGTGTTGACCAACCAGTTCCTGCGTGATGCTGCCTGACGACAAGAAGGACGGGGCCGAACCTGCCAATTCGGCGGGTGCCGATCTGCACCATCGCGCGCTCGAGCGGCTCTATGCGTCCGCGCCCATCAATCGAAAATTCGCCTCGAGGCTGGAAATCACCGGACAGGGGCGGTCGCGCCTGACGTTCACAATCGACGAGGAGGTCTATCACGCCGCAGGCGCGGCGCACGGTACGATCTATTTCAAAATGCTTGACGATGCCGCCTTCTACGCCGCGAACACGCTGGCGACAGATCGCTTCCTGTTGACTACCAGCTTCAACCTGCACTTCACCAAGCCGGTGCGCTTGGGCGAGGTCGTCGCCGAAGGGCGCTGGGTCAGCGGCAAACGACGCGTGTTCGTCGCCGAATCGCGGCTGATCGATGCCGAGGGCGACGAGATCGGGCGCGGCACCGGAACATTCATGCGGTCACGCATCGCGCTTTCGAGCCTGCCAGGCTACGCCCCTCCCCCTGCCAGCGCGAGCAAGTGACATGACCGCGCGCCTTCCCGCCCATCTCGAAGCGGGCGCGTTGATCCGGCTGGCCGAAGCCGAAGGAGGGAACGCGATGGTGCTCGCCAAGGGCGAACGCGATGCGGGCACGATACTGGTTGTAATCATGTGTCGCGGCGAAAGTGCAGAACTTTACGAAAGAATGCCGCAACTCGACGGATCGCGTGTATTCGTGCGTACGAAATCTCAAGATGTTGAAAATCCGATGGAATTTTCGGATTATCTCGATCGCCGCAGAAACCAGGACCGCGATATCTGGATTATTGAGGCGGACGTCTCCGATCCGGCACGGTTCGTCGCGCTTCTGCCCTGATCGTTTGACTTGGTTTCATTTGAGACTATGTCGCGCCACAGCTTCCAGGTGCGCTGGCTGGCGGGTGCGGCAATTCGGTCGTCCTTCCGGCACGCAGACGGGGAGCGGCCGGCAGGCATTTTTTTTGAACCTCCATAACGACCTGCGAAAAATCGCACAGGTTCTCGCCTGCGACAGCGCTCGCTCACCGCCCAGAATGAAGAGACAATGGGTCGAAAGACTTATTCATTGAGTGCTGTGACTGTCGCAGCCATTGCCGGGTTGAGTTTCTCCAGTGCCGATGGTGCCGGGGCGATCGCCCAGGAAATCGATTCCGAGGCCGTCGCTCCCTCCGCGTCTGCCGAATTCGACCAGACCGCTGCAGAAACGATCGAAATCGTTCCCGAACAGCCAGTTTTCGTCTCCGCAGAAGTCGTTCAGCCTCTCCCAGAGACGACCGCAGCACCGATCGAGCAACAGGCCTCGTCGCTTCGCGACCTGGTTCGCCGGGTCGATACGGACACGCAGATGAGCGAACAGATGCGTTGCCTTGCGGGGGCGGTCTATTTCGAATCGCGTGGCGAGCCGCTCGCCGGGCAGCTTGCGGTCGCGCATGTCGTGATCAATCGCTCGGAAGACCGCCGTTTTCCCGCGAGTTATTGTGGGGTCGTGTATCAGCGGGCGCAGTTCTCGTTCGTGAAGAACGGACGGATGCCTCGGATCAGGACCGGCTCCGCCGCTTGGGACCGCGCCAAGGCGATCGCCCGAATCGCGCACGAAGACCTGTGGGATTCGGAAGCCGGCGACGCGGTGTACTTCCACGCCAAGTATGTCCGTCCGAGCTGGAGCCGCCGCAAGACGCGCACCGCTCAGATCGATACACACATCTTCTACCGGTAATCGAAGAGCGCTCCCGCCAAGGCGGGAGCCGCTTCGGTTCGATCTAGTCCTTGAGCGTCGCCCAGACCGGCGCGTGATCGCTGGCCTTTTCGCGTCCGCGATGTTCGCGATCGACTCCGACGGCAAGCAACCGATCGGCAAGCTCGGGAGACAGCAGGACGTGGTCGATCCGGAACCCGTGGTCGCGTTGCCACGCGCCGGCCTGATAATCCCAGTAGGTCCACACCCCCCCGCGCGGATTGAGGGTCCGCAATGCATCGGTCCAGCCGTCCGCCAGGAGCCGGGCATAGGCTGCGCGCGATTCGGGCTGCATCAGCGCGTCGGACACCATCGCCTTGACCGAAAAGGTGTCGTCATCCTCGGGAATGACGTTGAAATCGCCCAGCACCGCCGCAGGCACTTCGGCCGCCCAGATCGCGCCCATGCGCGCGCGCAGTCTGTCCATCCAGGCGAGCTTGTAGTCGAACTTCGGCCCCGGATGCGGGTTGCCGTTCGGCAGGTAGATGCACACGATCCGCGTCGCAGCGCCGTCGGACTTCGCAACATCGACTTCCAGATACCTCGCCTGTTCGCCCTCGCCATCTTTCGGGCCATCGATCCCCAGCCCACGTTGAACTTCCTTCGGCGGTTCGTATCCGGCTTCGCCATCGGTCAGGATTGCGACGCCGTTGAAGGCTTTCTGACCGTGAACGAGCACGTGGTAACCCAGCTCCTCCAGCTCGCTCGCCGGAAAGTTCTCGTCGACGCTCTTGATTTCCTGCAGGCACGCGACCGCAGGCCGCGTTTCCGCAAGCCATTCCTTGAGGCGCGGCAGCCGCGCCTTGATCCCGTTGATGTTGAATGTGGCGATCTTCATGCGGGCACTACTGCCCCAACTCGCCGCCCGGGTCTAACCTAAATCCCGAAGCTCGACCCGCAACCGCAGCCGGCCGCGGCGTTGGGATTTTCCACCCGGAATGCGGCGCCACCGAGCGATTCGACGAAATCGACGATGCTTCCGCCGACCAGGTCGAGGCTGACCGGATCGACCACCAGTATCACGCCGTCGGTTTCGCTGACCGAATCGTCTGCATCCGGTGCATCGGCGAGGTCGAACCTGTATTGAAACCCGGAACAGCCCCCGCCTTCGACCGAAAGCCGCAGGATTGCGGGCCGCGTCTGTTTCTGCGCGATCAGCGCCACACGCTTGGCGGCGGCGGGCGTGAGGGTGAGCGTTTCGGCCATGGTACCAATCTAGGGAGCGCGGGTGCGTTCCTCAAGCGGTCTGGATATAGCTGCGCAGCGCTTCGGCTTCGTGTTCGATCTCGTCGATCTTGGTCTTCACCAGATCGCCGATCGAAATGAACGCCACCAGCTCGCCGTTCTCCACCACCGGAAAGTGCCGGAACCGTCGCCGGGTCATCAGCGCGAGTGCGTCGTTGACCTTGGTGCTGGGCTCGACGGTGACGGGCGGCGAGGTCATGATCGTCTCGACGGGCTGGTCGAGCGCGCTACGGCCGATTTCCGCGAGCTTGTAGATCACGTCGCGCTCGGACACGATTCCGGCGATCTTGCCGTCGCGCAGCACCGGAAGCGCCCCGATGCGCTTGCCCGCGAGCAGCTCGACCACCTCGGCGACCGATGTCGCGGCATCGCACGATATGATGCTATCGGCGGACCGGCCGGCAATGATGTTGGCTATGGTCATGTCGGCAATTCTCTCCTTCACCATGGAAAATGCCATTTCCGCCGCGAAAAAGCGAATCCGCAGTGTCCCGGGTACCGGTTGGCTCGAATCGATTGCAAAGCCATGCGGTGCAGCCCATGTGGGCCGCCATGGTCAACAAGTCCCCCTCGACGACCCCGAGAATGCGGCCCACGCCTGGGCTCGCTACCGCCAGATCATGCGACTGCTTCTGGCGGTGACGATCGCCACGGTGCTGCTGGCGATCGGATTGCTCTACGCCTTCAATGGCGCAGTTTCGGTGCATTTCTACATCGCGGTCGCGCTCGGCATCGCGTTTACGATGCTGCTCGGCGGCGCCTTGATGGGGCTGGTGTTCCTCTCCAACGGCACCGGACACGACGACTCGGTCGACAACCGGCTGCCGCGCAGCGACGAGCTCTGGTCGCGCAAGGACGAGGACTAGCCTACAGTCGGCCCACTCAGGCGGAATTCCTCGACCGGGACTCCGCCGACCAGATGCTCCTCGATGATCCGTTCGAGCACGTCCGGGCTGCACGAGTGGTACCACACGCCGTCGGGCCAAACGACCGCGATCGGGCCCGAGGCGCAGATCTGGAGACAATCGGCCTTGGTGCGCTGGATCCCGCCGCCCGGCCCGCGCGGGCTGTCGGCGGTGCGTTTCGGCCCCGCCAGGCCGCGTTCCTTGAGCCGATCCTTGAGGAACTGCCACGCGATTTCGCCTTCTTCGCGCGAGCAGCATTTCTGCTTTTCGGACAGCGCGCACAAAAAGATGTGCCGCGCGATGCCGTCTCCCGGCCCATCAGCCTGCTTCGCGCTGCCATACTTCTTCGCCAGCGCGGTCTGCGCCGCCAGCAGGTCGCTATCGCTCATTCGCCTGCCGCATCGTCCTTGAGGTGGCGCGCCAGCCAGTCGAACACGGTGGTGTGCCATTGCAGCGAGTTCTTCGCGCCCAACACCCAGTGGTTTTCATCCGGGAAGACCAGCAATTGCGAAGGAATGCCGCGCTCCTGCAGCGCGGTGAAACTTTGCAGGCCCTGCGTGTAGGGCACGCGGAAATCCTGCTCGCCTGTGATCACCAGCATGGGGGTTTGCCACTTGTCGACGTGGTTGACCGGGTTCCAGCGCTCGTAGGTATCGCGCGCTTCGCTGTACGATCCGCCGAAATCCCAGCGCGGAAACCACAGTTCCTCGGTCGAATAGTAGAAGCTGCGCAGGTCGAACAGGCCATCGTGCTGGACGAGGCAATCGAACCGGTCGGGCCAATTGCCGGCGATCCAGTTGACCATGTAGCCGCCATAGCTCGCGCCCATTGCGCAGGCGCGGGTGCCGTCGATCTGGCTGTCTCGCTCGAGTGCGGCCTCGAGCCCGCGCTGGAGATCGACCAGCGGCTTGCCGCCCCAGTCGCGGTTGATCGCGTCCATGAAATCCTGCCCGTATCCCGCGCTGCCATGGAAATCGACCGAGATCACCGCGTACCCCTGGCTTGCGACGACGCGCGGATTCCAGCGCGATGACCAGCTGTCGGAAAACGATCCCTGCGGGCCGCCATGGATGTAGAGAATTGCGGGGATCGGGCCCTGCTGATCCTCGAGCCGGGTGATCTGGCCCCACACGGTGTTGCCTTCCGCTCCGGCGAAGCTGAACCGCGTGGTCACGGTGCTCGCCATCGTTCCCATCCGGGAGGTGACGATATCGGTCAGCGGACGGGCCTGTTTCAGCCCGGTGGACAGGTAGAGTTCGCCCGGCGCCCCGATCGAATCGCGGGTGAACAGCAGCCGGTCGCCGGGCAGCGCGGCGAGATTGCCGATATGCGCCTCGTTCCCCGCCATGAGGTCGAGCCTGGTCGTCTCCCCGCTGCGCGGATCGATGCGGAACACCGGCGTATCGAGCACCTCGCTGGCGGTGGCGAGCAGGTAGCGACCGTCGGCGTCCCAGGTCAGGCTGCCGAAGGAGAGATCGACGTCCTGCGTCAGCGCGCGCGTTTCCCCGGTTTCCAGATCGCGCAACTGCACAACGAGGCGATCGGCTTCGTAGCCGGGACGCGACATGGCGAGATAGGCGAGAAACCTGCCATCGGGCGACGGCGTGGGGGCGGTATCGGTCGCCTCGTTCTCGAATGTCAGAGCGGTGCGAAAGCCCGAGAGCGCATCGGCATAGTAGATGTCGAGATCGGTCGACATCGGCTCGCCCGATCCGGACTCCCGCAAAACGAAATAGAGCCCATTGCCATCAGGAGCCCAGGCGATGTCTTCGCCGCCACCGAACGGCATTGTGGGGGTGTTGCCGGTGATCCCGGTCGCCGGATCGGCCCCGTCGAGCGGCACTCCGTCTCCGATCACCACACCGTCTTGGAGGCCGAACACGAACACGCGGTTGAAACGGCCCGGCTCAATCCAGCGGTCCCAGTGCCGGACAAACCCGGCATCGCCTTCGTACAGTCGCCCGCTACCGACCGGCGTGGCCTCTGGCTCGCATCCGAACCGCGGACAGTCGCGATCGATTTGCGACCATAGCGCGATCTTGTCGCCGCCGGGTGCAAGCTTGAACCCGGCGATATCGGCGCCGGCAATGTCGGCCACCACCATCGGCCCGGTGACATTGCCGTTTCCTTCAAGCGCGGCGCGCCAGACGCGCGAGCGTTTTTCCGCATCCTCGTCGGTGTGTTCCGAACTCAGGAAATACAGGAAATTGTCGGGACCGAAGGCCAGCGAGCCCGCCTTGATGCCGAGATCGAACGCCACCGGCCGGGCCCCGGGCCGGGAGAGATCGAGCACGTAATGCTTCGCCGCGCGCTCGTAGGTTTCGGGATCGGTTTCGGTCACCGAATAGACCGCGTATCGACCGAACGGCGTGACCGTTGGCGCACCCAGGCGTGGCATCGTGATCAGGTCTTGCGCCGTCATCGGCGGCGCAGTCACCCCGGCAACCGCCTCGGTCGAGGGGGCTGTGTGATCATCTGCCGCAAGCGGGGCTGAAACGAACGAGGCGGCCGCCAGAGCGACGGCCAGTGTCGGCATTCTCTTCATGAGCATCGCAACTAGCCCGTAGGCGGAGCCGAGGCCAGCAAAACCGCGCTGCGGAGTATCACCAAGCCGATCGGGTGCGATCAGCCCTTTTTGCCCGCGATCCGGGAAATCTCGGCGCGGACCAGCTTTTCGACCATGGTCGGCAGGTTCCTGTCGAGCCATTCGGCCAGCATCGGACGCAGCAATTCGCGAGTCAGTCCTTCGAGCGACGTCTCGCCCGAGCGCACGATCTGCGGTTTTGCGCCCGGTTCGGCGAGCATCGCGAGAGCGGCGAGATTTTCCTGCATCGCGCCGCGCACGTTCTCGGCAATCAGCGGCCCGTCGCTGTCGTCGAGCTCATCGTCTCCGGCCGACTCAGCGAAATCGTGCGGGAACTGCATATCCGCCAAGTCGAGGATCTCCTCGGCGTCTTCCTCCGCTTCGGCCTCGGCAGATTGGGGACCGTCGCTATCCGTGGCAAGGGGCCGTTCGGCCGCGTCGTCCGCCTCGGCCACGCGCCGACGGCGCGCTTCCATCGCCTCGTCGCGGTTGTCACGCGCGATGACGCGTTTGATCGATTCGAGGATTTCTTCGACCGAAGCTTCGTTATTCTGCGCCATCAATTGCCCCGACGTTGCAAGTTTCGAAGGATCCCGACGCTACTCGCCGGGTTCCAGCTGTGGGCCGATTGTTGCGTCGGCAGCGGGAATGTCAACGGTTCTGGTCGAATTGGCGGCGGGTGCGGGATCGCGGTCCCAGTCCCACAGCCGTCCGCGGACCCGGTCGTAATTGACCTGCGGATCGTAGAGTGGACCCCCGGTATCGAGGTTGAGATCGCGCGCCTCGGCCCGCCCCATCGCCGCGAGCAGCGTGAATCCCGCGACATAGGCGTTGCGCCGCGCCGTCACGAGTTGCGCACGCGCCTGCAGCAATTCCTGCTCGGCATTGAGCACGTCGAGGATCGTGCGATTGCCGATCGAATTTTCGGCGCGCACACCTTCGAGGCTCACTTCCGCCGCCTCGACGGCGGATTTCGAGCTTTCGATCACGGCGTTGGCGGCCTGCCAGCTCGAATAGGCCGATCGCGTCTGCGCGATCACGTCGCGTTCGGTGGCGATGACCTGCTCCAGCGCCGCGGTTTCGCGGGCCCCGGCCTGGCGTTGCCGGGCGGCGGTCAACCCGCCCTGGAAAATCGGGATGTTGATCTGCACGCCGACATTGGCGGTGGTCTCGGACTGGGTGAAATCGGACGAGATCGGGCCGCCGAGCGTGCCGAAATAGTCGGTGTAATCGTAATTCGCGAAGCCGCTTACGGTCGGAAGCCGTCCGGCACCTGCGGCCTTGGTGTCGAACCGCGCCGCGTCGGCGCGCTCCTTCGCGGCAATCAGATCGGGATTGTTCTCGAGCGCGGCGACCTCCGCCATGCCGACCGTAGCAGGCAAGCCGGGCAGCGGCGGGGGCGCTTCGAGATCGGTGGGTGCCTTGCCCACCAGCTGGAGATATGTTTCGCGTGCGGCAATCAAATTGCCATAGGCGGTCTGCAGGTCGCCTTCGGCCACCGCCAGGCGCGATTGCGACTGCGCCACATCGGTGCGGGTCAGGTCGCCGATCTCGAACCGGTCGCTGGTCGCTTCGAGATTCACCCGCAACACTTCGACCTGGTTTGCGGCCAGCGACGCCAGCGCCTCGGTGCGCAGCACGTCCATATAGGCGGCGACCGTGCGGCTGAAGATCGCGCTTTCGGTCGCGCGCAGATCGGCGCGGCCGGCGGAGACGCGCTCCTTTGCTCCGCGTATCGCGTTCTTGACCGCTCCGCCCGAATAGATTGGGACCGCAAGATCCGGTCCGATCTGAAGACGGCGCGCGGGCGCGGTGAACGAGTTGGGCGAAACCTTCAGGAATTCGATGTGGTTGGCAACCACGTCAACCGAAGGCAGGCCCTGTGCGCGGTTTATCGGGACTTCCTCGTCGGTCGCGCGCTGGTTGGCGCGCGCGCCCTGCAGCGTCGGGTTGGTGTTGTAGGCATGCACCAACGCCTCGCGCAGCGTATCTGCCTGAGCCGGTGCCGCGACGGCACATGTGGCACATGCGGTACCGAGCGCCGCTGCCCGTCGGAGTGAAGCGAAAGTCACGAAAACGACCAGCTTTTCGGCTTGTCGAAGGCATGAAGCACCGGGATGCCGAGGTCCTCGATCGGCAGCAGCGCGATCCTGCCCGAAACCTTCCGCCCCGAAGCGAGCCTGGTGACCTGCCGCAGCAACAGGCCTGAAACGAGGCGCCCGTCCTCCTCGACACGAGCGGCCAGCCCTTCAGGCAGCTGCTCGATCGCGCCATCGATCAGAACCAGCGAGTAGGATTTGCCCGACTGCTCCGGAGCCTCAGCGGCTTGTGCGGCGGACATCGTGTCGGTTTCTGCGACCAGCGGCCGCAGGAGCTCGGTCAGATAGCCGGTGCCGCCTTCGACCACGAGCACCCGGTCTCCCGGCATCGGCGCAGCCTCGATCAGCAACTTGCCGTAAAACAGCGGCGCAGCGAGATGGCCATCATCGCCCAGCGGGACGGCACGGTCGATATAGGCGAGCGGCGCCTTGTGGTCGGGCAGGAAGTCTTCGCGCGGCACTGCGAGCATCCGGGCGAGCGCAAACTCTTCGTTCACGCCGCTGGTGCGCAGCTGGCTGTCGATCATCGCCCGGCGGGCGGCAGAAGTGTCAAAAGATGCGGCGATATCGGTCATTTGCCCTCCGGATAGCTGTATTATCCGAGCAATACAGCGCGTCAACCCCCTCCTATACTTCGCGGGCGTCACTTCCAAGAGCTTTGACGTGCCCGCTCGGCGATGCTTATGGGACCCCGCAATCGACCGGCATAAGGAAAGCTTCGATGAGTGACATACGCAACGACGGACAGATTTTCGGGGCGACGGGCAACGTCCGGATCGAAAGCGATTCGCTCGGCGAGGTGGCTGTGCCGGCCGATGCGCACTGGGGCGCGCAGACTCAGCGAAGCCTGGCGAATTTTGCGATCGGGACCGAAACCATGCCGGCGCCGCTGGTCAAGGCCCTGGGAATCCAGAAGCGCGCGGCGGCGAAGGCGAACATGGAGCTAGGCGTGCTCGCCAGCGATCTGGGCGAAGCTATCGTCAAGGCGGCGGGAGAAGTGATCGACGGCACGCTGGCGAGCCAGTTTCCCCTCAGCGTGTGGCAGACCGGTTCGGGCACGCAATCGAACATGAATGCCAACGAGGTGATCGCCAGCCGCGCGAACCAGATCCTTACAGGACAGCATGGCGGCAAGGAGCCGGTGCACCCCAACGATCACTGCAACATGGGACAAAGTTCGAACGACACGTTTCCGACGGCGATGCACATCGCCGCGGCAAGCGAGACGATCGAGCAGCTGATTCCGGCGCTGCACCATCTCCACGGCGCGCTCGATGGCAAAGCGAAAGCCTTTGCCGACATCGTCAAGATCGGTCGCACGCACCTTCAGGACGCGACCCCGCTGACGCTGGGTCAGGAATTCTCGGGCTATGCCAAGCAGGTCGAATATGCGATCGTGCGGCTCGAAAACGCACTGCCGCGCGTGCTGGAACTGGCGCAGGGCGGCACCGCGGTGGGCACCGGGATCAATTCGAAGGCCGGGTTCGCCGAGACATTCGCCGCGCAGGTCGCCGCCGCGACCGGGCACGATTTCGTCAGTGCCGCCAACAAGTTCGAGGCACTCGCCGCGCACGATGCGCTGGTCGAGCTGTCGGGCGCGCTCAATTCGGTCGCGGTCAGCCTGATGAAGATCGCCAACGATATCCGTCTGCTCGGTTCGGGCCCGCGCTGCGGCCTCGGCGAGATCGCGCTGCCCGCCAACGAGCCGGGCTCCTCGATCATGCCGGGCAAGGTCAACCCGACCCAGTGCGAGGCGCTGACCATGGTGTGCGCGCAGGTGATGGGCAATCACACGACCGTCAGCATCGCCGGATCGAACGGGCATCTCGAGCTCAACGTGTTCAAGCCGGTGATGATCTACGGAGTGCTTCAATCGATCCGGCTGCTGAGCGATTCGGCGCGCAGCTTTACCGATCACTGCGTCACCGGGATCGAAGCCAACGAAGCGCGGATCGAAAAGCTGCTCAACGAGAGCCTGATGCTGGTGACTGCGCTCAACCCGCATATCGGCTACGACAATGCGGCAAAGATCGCCAAGAAGGCGCACGCCGAGGGTACAACCCTGCAAGAGGCGGCGCTGGCGCTCGATCTGCTTACCGGAGAGCAGTTTTCCAAATGGGTTGTACCGGCGGATATGATCAAGCCGCGGGCCTGAAGCCGGATTCAGCCCCTTAACCCGGCCGCCATTCGACCAAGGCCCGACCTGATCCGATGATCCACTCTCCGCGACCTTGGCGAGCGGCGCGGTCAGGGTCTATCTCTCGGCCCGTCAATGCACAGACCTGAGATCATCGACAGTCCGCCGACCGTTTCGGTTCGCACCGTCCTTATTTCGGCGGTGGTGTTGTGGGCTGTGTATTTCCTGCTGATCACGGCCCGCGGCTCGCTGATCGGGATGGATCTCGATACCGATCTGTTGTGGCGGCGCGGCACGGTGTGCGCGACCGGTGTGCTGGTGACGCTGGTCCTGTGGTTCATCCTCAGATTGTTCCAGGCGCGCAGTCGCTGGATCATGATGTGCGTGGCGCTGATCGCCGCTCTCCCCGGCGCGGTTCTGGTGGCACAGGTCAATCAGATGTTGTTCGCCCCGATCCAGGAGAAGATGGAGCAGAAATTCGCCCAGGAGCGCGGAATCAGCCTGCGCCGCGACGAGGCGGGCAATCTTTTCGCGGAAATCCCGCGCCCGTCAGGCTGGGACTATGCTCCGCCAGAGGACGAAGATCCCGACAACCCAGCGACCATCACCGTTACCTTGCAGGAAGCGGGCGACAAGGGCGAGCAATGGCTGCCGCTGGTCGATTCCGCGCTGAGCCGGTACTATATCCTGCTGACCTGGGCGGCGCTGTATCTCGCGCTGCTGGCGATCTCGCAGGCCCGCGCTGCCGAACGGCGCGAACAGCAGTTCCGGTCTGCCGCGAAGGCGGCCGAGCTGCGATCGCTGCGCTATCAGGTCAACCCGCATTTCCTGTTCAACACCTTGAATTCGCTGTCGGCGCTGGTCATCACCGGCAAGCCGGATCGCGCCGAGCGCATGATCCAGACGATCAGTCGCTTCTACCGCCACAGCCTCGCCGAAGACCCGACATCGGACGTGCCGCTGAACGACGAATTCGACCTGCAAAGGCTGTATCTCGATATCGAGGCGGTGCGCTTTCCCGAGCGGCTGAATTGCGTGTTCGATCTGCCAGACGACCTCGTCGATGCAAGGGTGCCGGGCATGATCCTACAGCCGCTGGTCGAAAATTCGGTCAAGTACGCGGTGTCGACGGTCAACCGCCAGATCACCATAACGGTTGCCGCGCGCGAGGAATTCGACCGGCTGGTGCTGACCGTCAGCGATGATGGTCCGGGCGTACCCGAAGGCGTGAAACATGGCTTCGGTATCGGCCTTGCCAATGTCCGCGACCGGCTCGAAGCCCGGTTCGGACCCGATATCGGCTTGACCTCGGGCCCGATTCCCGGAGGATACCAGACCGAGATTCGCATTCCGCTGACCTGCCATGGCTGATGCTGCAACCGAACAGAGCGCGCTGCGCACCCTGATCGTCGACGACGAACCGCTGGCGGTGGAACGGATCCAGGTCATCTGCGCAGAGATCGACGCGATCAGCGTTGCAGGCACCGCCAGCGACGGTGCGGCGGCGCTGCGGCTGATCGACAAGCTCGCTCCCGATCTGGTGCTGCTCGACATGACCATGCCCGAGCTCGACGGGCTGGGGGTGGCGCGCAAGCTTGCCGATCTGGACAATCCGCCTGCGGTCATCTTCGTTACCGCGCACGATCATTTCGCGGTCGAAGCGTTCGACCTGGAAGCGATCGATTACGTTTTGAAACCCGTCGCCGCCGACCGGCTCGAGCGCGCGATCGAGCGGGCAATCGCCCGACGCGGATCGCGCAAGGAAAAGGGGAGCCGGTGGCTCGAGGAGCTGTGGGTGCCGCATCGCTCGGAATTGCTGCGCATCGCAGTCAGTGAGGTTCACCGGATCGATGCCGAGCGCGATTACGTGCGCCTGCATGTCGGCGAAGGCGAAAAGGCGCATTCCTATCTGTTGCTCCAGACCATTGCCGGCCTCGAAGCGCGGCTCGATCCGGACGAATTCATCCGCATCCACCGGTCGACCATCCTGCGGCGCGACAATATTCGCGGGCTCCGTCATGACGGTCTCGGCGTATGGTCGGCAGAGCTGCAGAACGGCGATGCGCTCAGGATCGGTCGGACATTCCTGTCGAAGGTGAAGGCGATGGCCGGGCGTTGAGCTGGCCACATTGTCTCCCAACATGAAGCGGCCCGGCCCCCGGGACTGGAGGGCCGGGCCGCCATGGGTGCACCGCGGGGCGCACGTCGGCGGCAAGCTAGCCGCCGCGTTGCTGATCGGCGATGGCTGACGCCACCTGGCGCTTTGCGCTCGCGCGCGCCTTGGCGTAGCAGCTGCGGCTTTCGAGCGTACGCAGCCGCGATCCGGTGGGAGCGCGGTCGGTCTGGCAGATCCTGCGCGCTGCGGCGTTGACGCGCTTGTCGAGCATCTTCTGGCCTTCGGGCGTCGCCAGATCGAGCCCCGCAGTGCTGACCACGGTGGTCGGCTGCGGGGACTGCCCGGCAATGGCAGGGACGGCGGTGGCGGCAACGCCGAACGCGGCGGCGGCAAGGGTCAATGTCTTCATCGGTCTCTCCTCCTGACAGGACGCCTCGGTTCGAGCGGGGGTTCGAACCCGGGGGTTGGTGGGGCGCCGTGTCGAAGATCGGGATACCGCCCTGCACGCGCGCCTTCACGCGCCGATCGATCGTCCGCGAACGCGAATCGATTGGCGCAGCGCCCGCCTGACCGATGCTGCAGATCGACCGACAAATGGGTGTTTCCAGCCGACCGGGGTTTGCGTCATACTGTCATGCATGTGGATCGCGGTCGCCATCATCTTCCTGCTCGGGATCGGCAATTTCGCCATCCATCGGGCGGTGCTCGAAAGCGGACATCCGCTGGTCGGGCAGATGCCGGGATTCGTCAGGAGCGTGGGAGGGCGGCTGACGATCGTGGCCGAATTTGTCGTGCTGCTCGCCGCGCTGCTGCTCGCCGCGAATGGCTGGCCCGCGCTGGCCTGGGCCTATCTCGCCTACACCGCGCTCAACGCCGGAGCCGCATGGCTGATCCTGACGGGCAGGGTGTGATCGGGCGGCAAGAGTTGCGCCGCGCGACAATGCCATTGCGCCGGCTCGCCATTCGCGCTTTGAGATCCACAGCATGACAACCCGCCTGTTCCACACCAGCGACATCCATTTCGGAATCGAGGACCGCGCCGCACTGGCCCGCGTCGCCGAAGCGGTCGAACGCGAACGGCCCGATGCGGTGATCTGCACCGGCGACCTGACCCAGCGTGCCAAGCACCGCGAATACCGCGCCGCAGCGCAGTGGTTCGCATCGCTCGGGGTCCCGGTCTGGCTCGATCCGGGCAATCACGACATGCCCTATTACAGTCCGTGGGAGCGATTTACCGACCCGTATCGGCGCTACCGCCGGCTCGACGATCAGGTCGGCGCCGGGTTCGAATCGGACGATGTCGTGCTGGTCCCGCTCAAGACCACCGTGCGCGCGCAGCCGCGCTTTCCGTGGTCCGACGGGGTGGTGATGCGCGACGCGTTGCAACGCACGCTGGCGCGGCTGTGCGAGCTGGAGGGTGATCCGCGCACGATCATCGTAACCGCGCACCACCCGCTGCTCGCGCCCCGCGACGGGGGCGATAATCCCACAATCGGCGGCGACCGCGCCTTTGCCGCGATTGCGGGGGCGGGCGCGGATATCGTGATGTCGGGGCATATCCATCGTCCGATCGACGAGGTGCGCACACGCGACGGACACTCGGCGCGGATGATTGGGGCCGGCACCCTGTCGACCAGGCTGCGGCACGGCGAGCCGCCCTCCTATCAGGTGCTTACCTGCGAGCGCGGCGGCACGGTTTCGGTCGATCTCAGGCGGTTCGGCCCGGCCCCGGTGCAGAAAACCCAACTGCGGGTTTAACCTTTTTTATCGCATTCGCGGTAACGATTCCTTGGTGAAACTACCTAGGCTTTGTTCGCGCGCGGATTCGACGGTGCGGCCAGGCCGGATATGTGTCTGAAAAGACACCTTGTTTGGAAAGGAGCGCGTCATGGGCGTTTTGAAGGCGATGACTCTCGCGGCGGTCCTGACCTGGGCCATCGCGCTGGTGGTCGGTTCGCAGGGGTCGAGCGGCGGGTCACTGGCAGTCCACTCGATGCACATAGTGGATTTCAAGATGTACTGGTCTTGGCCACTGTTCCTGTCGGCCACCGGCCTGTCGTGGGGATTGATCCTGCTGCAGCGCTAGCGCGCCGATTCGCAGGATCATCGAAAAAAGGGCGGCTCCCGCCGAGGAAGCCGCCCTTTTCTGCAATTTGCGTGCTCGAGGCGCTTAGCGCTTCGAGAACTGGAAGCTGCGACGTGCCTTGGCGCGGCCGTACTTCTTGCGCTCGACCACGCGGCTGTCGCGGGTGAGGAAGCCGGCCGCCTTAACGGTGGCGCGCAGCTCCGGCTCGTACTTGGTCAGCGCCTGGCTGATGCCGTGCTTGACCGCACCGGCCTGACCCGAAAGACCGCCGCCCTTGACGGTGGCGACGACATCGTACTGGCCCTGCCGATCGGTGATCGCGAACGGCTGGTCGATGATGAGGCGCAGCGTCGGACGGGCGAAGTAGACTTCCTGGTCCTTGCCGTTGACGGTGACCTTGCCGGTTCCGGGCTTGACCCAGACGCGGGCCTTCGCGTCCTTGCGGCGACCGGTGGCGTAGGCCCGGCCCTGTGCGTCGAGCTCCTGCTCGCGCAGCGGCGCGGTGCTGACCGCGATCGCGGCGGCATCGGCTTCGGGTGCATCGCCGGCGATGTCCTTCAGATCCGACAGGTCGGACACGGTTTCGCCGGAGTTCGTGGTTGTCTTTTCGTCAGCCATTACGCAGTGACCTTGTTCTTGCGATTCATCGAAGCGACGTCGAGCACCTGCGGGTTCTGCCCGTCGTGCGGATGCTCGGTCCCGTTGTAGAGGTGCAGCGCCTTCATCTGCTGCCGGCCCAGCGGACCGCGCGGAATCATGCGCTCGACCGCCTTTTCAAGCACGCGCTCGGGGAAACGCCCTTCGAGCACCTTGGCAGGAGTAGTCTCCTTGATCCCGCCGGGGTGGCCGGTGTGCTTGTAATAGACCTTGTCGGTCGCCTTCTTGCCGGTGAACTGCACCTTGTCGGCGTTGATCACGACCACGTGATCGCCGCAATCGACATGCGGGGTGAAGCTCGGCTTGTGCTTGCCGCGCAGGATATTGGCGATGATCGTAGCGACCCGACCCACGACGAGGCCTTCGGCATCGATCAGGTGCCAGTTCTTTTCGACCTCGGCCGGTTTGATCGACCGGGTCTGCTTGCTCAGAGCCTTCATGGCTGAATGTCCTTAACCCAAATTGGCTGGTTATCGTCGCGACGCGACCGAGGGCCGGTGATGCTCGCGAAGTGGCGCGCATTTGTGCCGGGAGGGCGCGGAAGTCAAGCAAAACCGGGCGATTCGGGAGAGGTAAAATAATACCGCAGAACGAGCGGGTCTGCCGCAAGCGCTAGAACTCGCCCATCGTCCAGACCTCGCTCGAGCGCCGTTCGCTCTCCCCGATCCGCGTGATGACGCGGCGCACGGCATGTTCCAGCCACGCCCCGCCGGGGGCGCGGCGCGCTTCGTAGGTCACCTCGAATTCACCCTTCAGCCCCTCGGGCAGATCGACCGTCTGGACCGAGCGCGCCGGAGCCGGGCCGGGAAAAAACAGGTCAGCGGGCAACTTTTCGAGCATGCTTCCGGCCGAGCGCTGCAACTGCGCGAGATATTGCAGCTGCATAAGCTTGGCATCGGCCGGAATCGCCCAGCCGCCGATCACGCTCTTGGCCTCCCGAACCGCCGCGTCGATGTCGTGGTCGCGGGTGTAGCGGCCGGCCGCGACGACGAGGCCCGAAGCAGACAGCAGGATCGGGAACATGCCGTCGGTCGAGCGCGATTCCTCGATCCGCGCGAGAGCGGACAGGGCTGCCGGTGCCTCGACCCGGGCGGAAACCTGCCTGCCGGTAACCGCGTATCCGTTGCCCTGGTTCGAGAAATCGATCTGCCACGCGCGCTCCACCGCGATCGATGCCCCGTCGTGCAACCCGCGCTCGATCCGCCGCGACAGCAGCATCGGCCGCTTCGGGATATTCAGCTGTGCAGCCGCGTAGACCTGTCCGTGCGCGAGAGACAGCCCCCCGCAAGCACCAGCCAACGCAGCACTCAAGGCCGCGCGACGCGAAAACCCGTTCATTGCCGTTTAGCGCCCCCGATTGCCCCCAACCAATCCACAGTCGCCGGATGCGCGACATCGCAGCACCAGGCGAGGATCGCGGGTGTATCATAGGGGTGCAGTTCGCCCAAGCGTTCGACCAGCCGATCGAGCATCGCACTGTTGGTCTTGAACAAAACGGCCGTTTCGCAGCCCGATCCGCGTTCGCCGTTCCATTCGTACAGCGCCTCGACATCGCCGATGATGTTGGCGCAGGCGATCAGCTTTTCGTCTAGCAACGACGCCGCGATCGCGCGTGCGGTTTCGCGGTCGGGGAAGGGGCACCAGGCGAGAGCGGCGAGGGTTTCGGTCATCGCGTTTCGTCAGTCGGCAGTGGCCCGCTGCCGGACGCCATCGGCATGCATGGCCCAGGCGAGGCTGGCGACGAGCAACGCGCCGGTGAGCTGGTGCGCCACCGCGATCCACAAGGACACGCCGCTCATGACCGTGGCGATGCCGAGGATTACCATCGTTCCGAACGCGCTGTGCACCGCAATCGAGGCGCGGCGCTCCGCCTTGCGCACGCGGCGGGCGATCCACACCAGCGCGGCGACCGCAATCCAGGCCCACCAGCGGTGGAGGAAATGCAGCAGGAACGGATCGTGGGTGAGAGTCCACCAGAACCCGCCCGACCAGTCGATTTCCGGCACCAGACGCCCGTTCATCAGCGGCCAATCGTAGGCGGCATGACCGGCATTGAGCCCGGCGACCCATGCGCCGAGCAGCAGTTGCATGAACACGACGATGGCGACTGCCAGCGAGGCAGCCGTGAGCGACGCTGGCCGCGCCGCAGGGTCGCGCGCCAGCCGGCGCAGGTCGAGCGCGGTCCAGACCAGGCCGCCGAGCGTGAACAGGGCGGTGAGCAGATGCACCGAGAGCCAGAAATGGCTCACATCGGTCATTTGTCCGGAAAGCCCGCTGCGCACCATCAGCCAGCCAATTGTGCCTTGCAGCGCTCCGAGGCCCAGCAGCGCGAAGAGCCGCGGCTTGTAGCCCCTAGGTATAGCGCCCTTCATCCAGAACCACGCCAGCGGCAGGGCGTAGGCGAGACCGATCAGGCGACCGATGACCCGGTGGAACCATTCCCAGAAGTAGATGAACTTGAACTCGGCCAGCGTCATGCCGCCCGCGCTCGCTTCGAAGCGGTATTCGGGAGTCGCGCGGTATTCTGCGAATTCGACCTCCCATGCGGCCTGGTCGAGCGGCGGAAGGATCCCGGTCACCGGCTGCCACTGCGTGATCGACAGACCGCTTTCGGTCAGCCGCGTGATCCCGCCGACCGCTACGATCACAACGATCATCAGCGCTACCAATTCAAGCCATCGCGCTAGCGCAAGCGGGCGGGCGGGCGATTCCCGCTGGCGATCGAGCGAAACGGGTGATTGGGCGGTCGTGGCCATGGTGTCGCCTCATTGTGCTGCGCCGCACCCGGTTGCAAGCCTGATTGCCGCAATCGACGATGCAGCGATCGCAATCGCGGGCGGATTCCTCGCAAATGGCCTTGCGAAATGTGATAATGTTACATATGTCGCCAGCCAGCGATGGAACAATTTACGCCCTCTCCCACGATTCGCCGTCGACTCGACCAGGTCGGGATCGGCCTGGCGGGGATGTGCGCGCTGCACTGCCTGGTGACGGTGCTGATAGTATCGGCGCTGGGGCTGGGCGGGCATTTCCTGGCCGACCCGCTGATCCACCGGATCGGGCTGGCGCTCGCGCTGTTCGTCGCCGCCGTGGCGATCGGGTGGGGGGCGATCAAGCATCGTCGCCGCATGCCGTTCGTCACCGCCATGATGGGCCTTACCTTCATGGGCGGCGCGCTCGCGGTACCGCACGGCCCGAAGGAGTTCGTGCTGACGCTGATCGGCGTCTCGCTGGTCGCGGCGGGACACCTGCTCAACCTGCGCGCCCCGCGCTGAGCAGGCGCTTACCCGAAAACTCGCGGTTGCGCAGGCGGCTGATCCGCCTATTTCGGTGCGCATGAGCGAGACCAAGACCATCACCCTCAATGGCGAACCGCGCCAGACGGCGGCAGCGACGATTGCGGACCTCGTGCGCGAACTCGAACTAGCCCCGCAAAAGGTCGCGGTCGAGCGCAACGGGGAAATCGTGCCGCGCTCGACGCTGGAGGAGGCGGCGCTCGCATCGGGCGACATGCTCGAAATCGTCCACTTTGTCGGGGCGGGGATCACCAGGGTTCGGCTGCCGACACGTGGACCGTCGCCGGGCGCACCTTCACCTCGCGGCTGATCGTCGGCACCGGCAAGTACAAGGATTTCGAGCAGAACGCCGCCGCGGTCGAGGCAAGCGGCGCGGAGATCGTCACCGTGGCGGTGCGCCGGGTGAATGTCAGCGATCCCAAGGCACCGATGCTGACCGACTATATCGATCCCAGGAAGATCACCTACCTTCCCAACACCGCCGGATGCTTTACCGGCGAGGACGCGGTGCGCACCCTCAGGCTGGCACGCGAGGCGGGCGGCTGGGATCTCGTGAAGCTCGAAGTGCTGGGCGAGGCGCGCACGCTCTATCCCGACATGCGCGAAACGCTCAAGGCGACCGAGGTCTTGGCCAAGGAGGGATTCCTCCCGATGGTCTATTGCGTCGACGATCCGATCGCGGCGAAGCAGCTCGAGGATGCGGGCGCGGTGGCGATCATGCCGCTCGGCGCGCCGATCGGGTCGGGGCTGGGCATCCAGAACCAGGTGACGATCCGCCTGATCGTCGAAGGCGCGAATGTGCCGGTGCTGGTCGATGCGGGTGTCGGCACCGCCTCCGATGCCGCGGTCGGTATGGAGCTCGGCTGCGACGGCATCCTGATGAACACCGCAATTGCCGAAGCGAAAGACCCGATCCGCATGGCGCGCGCGATGAAACTCGCGGTGGAGGCCGGGCGCGAGGCCTATCTTGCGGGCCGCATGGGGCGCCGCAAATATGCCGATCCAAGCAGCCCCCTCGCTGGTTTGATCTGATGAATCGGCCCGAAGGGCCGCAAGGGCGACCGCCCGCCCGCAGCGAAGCGATCTTTGATCGCGTGAGCGAGGATATCGCGCCCCGAATGGGGTGCGGAAAAAACAAACCCATCCTTACGACGTATTAACCAAGTTAGCCGACAACCGTCTTCCAACAGGGAGGCGATCACATGGCCCTTGCCGGCACTGCCACGATGGCGATCAGCGAAATGCGCGAGTTCGCGAGCTTCGAACCGTGCGAGCAGCGTTATATCAAGCGCAGCCTCGATATCGGCCTGGCGCGCTGCGATGCCTTCAAGCTGTGGGGCCGGACCGAGCACGAAAACACCGCGATCCGCCGGCAGTATGTTGCCTATCAGGACCTCAAGGCGCTGCGCGAACTGGTCCCGTGCGAAGGGACGATCGGCGAAGTCGAGCGCTTCATCGGCAAGCTGGTGAGGATGGTGACGTTCGACCTCGAACAGGAGCGGATTGCGAGCTTCTCTGCCTTTCGCTTCCTCTACGAGCGCCTGCTGGGAGCCGAATCGCGGCCCTTCTTGCCCGCAGCCTTCTGCGCCGCCTCCGCTCTCCCGCAAATCCGCCCCGAACGCCGCAAGATGTTGCTGCAATCGCTGAGCGAAGCCGCCGCGACCGCACCGGGCTGGTCGGACCGCGCGCCGAGTTTTTATCCCGAATACGTCGAAGACGTTGAAGCGGCTTGATTTCGCCTGTCGGTTTGCGAAAACCGCACCCAGATGGGGAATGATGCAATAACCGCAGTCAACCATTGGCGAGGCCAGTGTCTCGACAACTTTGCTCGCGCCGAGAAAGCGATCATTTCCGCCTTCGCGTTCGAAGTTTTCGCAAGCCTCGAAGCTCCGCCCAAACTACACGAGACGGCCGCCCATCGGACAAGAAACCTTGCTCAAGCGTTGCGTCGGAGTTGGCCGAACAATCCCAGCGCAAATAAAGCGGTGGCGCAGTTGGAAAATTGGAGTCTCAGGGAAAAGCAGCGAAACCACCTTGTCCACGGCTGTTTCACTGTCAAACCCAACGGGACTGGCCGTTGGAGGCTGGTCAATGAAACTACCGAAGTCAGGAAAGGATTCTCTGTCACCAATCGGGTGCCAATTACCAACATAGAGGCAGAGGCGCTTCTCGCTGCGATCATTTCCGAAAGGAAAGAGCTCGAAGCAACATTGATCGAGCTGAAATCTCTATCGCCCTAGTCCTCAATACATCCCGTCGATCCGCTCCCGATAGCGATCGCGGATCTTGTGCCGCCGAATCTTCATGCTCGGCGTCATTTCCTCGTTCTCGATCGTGAAGGCCTCGTCCGCGAATTCGAACTTGCGGACCTTTTCGATCACCGACAGGTCGGTGTTGGTGCGGTCGACCGCTTCGCGCACCGCCTTCTTGAAGGCGGGCAGATCCTGCAGCGCCTTCATGTCGAACTTCTCGCCATTGGCGCGAGACCATTCGAGCGCCCACTCGGCATCCGGCACGATCAGCCCGACCACGTAGGGCCGCTTGTCGCCGCTCACCATCGCCTGCGCGACCTCGGGCTGCAGCGTCAGCATCCCCTCGATCTTCTGCGGTGCGACATTGTCGCCCTTGTCGTTGACGATCATGTCCTTCTTGCGATCGGTGATGACGATCCGGCCCTTGTCGTCGAGGTGCCCGATATCGCCGGTATGGAGCCAGCCGTCCTGGATCGTGCGCGCGGTTTCGGCGTCGTTGCGCCAGTAGCCGTGCATCACCAGCTCGCCGCGGCACAGGATTTCGCCATCCTCGGCGATCCTGATTTCCACGCCGCGCATCGGCGGGCCGACCGTGTCCATCTTGAGGCCGACGCGCGGGCGGTTGCAGCTGATCACCGGCCCGGCCTCGGTCTGGCCGTAACCCTGCAGCATCGTCAGCCCCATCGCCTCGAAGAAATTGCCGACTTCGGGGTTGAGCGGCGCGCCGCCCGAAACCATTGCCTTCACCCGTCCGCCGAATTTCTGCCGGATTTTCGGGCGGAGGGTCTTTTCGACCAGGAAATTCAGAGGCTTGTGTCGGGTGCGGGTCTTGCCCTCGGTTGCGTGATCTGCGATCTTCAGCGCCTTGTCCATCAGGAAGTTGGCGACTTTGCCCTGTTTTTCGACTTGCTTCATGATCCGGGTGCGCAGCACCTCGAACAGGCGCGGGACGACGACCATGATGGTCGGGCGGACTTCCTCGATGTTCGAGGCGAGCTTTTCGAGACCTTCGGAGTAGTAAATCTCCGCCCCGACCGAGATCGGCAGATATTGCCCGCCGGTGTGTTCGTAAGCGTGAGAGAGCGGCAGGAACGACAGGAAACGTTCGTCGGTAATTCCGAAATCGGTAATGAGGATTTCCGCTGCGCCCGCGACATTGCACAGGATCGATCCGTGATGCTGCTTGACCCCGCGCGGCGCGCCGCCGGTGCCGCTGGTGTAGATCAGGCAGGCGGTGTCGTCGCGGGAGATATGCGAGATTCGCTCGTCGACCGCCTTGCGCGCTGCCGCAGCGTCGCCCTGGATCAACGCGTCCCACCCGTGATACTCGAAGCTCCCGGCCTGTTTGCGGTGCAGGTCTTCGATCCCGATCACGTGATCGACGATTCCCGTCTGCCCGATCGCGCCGACCAGCGGGCCGAGCAGTTTCTCGTTCGAGACGATCACCGCGCGCGCGCCCGAATTGTCGAGGATGTGCGCGTGATCGCGCTGGGTATTGGTGGTGTAGGTCGGCACGGAGATGCACCCCGCCGCCATGATCGCGAGATCGGCAATGCACCATTCCGGGCGATTTTCGGACACGAGCGCGACTCGCTCGCCATCCTTGAGGCCGATGCGGCGCAGGCTTTCCGCCAGCAGGCACACCTGGTCGGCGACCTCGCGCCAGCTCTGGGTGCGCCACTCGCCGTCTTGCTTGCGGCCCAGAAACGGCGTCTCGCCCTTTTCGTCGGCGCGCTTCAGGAACAGTTCGATGAGGTTGTTGGCGGCGTCGATGTCCTGCAGGTGCGGGTCGTCGGCGGGGTTGACCACCGGCATGGCGGTCGACGGCGTGGCTGGCGCGTGCACTGACATTCTCCTGTGCCCCTGAGGGCTCCTCCTCTCCCCGGGCCGTCTACCCGGAACCGGGGCGGCACACGCGAGACTCTATCGACTTGTGCGGCTGGATTAGGGCGGGATTGCCGTAGCGGCAAGCTTCGGCTGGCAGCCCCTGAGGGCGACGTTCGGCGAATCGCGATGGATTTCGGACGCTTACTCGTAGACGAGCAGCGGCGCGATGCGCGGATCGGTCGCCACTTCCCAGCTTCCGTCCGGCTTGCGCAGCAGCGCGTTGGCCTTGAGCGGCGGGGAGGATGGACGGATCCGCTCATGGCCCAGCGCCTGGAGCTGCGGCTGCATCGCCTCGAGAGCGGTGCCCTGCTCGATCACCACGGTCGGGCCGAAAGCCATGATGAACGGCAATCCGAGCGCCTCCTGCGCACCCATGCCGAAATCGAGCACACCGATGATCGAGCGCGCGACCTGAACCGGGATCGTCGGTCCGCCCGCTGCCCCGATTACGAGGACGATCTCTCCCTGCTCGTCGAACACGATGGTGGGCGCCATCGAGCTGCGCGGGCGCTTTCCGCCCTCGACCCGGTTGGCGACCGGACTGCCTTGGGCGTCGGGGCTGAAACTGAAATCGGTCAGCTCGTTGTTGAGGTAGAACCCGCCGAAGAACAGCCCCGAACCGAATGCACCCTCGATCGTGGAGGTGTAACTCACCGCGTTGCCTTCGGCATCGACGACCGAGAAATGCGTGGTGCCGCTTTCCTGCGGTTCGTCGCCATCGGCCAGCGCCAGCGGCGCTCCGGGCGGCGTGCCGGGCGTTGCCTCCGCCAGCGCTGTGGCTGGATCGATCAGCACGCTGCGGCTCGCAAGATAGTCCGGATCGAGCAGTCCGGCGACCGGCACGGTCACGAAATCGTCATCGGCGAGGTAGAGCTCGCGGTCGGCGTAAGCGATGCGCTGCGATTCGAGAAACAGGTGCCAGAATTCGGCGCTGTCCGGCCCGAGCGCGGCGAGGTCGAAGCGCTCGAGCTGGGCGAGCATCTGGCCCACGGCGACGCCGCCCGACGATGGCGGCCCCATGCCGCACACCTTGTAGACACGGTAACGTACGCACACCGGATCGCGATCCTTGGCGGTATAGCCGGTGATGTCGGTGGCGCTCATCCGCCCGCCCTGCGGCGTCTCTTCGGCGATATAGCGCGCGAGGCTGGCGGCATTGCGATCGTACATGGCCTGCGGGCCGCTTTCGGCGAGGTCCGCGAGCGTGTCGGCGAATTCGGGGTTGCGGACCAGCGCACCGACCGGCAGCGCATTGCCATCCGGGCCGAAGAAGATCCGGCGCGCTTCCGCGCTGCGGTCGGCGCGGCCTTTCTGGTCGGACAGCGATTCGTGCAGCCGGCGGTTCATCACGAACCCGTCGCGCGCCAGCCCGATGGCCGGTTCGAACAGTTCCGACCATTCGAGTTTGCCGTACCGGTCATGGGCCTTGGCGGCGAGCGCGATGTTGCCCGGGACCCCGACGCTGAGGCCGGACGTGACGCTGATCTCGCGCGGCAGACGCTCGCCCTTGCCATCGAGGAAACGCGTACCGGTCGCCGCCGCCGGAGCGGTCTCGCGCCCGTCTATCGTCACGATGCTGTCGCCGTCGGAGCGCACCATGAAACCGCCCCCGCCGATGCCCGAGCTCTGCGGCTCGACCACCGTCAGCGCCAGCATCACCGCGATCGCCGCGTCGGTCGCCGACCCACCCTTGGCGAGGATTGCCTCGCCTGCGGCGGTCGCGCGCGGATCGGCGCTGCTGACCGCGCCGATCGAGGTCGCTTGCGATGGGGAGGGCGGGGCGCCGTCGGGGGCGCCATAGGCCTTGCAGCCAGCGAGCGAGAGGGCGAGCGCGAGGCCGATCAGATAGGTGTGCTTCATGACAAATGCGGCGCTATTCGCTTCCCACCGCTTCGGCAATGCTGGAAAATCCGTCGCGCCGCATCAGCCGGTCGAGCCCGCGCACGATCCGCTTGCCCAGCCCCGGTCCTTCGTAGACCATCGCCGAATAGAGCTGGACCAGGCTGGCACCGGCGCGGATCCGTTCCCACGCGTGTTCGGCGCTGGCAATGCCGCCGACCCCGACCAGGGGGATCGCACCCTCTGTCGCCTTGCGAAAATCGCGCAGCCGCTCGAGCGCAAGCGGGCGCAGGGGTGCACCCGAGAGCCCGCCTGTTTCCCCTGCATGGTGCGAGCGAAGGGCGGGGCGCGCAATGGTGGTGTTCGAAACGATCAGCGCGCCCAGCCGCTTGTCCAGCGCGATTCGCGCGATCGCATCGATATCGGCCGGTTCGAGATCGGGTGCGACCTTGAGGAATATCGGAGGCGGAGAGATCGACCCCGCCTCCGCCCGCGCTGCGATCACCGCGTCGATCAGTGCGGAAAGCGCCGCTTCGTCCTGCAGCGCGCGCAGGCCGGGCGTGTTGGGGCTCGACACGTTGACGGCCAGATAGCTCGCATAGGGCGTCATCGCCCGCGTCATCGCGGCATAGTCGGCGATGCGATCGGACGAATCCTTGTTCGCGCCGATATTGATGCCGACGATGCCCGGCCTCCCGGCGCGCCGTTCGAGTCGCGCCAGCGCGGCCGCAGCCCCGGCATTGTTGAAGCCCATCCGGTTGATGACCGCGTCGTCCTCGACCAGCCGGAACAGGCGTGGCCGGGGATTGCCGGCTTGCGGCCGCGGGGTTATCGATCCGACCTCGGTAAAGCCGAAGCCGAGGCCGAGCAGCGCGTCGGGCACCTCGGCATCCTTGTCGAACCCCGCGGCGACTCCAACCGGATTGGGAAAGCCGAGCCCTGCGACGTCGATCGCGAGCGGGCCGGATTCCGCGCTCTGGGGGCCTCGGATCGGCAGCTTCCTGAGCGCGGCGATCGCCAGCCTATGCCCCGCCTCGGAATCGAGAGCGAACAGCGCGGGTTTGAACAAGCGGAACAGCATCGCGCGCGGCTATGCCGATTTTCGCGGGCCTGTCGAGATGCCGCGCCGAAAACCTGCAGTCGCACCCGGCACAGCGATTCGCGGCACCCATCTGCAGACCGCCGACATGAATATGTCTGAATATTCCGGAGTTTCCAGCGAACTCATCGCCAACCTTGTCGTTTGCATACAATTCTTCGCGCTCAAGTGGGTTTACATACTGCCCTGCGACCCGAAGGGCTCGGAGCAGCAATGCGAAGAGTTCCTCAACTCAAATGGGCGGCTCCATCATGGAGCCGCCCTTTTTTTGTGCCAATTCATTGAAAAGCCGCTACATGTCGCGCGTTGGGGCAAATTCGATGTACGATTCCGAAAATGCAGACCCGAGCCGGGACTCGGAAGATCACGGCAAGGTCGATCCCGAGCTTACCGCTGCTTCGCTCATCTCGGTAGACTACATCGCGCCGCCCGCCGCCGTCAGCGACTACGTCACCACGCTGTATCACTTCCGTTGCGACGAACAGCTGATTCGCGATGTTCAGCCCGCATCGGTGGGTCATCTGGCGCTGTTTCCGTACGGCAAGGGGGAAATGCAGTTCGGCGACGGGCGCTGCGATCCCAATCCCGAAATCGCCGTGATGACGCCGCTGTCGACCGCGACTCCGATCGTGGTCAATGGCCCGTTTCACGCCATCGGGGCTGCGCTGACACCGCTGGGCTGGGCGGCACTCACCGGACTGCATGCCGGCCAGAACCGCGACCGGCTGCGCGAAGCGCGCGAGATCCTGGGCGACGACGTCGTACCGCTCGGCGAACAGCTCATCGCCGAATACCGTGCGGGCAGCAGGAGCGGCCGGGACTGCGCGCTGGCGATCGGCGAATATATCGCCCGCAAGGCGAAGCCGATCAATCCGCGCCATGCCGAGCTGATTCGGCTGGTCAATGGCTGGCTCGGATCGTCGCTCAGTCCCGACATCGGCGCGTTGATGGCCAAGGCCGCCTATTCGGATCGCCAGGTGCAGCGCCTGGTGGAACGCTATTTCGGGCTGCCGCCGCAGGCCCTCGCGCGCAAATATCGCGCCCTGCGCGCGGCGGCGCTGCTGTCCTTCCCGCAGCTGACTCCGGAATTCGAGGCCGAACTCGGCGCGGCGTTCTTCGATCAGTCGCACATGATTCGCGAAATCACCCGCTTTGCCGGTCGCACGCCGAAGCGGCTGGCCGACAAGGACAGTCCATTCCTGAGCGAAATGATCGATCCCAAGAATTTTCGCGAACTCGGCTAGGCCGTGGCGGTGCTCCGGCACCGAATCGCGTCTGCGCCGTTATCCACCCAGAAGCATTCTCGCAGAGGCCCCATGGTTCGTATTGCCTTATTCGCCGTTTCGACTTTCTCGCTGGCAGGCTGCGCGACTTATCCGCAAGCCCCGCTGGCCGAATCCGCGCCGCCGACGATCGAGAGCGCTCCTGCCACGCCCGTCGCCTTGTCCGCGCTGTTCGATGGATACGATGCGGCACAGCTGGCCATGTCGCCTGAAACCAAGGCCTATCGCGGTATCCGCGATGACGATTACGGCCGGTGGGACGACCCCTCGGACGCGGCGGCAGAGCGCGAATTCCGGCTGTTGCAGGACACGGCGGCAACCATGCGCGCCGACTATGATCTCGAATCGCTGCCGCAGCCGGATGCGCTGTCGTACCGGCTGTTCGATCAACTGGCGGAGCGGCGTGCGTCGCTGCATCCTTACCGCGAATACGGATTCCTGTTCGATCACCGCCGCGGGGCACATACGAGCATTCCGGCGTTTCTGATCAACATCCACCGCGTCGACTCGGTGGAACACGCCGAGGCCTATGTCGCGCGAATAGCGGGGATCGGCCCCAATCTCGATGCGCTGACCGCCGAAAGCCGGGCGCGTGCCGATTCCGGCGTCATGCCGCCCGACTGGGTCTATCCCTATGTCATAGCCGATCTCGAAGCGCTGATCGCCGCCGGGAAAGACAATGCGGTGCTGAGAGATTTCGAGACAAAGGTCATGGCACTGCCCGTACCGGAAGGCGAAGTGCTCAAGATGGCTGGCGCTGCGGTTGCCTTGCTTGGCGCGGCGGAGCTGGCCTGGATGGAATCGGCACTGCCCGCCTACACAAGGCTGCTTGCCGAAATGAAGCGCCAGCAGGCGATCGCGCCGACCGATGACGGGATCTGGCGCCTGCCCGATGGCGACAAGTATTACGCGGCGCTGCTGGGCAGCTACACCACCACCGATCTGACCGCGGACGAAATCCATGACATCGGCCTGCGCGAAGTCGATCGGATCCATCGCGAAATGCGCGCGATCATGGACCAGGTCGGATTTGAGGGATCGTTGCAGGACTTCTTCGAATTCACACGGACCGACGACCGGTTCTTCCATACCAGCCGCGAGGATTACCTCGCCGAAGCGCAGGCCAGGCTCGACGCAATGGAAGCGAAGCTGCCGGAATTTTTCGGCCGCCTGCCCGAGGCGCCGATGATCATCAAGCCGGTCGAGGCGTTCCGCGAAAAGAGCGCGGGCAAGGCCTTCTACCAGAGCCCCGCGCCCGACGGATCGCGGCCCGGCACCTATTACGTGAACCTCTACAACTTGCGCGACATGTCGAGAAACGAGCTTGAAGCGCTCGCCTATCACGAAGGGTTCCCGGGCCACCATCTGCAGCGCGCGCTGCAAACCGAACTGGGCGACCTTCCGCCGTTCCGGCGGTTCGGGGGTGTCACGGCCTATACCGAGGGATGGGGCCTCTACACCGAGGAGCTCGGCAAGGACATGGGCTTCTACCAGGACCCGTATTCCGATTTTGGACGGCTCGGGATGGAGCTGTGGCGCGCGTGCCGACTGGTGGTCGACACCGGGATCCATTCGAAGAGGTGGACGCGGGAACAGGCGATCCAATATCTGAAGGACAACACCCCCAATCCCGAAGGCGACATCGTCAAGGCGATCGAGCGCTACATCACCACGCCCGGCCAGGCGACGGCCTACATGATTGGCAAGCTCGAGATCATGCAATTGCGAGCGCGGGCGCAGGCCGAACTGGGCGACGATTTCGACATACGCGAATTCCACGATGCCGTGCTGACCAGCGGACCGGTTCCGCTCTCCATCCTCGAAGAGAACGTCGAGGTGTGGATCGCCTCAAAGCAAGCCAACTAGCACTGTAGTGACTTGCCGATCTCAACTCCATCGGTCTGAATGTCGCTGAGATACAATGAGACACAGCGCCGCCCCTTTACAGCTTTTCCTCAAGCCGGTTGAAGCAAGCATTCGAAGCTTGCCTTCAAAGGGTTGTGGGACGGCACGATAGAGGGTCGCTCCAGGCTATCATGCCGTCCCATTTTTCCCTAGCATACTTTGACCCGCCGCCTGAGCTAAATCGCCATATTCTGACGACTTTCTTCTTTTCGACCGAGCAGGTCGAGATCGAAGATCGGCATCCTGGCGGGCTGGGCCAGGTGGTGCTGTTCCCGCGCGGCGAAGGCGAGGCGGATCTGCCCGGGGGGGTGCAACCCGTCTCGCCCGGCGCCTATATGTTCTGCGGTTTCAGTGCGGCGATGGGGTTCCGGATGCGGGGGCCGTGGCATTCGATCGGCGCGTCGCTTTCCCCGCTGGGCTGGGCGGCGCTGACCGGACAGCCCGCAAACACGCATATCGATCGCCTGGTGCCGGCCCGGGAGTTTCTCGGCCACGATATCGACGTTTTCGGCGACAGCTTGATTGCGCGCTACAATACCGGCACGACCAGCGGGGAAGCGGCCTGCCACGAACTGGCCGACTGGATCGGGCGGCGGCTCGGGAAAATCGCCCCTTCGCATGAGCGGCTGATCGAAACCACGATTTGCTGGCTGGGGTCGTCGCTCAACCCCGAGATGGAGGACCTGTTCGCGCGGCTCACCTATTCGCGGCGACAGGGCGAACGCCTGATCGAACGGTATTTCGGGCTGCCACCGGCGGCGCTCGCGCGCAAATTCCGTGCGGTCAGGGCAGCGGCGTTGCTTTCGCAGGAGGACCTCGGCGACGAGGCCGAGGCCGAGATCGCCGCCGCATTCTACGATCAGCCGCACATGATCCGCGAAATCAGGCGCTTCTGCGGCTATACACCGTCGCGCCTGGGGGGACCGGCGGACCCGATCTTTCACACCATGATCCGGCTCAAGAATTTCGACCGGCTCGCGCAGTTTCGCGCCATCGAGTAGCCATGGCCCAGGGCGCTGTGCTTGAAATCGGAGCGATCCGTGCGTATTTGAAATCCGACCGAATCAGTCGGATTTAAGAACCACTCGCAACTAGCGGATTACGAGCCTCACCATGCGCCTGTCCAACCTCGCCGATTATGCCGTCATCACGATGGTTCAGGCGGCGACGCATTGCGGTGACGGGCGGGTGAGTGCGGCGGAGCTGGCGAGCGAGACGGGGCTTCCGGTGCCGACGGTGCAGCGGCTCGTCTCCAAGCTCACGGCGGCGGGTCTGCTGCGGTCCGTGCGCGGCGCGGGCGGCGGTCTGCAGCTCGGTCGCCCGGCGGCAGCGATCACGGTTGCCGACATCGTCGAAGCGGTGGAGGGTCCGATCACGCTCACCGCCTGTATCGAGCACGGCGAGTGCGATTTCGAGACCGGCTGCACGATGAAGCCGCACTGGCCGATCATCAACCGGAAACTCCGCAGCGCGCTGGCCGAGGTTACGCTCGACCAATTGCGCGCCGCCCCTGCAATTCAGCCCAAAGAGCACGCGGCATGACCGACAATCTCGACACCCAGGACATCGACCGCGAAGCCAGGGATGCGGCGGCCAAGGCGGCCGAATACGAACACGGCTGGTCCTCGGATATCGAAACCGAATTCGCCGAGAAGGGTCTCAGCGAAGATACCGTTCGGTTCATTTCCGCCAAGAAGGGCGAGCCGGAATGGATGCTCGACTGGCGGCTCAAGGCGTTCCGCATGTGGCAGGAGATGGAGGAGCCGGACTGGGCCAAGGTCGGCTATCCCAAGATCGATTACCAAGACGCCTATTACTACGCCGCGCCCAAGAAGAAGATCGAACTGGGATCGCTCGACGAGCTCGATCCCGAGATCAAGCGGGTCTACGACAAGCTTGGCATTCCGGTGGCGGAGCAGGAAGTGCTCGCCGGAGTGAAGGGCGCGCGCAAGGTTGCTGTGGATGCGGTGTTCGACAGCGTCAGCGTCGCCACCACCTTCCGTGAGGAATTGAAACGCGCAGGCGTGATCTTCCTGTCGATCAGCGAGGCGATCAGGGAATACCCCGAGCTGGTGAAGAAGTGGCTCGGCCGCGTCGTTCCGCGTCAGGACAATTACTTCGCCACGCTCAACAGCGCGGTCTTCTCCGACGGGACCTTCGTCTACGTGCCCGAAGGCGTGCGCTGCCCGATGGAGCTCTCCACCTATTTCCGCATCAACGCCGAGAACACCGGTCAGTTCGAACGCACGCTGATCGTGGCGGAGAAGGGCTCTTACGTCTCCTATCTCGAAGGCTGCACCGCGCCGATGCGCGACGAAAACCAGCTCCACGCCGCCGTGGTCGAGCTGGTCGCGATGGAAGATGCCGAAATCAAGTATTCGACCGTTCAGAACTGGTATCCGGGCAATTCCGAAGGCGTTGGCGGGATCTACAATTTCGTCACCAAGCGCGGGCTGTGCCAGGGCGACCGCTCGAAGATCAGCTGGACCCAGGTCGAAACCGGCTCTGCGGTGACGTGGAAATACCCCAGTTGCGTGCTCAACGGCGAAGACAGCGTGGGCGAGTTCTACTCGGTCGCGGTGACCAACAATTTCCAGCAGGCCGATACCGGCACCAAGATGATCCACAACGGGCGCGGATCGCGCTCGACGATCATCTCGAAGGGCATCAGCGCGGGCAAATCGTCCAACACCTATCGCGGGCTGGTCCGCGTCGGCCCCAAGGCCGATGGCGTGCGCAACTTCACCCAGTGCGACAGTCTGCTGCTCGGCGACGAATGCGGCGCGCACACCGTGCCCTATATCGAGGTCAAGAACCCCGGCGCGCAGATCGAACACGAGGCGACCACCTCGAAGATCAGCGACGAGCAGCTGTTCTACGCGATGCAGCGCGGGCTGGACGAGGAAGAGGCCGTGGCGCTGATCGTCAACGGCTTTGCGAAGGACGTGCTCAAAGAGCTTCCGATGGAATTTGCGGTTGAGGCTCAGAAGCTGCTGGCGATTTCGCTTGAGGGGAGCGTGGGGTGATTACATCTCTGGTCGCCTTTGCCTTTTTCGCTTTTCTGGCCTTCCTCTTCATTGGGGTCGCGAGGCTTTGGTTTCAGACAGGCAACCTATCGGGCAAGCCTTCACAATCTGGGGTCGCTACTGATCGATCGTGCCGCCCAGTCCAATTCTGGATAATGGTGGTCCCGGCCTTCAATACGGGCATTCTACTGGCAATATTGGCGATTGAGGCTTTACTTGGCGCCTTAGGAAGCGCGTACTCTGGCGCGGTAAGTCCTGCCCAATGACCACCCGCAAGACTTTAGGCCTCAAGGACACCTCCGAAACCGCGCCCAATCTCAACAAGAAGGGGCGCGGTTGGAAGATTTCGGAATCGCGGCTCGATGAGCTGCACAGCCAGGCGCGCGAGCGGCGGCGGTTTTCGTCCGACGCGCACAAGGCGCTCGCCAAGCGCTTCGCCTCTGCCAATCTCGGTCGTCACACCTTCAAACGCCACGCCGTGGTTGGCAGCGCGATCGTCGATTTCAACTGCCACTCGCTCGGCATGGCGGTCGATATCTTCGAGGAAGGCGACAACGAAGCGCTCGCGACCCGCCGCGACAAGAGCCTCGAAGCGGTCGGGATAAAGGTGATGCGGGTCAAGGCCAGCGAAGTGCTCGAGAACATGGACGGTGTGCTCGCGCGGATCACTGCGGGAATGCGCCAGCGGATCGAGGAAAAGCGATCCAGTCGCCGGGCGCGCGACCATGGCGATCGCAGCCATTCACCCATCGATGAAACGGAAAGCCAGGACTGACACCATGATCTCTACCGCACTTGCACTGGCGATGAGCCTTCAGGGAGCGACCGAAACCGCGGTCGCCATCAAGAACGATGAGCCGGAAACCTGGACGGTCGAATATCCGCGCATCATTCGCCCGTTCGTGGTGCAATATCGCAACTGCCTCGGCAGCTCGAACAGGATCGTGCGCGGGGTGGCCGATTTCGAGATGCAGCACCGCTCTGACATTCCGCGATGCGCCGACATCGCGGCGCAGGCGATCACGCGATCGAACGCGGCCATGATCGGGGCCAAGACGAAGCTGACGCCCGAAGAGGTCGACCGGCTGTTCGGCAATATCGGCATGATCCACATCGCGCGCGGGCGCGATCTCGACAACCAGTTCACCCAGCGGCTTCAGCGCGCGGAGGCGCGGCAGGTCGAATATCGCGAGAATCAGGGCGACGGGCTCCTGCTCAACCGTCCTGTGCAGGAACCCGTCCAGGAAAGCGAACCGCTCGATGCTCAGAATTGATAACCTTCGCGCCGAGATCGACGGCAAGGAAATTCTGCGCGGCCTGACGCTCGAGGTGGCAGCGGGTGAGATCCACGCAATAATGGGCCCCAACGGTGCGGGCAAATCGACGCTGGCGCATGTGCTGGGCGGCAAGCCGGGCTACGAGGTTACCGAAGGTACGGTGACGTTCCGCGGCCAGGACCTGTTCGACCTCGATCCGCACGAGCGCGCGGGTGCCGGACTGTTCCTGGGCTTCCAGTATCCGGTCGAAATCCCCGGCGTCTCCAATGTCCAGTTCCTGCGCGAGGCGCTCAATGCGCAGCGCAAGTATCGCGGGGAGGAACCGCTGTCGGGTGGCGAGTTCCTGAAGCTCGCCAGGGACAAGGCCGCGCTGCTGAAAATGGACATGGAAATGCTCAAGCGGCAGGTCAATGTCGGCTTTTCTGGCGGTGAGAAAAAGCGCGCCGAGATGGTGCAGATGGGCATTCTCGATCCCGCCTTCGCGGTGCTCGACGAAACCGACAGCGGCCTCGATATCGACGCGTTGCGCGTGGTCGGCGACGGGATCAACGCGATCATGCGCCAGCCGGACAAGGGCGTGCTGCTGATCACCCACTACCAGCGCCTGCTCGACGTGGTGAAGCCCGACAAGGTCAGCGTGCTCGCCGGTGGGCGCATCGTTGCAACCGGCGGACCCGAACTCGCGCTGCGGCTCGAAGAGGAAGGCTACGACGCGGTGATGGCCGATGCCTGAGGCGGCGACCCTGCCCTCCCGACGCGACGAAGCCTGGCGCTACGCGGACATCTCCGCGCTCGAGCGGCTCGGCGCGGACGCGCTCGATGCGTGGCAGGAGATCGCGCTCGCGGATGGCGAGACGCAGCGGCACTGCATGGTGGTCGGCAGCGACCGGCCCGAACTGCACCGCATCCGCCTGACGCTCGGCGAAGGCGCGCGCGCGGAGATGTTCGTCACGATTTTGGGCACGGATTACACCCGCGTCGAAGTGGAAGTGACCCTGGGCAAAGGCGCGCATTTCGAGTTCGGCGGCGTGACGATCGGCGGCGGCGATGCAGTGCGCGAATTCGTCACCACCACCGTTCATGCCGAACCGGAGGCCACCAGCAACCAGACCGTGCGCAGCGTCCATTGGGGCAAGGCCACCGGCAACTTCCTCGGCGAGATCAAGGTCGCCCGGCGCGCGCAGAAGACCGACGCTGCGCAGGATTTCAAGGGCTTGCTGCTAGAGGCCGGAGCCAGCGCCAACGCGGTGCCGCAGCTCGAAATTTTCGCCGACGATGTGAAATGCGCGCACGGCGCGACCGTGGGCGAGCTCGACGAAGCGGCGCGCTATTACATGGCTGCGCGCGGCATTCCGCCGGAGCTGGGGCAGCGGCTGCTGGTGCAGGCCTTTCTCGGCGATGCCTTCGTCGAATTGGAGGACGAGGCGGAACGCGAGCGACTGCTCGAAGCGGCACTCGAAGTTCTGGAAGGTGCGACGCTGTGAACGCGCCGGCCGCCATGACGCGCGACCTGCGCGCCGACTTTCCGGGCCTCGTGACCCGCGACGGCGCGCCGTGGCATTATCTCGACACCGCCGCGACGGCGCAAAAGCCGCGTGCGGTGATCGAGACGATGGCACGCGCGCTGGGGGAGGATTATGCCACGGTCCATCGCGGGGTCTATGCACGCTCGGCGGAGATGACGCTCGCCTATGAAGCGGCGCGGCGGCGGATTGCCACGTTGCTTGGCGGTGCGGAGGACGAGATCGTCTTTACGCGAGGCGCGACCGAGGCGATCAACCTCGTGGCCAACAGCTGGGGCCGGGCAAACCTGAAGTCCGGCGACCGCATCCTGCTCTCTCGGCTCGAGCATCACTCCAACATCGTGCCGTGGCAGATGGTCGCGCAAGCGACCGGTGCCGTGATCGACGTTTGCCCGCTGACCGACGATCACCGGATCGATCTCGACGCCGCCGGGGCCATGCTCACAGATCAGCACAAACTGGTGGCCTTCGGGCATGTCTCCAATGTGCTGGGCAGCGTGCTCGATGCGCCGCGCGCGGCGGCGATGGCGCACAAGGTCGGTGCCAAGCTGCTGCTCGACGGCTGCCAGAGCGCGCCGCACATGCCGGTCGATGTCGCGGCGCTTGGCTGCGATTTCTACGTCTTTTCCGCGCACAAGCTCTACGGACCGACCGGGATCGGCGCGCTGTGGGCGAAAGCGGACATTCTCGACGCCATGCCCCCGTGGGAAGGCGGCGGCGCGATGATCGACCGCGTGACGTTCGAAAAGACCACCTACGCTCCGCCACCGCAGCGCTTCGAAGCGGGGACCCCCGCGATTGCCGAGGCGATCGCCTTCGCTGCCGCTGCGGATTACGTCAGCACAATCGGGCTCGACCGTATCCATGCCGCCGAAACAGGTCTGGTCGCGCGTCTGCGCCGCGAACTCGCCGCGATGAACGATGTCACCGTGTTCGGCCCCGCCGACAGCGCCGGTATCGTCAGCTTCGCGATAGACGGCATCCACCCGCACGATCTCGGCACCATCCTTGACGAGGCCAATGTCGCGATCCGCGCCGGGCACCATTGCGCGCAGCCGTTGATGGATTATCTCGGTGTCCCGGCGACCGCGCGCGCCAGCTTCGGGCTCTATTCGACCGACGCCGATATCGACGCGCTGCTCGAAGGCATCGCCCGCACCCGCCGGATTTTTGGAAAGGCATGACGCCATGAACAAGCCGCAGGACGAAAAGGATTTCGTGGCCGCTCCGGCCCCCAACGACGAGGTGGCAAAGCCGCCGCGCGCGCGAGTCTCCGACGCGGTCGATGGCGACGACGCGACGGCCGCACCAAAGCGCGAGCGCGATTACCTCGAAGGGTTCTTGAACAAGCAGCCCGAGGCAGGCGCGGCGGGCGGTCCCGGGAGCGACTTGCAGGCGGCAGTGGTCGAGGCGCTCAAGGAAATCTACGACCCGGAAATTCCGGTCAATATCTACGATCTGGGGCTGATCTACGGCGTCGAGGTCGATGACGAGGCCGATGCGACGATCACCATGACGCTGACCACGCCGCACTGCCCGGTTGCCGAAACGATGCCGGGCGAAGTCGAGCTGCGTGCTTCCTCGGTGCCGGGGATTCGCGATGCCGAGGTCAATCTGGTGTGGGATCCGCCATGGTCGCCGGAGAAGATGTCCGACGAAGCGCGGCTCGAACTGGGGATGCTGTGATGACCGATAAACCCGCCCATACTGAGGAGCCGCTGAGCTTGTCGAAGCGGCGGCTCGAAGCACCCGCCGCCGTGATCCTGACCAAGGGCGCCGAAGACCGGATCGCGCACCTGATGAGCCAGGCCCCCGAGGGCGCGATCGGGGTCAAGCTGTCGACCCCGCGCCGCGGGTGCTCGGGACTTGCCTATTCGGTCGATTACGTCACCGAGGAAACCAGGTTCGACGAGAAGATCGAAACCCCCGGCGGCACCTTCTACATTGACGGCGCGAGCGTGCTCTATCTCGTCGGCTCGACCATGGACTGGGTCGAGGATGATTTCACCGCCGGTTTCGTGTTCGACAATCCCAACGCCAAGGGCGCATGCGGCTGCGGCGAAAGCTTCATGGTGTGATGCGCAGCATTTAGGATGCGCAAGCCATATGGCGCGGGCCGTGTTGGTGTGATAAGACACCTCGCATGAACGAGCCGAGACGCGACTACAGGAAGCGCTACGAAGAGCTGATGCGGCATGCGGACGAGCATCGCCGCTATGCCGCTCGTCGGACGCTCGAAAGCCTGTTGCGCAGCAAGGAGGCAAGGGCCCGCCTTGAAAAGCGACGCTCTCCCCCGCGACCTCATTCATTGTTGCATGTGATTGCCGTTCTCGACAGCGAAGTGCTCAAGCTGAAGGCCAAACTCGCCGGAACGCACGATCAGGAAGAGCGCATTCTGATAAAAGCCGAGATCGCCCATTTCGAAGCGGTGATGCAGAGCCTGAGGTCAGACCGCCGCCCAGGAGCGGGTTCATTCGACGAAGGCAATCGGCGCAAGTCCGACCGGGTTACCAATTCGCGAGTGCAGCGCGTATTGTCGGCGCTGGATGGTCCGCACCGGGCGATCCTGCTCTCGATCCTTGAGGCTACAATGCCGAAACGCCGCAGGCCTCCCGAAGCGGGTATCCCGGTGCCTGCCGTACCACCACGCGGCCCGCTACCGAAGGAAGGCGGGGCGGAAGCGCCGCTCGACTTCGAAACCGAGTAGCGCCTCAATCCTCTTCGAGCAGTCGCGCAATCAGGCGACGTTCGAGGTCGTCCACCTGTCCATCGCCCGCAATCTGCGCATCGACCCAGCTCTGCTCGGTGTCGGTGACTTCGTCGCCCGCAGCGAGATCGCCGAGATAGTCGTTCTGCGGACCATCGGTGCCGCGCAGATGCTCGACCGCCCAGCCGATCCGCTCGCCGATCCCGGCGCGGCTCTGCATCATTGCCGCGATGAAGGCCGCATGGCCCTTGCTCTCGCTCTCGACGAACTTCACCAGTTCGAGCTTGCGCTCGTGGCTCAGCTGCGCGTTGTCGAGCGTGAAGCCGCGCAGGAAATTGGCTACCCCGTCGACGAACAGGTCGGCCCATTCCGGCGCGTTTTCGTCTTCGAGCGTCGCGTCCTTCAGGCGAAACAGCAACTCGGCATCGAACCGGCTGACCGCCGCGGGGCCGTAGCCTCCGCTGGCAAAGATCACCCGGCGCAGGATGCGGCATTCGGCCGAGCTGATATGCGTGGCCGAAAGCTCCCCGCCGCAGCGGGTCGGGCCGACGCCCGTCAGCACTTCGCGCTCGACCTGTTCGAGCACGTAGTTCTTGAGCCGCACCGGAACGTTTTCGGCGCGTTCGATGATGCGAACGATGGTTTCGAGCTCGACGAGGCTTTCGACGATGCCGTCGTGATCGACTTGCGCGATCAGCCATTGGGCTTCGCTGTCGTTGCATTGCAGGCGCGGCGGTGTGCCGTTGAGCACGAATTCGCCGATCGCCTCGACGAAGAAGTCGCACCATTCGCTGTCGCGCTCTTTGAGCACGTTGTTGATCGCAAACAGGGCCTCGGCCTCGTCCTGATAGATGGCACCGTCGCCCCAGCCCTGGCGGCGCAGCGCCAGCACCTCGTCTGCCGTTACCTGTCCATCGGCCGCAACGCGCTGTGCGAGCTCTTTGAAATGCGTCGTCATAAGCCGGTTCAACCCCTCATAGCTTTGCGAGGCGCTATGGCACGAACACGCTTAAGACGGAGTTACCAAGCCGCTTCAGCCGCGATCTATCTCCGCGATGCAGTCCGCACGGTCGGCTTCGGCTCCGCCTGCCCGCCAGCGTGTTTCGACATGGGTGGCGACCGGTTCCGCCCCGGCCTCGAGCGGGTAGAGGAACACGTCGAGCACGCAGCGATCGCTGGCGAACTGCAGCTTGCGCGCGTCGCCTTCGGTCAGGTCGATCCGGGCGCTTCCGAACCGTGCCGTAAGGGTGGTTGCGCGGGCGCCGATGATCCCGTCGAGCCCGCGCCCGCGTAGCACTTGCGGGGCCTTGAATGCTCCCGCAGGCGGTGCGGCTGCGACCGGGGCGGGCGCTGCGGAGGGTCGGGTCGGCACCCTCGCCGATCCCCCGGCGCAGGCCGACACCGCGAACAGTACCGCAACTGCCACGAGGCTACGCATGCGCCGGATCCTCCGGTGCGCGGCGGCCCATCGCGCCGAGTGTGACATGGGTCCCCGCCGCCGCACCGATGATCGGGGCGAGCAGCCCGGCGAACGGCACCAGCATCATGGCGGCGATCGCACCGCCGAGCGCAAACCGCTGAATCCCCGACACCGGCGTCGGCCCGGGCGGATCGCCGCAATGCCGCAACCATGCCATGTCGGTCAGCTCGCGCCCCAGCAGCACCGCGTTGACCAGCAGGAACACGATTGCCGGACCGATCGCGGTGAACACCAGCAGGATCGCGATGGGCAGCGCGATCAGGTTGAACAGCAGCGCGCGCCCGATCCCACGCAAAGAGTTGGCGAGGTCGCGGCGGAACGGCAGCGGCGTGGCCCGCTTTGCCGCATCGGGATAATGCCGCGCCTCGACCGCTGCCACGATCTCGTCGGCAAAGAACTGCAGCACCCCTAGCGCCACGACGCGAAACAGGAACCAGAAGGCGACCAGAGCGATCAGCACGGCCGCGGTCGCCCCCGCCAATCCTCCGCCGTCGAGGCCGACCCGCGCGAGTCCCAGGACCAGCGCGTAATACAGGACGAACCCGGCCAGCACGAAGATCAGGACGGTGATCGCGATGCTCTTCGCGGCAACTCTCACTACCGCCGGATCGGCGAGCTGGCGTATGGCCTTAAGCAGCGAGGCGATCACGGAATTCACGACCGAGGCAGATGCGCCAGCTTCCCGCGTCAAGTCAAACCCCGATCGGTGGTGATCCGCAACGGCGTGCGAGCGATCTCGACCATTGCAGGTTGCAGGTCTCATCCCTATGCGGAGCGCCACCTCCCGGACTTTCAAGCAGACAGGTGATTTCAAGTGCCAGATTCCGCAGCCGCGCCGCGTTATGACGTGATCGCCATCGGCAATGCCGTGGTCGACGTGATTGCCTCGTGCCAGGAGGAGCTGATCGACGAGCTCCAGCTCAACCGCGGCGGCATGACCCTGATCGACGAGGCCCGTGCCGAAGAGCTCTACGCCGCGATGCCGCCCGCGCGCGAGGTTTCCGGCGGATCGGCGGCGAACACGCTGGCGGGGCTATCGACGCTCGGGCTGCAATGCGCTTTCATCGGCCAGGTTGCCGACGACCAGCTCGGCAAGGTGTTCCGCCACGACATGCGCGCCACCGGGATCGATTTCGACACTCCGGCGCGGGATGGCGAACCGGCAACCGGGCGGGTGCTGATCTTCGTCACTCCCGATGGCGAGCGGACGATGAACACCTTCCTCGGCGCGGGCCAGTACCTGCCTGCCGCCGCGCTCGACGAAGAGCTGATCGCAAGCGGCGCGATCCTCTATCTCGAGGGCTATCTGTGGGATCCGGAAGAGCCGCGCCGGGCAATGCGCCGCGCGATCAAGGTCGCGCGTGAGGCGGGCCGCAAGATCGCCTTCACTGCCTCCGAAAGCTTCGTGATCGACCGCCACGGCGGCGATTTCCGCGCCATGATCGATGACGGGGTGATCGATATCCTGTTCGTCAACGAAAGCGAGCTGGCGACGCTGACGGGCGAAGACGATTTCGAGGCCGGGATTGCAGCGGTGAAGGACAAGGTTCCGGTGCTGGTTGCAACCCGCAGCGAAAAGGGTGCGGTGGCGATCGCGCACGGTACCCGCGCCGAAGTCGCGGCGGTGCCGGTGACCAGGGTGGTCGACACGACCGGCGCGGGCGACCAGTTCGCCGCCGGGTTCCTGTCGGGCTTCGCCAAGGGCGAACCGCTGACCAAGTGCCTCAAGCGCGGCGCGATCGCGGCCTCGGAAGTGATTTCGCATTACGGCCCGCGTCCGGAAACGGACATGCAGGCGCTGATGCTGGAGCGGTTGTGAACCGTTACTTCACGACCCGGTAGTCCCCGCGACGCAGGGTGATCATGTACTCCGCGACCGCGTCGATCTGGCCGGGCTCGAGGTCGAAATCCATCACCTCGGGATAATTGTGCGCGTCTGCCAGCCATTCGGCGAGCGTATCTTCCGACAGTCCATCGCGGTTGGCGATCGCCTCGAATGTCGGCGCTTGCGGATTGGGCGAAAGGAACGGCGGCTGCACCGCGTGGCAGCCCCCGCACGCCGCTTCGACGAACGCGGGCGGGTCGGGCGCGGCGGTCACATCCTCGGTTGCAGGACCGGTCGTCTGGCACGCAGCCAGCGACATGGCGACGAATGCAAGGGCAAGAGCGCGCTGTTTCATGCGCCCATCATACACCTTTTGATGAAACATGGATTGATCAAGATCATTTCCAGCCCGTTCAGCCTGATTCTGCTTCCCGCTCTATTTCTCGCCATCCGATGTCCCTGCGACAGAACCCGCTCTCGAACTGCACTGCATCGACCGCGCGATACGCTGCGGCCTGCGCTTCGGTCACGTTCGTGCCCATCGCGGTGACGTTCAGCACCCTGCCGCCACTCGCGACCAGCTGGCCATCCTCCACCGCCGTTCCTGCGTGGAAGACCTTTGCGCCCTCCCTTTCCGACGATCCGAGATCGATCGCGCCGCCCCTTTCCGGGGTGCCGGGGTATCCCCTGGCCGCCATCACCACCGTCAGCGCGGTGTCTTCGGCGAATTTCGCCTTCACACCCGCCAACTCGCCTTTCGCGCAGGCCAGCATCACCGCCACCAGATCGCCCTTGAAGCGCATCATCAGCACCTGGCATTCGGGATCTCCGAACCGGCAATTGTATTCGATCAGCCTCGGGCCGTCCGCCGTCAGCATCAGCCCGGCATAGAGCACCCCGAATAGGGCATGCCCTCGCCGCGCATGGTTTCGACCGTGGGTCGGATGATTTCCTCGATCACGCGGGTCTGCATGGCCGGTGTCAGCACCGGGGCGGGCGAATAAGCACCCATCCCGCCGGTGTTGGGGCCAGTATCGCCTTCGCCAACGCGCTTGTGATCCTGCGCGGTGCCGAAAGGGAGAATGGCTTGACCATCGGTCAGCGCGAAGAAGCTCGCTTCCTCGCCCTCGAGAAATTCCTCGATCACCACCTCCGCGCCCGCTTCCCCGAACCCGCCGCCGAACATGTCGGCGAGCGCGATCTCAGCCTGCTCGATGCCCTCGGCGATCACCACACCCTTGCCCGCCGCGAGGCCATCGGCCTTGAGCACATAGGGTGCGGCGAACCGGGCGAGCGCGCGATCGGCCTCTGCAAGCGACTTCGTGCGCACGTAAGCCCCGGTGGGGATACCTGCGCGCGCGCACAGGTCCTTGGTGAAGCCCTTCGACCCTTCGAGTTGCGCGGCCGCCTGCGACGGGCCGAACACCGCGAATCCCTTGGCGCGCAGGCTGTCGGCAAGCCCGTCCACCAGCGGTGCCTCGGGCCCGATCACGACCAGCCCGATGTCGTTGGTGGCGCAGAAATGGGTGACCGAACCGTGATCGCCGGCATCGAGCGGCACCAGTTCGGCGTGCTCGGCCATGCCGGGATTTCCGGGGGCAGCGTAGAGCCGCGTCAGGCTCGGGGATTGCGCGAGCTTCCACGCCAGCGCATGTTCGCGGCCTCCCGCACCCAGCAACAGGACATTCATGGCGCGCGCTCCCTCCTCTGGTCATTCCCGATCCGACGATCCAGCAGGGCTGGTAGCGCGCGAGCGGCAGGGCGACAACGCGCAGCCGCTGTCGATCACCGAGATTTCGAACCTGCTCAAGCGCGCAGTCGAGGACCGGTTCGGCCATGTGCGGCTGCGCGGCGAGCTGTCGGGCGTGAAGCGCGCGGCGTCGGGGCACCTCTATTGCGCGCTCAAGGACGAGAAGGCGGTGCTCGACGGGGTGATGTGGCGCGGCAGCACCGGGCGGCTGGCGTTCAACCCGGAAGACGGGCTGGAAGTGATCGCGACCGGCAAGCTCACCACCTACGCCGGGCGCTCCAAATACCAGATCGTGATCGAGCAGCTGGAGCTGGCGGGCGAGGGGGCGCTGCTGGCGCTGCTCGAGAAAACGCGCGCGCGGCTCGAAGCCGAGGGGTTGTTTGCCCGCGAGCGCAAGCGGCCGTTGCCGTTCCTGCCGCGCACGATCGGCGTGGTCACGTCGCCAACCGGATCGGTTATTCGCGACATTCTGCACCGCCTGGCGGATCGTTTTCCGAGTCATGTGGTGGTGTGGCCGGTGCTGGTGCAGGGTCAGGGCGCGGCCGAGCAGGTGTCGACCGCAATTCGGGGGTTTTCGGCGCTCGAACCGGGCGGAGGTGTGCCGCGCCCCGATCTGCTGATCGTCGCGCGCGGGGGCGGTTCGATCGAGGATTTGTGGAGTTTCAACGAAGAATCCGTGGTTCGTGCCATTGCAGAATGTACCATACCGGTTATTTCGGCGATCGGGCACGAGACCGACACCACGCTCGCCGATCATGCTGCCGATTGCCGCGCGCCGACCCCCACCGCAGCGGCGGAAATGGCGGTTCCGGTGCGAATCGACCTCGAAGCCACGCTGGCCGATTTTGCCACGCGCCAGCGTCGCGCGGTCCATCGCCCGGTCGAGCTCGGGCGCGAGCGGCTCGAAGCGCGGGTGCGCCGCATGCCGCGCGCCGAAACGCTGTTGCAACCGCAGGCGCAGCGGCTCGACGAGCTGTCCGAGCGGCTCAGGCGCGGGCTGGCCGACCGCGCGGTGCAGGGGCGCGAACGGCTGGCGGGGGTCGGCGCGCGGCTATCGCCGCCGGTGCTGACCCGCGCGCATGCGGAGGCGCAGCGCCGACTCGAACGCGCGCGGCTGATTCCGGCGCTGGTCCAACGTCCGTTGAAATCGGGGCAGGACCGGCTGGCGGCGCTCGCGCGGCTGGCCAGCCAGCTGCATCCCGAAAAGCCGCTCGAGCGCGGCTATGCGATCGTGCGCGATCCGGAAGGCAGGGCGCTCACCGGCAAGGCGCAGGCGGAAAAGGAAGCGGCGCTGTCGCTGCAGTTTCGCGACGGGATGCTTGGCGTTGCGGTCGGCAAACCGGCCCCCGCTGCACCTGCCGGCAAGCCCTCGAAGCGCCGCAAGCCGCCGTCATCCAATCCTGAACAAGAGGATTTGTTCGGTTAAGCCTGCAATGCTAGAAGGCAGATCATGTTGATGTCGACCGGCGACAAGGCCGCCAAGCTCTATTACGGACCCGCTTCCTTCCGCGTCTTGAGGCCCGGGCAGCACGTGCTGTGCGCGGTGACCGGCGAGGCCATCCCGCTCGAGGAGCTGCGCTACTGGAGCGCCGAGCATCAGGAAGCCTATGCCTCGCCCGAAATCGCGACGCGGCGCCTGCTCGGGCAGGGATGAAGGCGCGGCCTGCACATCTCGCTCCGCTGTTCGCGGCGACGCTCGGCCTTGCCGCGCTGATCAGCTGCACCGGCAGCGAAGCGGCGGCTCCCGAAAGCGCCGCGCCTGCGCCCGAACAGGCCTACACCGCAACGATCGATGATGCGCGTCCCATACCGGAAGCACCGCCGCCAAACCGGCAGGCCGTTCAAAACACCCGCTTTTCCTATTCGGGGGAGCTTACGCAGGGCGGCTTCATCCGCGGTGTCGTTCCGGACGGCACGGTGCGCGCGACGCTCGGCGAACGCGTCCTCGATCTTGCCGACGACGGATCGTTCTTCGCCGCCTTCGATCGCGACAGCGACGACTCGCTGACGCTCAGCGCCACCGTGGCGAGCGGCCAGGTGGTGCGCGAGGACCTGACGATCGCGCCGCGCGCATGGCAGATCGAGCGGGTCAATGTCGCGCGCCGACCGGGGCGCAATCTTGAAGCCTACTGGAAGGTTCGCGAGCCCGAGTACAACGCGATCAACGCAGCGCGGGCGAAGGCCACCGGCGCGGTCGGGTGGAAACAGCAATTCATCTGGCCGGTGAAAGGCCGGATCTCCGGGCGGTTCGGGCGGCAACGCATCTATGCCGGCGAGCCGGGCAGCTACCATTCCGGAATCGATATCGCGCCGGGCGATGGCGAGCCTTTCGTCGCTCCGGCGGACGGGGTGGTCGTGCTCGCGCGGACCGGGTTCAGCCTCGAAGGCGGGCTCATCATCATCGATCACGGGATGGGCCTCAACAGCGCCTTCCTCCACGCGTCCAAGGTCGCAGTGGAGGAAGGCCAGACAGTTCGGCAGGGCCAGTATATCGGCAATGTCGGCGCGACCGGACGCGCCACGGGCCCGCACCTGCACTGGGGCCTCAAGTGGAACGATACCCGGCTCGATCCGCTGCTCTTCGTCGGCCCGATGAACTGATCCGATGCGCACCCGCCGCTTGGTTGCGACGGCCTTGGTCGCCGCGCTGTGTGCGCCCACGGCGTGGTTGCGTAGCGAAGTCCGGTCAGGTCCCCCGAATGCAATCACGCTCGAGCAGCTTTCCGGTTCACGCGAGCTTTCCGCAAGCGGGTGGTCGCTCGAAGGCATCTGGCACATCGACGGGGAGGGGCTGATGTTCGGCGGCTATTCGGCGATGCTGCCGCTGGGCGAAGACACCTTGCGCGCCTTTTCCGATCGCGGGACGCGCTTCACCTTCACCGAGCCCGATCGTGCTAGCAGGGTGCGCACGATTGCGCGTCAACCGGTCGAAACGGGGCGCGGCCACGATCTGTGGGACATCGAATCCGCCACCCGCGACCCGGTGACCGGCAATTACTGGCTCGGATTCGAGAATGTTCACACCGTGCACCGCTTTACCATCGCCAGCGATGCCCACGGCCTGCGCGATCTCGATCGCGAGGTCGACTGGAAGGTCAATTCGGGTGCGGAGGCGATGGTACGGCTCGCCGATGGCCGGTTCGTGATACTGCCCGAAGGTGCTGCCGAAGGCCTGGTATTCGCAACCGATCCGGTAGAAGGCGCCGAGGCCGAAAGCTTCGCCTTCCGCAATCCCGCGCCGGGTTTTGCGGTCACCGACATGGCGCAGCTGCCCGACGGGCGGGTGCTGCTGCTGATGCGCAATCTCGATTTCGGGATCGGCGGCTGGCCTCCGTTCGAAAGCAAGCTGGTGATCGGCGATCCGCCGCGCGCCGGACAAGAACAACCCTGGTCGCCCGCGCTTGCGCTCGACCTCGCTGGGATTGTCCCGCGCGAAAATTACGAGGCGCTGGCATTGCGCCCCCGCGCGGACGGGTCGGTGACGGTGTGGCTGATGTCGGACGACAATCTGGCGGCGCTGCAGCGCACGCTGCTGGTCAAGCTGCGATTCGATCCGTCGGCGGCGGACGCCGAAACCTTCGGCGACGGAAAATAGCCGACCGGCAAAGCAAAGGGCGTGCAAGCTGCCCTGCACGCCCTGCTGTTGTCTGGCCGGCCCGCGAACGGACCGGGGGGTCAGGCTGCCGCCATCGCCTTCTTCAGCTCGCGCTTTACCTTGAGCGCATTGGCCGAAAGCTTGTCGTCGCTGGTCTTGAGCAGCCAGTTGTCGAGTCCGCCGTTGTGCTCGACCGAACGCAGGCCCTGCGTGGAGACGCGGAACTTGAAGCTGCGATCGAGCTTCTCGCTCAGCAGCGTGACGTTCTGCAGGTTGGGCAGGAACACGCGCTTGGTCTTGTTGTTGGCGTGGCTCACATTGTGGCCCACCTGGCGGCCCTTGCCGGTCAGTTCGCAAATCCGCGACATGATATCTCTCGTTCGTTCACAGTGGCGGTCCGCACGAGTGATTCGGCGGTCCAGACACTTGGGTTAATTTGACGGGTTATCCCGGGAAGCGGCGCGCATAGCCGCGAGGTGCCGAATCGTCAAGCAAGTTGCGCCCGCTCGATGCCCCGGCTAGCGGCCACGTATGAACCGCCAAGGGAACAGATGGCCGATCCCGCAACCGATGCAAATGGCCCTCGATGCTGCACGCGAGGCAGCCGAGGCGGGTGAGGTCCCTGTGGGGGCAGCGGTGGTGAAGGGCGAGGACGTGATCGCCGTCGCCGCCAACGCCACCCGCTCGCCGCCCGATCCGACCGGCCACGCCGAGATCCGCGCGCTGCGGCTGGCAGCCGAGACACTCGGCGACGAGCGCCTGACCGGTTGCGATCTCTACGTGACGCTGGAACCCTGCGCGATGTGCGCCGGCGCGATCAGCCACGCCCGGATCGCGCGGCTGTATTACGCCGCGAGCGACCCCAAGGGCGGGGCGGTCGAATACGGCGCGCGCGTGTTCGAGCAGGAGCAATGCCTGCACCGGCCCGAAGTCTATTCGGGCATGGGCGAAGCGGAAGCGGCGGAACTGCTGCGCGGATTCTTCAGGGAGCGGCGCTAACCGCTCCGCACCCGCGACAGCACCAGCGCCGCGAACGCCAGCAACAGGATCGCTCCGGCCTCGAAAGCCACATTCTCCGGGGCCATGTCCTTGCCCTGCAGCACCACCAGCCGCGCCAGCGCGGTGATCGCGATAAAGATCGGGTAGATGAAGAACGATCCCTTGCCGGTATAGAACACCGCGATCATCCCGATCACCTCGGTGTAGAGGAACATCAGCAGGATATCGGCGAGATCGATGCTGCCGCGCTGGTAGATCGAAACGATCTCGGCCCCGGCGGCGATGAAGGTCATGATCGCCGCGACGATCAACAGCAGGCGTTCGCCCAGCACGAACCCGCGACCGACGAGATCCGGAGACTCGGCAGTGTCGGATTGCGGTTCTTGCGGCGGCGCCATGCCTCTGCCTTACCGCATTGGGGCGGATGCGCGCTAGTCGCTTAGCATCGCGGGGCGGTCTTGCTTCGCCGCCGCGGTTTCTTCCAGCCACGCCAACGCCTCGTCCTGTTCGTCGAGATCGAAGGCGCGGATGTCGGGTTTGAGCAGCAGGTTGATCGGGCCGACCATGCCGTGGATCCAGTCGGGTCCGCCGACGATGGCGTAGCGATCGAGCTTGCCGATCAGGTCGAGCTTCCCGCGCACCACTTCGCTGCTGAACATCGCGTCGAGATCGAAGCCGTGCCAGCTCCTGATCACGATCAGCAGTTTCGAGCAGTCGGGGTCCTCCAGCCGAGCGCGCACCATCGCGACACCGCGTTCGGATTCTGCGCGGTCCAACCGCCCGGTCAGTTCGAAGGCGGCGATGCCCGGCTTCCCGATATCGAGTTCGTGGAACGCGCCGGTGTGCGGGCCTTCCGTCTCCTCCATGATCCAGGCGCGCGCAGCCTCGGCTTCGTCCTTGTCATAGACCGCGTAGGAGACGCCAGGCAGCAGCGCGCTTTCGATCCGCGAGCCGGTGCGGATCCATTCCTCGTCGGAAACGATGGCGATTCGATCGAGCCCGTAGATCCATTTCACGAGGGTCGGAATATGCGCCAGTTCGACGGTCACCGCCGAGAAGGTGAAGCCCGCCACGGCCGTGGCGTCGAACAACAGGTTTCCGCCGCCTCCCGCTGCGTTGCGCTTCTTGGCGAAGTCGACCAGCTGTTCAGCGTCGGCCTGGTGGAATTCTTCCATCACGACGATGCGGTGGGCTGTCGGTGAGATTTGTTCGATGTCGATCATGCAGCTTCATATGCCACATGGGCGCCCGTAGTGATTTGATCGCGATCAAATCATTCGGAGGCAAACCTGTCGAGCGCCAGCCCAAGCCATGCTTCGTACCATGGCCCGAACGTCATGATGGCGCCGCCCGCATCGCGCACCGGTCCGAGGCCCTTGCCGTCGGTTCGGCGGTCATACCAGACCTGCCCCGCGGCGGGCCCGTTCAAGACTAGAAAATAATACAGCGCATCCCCATCGGTGGCGATTTCCAACGCGCCCGCAATCACCGAATATGAATAATATTCCTCATCCGGCAGGCCATTCTCGTTCCACGGCTCGGTATGCGCGAATGGCTGCGATAGATTGGCGAGCATCTCGTCGGGCAGCGGGCCGTTCTCACCTTCGCCGAGCGGCCAGATTCCGTAGCCAGGGCCGGCACCGCCATTACCGAGTTCGATCAGGAATTGCCGATAGTCTGCCGGCAGCGCCACTGCGTGCTGCCGCTCGAAACTTTCGACCTCGGATGTGTCGAGCGGCGTGTCGAGGCGATAGCGATGGCTCCAGCCAAGGAAGTCGTCACCGGCCTGTTCGAACCCCCATTCTTCGGGCCATTCGCGATCGCCAAGTACGCGCAGTTTCTCTCTGGTCGCCGTTACGTCCATCTCGTCACAGTCCTCGCCAGATTTTCGCCTGCACCTCGTCGCGCGCGCCATAGCGGCGGGCATCGCAGCGGGTCGGGCGGAAGCGCTTGCTGTAGCAAAGCCGGATTTCCTGCAGCCAGCCGTCGCGGTTGAGTTTCACGCCGATCTGGTCGGCGCTCCACCCGCCATTGGCGTCGGCGAAGGCCTGCCGGATGCGACCGGCGGTGAGGCCGTCCTCGCGGCTGATGCGGTCGTAATCGGGGATGCGCAGGCTGTCCCACAATATCCGCGTCACCTTGAAATAGGTATCGGGCCGCTGCGTCATGCAGCTGCCGTGCTTGGCCCATTGCCGCGCCACCAGCCGGGCGGAGGGCATCATGCACAGGTTGCGGCGCACCTCCGCCGGGGTCAGGCGGCCTTTGGCCGGGCACCATTGCGGCCAGGTGCGGCTGCCTTGCGGCCACAGGCCGTGCACCACCAACCCGAACCGCCCGTTGTCGCCCGAACATTGCGTCTTGTGCGCCCGGCTATCCTGCCGGGTGCGGCAAAACGCCGGGGACCAGCTCAGCGCCAGCGTGTAGCCGGTGACCGGAAGGACTCGCGGGCGGCTGTCGGGCGAGACCTGCGGAACGGTGGAGACTTGCGGCATGCGGCATTGATAGGCCTGCGCCGTGGCACCCGCCGGAACCATAAGCGCCGCGCAGGCGATCATGCAGTGAAGGGCGCGCACCGGGATCATTCGAACACCGTTTCATCCGGTTCGTCGCGCCTGTCCAGCCAGCTCCGGGTGGCGGGCGTGAACAGCATGGCGAGCGCAAACAGGATCAGCCCCGGTTCGATCACCCACAGCGGATTGATCGGGCCGGCGATCAGCCACACTTCGAGCAAGGGCTGGAAGCTCAGCAGCTTGACCAGTCCGAAGGCGAGCACCACCCAGCGTGCGGTGCCGCTGCCGAGCACGTAAATCCAGCACACGGGGATCATCGCGATCGACAGTTCGGCGCTGCTTGCGATGATCGTCCAGTCGCGATCCCACGCGAACCACGGCGCGCGGACCGTCCAGTTGAACTGCGCAAGCTCGAGATCGCTGATGTTCTCCGCGAATGCGGCTAGCGCGGCGATGAGAAAGGCGAGCGCGAACAGTCGCACCGAAAGCGGGCGCGGTCCCTTCGCAATCCTCACAGCGGGGTGAAATCGAGGCCGATGTCGGCTGCCGGAGCGCTTTGCGTAAGCCGGCCCACGGAGACGTAATCAACCCCGCTCGCCGCTTTCGCCGCGATGGTGTCGAGATTGACCCCGCCGCTGGCCTCCGTCGGCACGCGGCCCGCAACCATCCCGACTGCCTGCCTGAGCATTTCGGGGGACATGTTGTCGAGCAACAGGTGGTGCGCCCCCGCCTCCAGAGCCGGTTCGATCTGGTCGAGCCGGTCGACCTCGCAGATGATGTGCTTCACGCCCGCATCGCGCGCGCGGCGCACGGCTTCGCCGACACTGCCTGCGACTGCGACGTGGTTGTCCTTGATCATCGCCGCATCCCACAGGCCCATGCGATGGTTCTGCGCGCCGCCCTGCCGCGTCGCATATTTCTCGAGGAAGCGCAGGCCGGGCAGGGTCTTGCGGGTATCGAGCAAGGTGCAGGAGGGATTGCCGCCCGGCCCGCGCATGGCGATAACGTATGCGTTCGCCATGGTGGCGATGCCGGACAGATGCTGCACGATGTTGAGCGCGCTCCGCTCAGCCGTCAGCATGGCGCGGGCATTGCCGGTGAGTCGCATCAGGTCGGTGCCCGCACTCACCTTGTCGCCGTCGTGCACCAGGGTTTCGATCCGCACGTCGGGATCGAGTGCCCTGAAGAACGCCTCGGCCAGCGGCAGCCCCGCGACCACGATCGCATCGCGGCTGTCCATCACCCCGGAAAACCGCGCATCGGCGGGGATCACGCTTTCGCTGGTGACGTCTTTTCCGCCACCTTCGAGCCCTGTCCCAAGATCCTCGTCCAGAGTTGCTTGGACGAAAGCGTCGAGATCGAAACCGGGAAGGGTGAAAGTGGTCATGTAGCGCGGTTTGACGGAGTCGTTTGTTTTCCGCAAGCGCATCCGCGCTCGCGATATCCTCGCTCACGCGACCTGAAGGTCGCATCGCGTAGTTTATCCTGAGCGGCTGGCTTGCCAGCTAGCCGAAGGGGGCGGCCGGTCGGCCTTGCGACTGCTTCGCAGCCGATTGGTTTCTGGCCACGGCAGTCAGAGCGCGACCGCGCGTCGGCCGGTCAGGCCGCCCCCGCGGAGGCGGTGCGCAACGCGCACTCGCCGCGAGCGAAAATCAATGCACGAACCGCGCCACCACATCTCTGTACGACCTTGAAACCTTCACCTCGGCGCCGCTGTCCAGCACCAGGAAGCATTCGCCGTTCGTGTGCGGCTTGACCTGCCGGACCTGGTCGAGATTGACGATGGTCGAGCGGTGTACACGCTGGAACTTGCGTGGATCGAGACGGCGTTCGAGATCCTTCATCGTCTCGCGCAGAACCAGCGAATTGTCGCCGGTCGAGATGATCATGTAGTCGCCCGCCGCGTCGATATGCTCGATCGAATCGACCTCGACGCGGAAAATCTGCCCGCGGTCCTTGACGTTGATGAGCTTCTCGAAGCGCTCGGTGCTTTCGCCGCTGGCATCGTTGAACTGCGCCGCGCGATCGGGCGCGACCTCGGCCAGCACGTCGAGCAATTGCTCCGCATCCTCGGTCGATTTCTTCTCGGCGATGCGCTGGCGCACGCGTTCGATCGTGTCGGCTAGCTTGTCCTCGTCGACCGGCTTCATCAGGTAATTGACCGCATTCGCCTCGAACGCGCGGATCGCGTGCTCCTCGTAGGCGGTGACGAACACGAACAGCGGCGGATCGATTTCCATCACGCCCTTCACGACCGAGAATCCGTCGAATCCCGGCATCTGGATGTCGAGAAAGACGAGATCGGGCTTCTCGGTCTTGATCTTGCGGATCGCTTCGCGCCCGTTGGCGCAGGTATCGATCACCTCGATATCCTCGAACGGTTCGAGCCGGACCTGGAGGCCCTGGATGGCGAGTTTCTCGTCATCGACGAGGATAGTACGGATAGTCATGCAGATGATCCCATTGTGCGCGGGGGGTTCAGGGGGATGACGGTCGCCGATGCCCCGGCCGGATCGGCCCGTTCGGCATTGTCGGAAGCGGCTGCAGCGGGGGGTGCCGCCGCTTCGCGACCGGGTTCGGGCTCGCTCGCGCTTTCGCTCGCCCGTTCGTAAGGAATTTCGATCAGCACGGTGAAGCCGCCGCCCGGTTCGGAGCGGGTTTCGAACACCTGGTCCTCGCCGTAGGCCTGCATCAACCGGTTGCGGATGTTGGCGAGCCCGACGCCGGTCGACACCGGCTGACCCTGGGTGGTCGAGGCGTTGTCGAACAGGTTTTCGTGGATCGGCCCGTCGACTCCCGGCCCGGTATCCTCGACCGTGACCCGCAGCCGTTCGCCGACGACCCGCGCGGTGACGGAGATTCGCGCGCCTTCTTCCTGTGGGCTGACGGCATACTTGATCGCGTTTTCGACCAGCGGTTGCAGCAGCATCGACGGGAGGCAGGCTTCCAAGGCGGCTTCTTCGAGCTCGAAGTGCGTGCGCAACCGATCTTCGAACCGCATGCGCTCGATCTCGAGATACAGCTGCAGCGTCTCGACCTCCTGCGCGAGCGTCACCTGGCTGCCCGGCTCGGCGATGAGCGTGTGGCGCAGGAAGCCCGAAAGGCGGGTCAGCATCGCGTTGGCCTGACCGGTCTGCTTGAGCAGCACGAGCGTGCTGATCGAATTCAGCGTGTTGAACAGGAAGTGCGGATTGAGCTGATAGCGCAGCATCGCGAGCTGCGCCGCAGTCGTCTGCGCTTCGAGCCGTTGCAGCCGGTCGGCCTGCTGTTCGACCGTCAGGAAGTAGTTGATCGCGAAATACAGCGCGCTCCACGCACCGAGCAGCGTGAGCGGGATGTAGGTGATGCCGATGAAGCGCTGGGCAAAGGTCGTCTCGCGGCTGCCGCCGTAATAGATGCCCTGCACCCACGCATCGATCGTGGCGTGAAAGATGACCGCGGCCAGCAGCACCAGCGCGGTGCCGCCCCAGGTGACGATCGGCTTGCGATTGATCAGCTGGCGATAGATTACCGACAGGACCAGGGTGATCGAAAACCCGGTGAGCGTGTTGACGAGGATCACCGCCAGCAGATCGAGCGGCAATCCGTTGGCCAGCGCAGAAAGCGCGCGCAGCAGGAACGCCCCTCCCCAGCCAGCCAGCTGCAGGTTCCAAAACGCCCGGTTCTTGCTCGCAAAGAACGGCGCAGGCTGGATCCGGATCATCGCCATCGTCGGACTATGTAGACCATTTTTCGCAGGTTAGCAGGGGCTTTCGCGCGGAATGGGCGCTCGCCGGACACTTCCCGTCGCGCCCGCGCAAGCCTCGCCTAATCGCCGCTCGCGATCCTTTCGTCGGAATTCGGGTCGATATCGCGGGTGAAATGGCGCGACCAGTCGGCTTTTCCCTCGCGCTCCATCAGTGCCGCGATCGCCGGCAGTTCGGCCGCGATGAATTCGGCGCGTTCGTCCCACCCGTCGTGCGTGCGCGCCCGGAACAGCCCGCCATCGTGGCGCGGCCCCCAGGTCGTCATGAAGCGGTAGGCGGCTGCCGGATCGTATCCAGCATTGGCCATCAGCCATGGCATCAGCCGATCGGCCTCGCGCTCTGCGCGGCGCACGTTGCGGCGCTTGCGCCCGTGTTCTGAAAGCCACGCGCGATGACCCAGCAGATTATGCGCCAGTTCGTGCGCAACCGCTCCGGCGAAGATTTCTTCGGCGTAGGAAAAGCCGGCAAAATTCATCCCGATCACCACCCGGTCTCCGGTCGCGACGGCGCGCTTGCCTTCGCCTGCCAGTTCGAAGCGGGTCGCACATATGACGACCGGCTCGGGAGCCGCTTCCCCGCCATCGGCAAAACCGAACGCAAGGCTCCGCCCGTCGGCGAGCGCGGAATCGATCCAGTCGTGCGCCCGGGTCAGGCGTTGCCAATGGCGGCGCTCGCCCGCTTCCCACAGGTTGGGGTCCCGATCGCCAAGCCGGGTGATCTCACGGTTGGGAGTGAATTCGCCGGACAGCGCAGCCGGCGATCCGCGCGCAGCGGTCTGGACCGCGAAATCGCCCGAAAGGCCGAGCGCCAAGCGCGCGATGTCGGGCGCACCGTAGCTCGCGAGGTCCTGCAATTGCAGCCCGATCGAGCGGATCTGACGCTGGCAAAACGGCGCGTTGCCGCGCACCAGTTTCCACCCGACATCCTGCAGTTTCTGGTCGAGCGCCTGGAAATGGCCGATCGCGGTGCGCTCGGTCGCGAGGTCGATAGCGGCAGGATCGGGTGCGGCGCTGGCGGCGCTGGCGGGCAGCGCCGCGATTGCTGCGACAAAGAACGCGACGCGGCGCATCAGCCGCCCGTTTGCGGACCGGACCCTTCGAGCGCCGATTTCAGCCCTTCGAAGCCGACCGCGCCTTCGAATGCGGCGTCGCTGGTGACCCAGGCCGGCGTTCCTCCGAAGCCGAGCGACTGGGCGAGCGTCGCGTTGCGCGCGAGTTCGACCGTCACCGCATCGGAGGCGGCGTCGGTCCGTGCCCGATCGAGATCGAGCCCTGCGGCGCGCGCCGCCCGTTCGACCGATTCGGGCGTGACCGGGCCGTTTTCGAACATCGCGGCGTGGAACGCCTCGTATTTGCCCTGCATTCCGGCTGCGAGCGCCATCCGGGCGGCGACATCGCTGCCCTCGAAGATCGGCCATTCGCGCACGACGACCTTGAGATCAGGGTTGTCCGCCACCAGCCGGTCGACATCGGCGAGGCTCGCTTCGCAATAGGGGCAGTTGTAGTCGGTGAACTCGACCAGCACAGTGCCGCCTTGCGGATTGCCGAGAATGACGCCTTCGAACGGAGCGTAAACGTCGTTCCCGATCGAAGCGAGCCGCTTGCCCGCTTCCTGCTGCTGATAGGCCTGCGCCATCTGCGGCAGCATGTCGGGATTGTCGAGCAGGAAGGTGCGCGTGCGGTTGTCCGCAAGTCCGCTATACGACCACAGCGCCGCGCCGAGAAAGCCGAATACGAGCGCCATCAGTGCGGTCGCGAAGGTGGTGGGAAGTGTCGATTTCATAAAGCCGATCCGGTTGCGCAGGAGGCGACCCTAGCGCCGGTCGCGCAGCCGTTCCAGTTCGGAGCGGGCCTGCAGCGCGACATCCTGCGCCCTGATCCAGTCGGGCGACCCCACCGGCAGACCGGCTTCGGCCGCCTGCGCGTTGCGGAGCGCTTCGGGATAGCGTTGCGCCATCACCTGCTGTTCGGCGCTGGCAAGACGCGCGCGGGGGATGTCGCCGCGCGCGGCATAGACCACGCCGAGCTGGTACCAGGCGAAGGGATTGAAGCGATCGCGCGCCACCGCCGCGCGCAGCACTTGCTCCGCTTCGGCGTAATTGTCCTGATCCTCGGTGGCGATCAGCGCGTGACCGAACATCGACGCGATCAGGGGCTCGCTCAGCGACAGCTCCGTGGCGCGCCGCAGCGGATCGAGCGCTTCTCCGGGTCGCCCGGATTCGAGCAGCACCTGGCCCTTGAGCTCGAGGTAATACGGGTTGTCGGGAGCGGTCGCGAGCAGCGCATCGGTTTCGGCTATCGCCCGGTCCGTCCGCGCATCCTTGTGATAGGCGTAGGCGCGGGCGTAGCGCGCGGCATCGCTGGTGTCGCTTTCGGGATAAAGATTAAGCGTGCGCTGGGGCTCGGCGAGATAGCCGTAGAGCTTGGCCTGCACCCGCTCGAACCGGGCTTGCAGCTCCGGATCTTCCGGCGTTGCCCACGCCGCGTCTTTCTCCAGCACTTCGCGCAGCGTGGCGATGCGATCGCCCGACAGCGGGTGGGTGCGGCCGTAGGCGGCTTCGTCGGCCTGGCTGTAGCCGCGGCGAATTTCGAAATTGCGCAGCTTCTCGAAAAACGAAATCATGCCGCGCCCGGAGATGCCCGCGCCCGACAGATAGCGTACCCCGGCAAGATCGGTCGCGGCCTCCTGGTTGCGATTGAAGGCGAGGAAGCTGCCGAGTGCAGCCTGCTGACCGGCCATCATCGCGCCGATTGCCGCGTCGCCCGCCCCGGCCAGCGCCGCGCCGACGCCCAGCAGCAGCGACAGGATCGTGATGCCCTGTGCGCTGCGCACCCGTTCGTCGAAACGCACCACATGGCCGGCGGTGATGTGGCCCAGTTCGTGGGCGATCACGCCCTGCACTTCGTTGGCGGTTTCGGCCGCGTTGATCAGGCCGGCGTGAACGTAGACGACCTGCCCGCCCGCAACGAAGGCGTTGATCGAGGTGTCGTTGATCAGGACGATTTCGACATTCTCGGGCTCGAGCTCGGAGGCCTCGACCAGCGGCGCGGCCATGTCGCGCAGCAGCGCTTCGGTTTCTGCATCGCGCAGGATCGACTGCGCCGCCACCGGCTGGACCGCCCACAGGCAGGTCGCGACGAGGGCGAACGCATACGCGAAAAGGGCTGGGAAGCGGCGCATCGCCATCGGCCTAACGTGTTTCGGCCTGAACCGGAACTGAAGTTTCGTCCCGTCTGGTCGCCGAGAGGGCGAATTCGGCGATCAGATCGTCGACGTCGCGGCGCGAACGCCACGGTGCAGCGAGCGAAACCAGCGGGTCGTTGTGGTTCATCGCCGGGTAGAACCTGGTGGTCACCCTGCCGCCCGCTGCCGCGATCCGCTTCGCCAGCTCGCGGGTGTTGCGCGGTTTGACCAGCGTGTCCTTCTCGCCGTGGATCAGCAGCAGTGGCGGCGCATCGGCGCGCACGTGATTGACCGGCTGGGTCGCTGCGGGGTCGTCCGCGTCCCCGAACGATGCGATCGCGCTGTCGCTGTCGAACGGGTAGAAATCGTACGGACCCGCGAGCCCCACCACGCCTGCCAGATCGTCTGCCGCAAGGCCGCGCCGCCCGAGCCATTGCCGCTCGAGCGCAACCTGCACCACGTTGTATGCCCCGGCCGAATGGCCGACCAGAGTGATACGGTCGGGATCGCCGCCATAGCCGGCGATTTCCGCGCGGGTCCAGGCGACGGCAACCGCCGTGTCTTCGAGCATCGCCGGATAGACCGCGTCGGGGTGCTTGCGATAGCCCGCGAGCACCACCACGAACCCTTTTGGCACAAAGGCACGCGCGAAAAATCCATAATCGGCCGGATCGCCCGAGTTCCAGCTGCCGCCATGGACAAACAGCAGCACCGGGAGCGGGGCGCCAGACGGATCGCGCGATTGCGGGCCCCACACGATCAGTTTTTGCGCCGGATGGTCTCCGATCGAGATGGCGGCCTGCATCCTCCCACCCGCATCGCCGCCCGCCAGCCGATCGACCGTGGAAAGCACCGCCGGGCCGTTGCGCGCGATGGCAAACTGCAACGCGGCGCCGCCGCCGGCGATGAGCAGCACGATGATACCGAAGGTCCACCACACCATCCGCTTTCCTTTCCGCCTGCGCTCCGGTTCGGCCGGTCCGCTCACGACACCTCGCCTGCGCGGATGATATCCTCGACGGCGGGATCCTCTGCCAAACCGATCTGCGCAAGCAAGTCATGCGCGTCCGAATAGTCGCTTCCCATCCAGAACGGCACGCCGGCCTGCTCGATCGACGATCGCGCTGCCAGTTCCGCCTCGCTTGCCGCTGCGAGCGAAATTTCCCGGATGAACACCGCCGCGACCCTGCCGGGAAGGTCGGCCACGACGCCGCCGAAAGCGATCAGGTCCTTCTGCGTGTCGTCGCCCACCAGCACGAAGCGCAGATCGGGATATTGGTCGATGATCCGGTCGATCGCCTCGCGCTTGTGCGACCCGTGGCCTTCCGACCCCAAGGTCGCGCGATTGAAGCCCCAATCGCGCAGCATGACCGGGCCGATCGGCAGGTCGCGCTGGCGCTTGAACGCGACCAGATACGAAAACAGGTTCCAGGGGCTCGATGAGACGTAGAACACGGGCCGATGCTGCACCGGCAGTTCGCCTCCAGCGAGATCGGGCGGCGGCGCGATGGCGGCGGCTGTCCCGCCTCCCAGCACTCCGTAGAAATCCCGCGCGCCCGGAACCAGTTCGCGTGCATGTGGCATCTGCGCCATCACCCGCTTCCAGTTGCGGGCGATCACGCGAACATTGCCGGTGATGCCTGTTTCGACGATCGTATCGTCGATATCCGAGATCACCGCGAGGCCCGCCTTGCGTCCGGGAGCGAGAATGTAGGCTTCTGCCTCGCCAGCGTCATGCTCGCCCGCGACCGCGTTCCAGCGCAGGGTCGCCGTTTCCCACCGAGTGAATTCGGGACGCGTGTGCGGCGCGGGGAATGCGAGATCGAAGTGGGCAAATCCTTCGGGCCCGGTCGCAACGCGCCGGGTCACGGATGCGCCATCGTCCTGTCGGTACTCGAACTCGATCTCGACGCCCGGCACCTCGTGCGAGGCATACTGGCGCACCATCGTTCGCAAATCGGACAGGAAATTGCGGCTTTCGAACACCGGTTCGCGCGAACGCAGCGCCCGCGCGGTCAGGAACAGCCGCTCCTCGCCTCGAAACCCGAAATAGGGCTGCACACGCAAGGGGGCTCGACCGAACAGCATCGGCAGCCGCCTAGCGCTCTTCGCCCGGCGCGCCAAGTCGGCCCGGGCCAGCGCGATGTCCGTCAGCCGACCAGCTTGCGCGCAGCGCGTTCGACCAGCGGCAGATCCTCGGGCACCTCGCCGATCAGCTCGACCTTGCCCGCGCCGTCGCGGCGGATCATCACCAGGCCGAATTCGGGGCCTTCGCCCGCCAGGGCATCGATCGTCAGCGCATCGAGTTCGCGCAGCTTTTGTGCCAGCGCATGGCGTACCGCATCTTCGGGCTCTACGGTCTTGCCGTTCTCTTCGCGGCGCAGACGGCGTTCGGCCTTGACCACGCCCTTGAGACCGCCCTCGGCCTCGCTCAGGAAGTCGGCAAGCGAACCGCGGGCCAGTTCGAGCCGGTGCGCGTGGCTGAGTACGGCGGCATATTCGGTCAGGCGGGTCTTGTCGTAATCGCTGCCGAACACGAGCTTGACCACCGGGGTCATCGGAGCGCGCTCCTGAACGGTGAGGCCGCTTTCCTCGATCAGCTCCTCGTATTCCTGCGGCTCGGCCCTTGCGGCGAGCGAGAAATCGTAGGCGCGGCCGACCGCGGCATAGAGCGCGTGGCGGCTGCGATCCTCCGAAGCGCGCGCATTCTGCGCGAGTTCGCGCGCCGAGGCGAGGCAATCGTGCAGTCCGGCATCTGCGGGCAGATCGTCGGACAGGTCCGGAGATTCGGGGTCGAATTCCTGCGCCTCTGCAAGCGGCGCGGCGTCTTCCTCGGCGGAGAACTCGGGTTCCTGCGCGTCGGCATCGGGCGTTTCGAAATCGGCGGGATCGAACTCCCCGCTGCCGAGAACGAGTGCCTTCTTGGTCGGAGGTTCGATATAGTCGGTAAGCGATGCGAAACTGTAGGCGGGGCTTTCCTCGTCTTCGTCTTCGTCTTCGTCCGCTTCGGGATCGTCGAGCCGGTACTGGCTGAAATCGGGAAGATCGGGTTCGTCGGCGTCTTCGTCGCCATCATCGGTGCCGCCGACCAGCGAAGCCAGCGAGCCATCGAAATCGTCAATGTCGTGCGTTTCCTCGACCGGTTGTTCGGCAACCGCAGAATCTTCCATGTCCGCCAGCGGCGAATCTGCCCATTCGGTAACCGGGTCGGCGTGATGCTTTTGCGGTTTGTCTTCGTCCTCGACGGGCTCCTCCGCTTCGAGCGCCTGGTCGATTTCGAGCAACAGCTCGTCCGCAGTCACCTGGTCCGCCATCTCCTTCCAGTTGATGACGCCATAGATGAAATCGATCGTTTCGTCGTCGCTCGAATAGGGCAGCAGGATGCCGCGATAAAGGATCGATGCCCCGCGCTGATTGACGAATTCGGCCTCGAACCCGATCGGCGCCTCGTTGGCGAGGATCTGCATATAGTGATCGGTGATCCGGCTCAGCAGCGAGCGCGGCGGCACATCGGAAAGCCGGGAGATCGGGCCGTCGGCACCGCATTCCTCGCCGAGTGTCTCGCCGAGGTACTGGACGATCGGATCGTCGATCCCGCTCGAGAAATCGAGCAGCACCGAATTCGGTCCGAAATCGTGGAGATTGTGCGGTTCGAGATCCTCGATCGAGGGGAAGCTGCGATCGCCGAGCAGGCTGGCCCAGTGATTGTAGGCCCGCACCTGCATGCGGCGTTCGTCCTGGCCGATGGCTTCGGGCGGAATCTCGCGCGAGCTGCCCTCTTCATGGGCACCCCAATCGTCGCCGTCGTCGGCCTCGTTTCCGGAATCGAATGCGCCCCGCAGCGTGTCCATGGCCAGTTTTGCCCCTTGTTACACCGTTATCGGGAGCGTTCTGGCCCTGCGTGGTAAACATATCCTTAAGTCGCGCCGGAAAGTTGGGCGGAGTGCGGTGCGTCTGACGTCGAGTCGCACCCGCGCCGGCGTGACGTCACTGCGGCGCGGGCGCTTGGGCCTACCAGTAGCGCATCTTGATCGTCAGCCGCTGCTTGTCGGTACCGTGCGTGAACACCGCATCGCCGAACTTGGGCGGACCCATGCTGACCTTGGCGTCGCGCGAAAAGCCGTAGCCTTCCTTCGGGATCATGCCGAGCGTGCGGTCGGCCTTGCCGTTGTTGTTTTCATCGTGAAGCAGCGCGATGGCGTAGTTGCCGGGCTTCACCCCGGTAAACCGGATGGTGACGGTCTGCCCGGCGGGTACGACGGTGCGGTGCGAGTCCGCATCCTTGATGCAGCGCGGAAAAATGCTTTCTTTGGTGGTCATGCAGGCCCGCACCACGCCGTCGGCAGAACGGACATTGGTGACGGTGATGACGACCTCGTTTGCAGCCGCGGGAGCGGCGGAAGTGGCAACGGCACCGGCCGCGAGCAACGCAAGACGTCTCACGCCGCGCGCCGCGTCTGTGCGACGATCCGCCGCGACAGACCCCGATCGGTGCTGCACACGCGATCCCAGAACCGGAAATACAGCCCGAAATTGCATCGATATTCCTCATGGTGCCGTTCGTGATGGCTGGCGGTTATCAGCCAGTTCCCCAACGGCGAATGAACGATCCGGCGCGGGAAAATCTCCCACCCCATGTGGTTGGTCACCCCCATCACCGTCGCGACCGCGAGCACGACGCCGATCATCGCCAGGTGGATCGGGATGACGAACACCAGCGCCGGGATCACGATCGCCCCGGTCACGGATTCGAGCGGGTGGAAGCTCATCGCGGTCCAAGCGGTCGGCGGGCGGCTCTGGTGGTGGACCGCGTGCATCGCCTTGAACAGCGCCCTCGTGTGCATCGCGCGGTGGGTCCAGTAGAACCAGGTGTCCTGCAGGAACAGATAGACCAGCACCGAAACAGGCAGGTACCACAGCGGATAGGCCGCCGGGTCGGTGTACATCAGCGTCCAGCCGTGATGGCGCCACCCCCAGAACACGATTCCCGCGGGAGCACCGTAAATCAGTGCGGCGATCAGCGACCAGCGGATTTCGCGGCCGATCTGGACATCGAGGCCGTCGTACAGCCCCGGGCGCAGCTTCTTCGTCGCCCAGGCGAACAGCCCGCTCGACAGGAAATAGCGCAGCGCGACCATCGCCGCAGTGACGAGGCTGACGATCAGCAGGGCAAGGAGGATTGGCGTTTCCGGGCTGAGCACGATGCCGGTATGCCGCAGTTTCGACCGCCGCGACAGCCCTTTACAGCGGGATTTGCGCGCAGTGCGGATCGAGCAGCCCGGTGTGTCGCCGCATCGCCGCGCGTGCGAGACGTTCGAGCTGCGCCTTGCGCCGTGCGGGCGCGAGTGCGGACAGCGGCGCGTGGCGCAGGATTTCGGCATCGTAGCCGTCGGCCACGATCACCCCGCAATCTTCCGGCTGATACGCCTCGGTCTCGAGCGGCGCGCGATCGAGACCGGGCGGAACGCCCCAGAAGAACCGGTCGCAGAAATCGAGGTAGTCCGGCCACTTGCAATCGCCCAGCAGATCGCCGCGCGCAATCTTGATCTCGACGATCACGATCAGTCCCTTGGCGTCGACCCCCATCAGGTCGGCGCGTCGTCCATTCTTGAGCGGCATTTCGGGCAGGCACCAGATACCGTTGCGCGCGAACAGCCGCATGATGCCGCGCGCAACGTCGCCGGCCGTCACTGCAGCGGGCGAATCGAGCGAAGCGGAAACGGTTTCGACCATGCCCCATTGCTGGAACATACGACGAACACAGTCAAGCAGGGAGCGGCGAATGCCCGGTCAGGCGGCGTCGGCGGACTCGAATCGCGCCTCGACGCCCAACGCGAAAAGCACCACATCGCGCGCCGCGTGGAATTCGCGCCACAGCGCAAGTGCTGGCGCGGCGGCATCCTGGCCGCGGGCGGTGATGGTGCGCAGCGCGGTCAGACCAGGCTGCATCATCGCGTCGATGTCCTCCATGCCCTGCCACGCGAGCTGGCGCTGGGCCTCGCTCGCGGCTGCGAGACGTTCGGAAAACGCCGCGCGCGAAGACCCCGCGCGCTCTGGTGCGATCTGCGCGAGTTCGGCGAGCTGCCCGGCCTGCACGTGCAGCGCGTCCCACCGGTCGGCGAGCGCGCCGAGCGGCCGTGCGGCGCGCTGCACAGTTTCACGCATGATCCGGAACTGGTCTGGGGGTAGTGCGGACATGCGCACCCGATTAGCCATTGCGCCTTGCCGATTGGTTAAGCACCAATGCGCGGTCGACCTGTGCTGCGCCGTCGGGGCGATAATTGGGTAGCGCAGGCGCACCGGAGTTGCTAAGCGCCGCGCCCGGCACCGTTAAGGCGCCACGCACCCGTAGCTCAGCTGGATAGAGCGCTGCCCTCCGAAGGCAGAGGTCACAGGTTCGAATCCTGTCGGGTGCACCAGTCAACTGCGTTAGTGCGTTGATTCTGCGCGATTTCCAAAGAAGCCGTAGAATGCGTTCCTACGATTGACCCCACATAATGTGCGGGCTTGAATGGTCTTTTCGGGGCCGCTGCGGGATGTTCCGACACTACAATACAATTTGAGGGCCTTGGGATTCGGGCGCCTCGATTGCGTCGCACTTTTCGAGAATCGGTTCAGATTGCAGCCGCTCATGTCATTGGGTGATGGCACCCCAGTCCAACCCAAATTTAGCGAGGTATTTCCGCAGGCGATCAGAATCATTGGTCGATGTGCGCTGTTCGCGTGAGGCGGCAAACAGGGTGCGTCCTGCGTCAGAAAGACTGGCCGAGCGTCGGCACACCTTCACCACATAGTCCAGTTGCACTCGGTCGAACGGATCAATCGCCTGAGCCTGATCCTTTCCGAGCAAGTCGGTCAACGCGCCCATCTCTGCCTTGTCGCCTGACCAGAGCCGTGCGAGGCGGGCGGTTTCGAAATCCACAGCCTCGCGGTCGATCCGGCCGGTGGGGCAAAGTGTTGCCATGCGGGTTACGCTGGCGGCTAGGTCGCGGAAATTGCCTTGCCATCGTGCAGACGGGCTCTCGGCAAAAGTGAGATACCGATCCCGCGCTTCCTTGTTGAACGTAACACGCGTGCCTTCACGTTCGGCGAAACGCTCAAGTTCGTAGTCGAGGTTGGGTTCGATATCTTCGCGTCGCTCGGCCAAACCGGGCAGAGCAAAAGTCCATAGGTTAAGTCGTGCGAACAGGTCTTCGCGGAAATTCCCGGCGGCGACTTCATCCATAAGATTGCGGTTGGTTCCGGCGATCAGCTGGAATTCGCTCTTTGCCTCGCTATCCGCGCCAACCGGAAGGAAGCGCCCCTCCTCGATCGCGCGCAGGATCATCGCCTGTTCGTCAAGCCCCAGTTCGCCAATTTCGTCGAGGAACAAAAGGCCCTTGTCAGCACTCTTGAGCAAGCCGGGCCGGTCCTGCACCGCACCGGTGAAGGCACCCTTCTTGTGGCCGAAGAGGGCAGACATGGCGCTGTCGCCCTTCAGCGTCGCACAGTTGACCTCCACGAATGGCCCTTCGACCTGGTGGCGCAGCTTCTTGAGCTCGTAGACCTTGTGCGCGAGCTGGCTTTTGCCTGCGCCGGTCGGGCCCATCAGCAGGATCGGCGCGCGGCTGCGGACAGCAACCTGTTCGATTTCCTCAATCATGCGGTTGAAGGCTGCGTTGCGGGTTTCGATCCCGCTTTTGAGGAAACTGGTGCTTTCCGCGCTCGCCTCAGCGAAGCGACTGGCGATGGAATCGTAACGGGAAAGGTCGAGATCGATCGAGGCCCAGGTGCCGATCGGTTGCGGCGCTCCCCTGCTAGGCTGCGTTTGAAGCAGTTTTCCCGGAAGATAGCGCGCCTCGGTCAGCAGGAAGAGGCAGATCTGTGCCACATGTGTGCCGGTGGTAATGTGGATCAGGTAATCCTGTGAGTCCGGATCGAACGCAAAATCACGCGCGAAATCGAGCAGCTTTCCATAAACCTCCTCGAAGTCCCATGCGTCTTCGAAATCCATGACGTGGGGGACGACCTCGGTCTCGGGCGAAACATCCCGAATATCCTGCATGACGAATTCGGCGAGGCGTCGGTGATAGCTGCCGTGGATCAGCACAAACCGATCCACCCGCAGGTCTTCCTGCATGCAGATGGAGACCGTCGGCCGCCACTTGTTCCAGCGTGACGGACCAAACTTTGCGGCATCGAGTGTTGAGCCGAGAAAACCAATGACAGTAGTGGGCTTCATGCCCGCCTTGATAAAATTTTATCATAAACGATACAAGAGAATAGATATCTCGCAAATTTACGATGCGCTGTTGAGAGGGCTGGGTCTCAAGAAGCGTATATATTTCAGTGCACTATACGAAATCCGCAGTGATCGTCTCGAAATTGGCACGCCTCATGCTCTATCCAAACCGTCGGGTAAGTCGAACACCCGGCGAGACGCGGGAAATGGGCGGCCGGAATGGGCCGGCCGCCCAAAGCCCGATGAAGTTTGATGATGGAGTTGGACTATGGCCAACAAGACGCTTTTTTCCTCGGCGCAGGCGAAGTTCCTGCCGCGCACTGATACAGTGAACCAGGCAGGCGGCAATGCCTATGCCTATGGCCCCGAAGCCCTGCTCGCGCAGCTAGCCGCAACCGGCACTTTGTCGGACGGTTTCTACGCCGATGCGCAGGACCAGCTTGCCAAGGCGCTCGAAGCGGCTTGGGCTGTGGACGCCGAATGGGTCGCCAAGTGTGCGATCTATGCTCGCCAGTCGGGCGCGATGAAGGATATGCCGGCATTGCTGACCGCAGTGCTGTCAATGTCCGATCCGGACCTGATGGTCCCGGTGTTCAAGCGCGTGATCGATAACGGCCGCATGCTGCGCAACTTTGTGCAGATCATGCGTTCGGGCCAGACCGGGCGGACGTCGCTTGGCTCGCGGCCGAAGCGGCTGGTGCGTGAATGGCTGGAAAATGCCTCGACCCGCCAGCTGATGCAGGCGGCAACGGGCAATGATCCGAGCTTGGCCGATATCGTGAAGATGGTTCACCCGGCTCCGGCTTCGGTCGAACGGCGCGCCTTCTATGGCTGGCTGATAGGCAAGCCCTATGATGTCGCGGCGCTGCCAAAGGAGGTCGCCGAATTCGAGGCGTGGAAGGCGGACCGTTCGCGGCCCCTGCCCGATGTGCCCTTTGAATGGCTGACCGCCTTCGAGCTCACCGCGAAGCAGTGGGCTGTGTTGGCAGAGCGCATCGGGTGGCAGGCGTTGCGGATGAATCTCAACACGCTGGCGCGTAAGGGAGTGTTCCAGATCGACGGAGTGACCGAGATGGTTTCTGCGCGGCTGGCCGATCCAGATGCAATCGCCCGCGTGAAGCCGATGCCCTACCAGTTGATGACTGCACTGACTCAGGTCGGTGACGGCGTCCCGCTGGCGGTGCAGGCCGCGCTTGAGAAGGCTCTGGACCTGTCGCTTGCGAAGGTCCCGGTGCTGGAAGGCAATGTCGTAGTGTGTCCGGACGTGTCGGGCTCGATGGGCTCGCCCGCGACCGGCTACCGCAAGGGCGCGACTTCGGTTGTGCGCTGCATCGACATCGCCGCGCTGGTTTCAGCCGCGATGCTGCGGAGCAATTCGCAGACCCGCGTGCTGCCGTTCGAAGTAGACGTGGTGAAGCTCAAGCTTGATCCCAAGGCCCGCGTGGCGGTGAATGCCGCAAAGCTGGCAGGGGTCGGCGGTGGCGGAACGAATGTCTCGGCCCCGCTTGCCTTGCTGAATCGCGAGAAGGCGATGGTCGATTGCGTAGTCATCGTTTCGGACAATGAGTCCTGGTTCGATGCACCGCGTCGGTGGTCCTATGGCGATGCTTCGGCGACGATGAAGGAGTGGAACAAGCTGAAGGCCCGTAACCCGGGTGCGAAGCTGATCTGCATCGACATCCAGCCCTATGGCTCGACGCAGGCCAAGGATCGTAAGGACATCATGAATGTCGGTGGTTTCACCGACGCGGTGTTCGACGCAATGGCACGCTTCACCAATGGCGATGCGAAAGATTGGGTCGAGATCGTCAACGAAGTGGAGGTTTGAAACATCAAAGGTCGCGGCGAATGCCGGGAAGGACTACATCCTGTCACGATGGTGGTCTCTGAAAAGGGGCGCCGGTCTTTCCCAAGTCTCGTCGCCGCGACCTTTGAATAGATTGATTTTGGAAAGGGCCGGGGCAAATGCCGGTGGGACTACATCTCCCACATGATAGGCCCGACGAGTAAAGCGCCCCATGGGAGCAATCCTGCGGGGAGATGTGGGTTCGAATCCCGCCGCTGGAACGTAGCTTAAGGGCCGATTGTCTCACCAACACTCGTTGCCCCGACCTTTTCCAAATTCACGGCGAATGCCGGAAGGACTACATCGACTTGTAATCGCCAGGTCGCGGGTTCGAATCCCGCCAGGTCCACCAATTATGGGCCTGTAGCTCAGCGGATAGAGCAGGAACGTCTTTCCAAAACCTCGTCGCCGTGAACCTGAATACAAATCGCTGGCGGATGCCGGTGGGACTACATGGGTAGAGCGCCTGCGAAAGCAGGAGGTCGGCGGTCCGAGTCCGCCCCCGGGCAACCGGAGTAGCTCAGTAAAGCGTCTCATCAATCACTCGCCGCCAGCACCCCGCGCTCACGCAGCGAAGCGATAGCGCAGAATTACATCAGCGCTGGCGAATGCCGGTCGGGACTACATCGGTAACCAGGCGGTTCGAACCCGCCCCCGCATGGCAGCACGCGGAGAAGTCTCGCCAAAACTTGTCGCCAGCACCTATGAAGAAGCATGAGGAGGTCGCGATGACCCAGACGACGTATGAATATCAGGACGTGGAAGGCGGGTCGCCGATCAAGATGTGGACCCGCGGTGTTCCCGTTGACGACAAGGCGCGTGAGCAGCTCACCAAGGCGGCGAAGATGCCGTTCATCTTCAAGCATGTTGCGGCCATGCCCGACGTGCATGTGGGGATCGGCGCGACCGTCGGTTCGGTGATCCCGACCAAAGGCGCGGTGATCCCGGCTGCGGTCGGCGTCGACATTGGCTGCGGCATGATGGCCGCGCGTACCTCGCTCGTCGCGAGCGACCTGCCTGACAACCTTGCCGGTATTCGCTCCGCGATCGAGGCGGCGGTGCCGCATGGTCGCGATGTCGGGCGCGGCAAGCGTGACAAGGGTTCGTGGGGCGACCCGCCTGCCGCGGTGGTCGATGCCTGGGCAAAGCTTGCCGAACGCTTCGGCCGGATCGTCGCCAAGTATCCGCGGCTCAAGAACACGAACAACCTCGTGCATCTGGGGACGCTGGGAACCGGCAACCACTTCATCGAGCTGTGCCTCGATACCGAGCAGCGTGTGTGGGTCATGCTCCACTCCGGCTCGCGCGGGGTGGGTAACGCGATCGGCACGTTCTTCATCGAGCTGGCCAAGCAGGACATGCGCAAGTGGCATATCAACCTGCCGGATCAGGACCTCGCCTATTTCCCGGAAGGGACCGACCATTTCGACGATTATGTCGAAGCTGTCGAATGGGCGCAGGACTTCGCAGCGCTCAACCGGCGCGTGATGATGACGCACGTGCTCGACGCGCTGCGCAGCCAGATCGCCAAGCCTTTCGAGGCCGAATGCGAAGCGGTGAATTGCCATCACAACTACGTGACGCGCGAGCACCACTTCGGCGAAAACGTGCTTGTGACCCGGAAGGGTGCGGTGCGGGCGGCTAAGGGCACGATGGGCATCATCCCCGGATCGATGGGGGCGAAAAGCTTTATCGTGCGCGGGCTCGGCAATGCCGAGAGCTTCGACAGCTGCTCGCACGGCGCGGGCCGGGTCATGTCCCGGACGCAGGCGAAGAAGCTGGTGAGCCTCGACGAGCATATCGCCGATACCGCCGGCGTCGAATGCCGCAAGGACGAGGGCGTGATCGATGAAACGCCCAAGGCTTACAAGCCGATCGAAGCCGTGATGGCCGCACAGGCCGACCTGGTTGAGATCGTCCATACCTTGAAACAGGTGGTGTGCGTGAAGGGGTAACACCCTTCACGCCGCTACCGCCAAGAGACCAAAGATAATTTCGATGCAGGATACGCTAGCCATCGCGCCCGAAGTGCGCGCCGATATCGAAGCCCGTCTCGCCCGTGTGGCGAGCGAGGACGGCGTGCGCCTGCTGATGGCGGTGGAATCCGGTTCGCGCGCTTGGGGTTTTCCATCGCCTGACAGCGATTACGATGTACGCTTTCTCTACATCCGGCCTCGCCGGGACTATCTCGCGCTTAAGCCGGTCCGCGATGTGGTCGAACGGCCCATTGTCGATGAGATCGATCTGAACGGCTGGGATATTCGCAAGGCGCTGGGCCTTATGCTCAAGCACAACGCGGTGCTGTCGGAGTGGATCGAAAGCTCGATCCGCTACATTGCTGACGATCCGGTGGTTGAGCAGCTTGCTGACCTTGCCAACCGCCACTTTAACCCTCGCGGCTATGCCTTGCATTATGCCAGCCTTGGAAGGAGCTCGGCAGATCGCTGGCTCGGACCAGGCGGCGAGATCGCCGTGAAGCGCTATTTCTATGCGCTGCGACCGGCGCTCTCTGTACGTGCGCTGCGCCTCGATCCGTCAAGGCGTCCGCCGATGAGCATGGTGCCTCTGATGCAGGCGGCTGACCTGGATCGGGTCTTGGTGGATCAGGTTGATGAACTGATCGCTCGAAAGGCGAAAACCAACGAAGCGGGAAACACCATTAGGCTGCCCGATATCGAACGGTTGGTAGCAGATGAGCTCTCACGCGCTGGCGAAGTGCCAGAGCGCACCGACAACACGAACTTTGCGGAAGAGGCCGAAGCGCTTTTCCTTGAATTGGTAGAAAAAGAATGATCACGATCGACGGCTCCGAGGGTGAGGGTGGCGGACAGGTGTTGCGGTATTCCGCAGCCCTTTCGCTGCTGACCGGCGAGCCCTTCACCATCCAGAACATCCGCGGGGGCAGGGCTAAGCCCGGCCTGATGCGCCAGCATGTCACCGCGCTGGAAGCGGCCTGCGCCATCGGCGGAGCGGAATGCTCCGGGCTGACGGTTGGTGCGAGCGAACTGACCTTTCGGCCTGGCAGCGTTTCGCCGGGTGAATATCATTTTGCCGTCGGCACAGCTGGTTCGACCGGGCTGGTACTCCAGACCGTGCTGGTGCCGTTGATGCTAGCCGATGCGCCGTCGAAACTGGTGATCGAGGGCGGGACGCATGCGATGGCCGCGCCGCCGTTCGAATTCCTGCAAAAGACGCTGCTGCCGGTGCTGGAGCGGATGGGCCCACAGATTTCCATCACGCTCGAGCGTCACGGCTTCTACCCGCGCGGCGGCGGGTGCATTGTCGTGGACATCGATCCAGCGCCGCTGCGCCCGATCGAATGCGTGACGCGCGGCGAGTTCAAGGCTGGCAAGGTAGAAGCGCTGGTTGCCGGAATTCCGTTCGACATCGCTGATCGCGAACTGAAGGCGGCGCGCAAGGTGCTGGCCGAATGGCCGGACGAAGCCTTCGCTCCAGTGCAACTCCCGGCCGAGAATGGCCCGGGGAATGCCCTGCTCATGGAAGCCGAATTCGAACATGTCACCGAAGTCATGTCGGGTTTTGGCAAGCTTGGCGTACCTGCTGAGCGCCTGGCAAAGACAGCGGCCAGGCGGATGGCCGGTTATCTGGCGTCGCAGGCCTTTGCTGGACCTTACCTCCAAGACCAGTTGCTGCTGCCGTTCGCAATGGCGGGCCGTGGAGCGTTCACCACAGTCAAGCTCAGTGAGCACACCCGCACCGCAGTGAAGCTGATCGAACGATTTTCGGGGAGGGATTTTCGCTTCTCGGAAACCCGCGACGGAGCACATTTGGCAGAGGTTTGCTGATCGGCGCGAAGTGGGCCGTCAGCGCGCTGACTGGAGCCTTGCTTGCAGGCTGGGCAATCAGACGTTGAGCAGGCTCGCAATTTGGCTGGAATTCTGCTTCTGCGCGAAGGCATGAAGCAGCCAATGCTGCTGTCTGATTTACCGTGTGATCCATCTCCAAAGGCGCTTCCACCATGGAGCGTAGAGATCGTCGTAATGGCGTTTGCGGCGAACCTGTTCGGCTCGCCTACCTGCTAGGATTTCTTCTTCTGTCCATTGCGCACACCATTCAACTTGACCATTCGTAATGAAATAGTGCGAGCGGCATGGCCTCTGCCAGTTGCCGATGGAAGGGCGCAGCGTAGGTCTAGAATCCGGACCGGCCAAACGCCATTCAGTTGGAAGGATAGGCGTGCGTATCTTCGAACCGCAACCACACGCGCACAAATGCGCAGCGGTCTCGAATTCGTCGGACACATATAATATCCCAGGCTCGAGCTGCTTCGGCATGAAATGGACGCGCTCTACCTCAAAGTTCATCGATCGATCTCACGTTGATGATGCTTAGGTCCGTTATTTCAAAGAGACTGTTGAGACTTCCCTCATCACTTCGGTAGAATTTGCGAATCTGCTTATAGCGGATCATGGCAAGACAAGCGTTCAGTGCGTTGAGTTCACCGATTTGGATGTTGTCGCGATAGAGATTGTCCGCGCCATCTGCCGTCTCGGCCAATCCTTTAGCTTTTAGCTCACTTGCGGTGACAGGCTGGAAATATGTGGTCCGCATCATTCCGCTAATAGGCCCATCCTTGCGCTTTAGGCCCATTCCGACGTCGATGAACGGGATGCCGAGCCCGATCAGTAGGTCGAAGATTTCGTTTCGCGCGGAGCCTTTGTCGACGCAAACGAAAGCAAACGTAACCCCCTTGAACTCATCAACTGACTCGCTTGTGATGTAGGTGGCCTTTAGCGTGAGGCCATGCCGGAAAGGTTCGTATCGCGCTTGATAGACATCCGCCTTATTGCGGCCGAGTTCTTCCTTGTCGAGCTTCCCTGGCGATCGGTAGGCGTTATGGACGTGAAAATCGTCGCCATCAAACCCGACGATTTCCGGAATTCGGGCCTTCACCGCATAGTCGAGGAGGAATGCACCTGTACCACCCAGCCCGATGATTGCGATTTTCTCGTTGGCAAACCCCACATTAAGTTCCGCGATGCCCGCTCTGCTGGTCAATGTGTCCTGGAGTTTGAATATCGAATCCGTCACTTCGGTCTTGTCTGCTCTGTATGTGTAGGGCGTGACTCCATACTTCTCGATCGCCGGACCAGAAATAATGGTAACGTAGCTCTCTATTTTAGCGAAATGGTCGACGAATTTTCCGGTGCTCTTTGGCTTATTCGAGAACGAGCGCTGCACGACAAAGTCAGAATGCTCAGTAGCCAACGCGATGGAAGTCGCTCCACCACCTAAGTTCGGAATGGGTTGACCTTTGAGGTCATGCGGATGCGACCCTGCAAAATAGATCTGGTGATCGTGCTGTTGCATCACCTCGCCATCGACCGCCACAAGTTTGGAAACAATTGCGCCTGACTCCAAATTCCCAGCCGAGTCCAGATAGGGAATGTCCCTCACAATGAGGTGGCCTTGGTCGAAAGCGACGGCGTAACCTCGCTCGACAAGTCGAGCGAGGTCCGGATTACGACTGACCAGTTTCTGAAACACTGAACCGCATCCCGTCTTTGATCTTCACCGAAGCGCCAGCAACGAGCGTGCCTTCCGGCTTGTTGCCCACGCCCCTCTTATAGGTCACCGAGTAGGTGATGCTGGGGTTGTTGGCGTAGCCGGGCTCTTCCAGCGTCACGACCTCTTCGTAACTGATCTCGCCCTTCGGCCAGGGGTGAGGAGTGCCCTCGACGTAGATTGTCACTTCCTTCTTTTCGTCTTTGGCCATGTGGCTGCCTTTCATGTTGTGACACGCCACCATGTTCAGCGCCGCTTCATCACTGAATGGCTAGATAATAGCTAGAAAATAGCTAGTCAACAGCTATATGACATTGACATTTTGGCTGCGCAGTGTATGGCGACTAGCCAAATGGAGACAGGACATGACGACAAAGAGGACAATGACCCTGAATCTCACAGACGCGGAGATGCAGGTGGTCGAGGAGTTCAGCGCCCGGAAGGACATGAGTAAGACGGCTGTCATGCGGCAGGCGCTTCGGCTTTATCAATTGCTCGAAGCGCGCGTCGAGAAAGGCGACAAGCTCTATGTCGAGAACGAAGTGACGAAGGACAAAGCTGAGATAATGATGGTATGAGCGCGTGGCCTATGAAGGTTGCTCTGCTCGATACCGCGACAGGAGAAGCGCGCGAAGCTGAGCTGCATGCATCGATTACCGAGAAGCAGCTGACCGATGTAGAGGGCGAGTGGAAGCCGGCGCTCTATGACCGTTTCCGCGACTTCAAACGGTCAGGAAAGCCTGTGGCCGAATGGCCTGGCACCGAGAACGCGCATTGGAACTGGCGACAGAAAGTCGAGCAACTCCAGGGCCTGCTATCGCATGATGGCTACTGCGTAACCTGCCAGGATACGACCGAGGGTTTGATGCTGATCGATACGACCGGCTATCGCTGCCGGTTGCCTGAAAACGAGAAGCGCAATCTCGTATATATTGACTACGTCGAGAATGCGCCCTGGAACAGACCGGAACTCGAGCAGAGGCCTCGTTATCGGGGTGTAGGCAGCATTTTAGTTCGCGCTGCGATCGAACACAGCCTCGCCGAGGAATTTAAGGGTCGCATCGGACTGCATGCTCTTCCGCAAGCAGAAGCGTTCTACGGTGCGACCTGTGGAATGACCGATCTCGGGCCCGACCCAGCAAAACAAGGACTACGTTATTATGAGATGACTTCTGCGCAGGCAGAAGCGTTCATCGCGAAAGGAAACCACCGATGAGCATGGAGATCAGCAAGGAATGGTGCCTTAGAATGGCTGAGCTCGAAGGCGATGCGTCCATCGCCGCAGGAGCATTGGCTTTCGATCCAATCATGGAAGACACGCCTAAGGATAACAATGAGGACGAAGCGAATGTCGCCTTTGGTCGATTTGTGCGACTTATGAGGCGTTCGAGAAGAATGTCGCGGGAGGAGCTCGCGCAGAATGCTGATATTGATATATTAGAACTCATCGAGATCGAGGACGACGTTCGGCACAAGCCAGATGTCCGGTCGGTTTATCAGCTATCCGGTGTGTTCAAGGTACCTAGCGCAAAGCTTATGCAAGTTGCCGGGTTGGCGAAGGCGCGTAATGATAACATCGAAAGGCAAATGGAACGATTTGCTGCACGCTCCGATCCAATGGCAGAACTGACGAACGAAGAACGCGCTGCGTTGGAAGAATTTGTCTCGCAGTTAAGTGCGGACAATTGATACGACGTTGCCAAGGGGGCAGAATTGGCAAAAAACCGAATTCTTTCGGAAAGAACGGCGGCTGATATCGATCGGCGGGTTGCGAAGGTCCTAGATGGACTTGGCAACCCAGAGCCTCCGCTCACGCTTGCCGATGTCCGTCAGCTCCTCCGTCTCGACAGGCAATTTTACACGACGGCTGACACTAGTGCAGTTCGAGAGACTGTGAGCCGGATCAAGGTCGCGACAGTTCAAATTTACGAGCGGCCCAAACTCCTCCTAGATGCCATCAAAAAAATGTCGCTAAAAGCGCTCTATCTTCCAGACCAGCGGCGAATTCTTCTCGATCAGGACGAACCTGAGTTAAAGCACCGATGGAATGAAGGGCACGAGATCGGCCATAGTTTGCTGCCTTGGCATCACGACGTCATGCTCGGAGACGATGGCTTCACCCTCTCACACGATTGCCACGATCAGATCGAAACTGAGGCGAACTACGCCGCTGGTCAGCTCTTGTTTCTCCAAGGTCGCTTCGCAAATGAGGCGATGGATCTCGCTCCGACGCTTGAGAACGTAAAGGGTCTGAAGGGCGCTTTCGGCAATACGTTCTCGACAACTCTCTACCGCTTTGTCGAACTACGCGGTCGGGAAGTACCAATGGTGGGGATGATTAGTGCTCACCCCCATCGATCAAAGCGTCCAGCTGGCTTTGATCCAGCCAAGCCTTGCCGGCATTTCATTCAGTCGCCAGCATTCGCCGAACGCTTCAGCCGCCAATCAGAAGTCGAGCTTTTCCGAACGATCGCAAGTTATTGCGGCGCGCAGGGCGGCGGGCCGCTTGGAGAAAGCGAATTGATTCTCAACGATGACAACGGTGCCGAACACCGATTTTTCTTTGAAACATTCTTCAACCGATATGACGCTCTTACCCTTGGATCTTATCTCCAGCCGGAACCCACCAAGATATTGGCAGCGGCATCGACTTCTTAGCTTTTCGAGCAAACAAGATCTGTTCTTTGTGGTCTTCTTGATATGTTCGGAGACCACACCCAACCGCAAAGTTCTCTACGGCCCAAACGATCCGCTATCGGTGTCGCTTCCGCCGAGATCGAATGTCCGGAATTTGAGCACAACGCCTCCACGTGCAAAGCGCGAAATCGATTCGCAGCAAACTCAAGGCAAGATCGCAACTGAACACTTAGTCGGCCCCTTCGCGTTCCGGGCCCGTTCCTTACACCGCATCAAAGTTTCGCGGTTACTGCTCAGAATACGCTGCGCTGCCGCCAATTCCTCCCATGCTTCCGGATTCTGTGACCGGATCAAGCGGATGCCCGCTTCCACGATGGTCGGCTCTCCTGTGGCATTGCGAGCCATCCGCTCTGGCATCTGCCAGCTTTCGGGCACGGCGCGGGCGATAGTGCCCGGTAGGATTGACCAGAGCAGGATACCGGCAGCCAGCCCCATTCCTGCAAAGCGCCATGTTTGGCGCTTCTGTTCGTCCTCGGCGTGGACGCGCCCCACCATCGCACTGAGCTGCGCGGTAGCGCTGTCGAAGTCCCTGCGTCCGTGCCGGAACAGGTCGCTGGCATCGCGCAGCATGTCGAGCGAGGCGCGCTTGATCTGAACCGCAATGTCTTCCGGTGTCAGTTCGATGGCAGGTTTGTCGCCAATTGCACCTAACGTCTTGGAGACCTGTGCCAGCTGATCGGCCATCTGGCTCAGCGTTGCGGTGTAGTCCGGGATAACGATATCGGCTCGCTCCCTCGCCATGTTCTGGACCGTATGGCGCACCATCGCCATTTCGCCTTCAAGACGGGCGAAGGCTTCCGTTGCCGGATCGGTTTCTGCAACCGTTGGCGGCTCAGGCTGCGGCGTCGGCGGTTCCTCGACTTCGAGGTCCAGTTGCACTTCTTCGATTTGGTCGTCTTCCATGTCGTTTCTCCTAAATGCCCATGTTGAAAGCGCGTGTGCGCTCGCGGGCGAGGGTTGCGGTGAGTTCATTGGCGATGCTGCGTTCGGGCTTCCGATCAATGCCGAGTTCGCGGGTCTTGCCGCGCAACAGACCTTCGACCTGCGGATCGCGCTCCAGCCCCTTCGCCAGTTCGTTCTGCTTCGCGGACACGCGGGCCGCACCTGCACGGTCACCTTGCTGTTCAAGCTGATTGCGCGCCGCGCTCAACCTCTGCCAGTCGCTGACAAAACGCTCGGATCGCAACGCCGGATCGGTGCGCACGGCAGCCTCATGCTGCATGGCGCGCATGGCCTCCTGGCTGCCCCCGCCAGCGGCCTCTGCAATCAGCTCGGGACGCCGATCCAGTGCCTTGGCGAGATCGGTGGCGGCATGGGGTCGGATCGCTTCGAGCGCCTTTCCGGCCTTCTCCAGCGCGTTCTTCTGGTGCGGGAGAACGGGCAAGCCCTGGGCCTGCATCGTGCCCATATCGCCCAGCGCGCGAGCGTAGCGTTCAACCGCGCGGCGCTGCTCGTTCTGCGTGATCGCTTGTGCCGAAATCGGCTCAAGCTGGCGGGCCTGCGGACGGAAGTTTCCGAAGATCGATTTGGCCTTCTCCGGCACCTGCCGGACCATCTCGATGACCCGCTCGCGGAACCTGATGCCGCGTAATTCGGCGAAGGCCTGTTCGGGTTTGTAGTCACCCGCCATGTCCTTGCCCCGTTCCCGGCTCAGCGTGCGGACAAGTTTGGTCTGGCCTGCAAAATCATCGCGTCCATAATGCAGCGCCAGCCTGTCGCGGTGACGCGACATGGCGACATAGGCTGAATGGCTATCCATTCCGGGAGTGGCGAGCACATGGGCGCGGTCCACGGTCATGCCTTGGGCCTTGTGGATCGTGGCGACGTAGCCATGATCGATATGAGCATAGTCCTTGGTGTCGAAGGCAACTTCGCGGCCATCGTCGGTGTGCACCGCCATGCTCTTTGCGCTGGCCTGTTCGACCGTGCCGAGCGTCCCGTTCTTCACCCCAATCCCGTGTTCGTTGCGCAGGAAGATGATGCGGTCGCCCGACGCGAACTCACGCTCACCACGCGCTGTCTTGATCGTTACATCCGCCCCAAGCACGCCCGCTACACGCATCTTCCCGCGTGCCATTTGGTTCAGCGCGCGCACCTCGTCATTGGTGTGGGTAAGAATGATCCGGCTGTCGGCGGGGCTGGTCCGCCGTTCCTGATCCCAACGCTCGATCAGATCTTCCCGCGCGACCTCGCGCGTCTCGCCCGGATGGACCATGCCGCGTTCCTCGTAAGTGTGGATCGCTTCGCCGGTGCGGCCTGTTGCAAGCTGCCTGGTCGCATCCTGCTGCCATGCGTGAACTTGGCGGCGGACTTCGCTGATTTCGACCCCACCGTGATGCTCGTGGATTGCTCGAAACGCCGCGCCAGCCTCGATGGCTTGAAGCTGCTGCTGGTCGCCGACCAGAACAACCTTCGCACCGGCATTGGCGGCATGGGAAAGCACGCGCTCCATCTGCCGCGTGCCAACCATGCCCGCTTCGTCGATGACGAGCACGTCGCGCCCAGTGAGATGTTCGCGCCCCTTGCCCCACTGATGCTCAAGGCTGGCAATGGTGCGCGAAGCAATGCCGGAGCCATTCTCCAGACCCTCGGCGGCAATGCCGGAAAGCGCTGCGCCGCGCACAGCGTAGCCAGCGCTTTCCCATGCCTCGCGCGCCACGCCGAGCATGGCGCTCTTGCCGGTTCCGGCATAGCCAACGACCACCGCAAGACCCTTGCTGTTGGTGACATGCTCGAAGGCCGATTTCTGTTCACCCGTCAGGACTAGGCCGCGCGCCGCAGCACCGGCGAAAGCGGCGTTTCGTTGGACATCACTGACGCTGTGTTTCGCGCGCTGCGCCATCGCGTCGGCAGCGCGATGTAGACGCTGTTCGGTCTCGATCATCGCCCGCGAAGTGAAGCGGTTCTGCCCGCGCCCATCCTTGCCCAAAGCGACTATTTCAGGCGATGCACGCACTGCATTGTAGGCGGCATCGAACTGCTCCTTGCGGTCGCTATGTCGGTGAACGAAGGCGGCAAGATCGCGCTTGGTGAACGTTGCCTGCTGGTGCGTGATCGCATCCAATGCCAGCGCGGGGGTGGCGATGATCCGCTCGCCATTGCGCTGGGCGATGGCGCGGTGTTCCTCGATCCGTTCGGCTTCCAGTCCGCGTCCGCCAATACGCGATGCGGCAGGACCGATCTTGTCCTGCGGCTCCAGCGCAATGCCCTGCGCCTCCAGGCTGCGATGATCGATCCGCGCATCAATGTCGCGTTCGGCTAGTGCTCGATTGACGTGATCGGCCCAGCGCTCGCGCCATTGTTCGATGAGCGCGGTTTTGTTCCAGTCGCGGACCTTTGCGCCAAATCCCTCTTTGGTGACTTCGCGCATGGTAAGCATCACATGCGCGTGCGGCTTGGCCTCGCCGTCTTCTCCGATATCCCAATGGACATTGAGATCGGCAATCATGCCTTTCTCGATGAACTCGGCCTTCACGAACTCGCGCGCCAGCTTGATGTTGTCCTTCTTCGCCAGCTCGCGGGGCAGGGCGAACTCGACCTCGCGGGCAAGCTGTGCGTCCTTGCGCTTCTCGGCGGCCTCGACCGCGTTCCAAAGTGTGGCGCGGTCGGCGAAAGCTTCGGGCGCGCCTTTCGGCAGCATCACCTCGGAATGAAGGACGCCTGCCTTGTTGGTGAAATCGTGGGTTCGATCAATCCGCTCATCGTGCAGTTGTTCGCCCGCGCGATAGCCCGCAGCCGCCACGGCACTGCGTCCGCTCGACCTTCCGATGACCTTTGCGCTGAAGTGAAAGATTGCCATGACGGCAATCCAGTTACACTCCAAAGCCTGCGTCGGCACGACGTATAAGCGCGCCCTCTCATGATAAAATCCTGATCGGGACTACGCTGTATCACACTGTCCCGGCGACCTTACTGCATTGGATTACAGGCACGATTATCATGGCTCCATCACACCAACGATGGAGACAGCACATGCGCAAACCCCGCGATTTTGATTCGGAACTGAAGGCACTGGCCGACAAGGCCAAACAGTTGAAGGAGCGCCGCGTGCGCGACCTCGGCGCGCTGGTCACAGCAACCGGAGCCGACGTGCTCGATGCCGATGTCCTGGCTGGCGTGCTGCTCGACGCGGTTGCCAACACTGACAAGGCCACGGGGGAGGGCTGGCGCAAGCGCGGTGCGGCGTTCTTTCAGGGCAAACCACGCGACACTTCAAGCGGACCTCGCCAGCAGCCAGAAGGCACTCTGCCGCTCAACGGCGGCGCGGCATCGGCTTGAGGCAGCTAAGGCACGAACCGACATGCGCGAATGGCAAGTGAAACGCCGCGAACGGACCCGGCAACTGATCGAGCTGGGCGGCCTGGTCGCCAAGGCCGATCTGGTCGAACTGACCGATGATGACCGCGCCGCGCTCTACGGCGCATTCCTCACCGTTGCAGCCAAGCTGCGCGGGCCGGATGGCGCGCAGGCGCTGGTGCTCTTCCGGCGCAAGGGAAAGCGGGCATTTGAGGCGGAGCAGGACGAAGCAGCCTCCAAATAGATTTGCATCGCCAAACGAGTTGATTTGTCCCGTAGTTTCTTATAACGGGCCGCGTCAGCCAATCCCGGCGTGTTTCTGAAAATGGAAAGGAGCAAATCATGCGAGCAGTGATCGTTCGTCTCACAACCGATTTCCCGATCCATAATATTCAGGAACATATTGCATGGGCAATTTCCTGTCGGGCGGACAAGCACGCCTGATCTTCCTTCGCAGCGGATTGAACGCTGCGCATTTCACCATTCCGGGCCTTTTGCATGCGCAGTGCAAGGTGACCTCCATTGCTATGGAGGCCCGCCATGCGTTCTGACATGTTCAAGGTCATCGTCGAGCGACCGCGCTGGGGCGCAAGCCATGCATCGTCGCCAAAACTAAAGAGGACCAAAGATCCCACGCTGAAGCACATCGGGCACAAGCGCCACGCCTTCGAAAACGCGCCCTACACAAAATCACTCAATGAGAACCTTGCTCCATTGGTTCGCTTCCTGCGCAGTCGGAGGGGGCAACCGTGGGACAGCGTTTTCAGCGAGATTTGCGAGCGCCTCGATACGGGGAGCACGGTCAAGATGCACGTTCGCGAGCACCTTGAAGATTTCGTTCTCACCCGGATCTCAATCGGACGGCACGGCGAGTGGATGTTTGAAGGAGAGGTTCTCGGCGCCCACGGCATGTGGTTCAGGCGCCGCGAATTCTTCGTCGATCCGGATGATGGCATTCTCAAGGACTATGCTTTGCTAGCCAAGCGACTGCCGGCGGCAAATCGCAAGTCAGCGGGAGGGCGAGCATGAACGAGCAAAATTCGCTTACGCTGATCGCGCGCGATCCCGCCCGCTTCGATCCTTTGGCACTTGATCAACTCGAAGCTACTTCCCGTCTTAAAGGGATGGATCGTGTTGTCGGCTTGCCCGATCTCCACGCGGGCAACGGGATCGCCGTGGGCGCTGCTTTCTGGTCTCAGAAGCGCATCTGGCCGCATCTTGTCGGGAGCGATATCGGCTGCGGAATGGCTCTCTGGGAGACCAGCCTGGCTGTGCGAAAGTTCCGGGTCGGCAAGGTCGAGCGCAAGCTGCACGGTCTTGATGAGCCTTGGGATGGACCGGCAGAACATGCACTGGCCGAAGCGGGATTGCCGCCTGAACTTGCCAGCCCAGCTCTCGGCACCATCGGTGGCGGAAACCACTTTGTTGAGTTCCAGCGCATCGAGGAGGTCGTCGCGCCAGTTCGATTTGCCGAGCTTGGCCTAAAGGATGACCGCGGCCTGATGATGGTTCACAGCGGTTCGCGTGGGCTAGGACAGGCTATACTGCAAGAGCAAATGGCCAGGCATGGAACGGAGGGTCTCCATGATGGCACTCAGGACGCTGACGCCTATTTGCAGCGGCACAATCAGGCCGTGGCATGGGCGGTCGTGAACCGGAAGGTTATCGCTGGCCGGTTTCTTGATGCCCTCGGCATGTCTGGCAAATGCATGCTCGACATCGTGCATAATAGCGTCACGCGGCACCGCGAAGGCTGGTTGCACCGAAAGGGGGCCGCACCGGCGGATTGCGGCATGGTCGTCATACCAGGGTCAAGGGGAGATTTCAGCTATCTGGTTGAGCCCGTGCCCGACCGCGCCGATGATGCCTTATGCTCGCTTGCGCATGGGGCGGGCCGCAAATGGAGCCGCAAGGATGCCCATGCGCGCCTCTCTCGCCGATATCGCATCGCTGACTTGCAGCGCACGAAATTGTCCAGCCATGTGATTTGCGAGGACCGCCGCCTGATCTTTGAAGAAGCTCCGGAAGCGTACAAGGATATCGCCGGTGTCATTGCCGATCTGGAGGCCGCTGGCTTGGTTCGGGTGGTCGCCCGCCTTCGCCCTCTGCTTAGCTATAAGACGAGGGCGTCATGACAGAAGCGATATTGCATCTGACCTCTGGTAAAGGCCCTGCTGAATGCCGTTGGGTGGTTGCGCAGCTGGCCAAAGCTTTTGCTGACGAAGCCGCAAGGATCGGTGTGACCTGTGAGGTGCTCGATGCTCAAGAGGAGCTTCCGGCTTCGCTTTTCATGCGCGTCTCAGGTGATGGGGCGCTCGCCTTTGTGAGGGAGCGGACGGGAACGATCCTCTGGATCGGCGAAAGTCCTTTTCGCCCCAGGCACAAGCGCCGTAACTGGTTTGTCGGCGTTTCGCTCGCGCCTATACCAGATGACGTGCCAGACTTGCGCGATAGCGACATTGACTTTCAGGCGATGCGAGCAAGCGGTCCTGGAGGACAGCACGTCAACAAGACTGACAGCGCTGTACGCGCGACACACCGGCCAACTGGCTTGGTTGCAACCGCGCAGGAGCAGCGATCACAGCACGCAAACCGCAAATTGGCAAAACTAAAATTGGCCATGCTGTTGGAAGATCGTCGTTCAGGCGCAAGTGACGATGTGCGACACGAGCGGTGGTCACTTCACCAGCAACTGGAGCGCGGAAACCCGGTGCGCACGTACACTGGTCCGAAGTTCAAGCTGAGGAAGGGCGGGTAGTGGCAGGTTTCCAATTGCACTCATGAACTGGGTTGCCGGACTGGTTTACGAACTGCCGTGATGACCAAGCCTAACTTGGTGTTTGGGCGACTTCGTAAACCAGCGGCGTTTCGAGTCGTGCGCAAAATATGAGCAACGCTGGCGCGGAAATCCGCCACTGCCGTCGCATTTCTTCGCATGTCGGTCGCAGAATCGGGCCGAACGAAAAATTTTCCAAAACCGAAGACGGCGCGGCGGTTTGTCCGTAAAAGTCTCTACCCGTCCATAGGCGGTTCAAATCACGCAAATCACTAATGAATTGGCAGAATTCCAATTCAAACCGACCCTTGTGTTGCGTCAAAAAGTTCTCATTATGTTCCGGTGAGGGCCGCCAGTATCAAAGTGAGAATGCCCCATGTCGAATACCGAACGCATTATCCGGCTCAAGACCGTGCTCGACCGCACCGGCCTTTCCCGCTCCACCATTTATCGCAAGATCGCCGAGGGCACATTCCCGTCGCAGGTCAAGATCAGCATCCATGGCGCGGGCTGGCACGAGTCAGCCATCAATCGCTGGATCGCCGATCCCGTACACTATTGTGAAGAGGAACCGGCGGAATGAACGGCCATCAACCTGTCGAGCCGATCTGCGTCAGGATCAATGATGCTGCCCGCATGATAGGCGTTGGGCGCACGAAGCTCTATGAGCTGATCTCCAGCGGCGAACTCGAAACGGTGAAGATCGGCAAGGCAACGCGCATCACCACCGCTAGCTTGCACGGGCTCATTCGCCGAATGCAAGTCACGCGCTAAACTCTGTCAGCGCTCAAACAATGTGTGTCGGCCAGAGCTTTTCAATATGCTTGTAGACATCAACAAGAATGAACTTTTCGCGTCCGACCGCGTCCTTTAGTTCCTTTGGAAATCGCGCCATTTCCTCATATCCGGGGAGAACGACGAACTGAACCTGTTCATATTCAAAGGTGAAGTCGTGTGGAACTCGCCATTCCCGCTCATGGGCAAAGTCGATGGATTTGCCGCCAAGTTGCTTTTTGAACTTTTCCGATTGAGGCCGATATGCTGGCCAAAATGGGGTCACGAAAGTTCGAACGTGGTTATCCCACTGCTGCTTTTCCCAGTGATCTGCGCGTACGTAGTAAGCAGGTCCGCCACCAGCCGCAAACACATGCGGCTTTGTGAACCCTAATCCAAAGGCTGAATAATGGCCCACATGGGACAGCAGGCTCGACCAAGGGCATTCGGTGAAGCAAACTGCCGGATTGCCCGTCCACGGCAACGACCCAGCTTTCAGTGCCTTCCCTTCAAGAATCTTCACAAGATTCTCATAGGGAACGTCACCCTCGCCCTTTGTGAAATGTGCGACGAAATTTGAATCACTCATAGTGCTAACCCATTCCTAGGCGCTGGCGTATCGTGCAAATCTGCTCGAACGCGACCTTATCCTAAATCAACCATTTGTAATGGTTCTAGCAAGGTTGAGATAAGCTGCCCACGCCCCCATCAACTCGCGCCGCTTTTCGACAAAGTCGGTGCGGCGATAGGCGGCTTCGACCTGGTTGCTCAGCTTGTGCGCCAAGGCCTTGTCCGCCACCTCCTTCGGAAAGTCGGTCTTCTCCGCAGCCCAATCGGTGAAAGCGGAGCGGAAGCCATGGACGGTCGCGCCTTTAATCCCGGCATCGCGCAACAGTTTGGTCATTGTCATGTCGCTGATGGGCTTCTCGCCATTGTTGGAGAAGACGAGGCCATCGTCGCTCGTCCGCAGTTTCCAGCGCCGACGCAGAATGGAAACCGCTGCCTTAGAGAGCGGCACCACATGCGTTTCCTTTGCCTTCATGCGCTCGCCGGGGATGGTCCAGACCGCCTTGTCGAGGTCAATCTCAGTCCAGACGGCGTTGCGCGTTTCGCTCGACCGCACGGCGTTGTAGATGGTGAAACGCAGGGCATCGCGGCCCGTGCTGGGTGATGCGGTCGCCAGCTCCTTCATGAACGCCGGAATCTCTGCATAGGGCATGGCCTTGAAGTGTTCGACCTTGTCGGTCTGGCGCGGTAATCCCTTGCGGACAGAGCGCAGCGCGGCCTCCTCTTCCCGCCATCCCCTGATATGCGCGAAGTCGAGTACGGCACCGATACGCTGGAGAATTTTGCGAGCGGTGTCGGGGATTTCGAGCCAGATGGGCGTGAGCACCTCGACGACGTGGGTGCTGTCCACCTGATCGACGGGCTTCCTGCCGATCAGCGGGAAGACATGGTTTTCCATGCTGGCGATCCAGTTGCGGTAGTTCTGGTTCTTCCAGCCGTCCTTCAACGCCTCGTAACATTCGCGCGCTGCGGTTTCGAAGCTCGGCACCACCTTGCGCGACTTCCGTCGCTCGGCAACCGGATCGATCCCGGCGCGAACCTGGCGGCGCAATGCGGCTGCGGCGTCCCGCGCTTCGGTCAGCGATACATCGAGTGCCGATCCCAATCCGTAGTCGCGCCGCCTGCCGTTGTGCTGCATCCGCAAGACCCAACTACGGGAACCGCTTTCCTTCACGAAAAGACACAAACCACGGCCATCAACGTAGCGACCGGGCTTAGCGTTCTTCACCTTCAATGCTGACAGGGCCATAGGTTACACACACCATAAAATTGATCCAACATTCGATCCCACAAAGTGATCGAATTGCAGGCAAACGGGGACGATCAGCCGTGAACACGGTAGAAGACAAATCCCTGATTTTACAGAGTAGTTAGGGACGTCCCGACACTGCCTGCGACATAAGTTTTAGCAATGTCGGGTGCGCCAGCTTTTGAGCGAATTCGGATCTCACCATTCATTCCGAAAGGAATGAGTAGGCACAAGGAGTGCGTATCGCCGGTTCCGGCTCAATGCTGGCGGGAAACCTCGAATTCCTGTCTCGCTTCAGCGGACGCAGGACATCGGTCTACAATCGAAATAGCCAGAATAGCGCGACAATTGAGCGCTGAAATCAGCAGGTTCTTGGTCCGCCAGCCGACCCGGACGTTCGCCCAATGCTCCGAAATGGGACCGGCTGGGCATCATCGGGCGCGTAGATGGCTCCGTCCGTTGCTACGTTGCCGAGAGACCCGTTGAGTCGCTCCGGACCAAGACCAACCGAGCCGCCGCCGCATGGCGCGCAGATGCCGGCGGTGATCCGGCGCTTCGGGAAGCGGTCTGCCGAGGCTGGGCAGCAGGGCGATATGTCACCCCGATCACAGCCACACGGAGCGGCGATCCACAACCCGCTGAAATCCCGCCGCGAAGGAGGACGCCCGTGCTCTCAGCATTGTCCGTCTGCCGTCCGCCGTCCGCGTGAACACGAGCTTCGATGAGCCAACACCCCCGCGCCAAAGTTCGGCAAAGCGTTCTGCGTGTTCCTTGCGAGCGCCCAGCGCGGCAGGCACAGCGTGGTAATCGACCCGCCTCTTGAGGCCGAGCCATGAATTGCGCACCAGCAGGTAGCGCGGGTTCTGCACCGGCCCCAGAATTTCCGCCACTGCCTGCATCACCTGCCGTTCGGTAGCCCGGCTCACTCCGGTAAGGACGATATCCTTGCGTCCGTCCAGGCTCGTACGGATTTCGACATGGGCGCCGCTCAGTTCGCGCGCGCTGATGACTTCGGCATCGACCAGCGCCTGCAAGACAACTCCGGTTACGGCTTCCAAGCTGCCTTCGAGCGATCCGTTTCGCCAGACGAGCCTGCCAGCTCTCGCCAGGCGCGGCAGGCTTGCCAGCGTGGCTGCACCGGCCAGCCCCATCGCGATGGCCCCAATCCCTGCATAGGATGCCAGGCCGCGCAACTCATTGGCCGCTGCAAACACCCCGCTGCCTGCAGCGCTCCAGCCCAGAGCCTGTATCGTATCGAACCAGCTTAAGGCACGGGGAGCATAACGGGGGGCTGCCGTCTCGCGCACCTGCGATCGCGCTGCCCCTTGACCGAGCGAAGCCTTCCAGCGCCCCGCAATGGCGTGCCGGTCTGCCGCGATGGCAAAGGTCCGGAGGTTCGTGGACGCCGCCGGTTTCGATGGATCAAGTCCCAGGCGGGCAATGCCATCTTCAATGAGGGTGGAGGTTCCGTTGGAAATCCCTTCAAATGCCTTGAAACGCCGCGCGACGACCGTGATGTCGGATAGCCCCGGCGCGCCCCCATCGTTGAGAAAACCCCAGTTGAAGGCCGATACCACCGCATCCCAGCTCTCGCGATCTTCCGGATCGACGGTCGCCAGGTGCCAAATGTTCGCCACCTTGGCAGGCTTGGCCGGATCGATCCGGATCGCCCGGCCGCGCGTCTGATTGGAGAGCATGAACGACGCCGTGTTGCTTGCCAGGACAAGGCTGTTGAGTGCGGGCGCGTCCCACCCCTCGCCAAGCAGCGACTGCGTGCCGACGAGTATGCGAACATCGCCACGTGTGAAGAGAGCAGTGACGAGGCGAACCAATTGAGCGGTGCCGCCGGTCCTGCATTCGATACGCACGTGGCCGGGGCATCCCGGCAGATTGCTTGTTCTGAAGTCGCCAGGATCGACGTGCAGATCGTTCGCAATGTCGGTGAGCTTCGCCAGAACGCTCTTGGGAAGGATGACTATGCTTCCGGTCAAGACCCCCAGATGCTCTTCGGCAATTGCCGAGCGCCGCAGCTTCTCGAATATCGGAATCACGCCCAGCTTGGCAGGTTTGAATTGTGCATCCGGACCTTTCGGCAAGTCGCCGGCGCGAATGTGATCGGACAGCACGACCATGCGCAGGTCTCCTGCCAGCGCTTGCTTTTCGGCTTCAGCGATCTCTACTATCGAATCCAGCTTGGCGAGGCTGGAGGTCATCAGCTTGAAGACCGAGCGCGTGTGGTGCAGGCGGACCCGCCCTCCTTCGATGAGGCCATGACGATTCAGCCGGTCACGCAGGCCCTTGAGCCACGCCGGGTCGAGTGGAAAGTCCGCCGTTTGCTGCGCAACCAGGCCGTCCAGCAATCGTTCCAGCCAGAACAGCGAGGGCGGAGGCACATTGCGCGCCGACACGCCGAGCAGTTTGAGCGGCGGGCGCGGCAGCGCGCGTCCAGCTGATGCCAGCAGAACCAGCACTGCCGAGAGCATCTCCGGGGCTTCGAGGATCTCTTCGACATGCGCTTCGGAATCCGTCAGCCACGGGTGCGCGGCCAGCCAGTCGAGCAACCCGTCATTCGCCCGCAATTCCATATGCAGCCGGCCAATGGCCTCACGCCTTCTGGCAAGCAGGGCCAGCGCATCTTCCGTGGGCTCCGACAGGATCAGGTGATCCTGATGCGGACACAGATCGCCATTGCGGACCAGTTCGGGAATGCCGATTTCCAGGTCTATCGGTCCGCACAGTTCTTCGTAGCGCGACCATTCGGCGAAGCTCGCATCATAAGGGGGCGTTGCCGTCAGCGCGACCAGGCGGACATCCACCAGACGGTTGGCCAGCGCGTTGAGGCATTTCCACCATTCGCGCCGCAGGTGATGTGCTTCGTCCAGAACCAGCGTCAGAGGTCCTCGGCCATTCAGCGTCTCGATCAACGCATCGAGTTCCTCGCCGCGCCGCAGGCTATCGAGCGACTGGTATGTCGCCAGCGTCAGGTCCCGAAAATCCGCCAGATCGCGGGAGATCGTCGCGGCTTCGGGCGGAGTGTCGAGAAACAATGGACAAAGGCGGTGCGCCCACTGTTCGCGAATGGCGATTGTCGGCGCAAATACCAGCGCCGGCCTTCCGATACGGCGCACGATCTCCAGACCGAGAACCGTCTTTCCGGCGCCCGGGGCCGCCACGACATGCAGTCTTCCGTCGCCAAAATGCTCGTCCATCTCTTGAAGGACGCGGGCCTGATAATCGCGCCAGGTCCCATTGAAGTTCATGTCATTGAGCATTCTGCCGAAATAGCGATCTGTACGCTCTCCGACCATTGCGTCGCCGATAGTGTCCTCAGGTTAGCTGGGCGCAGATCGTTGCCAGACGTCCGGACGACGGTCCGATTGTTCCGATGTGCGCGCGAGGTCCGCCCACACGGCCATCAACCTATGCCGCCGGTCGAACACGTCGGTGCGGCGAAAGGCGGCCTCGCCCCGCTACGCACCGTGTGCGCAGCGCCTTCCTGGCTGGTCAGTCTTCGAATCCGTTGGCGATGAATTCCAACGCGCACCCGGCCAGCATCGCCGTGCCTGTGGGAAGCGCGGTCTCGTCCACCGTCATGCGCGGCGAATGGATGGCGCAGCATTGCGTCCAGTCCTCGCCATCGGGCGCGACGCCGAGGAAGAACATCGCGCCCGGCACCTGTTCGAGCACATAGGAGAAATCCTCTGCGCCCATGATCGGATCGGCCATGTCGCGCCATCCTTGTGCGCCGCCGAGTTTGCGCGCGACCTTGGCGCCGAGAGCCACCGCGCGCGCATCGCAGACGGTCACCGGAAAGCCGAGTTCGAGCTTGCAGTCCGCCTCGACCCCGTAGGCGGCCGCAGTCTGCTGCGCGGTTTCCGCAATCAGCGCATGGACCTTGTCGCGGTGATCGGCGCTGAGGGTGCGGATCGTGCCGGCGAGCATCACCTCGTCCGGGATGACGTTGTGCGCCGTCCCGGCGTGAATCTGGGTCACCGTCACCACCACCGCGTTGGTCGCTCTGAAGCGGCGGGTGACCATCGCCTGGATCGCGCCGACGATCGCGGCGGCGGCGGGAATCGGGTCGGCGCAATCGTGCGGCATGGAAGCATGCCCGCCCCGGCCGCTTACGGTGATGGTGAACTGGTCAGCGGCCGCCAACAGCGGGCCGGCGCGCCCAGCAAACACACCATACGGTGCGTTGGGCATGATGTGCAGGGCGAAGGCGGCATCGGGCAACGGGTCGATGAGCCCATCGTCGAGCATGAAGCGTGCGCCGTGATGCCCTTCCTCGCCCGGCTGGAACATGAAGTCGATCGTCCCGGCCAGTTCGTCGCGCTGCCCCGCCAGCAGCCGCACCGCACCCGCCAGCATTGCGGTGTGGGTATCGTGCCCGCAGGCATGCATGCGGCCGGGGATGGTCGACGCGAAATCGAGCCCGGTTTTCTCGTCCATCGGCAGCGCGTCCATGTCGCCGCGCAGCAGCACGCGCGGGCCCTCGCCGCCCCTCTTGCCGCCGACGAGAGTGGCCACCGCCCCGGTGGTCGACGAGCCGCTGCGCCATTCGAGCGGCAAGTCCGCCAGCGCCTCGCGCACTTTCGCCATGGTCAGCGGGGTGTGCAGGCCCAGCTCGGGCTCGGCGTGGATCGCGCGCCTGAGCGACGTGATTTCGGGGGCGAGCGCGCGGGCGGATTCGAGCAGGTTTTCGGTCAGCATGACGCCATTCTACACCTGGTGATCGCGCAGAACAGCCGAATTCGCCCGCATACCGGCTTGCAAAATTTTCATCAGGTCCGATGTAACCCGGCATCGATCGCGACCGAACGGTGCACAGGTCAGGTAACACGGCAGTGACAGAGCTGCGGTAACTCGGTTAAAGGGCTGTTATGGCGACGCCGATCTACGAATTTGCGCAGATGCCGCGGATCCAGGCCGGGCGTGAACGCTGGGATGGCACGCACCGTCAGCGGGCTCCCGGGCAGGCGCCGAAGGTGGGGGTGATCTACAACCCCGCAGCCATCGCAACAAGGGTGCCGACTTCGATTGCGGGATTTGCCCGCATGTCTTCATCGCTCAACCCGGCAACCGTTCGCAATTGCCCGAGGCGCTGGCCGAGCTTGCGGCGCGCGGTATCGATCTGCTGGTGATCAACGGCGGCGATGGCACGGTGCGCGACGTGCTGACCTGCGGGCGCGGAATCTTTGGCGACGACTGGCCTGCGATCGCGGTGCTGCCCAAGGGCAAGACCAACGCGCTGACGGTCGATCTCGGCGTGCCGTCCGAATGGACGCTGCAGGACGCGATCGATGCCTACGAAGCGGGCGAACGGGTGCTGCGCCGCCCGATCGAGATCGCGGCCAGCGATGAATCGGCACCCAGCGTGCTCGGCTTCATCTTCGGTGCGGGCGCGTTCACCCGGGCGACCCGCGCGGGACAGGGTGCGCACCGGCTCGGCGCGTTCAACAGCCTCGCAGTCGGAGTGACGACCGCGTGGACCATCGCGCAATCGCTGTTCGGCAGCCGCCGCAACCCCTGGCGCAAGGGCGCGCCGATGACCATCGCGCTCGGCCCGCACGGTGCAGCGATGGCGCACAGCGGCATCGGCGATCCGGAATATCGGCAATTGCTGTTCGCCTCGTCGCTCGAGCGGATGCCGGCCGGGATCAATCCGTTCGGTCCGTTGCGCAAGGGGCTGAAGCTGGTCGCCATCGATCAGGTCTCGCGCCGCTCGCTGCTGCTCATTCCGCTGATAATGATGGGCTGGATCAGCCAAGGCCTGCGCGAACGCGGGTTTCACCAGGTCAGCGTTCCCGATTTCGAGCTGACGATCGACGACCAGTTCATCCTCGACGGAGAGGCGTTTCCGGCCGGCAGCTACCGGATCGGGCAGGGACCCGAGCTGGCGTTCGTCGCCCCGCCCCGATCATGACCGTCACGCGCCGGATCCGCTGATGTCGGCGCTCGCCGAGCGCATTTCCGCCCGCCTCGCCGTGCCGGTCGATTCGGCGGTGGAGCACTTCGCGGCGCGGCTGGCGGAGGAAAGCGGCGCAGTCGCGGTGCTGTTCTACGGCTCCAACCTGCGCACCGGGTCGCTCGACGGGGTACTGGACTACTACGTGCTGCTGCCGGGCGAGCGGCGCGAGCGGATCTGGCCGCGCGTCAGTTATCGCGAATGGGAGCAGGAGGGCGCGATCCTGCGCGCCAAGATCGCGACGATGGCGCTCGCGACCTTTGCCGAAGCGGCGCGCGGCGAATTGCTCGATACGACCATCTGGGCGCGGTTCGTGCAGCCCTCGGCGCTGATCTGGTGCCGCGACGATGAGGCGCGCGGCGCTGTCGTCGCCGCGATCGCCGATGCGGCGCAAACCGCAGCGCGGCTGGCGGTGGCGCTGGGCCCGGCGGAAGGGCCGCCGGAGGATTATTGGCGCGCGCTGTTCCGCGCGACCTACCGGGCGGAGTTCCGGGTCGAGAAAGCCGGGCGCGAAAACGATATCCTGGCGGTCAACGAAGCGCATTTCGCCGGGCTTCTGCCGCTCGCGCTCGATGCAGCCGGGATCGCGTTCGAGCGCGACGGCGAGCGCCTGCGGCCCGGGATGCCGGCGCAGCAACGGGCGGGCACTCTTGCGTGGTGGAACCATCGTCGCCGGTTCGGCAAGCCGCTGAACCTGATCCGCTTGCTCAAGGCGAGCACCACGTTCGACGGCGCGAGCCGCTATGCCGCCTGGAAGATCGAGCGGCACACCGGGATGCCGGTCGAAATCACGCCGTTTCGCGAGCGCTATCCGATCCTCGCCGCGCCCGGCGTGCTGTGGAGCCTGTGGCGGCATCGCCGCCGCCAGGGCTGACCGCCGGCCTTAGCCGAAATATTTCATCACGATCGACATCGAGGTCACCCCCGAGCCGACATCGAAGCGGGTCTTGTCGACGCCCGGCTTGCCGAGATTGAACAGGTTGATCGAGGGGTTGTTCGACATCGCGCCGCCATCCTGCCGGATGTCGGTATCGCCATTGCCATTGGCGTCGTGGCGGACGGCGATGGCGTAGGGGCCACTCGCGGGAACCGGCATGCAGAAGGTCATGCTGCCGCGCCGGGCAGGCACTTCGATGCGGTTCAGCCAGCGCCCCTTTTCCAGCCAGTCGCTTTTGGTGCCGCGATAGACCTGCACCCGCACCTTCCCGGTCGAGCTCTTTACGCCGCTCACGGTGAGGCGCACCGCCGGGCCCTTGCCCGGCGCGCAGTTGCGCATGTTGTTGCTGATCGTGTTGCGATAATCGCTGGTGCTGGTCGCCTGCGCCGCGACCGGGGCTACCGGAACGGCGGATCCCGTCGCCAGCAGTGCGAGCGCACCCAATCCTGTTGCAAATGCTTTCATGTCAGTCCGTCTGTTCAAGTGATTGCGCGGTGCGGCATGGTCACAGCGATAGGCCGCCGTTGCCGCGAATATGCTCCGACCAATGCCGATCAGGCGCTGAATTGCACATGAATTTTGTCGCGAACGCCCGTTAAGGACCGTTCCCCGGCCTAGCACGGTGGAAAAGGCGCAGCCGTGCGCTTGTGGGGTGATTCGCGGCTACCGTATTGCGTTAACGACGCGACAAGAGGCGCACGAGCCGTTCATGCCTGCCCCATTGATCTCCCCTTCGATCCTGTCGGCCGACTTCGCGCGGCTGGGCGAAGAAGTGCGTGCGATCGACGAGGCCGGGGCCGACTGGATCCATGTCGACGTGATGGACGGCCACTATGTGCCCAACATCACGATCGGCCCGGCGGTGGTGAAGGCGCTGCGCCCGCACACCGCCAAGCCGTTCGACGTGCACCTGATGATCGCGCCGGTCGATCCCTATCTCGAAGCGTTCGCGGACGCAGGGGCCGACATCATCACCGTCCATCCCGAGGCGGGGCCGCACATTCATCGCACCCTTCAGGCCATCCGGTCGCTGGGCAAGAAAGCGGGCGTGGTGCTCAATCCCGGCACCCCGGTGGAGGTGCTCGACAACCTGATGGACCTGGTCGACCTGGTGCTCGTGATGAGCGTCAATCCCGGCTTCGGCGGGCAGAGCTTCATCCCCTCGCAGCTCGACAAGATCCGCCGCATCCGGACCATGATCGAGGCCGAAGGGCGGCCGATCCACCTCGAGGTCGATGGCGGGGTCAATCCGGACACCGCGCAGCAATGCGTCGCGGCCGGGGCGGACGTGCTGGTGGCGGGGTCGGCCACGTTCAAGGGCGGGCCGGGGCAATACGCGGCCAATATCGCCGCCCTCAAAGGGGCCGCATGATGGAATCGCTGTTCCAGGACGCCGAGGAGCAGCTGCTCGATTCCGCCGCCGACGATGCGAGCGAGCGGCCAGCACTGGCGCTGGGCGATGGCGGCGCGCAACCGGTCCGCGATCCGGCAACCGAAGACACCGTCGAGCCGTCGCGCGCGCTCGCGCTGACCGACGTCATTGCACCGCGCGCCAGCGCCGCCGAAACGATGATTCGCCTCGCCTATCGGCTCGGCGTGCCCGGCCACACGTTGTCGGCGCCGTTCCGCAGGCCGCCGGCGTTACGGGTAATGGCGACGGTAGAGAGCCCGATCCGCGGCGACAGGGCGGCTGGCACGGCTCTGCGCGCCGGGCATTTCCTGGTCCACGGAGTCAAGACCCCGATCGGGCAGATCGATTTCGACAGCGCCGCGCGCCATTGTCCGGGGCTCGAACGCGCGCTGCACAGTTTTGCGTGGCTGGACGATCTGGCCGCCAGCGCGCCGCGTGACGATTGCCGCGCGGTGGCAGAGCGGATTACCGGCCTGTGGCTGGCCGCCAATCCATCGCCCGGGAAGGGCGCGGCCTGGACCGTCGAACATGCCGGATTGCGACTGATGGCATGGCTGGTCCACGCGCCGATCGTGCTGGCCGGGCAGGAGGGCGAGCTCAAGCCGCGCCTGCTGGCGGCGATCGCCGAGACGGCCAGCTGGCTCGATCGCAAAGCGGCCCGCGACGGCGCCGGTTTCTGCCAGGTGGCGGGCTGGGCTGCGGTGACGGCAGCGGGATTGCTGCTGCCCGGAGGCAAGCCCCGGAGGCTGTTTGGCGAGGCAGCGCTGATCAAGGCGCTGGGCGATCTGGTCGCCGAGGACGGCGGGGTGCTGTCGCGATGCCCGGCGGCGCAGATGGATGCGATCGCGCTGCTGACCAAACTCCTCGCCTGCTACGAAGCCGTCGAAATTGCGCCGCCCGCAGCGCTTGGCGTGATGCGCGAGTTGCTGGTGCCGCCGCTGCTGTCGCTGCGCCACGGCGACGGCGCACTCGGAAACTGGCAGGGGCAGGGTGCCATTTGCGCCGACCGCGTCGCGGCGCTGATCGCGGCGACCGGGGTGCGCACGCGCCCGCTCAAGGATGTCCAGCATTGGGGGTTCCAGCGGATCAAGTGCGGCGACACAGTCCTGCAATTCGATGCTGCGCCCCCGCCACGTGCGCGCCACGCGCGGACCGGCTGCGCGTCGACGCTGGCGTTCGAACTGTCGGATGGGCCGGCCCGCCTGATCGTCAATTGCGGCGGGGCCGCCATGGCGGGCGGGCAGGTGCCGGCGCGGATCGGACAGGGCCTGCGCGCCACCGCGGCGCATTCGACGCTGGTGCTCGACAATGCCAATTCGACCGCGGTGCTGCTCCACGGCAAGCTCGGCAAGGGGGTCGAGCTGGTCGAGACCGAAGTCCGGATGCTGCGCAAGGGGGGCGGGGAAGCGCAACGGGTCGAGGCCAGCCACGATGGGTATGCCGCGCGGTTCGGATTGAATCACCGACGAATCCTGACCCTCAACGGCGATGGACAGCAGCTGGCGGGGGAGGACATCCTCGTCCCCGCCTCGCGCAAAGGCAAGCGCGGCAAGATCGGATTCGCCATCCGCTTTCACCTGGGGCGCGGTGTGGAGGCGCACCTATCCGAAGACGGTCGGGGCGCCAGCCTGCTCACCCCCGACGGGCGACTGTGGCAATTCCGGCTGGGTGCCGATTCGGCGCGGGCGGCCGATACCAGGCTGTCCTGCGAAGACAGCCTGTGGGTCGATGGCGATGGCCGGCCGCATGCCACCGAGCAATTGGTGATCGAAGGAATGACGTCGCGCGGCGGGGGGCAATTCTCCTGGCTGCTCAAGAAAATGGGATAAGGGCCGGATGGCAGAGGTAACGATCAGGCGGGCGCTGCTCTCGGTGTCCGACAAGACCGGTTTGGCGGAGCTGGGCGCGGCACTGGCTGCGCGCGGAGTGGAGCTGGTGAGCACCGGCGGCACCGCCAGGGCATTGCGCGACGCGGGGCTCGAAGTCCGCGACGTGTCCGATCTCACCGGCTTTCCCGAGATGATGGACGGGCGGGTCAAGACGCTTCACCCCAAGGTGCACGGCGGATTGCTGGCACTGCGCGACAACGACGAACACGTCGCCTCGATGACCGAGCACGGGATTGGCGCCATCGATCTGGTGGTGGTCAATCTCTACCCGTTCGAAGCGACCGTGATGCGCGGGGCCGAACGGCCCGAGATCATCGAGAATATCGACATCGGCGGACCGAGCATGGTGCGCTCTGCCGCGAAGAACCACGGGTTCGTGACGATCGTGACCGATCCGGCGGATTACGACACGCTGATGTCCGAACTCGAAGCGCATGGCGGCGCGACCTCGCTGGAGTTCCGCAAGCAAATGGCGGCGCGCGCCTTTGCTGCCACGGCTTCGTATGATGCGATGATCAGCCAGTGGTTCGGCTTTGCCGATCAGCAGCAGATGTTCCCCGAGTTTCTGGCGGTCAACGGCAAGGCCCCACGGTGCTGCGCTATGGCGAGAACCCGCACCAGATGGCGGCATTCTACACCCCCACCGGACCGCATGCGCGCGGGGTGGCGCAGGCCGAGCAACTGCAGGGCAAGGAACTCAGCTACAACAACCTCAACGACGCCGATGCCGCGCTCGAACTGGTGGCGGAGTTCGGCGGCGGCGATCCCGCAGTCGTGATCGTCAAGCACGCCAACCCCTGCGGCGTGGCGCAGGGCGGTTCGCTGCTCGCGGCGTGGAACGACGCGCTCCAATGCGACAGTGTTTCGGCCTTTGGCGGGATCGTCGCGGTCAATACCGAACTCGACGGAGCGACCGCCGAAGCCATTGCCGGCATCTTCACCGAAGTCGTGATCGCGCCCAAGGTCAGCGCCGAGGCGCGCGAAATCTTTGCCAGGAAGAAGAACCTGCGCTTGCTCGAATGCGGGGAATTGCCAAACCCGCGCCGGGGCGGGCTGGCGATCAAGACCATCGCGGGCGGGCTGCTGGTCCAGTCGCGCGACAATGGTGCGGTCACCGCAGAGGACCTGAGGGTCGTGACCAGGCGCGCGCCCACCGAGCAGGAGCTCAAGGACTGCCTGTTCGCATGGACCGTCGCGCGGCACGTGAAGTCGAATGCGATCGTCTACGCCAAGGATGGCGCGACAGCGGGGATCGGGGCGGGGCAGATGAACCGCCGCGATTCGGCGCGCATCGCCGCGATCAAGGCTCAGGAAGCCGCCGAAAGTTATGAGTGGGCTGCGCCCAGGACGGTCGGCAGCGCGGTCGCGTCGGATGCGTTCTTCCCCTTCGCCGACGGATTGATTGCCGCCGCCGAGGCAGGCGCAACTGCGGTGATCCAGCCGGGCGGTTCGATCCGCGACGATGAAGTGATCGCCGCCGCCGACGAAGCGGGCCTCGCAATGGTCTTCACCGGAATGCGCCACTTCCGGCATTAGTCTGCCGCGCGTTCAGGCGTCGGGCGCTTGAGGCCAGCGCCGCGCAGCTTTTTTCGCATTGCCTGCGTAACTTTGTCGCGGTTTGTCGCGAATGGCATTCTGCACGAGATGTTCACCGAGCGGAAAGGGCTACGCGGTATGACCGCCTCCACCACACCAAAAGACCCTCGAAGAGATTCGCAAATGCGCCTGTTCAGTTCCGACCTGTATCGCAATTTCGGCATCGGCTTTCTTGCCGGTGCGGTGCTGATCGGCGCAACTTCGATCGACGACTGGACGGCGGTTGACGCCAGCCTCGCCACGTCCGCGCAAGCAGCGGAAATGACGCAGCCCGACGTCGAGATCGCCAGCGAATTCCTGATCGAGGAAGACTAATGTCCCGGACCTTTTTCAAGCGCGGTGCGCTTGCCCTTGCCGCCGCGTCGCTCGCGGTGGGCGGATGCGCCGCGCCCGCATTCGCCGAAGAACCCGTCAACGCTCCCGCGCCCAAGCGCATCGCGAAGGAGGGCGTCGGCCTCAAGACCGCGATCTTCGCCGGCGGCTGTTTCTGGGGCGTCGAAGCCGTGTTCAGCCACGTCAAGGGCGTGAAGTCCGCCGTGTCGGGCTTTCACGGCGGCAAGGCGGGCACCGCGAAATACGACACGATCGTCACCGGCACGACCAACCACGCCGAAGCGGTCAAGATCACCTACGATCCCTACGTGATCCGTTATGACGAGCTGCTGCGGATCTTCTTCTCGGTGGTTGCCGACCCGACGCTCAAGAACCGCCAGGGCCCCGATGTCGGCGCGCACTATCGCACCGCGCTGGTGCCGATGAACGCCGAACAGCGCGCGGTGGCGACCGCCTATCTCAAGCAGATGGGCGCTTCGGGGGTGTGGAACAAGCCGATCGTCACCCGGATCGAAAGCCACAAGACCTTCTATCCGGCCGAGACCTATCACCAGGACTTCATGGCGAAAAATCCGCGCCACGGGTACATCCTGCGCTGGGATGCGCCCAAGGTCCGCGCGCTGAAGGCAATGTTCCCCTCGGACTACCGCACTTCCTTCCTGCGCGACGGCTGACTGGCATCGCCCCGCCCGAGCGACTATATCGTGCGGGATGGATCAGGATCTCAAGAGCGCGCATCAGCATCACGCACATGAGGAGCACAGCGGGCCGGGTCTCGTCGAAGCGGCGCGGCAGGCGCTGACCGGTTCGGGCGAGCAATGGACCGGCATGCGCGAGGCGGTATTCACCGAGCTTGCGCGGCACGAACGCCCGGTCTCGGCCTACGACATTGCCGACAACCTGTCGCAGGCACGCGGCAAGCGGGTCGCACCCAACTCCGTTTACCGCATTCTCGACCTGTTCGTGACCAACAATCTCGCGCTGCGGGTCGAAAGCTCGAACGCGTATCTCGCCAACACCCATCCGGGCTGCGCGCACGATTGCATCTTCCTCGTCTGCGACGAATGCGGCGAGGCCACGCATATCGACGACGAGCAGGTCAGCCAGACGGTCCGCGCGCTCGCGGCCGGACGCGGCTTCAGGCCCGAGCGGCCGGTGCTCGAGATCCGGGGGCTGTGCCGCGCCTGCGCGTGACGCAGCTGTCAACCCGGCTGGACATTTCGTCGCTCGCGACAACGGCACATTATCACGACGAAACGTGCCTCAGCGGCGATGAGTCGTTCATCGACAGGCAGGATTGGACAGTGTAAGGCCGGTTGTCATGAGTCTACCACCCGCAACACCCCTGCTCGATCAGGTCCCTACCCCCTCCGAGCTTCGCCAACTCAAACCCGAACAGCTGCGGCAATTGTCCGACGAACTGCGCGCGGAAATGATCGACGCGGTCAGTACGTCCGGCGGGCATCTCGGATCGGGCCTCGGCGTGGTCGAACTGACCGTGGCGATCCACTACGTGTTCAACACGCCCGACGACAAACTGGTGTGGGATGTCGGCCACCAGTGCTACCCACACAAGATCATCACCGGGCGGCGCGACCGGATTCGCACCCTGCGGCAGGGCGGGGGCCTCAGCGGCTTCACCAAGCGTGCCGAGAGCGAATACGATCCGTTCGGCGCGGCGCACTCCTCGACGTCGATTTCGGCCGCGCTCGGCTTCGCGATCGCCAACAAGCTGAACGACAAACCCGGTCGCGGGATCGCGGTGATCGGCGACGGCGCGATGAGCGCCGGGATGGCCTATGAAGCGATGAACAACGCGGCGCAGGCGGGCAATCGCCTGGTCGTGATCCTCAACGACAACGACATGTCGATCGCACCGCCGGTCGGCGGTCTGTCCGCCTATCTCGCGCGGATGGTATCCTCGAGCGAGTATCTCGGCCTGCGCAGCCTCGCCTCGCGCGCGGTCAAGAAGATGAGCCGCCGGATGCACGAAGCGATCGGCAAGGCCGAGGAATACACCCGCGGAATGGTGACCGGCGGGACCTTGTTCGAGGAACTCGGCTTCTATTACGTCGGCCCGATCGACGGGCACAATCTCGATCACCTGATCCCGGTGCTCGAAAACGTCCGCGACACATCCGAAGGCCCGGTGCTGATTCACGTCGTCACCACCAAGGGCAAGGGCTATGCGCCCGCCGAGGAAAGCGCCGACAAGTATCATGGCGTGCCCAAGTTCAACGTGGTGACGGGCGAGAAGCAGAAGGGCTCCGCCGGCCCGCCAGCCTATCAGAACGTGTTCGGCGATACGCTCGCGGACCTCGCCGACAGCGACAGCCGCATCTGCGCGATCACCGCCGCCATGCCCTCTGGCACCGGCGTGGATCGTTTCGCCAGGCGTCACCCGGAACGCAGCTTTGACGTCGGCATCGCCGAACAGCACGGCGTGACCTTCGCCGCCGGCCTAGCCGCGCAGGGCATGCGCCCCTTCGCCGCGATCTATTCGACCTTTCTCCAGCGCGCCTACGATCAGGTGGTGCACGACGTTGCGATCCAGAACCTGCCGGTGCGTTTCGCGATCGACCGCGCCGGTCTGGTCGGTGCGGATGGCTGCACCCATGCGGGCAGCTTCGACATCACCTATCTCGCGACGCTGCCCAACTTCGTGGTGATGGCCGCCGCCGACGAGGCGGAGCTGGTGCACATGACCTACACCGCCGCCGAGCACGACGACGGCCCGATCGCGTTCCGCTATCCGCGCGGCAACGGTGTGGGTGTGCCGCTGCCCGACGTCCCGCAGAAGCTCGAAATCGGCAAGGGCCGGATCGTGCGCGAAGGCTCCAAGGTTGCGATCCTGTCCTTGGGCGCGCGGCTCGAGGAAGCCAAGAAGGCGGCCGACACGCTCGAGGCCAAGGGGCTGTCGACCACCGTCGCAGACATGCGCTTTGCCAAGCCGCTTGACACCGACCTGATCGCCCGCCTGATGCGCGAACACGAAGTGGTCGTCACGATCGAGGAAGGCGCCATCGGCGGCCTCGGCGCGCACGTACTCACCTACGCCTCGGACGAAGGCCTGACTGACAACGGTTTGAAAGTCCGCACCATGCGCCTGCCCGACATGTTCCAGGACCAGGATTCGCCCGACAAGCAATACGAAGAGGCGGGACTGACGGCGCCGCACATCGTCGAGACGGTGCTGAAAGCGCTGAAGCACAACAGCGCGAGCGTCGAGGGCGTGGAAGAAGCGACGGCTTGAGACAGATTGCCGCAGGCTGCTTGGCTATCGCTGCATGCTCTGAATCCTCCGGTGCAGAAGTCGCTCAGACTGGAGCTTATCTTTGCACAGTCATTGAAAAGGCCGGAATTGCGTCCGTTCACTTGGAAAACGCGCCCCAACCTCAAGCCTTTGTCGCTAATGAGGATCCTATCCGGTTCAGGATTGTCGTAACGGCGGGAGATTCGGGATCGGGTGCCCTCTCGCTTTCTGAAATGGAATATACGGGGCTGATGGGGATCCAACTGATTACGGCACAGCAAACTCGGTTTTGCACGACGTCTATGTTGGTGATGGGCGTAAATTCACGTCAGCAGATGGGCAGTCATTCTTCGTGCTATACGAATTCGACCGATCAAGCGATGATGCGAGCTACGGCTTTTACCATGCAGGATGGGAATACCCTGGTGGAGAGGACACCACGCTGGCTGTCCGTTGGGGCGAATGCAAGCTGGACTGAGGCAACGTCTCCGTTATCCCGGCCACCGAGCCGGGATCCCGCTTTCCTTCGTCATCTCTTAAACGGCAAGAAAAAGCTGGACCCCGGATCAAGTCCGGGGTGACGAAGAAGGTGGGTGGTTTCCTACTTCGCCGCGTGCTGCCAATGTCGCACCGCCATGATGGACGAACTCATTCTCCTTCCAGAATCCGCGTTTCGAGTTGGAGAAGTGTCAACTTCGCTTTTTCGCACCAACGCATTGATATACAGAAATAAATTGCTCGAAATCGCGCTTGACACAGTGTCAAGTGTGTCAACTTTGGCGCGCTGTCCATCGCCAGCGGCTGTGCTAGACCACGACAGCTCTCACAATCGAGGAACGTGATGCCCCTCCTCCAGATCATCCGTGACGGCCCCGTCACCACGCTTACCATCGACCGTGCCGAGACGATGAATCCGCTCGGTGCTCCCGGCGACGGGGACGAATTCCGCGCCGCCTGCGATGCGATGAATCGCGATCTCGAAACGCGCTGCGTCATCCTGACCGGGCGGGGCGGGCGTTCAGCGCCGGGGGCGATATCAAGGCGATGCGCGACAAGTCGGGCACGTTCGGCGGGACTCCTCCGGCGATCTCGGATGGGTATCGCGACAACATCCACCAGATGCTGCGCGCGCTGTATGGCCTGCGCGTGCCAGTGATCGCGGCGGTCAACGGCCCGGCGATCGGGCTGGGCTGCGATGTCGCCTGCCTCGCCGATATCCGCATCGCCTCCGACAAGGCCAAGTTCGGCGTCACCTTCCTCAAGCTCGGCATCATCCCCGGCGATGGCGGGACGTGGATCCTGCCGCGCGTGATCGGGCAGAGCCGCGCGGCGGAACTGTTCTACACCGGCGACGTGATCGACGCAGCGACAGCGCAGGACTGGGGGCTGGTCAGCCGGGTGGTGCCGCATGACGACCTGCTCACCGAAGCGCAGGCGCTCGCCACCAGCATCGCCGCGCAACCGCCGCACGCGCTCCGCCATGCCAAGAACCTGCTGCGCCAGGGGCAGCAGACCTCCTACGACACCGCGCTCGAAATGGCGGCCAACACCCAGGCGATGATGCACATGACAGCCGACCATGCCGAAGGCGTCGCCGCGCTGATCGAGAAGCGCGCGCCGCATTTCAGAGGCGAGTAGGTTGCATCGGTGACGTTGGTGATCCGCTCGCTCGGCTTCGTGGTCTTCACCTATGTCGCGGTGGCGATCCTGCTGTGGTCGATGCAGTCGCGCCTGCTTTATCCCGCGCCGCAAACGCCCGCGCCGCTTACGCCCGGCTATGCCGAAGTGCAGCTCGAAACGGCCGATGGCCTGACCCTGCGCGCCTTCTATAACCCGGCGGAGGGCGATCGGCCGACCGTGGTCTATTTCCATGGCAATGGCGGGACCCTGAGCGGGGCGAGCGTTTCCAACGCGGCGCTGGTCGAAGCCGGGATCGGAGCACTGCTGGTCGAGTATCGCGGCTATGGCGGCAATCCGGGCGAGCCTGCGGAAGCAGGGTTCTATCGCGATGGCGAGGCGGCGATGCAATGGCTCGCGGCGCAGGGGATCGGCCCCGAGGAAACGGTTATCATCGGCAATTCGATCGGCGGCGGGGTCGCGGTCGAAATGGCGCGGCGGCACGATCCGGCGGCGCTCGCGCTCGTCGCGCCGTTCACGTCGCTGCCCGATGCGGCGGCCAGCAACCTGTGGTGGCTTCCCGCAGGCTGGCTGGTGAGCGACCAGTACCGCAACGCCGATAAGATCGCCGCGCTCGATCTGCCGGTCCTGATCCAGCACGGCGACGCCGACACCCTGATCCCCGATGCGCACGGAAAGACGCTGGTGCGGCTCGCCCGCGACGGGAAGTTCCAGTCATTCGCGCGTTCGGGACACGCCCTTTCGTTCGAACGCCGATCGCAGGAGGCGCGGCGCGACTGGGTGCTCGGCCTGTTCTAGAACCAGCGCCAGATCCCTGCCGGAACCCCGCCCAGGGGCATGTGCAGCCAGCTGAGAAATACGAACAGGATGAGGCCCACGGTCCAGGCCAATGCCCCGGCATTGTGCAGGCTCGTCCAGCGCGGCCAGAAGCTGGTGCTGTTCTCCCATGTCATCCACGCCTCGCCCATCAGCCGCTCCTTCTTGCGGTCCTGAAGGTGCGCACCGATCAGTGCCAGCACGCCCATCGCGAAGGCCGTGATCATCGTGCGCCAGCTCCACAGCAGCGCCATGTGTGACAGTGCCCACAGCGCGAAACCCCACATCATCGGGTGGCGCGTGATCCGAAACACGCCTTTCGGTTCGGCGCGGGCCATCGATTCCGAGCCGGGCAGGCCGAGCGCCGGGTTCCCGACCATGGAGCCCGCGAACAGCACCAGCGCGGGCAGGATCAGGACCGTGGCGATCGCCCAGCCGAGATCGCCCGTTCCCGCCAGGTCCGAAGGCGGCGCGGCGGTGAAGGCGAAATAGACCCACGCCAGCAGCGCGATGCTGATCAGCGAATAGACCACCTGGAATCCGATGTCGCCGAGCACCCGGACCATCGGACGGCGCAGCGAATGCGACATCAGGAAATGGCTTCCGACGAAAGCGCCGTTGGCGAGCGTGAGTTCGATCAGGGCCCCGTTCATGGGGCGGAGAATATCACCCTGCGCGCCCGGTGGGAATGATTGTCGCCTGCGCGGTGGCGATATGCACCGATTCGGTCTTGTCGCTTTCGGCCCACACGTCCGAACGGACCACAAGCTGTCGTTTGCCCGGCTTGATCACCAGCCCCTTCGCCCGCAACCTCTGCCCGATCGCTGGTCGCAGGAAGTTGATCGTGTAGCCGCCGGTCACGACATCGCCGACCACCGAAGCTCCGGCCCAGGCGCACGCATTGTCCGCCATGAGGCCGACTATGGCGCCGTGCGCGAAACCGTGATGCTGGGTCATTTCCGGGCGGAGTTCGAGCAACAGTTCGCTTTTGCCCTCCCACACCTTCACCGGCTCGACCTGCAGCCAGCCGGAAAAGCCCGATTGCCCGACCGCAACGCGCTTCATGTAGGCGATCGCGGCTTCGGGGCTGTCGAAACGGGACTGGGGCATGGGGGGTACTCCATTAAGTCTGCAATACAGATGTTATGGCGCTTGCCATGTCGCCGCGCAAGTCTGATATGCAGACCTGATGAAAAGCTATCGCCCTTCCCGCGCTCCGTGCCCTGTCGGACGCGCTTCGCGCCTGCTGGGCGATCGCTGGGTGCTGTTGATCCTGCGAGAGGCGTTTCTCGGCGTCGACCGGTTCGAGCAATTCGTCGAGCGTCTCGGCATCAATCGCGCGGCGTTGACCTCAAGGCTTACGATCCTGCAGGAAGCGGGATTGATGCGGCGCGACCCACCCGAGGGCAAACGGGCACATTACGTGCTGACCGAGCGCGCGCACGATCTCGGCCCGCTGTACCGCGAGATGGCCGAATGGGGTGCGAAGCACCTGTTCGAGGAAGGCGACGCGCCGACCGACTGGCCGGATACCCAATCCGCTACCAGTCGTAGGCCTTGGGAAGATCGCTCTCGTCGAGATCGCGATAGCGTTCCTTGAGCCGGCTCTGATGGTTGCCGAGCGGCTGCTCGACTCCGCCGATGAAGACCTGGGTCGGCACCGAGCCTACCTCGAGCGGATCGCCGTCCCAGATCACCACATCGCCCAGCGCACCATTCGCCAGCACGCCCGCGCGGCCGCCGAGGCCGCTGATCGCGGCCGGAACCGAAGTGATCGCGGCGAAGGCCTGGCCCCAGCTCAGCCCGTCCGCTCCGGGCACCCTGGTGAGCGCGACGAGGTTTCCTGCCACCTGTGACAATCGGCGCGGGTCTTCCATGGAGGCGGCATTTATTGCCACCCTGACCCCGGCCTTCACCATGCGGCCGATGTTGCTTTGGGTCGAAGCGAGCTGATCGAAACCGGACGGCAGGTCATCGAGCCCGTCGGCGATCACCGGCACGCCCGAGGCGGCGATTTCGGTCGCCACGGTCCAGCCTTCGCTCGCGCCGACCAGCACCAGGTCGAGCCGGGGGAATTCGCGCTTGAGCCGCAGCACGCTGCGGATATCCGCGGCGCGCTCGACCGCGACGTAGAGCTTCTGCTCGCCGCGCACGACCGGCACCAGCGCTTCGGCGTCGAAGCGGCTCAGCATTACCTCGTCGCCCTTGACGATCTCGGTGGTCTGCGGCGTGCCGCTGGCACCGACCAGCGCCTGTGCCTCGCGCAGCGCCGCGCGGAACAATGCGTAGGTCGAGGCGCGACTTCCGCCGGCGATCTGTCCGCCGCCTTCGCCGAGATCGACCATCTGGAACGCGCGCGCCCGCATCACCGGCTGCCCGTCGCTGTCGAGGTCGATAATCGCGCCCTGTCCGGCAAAGATCGATCCCGATGGCAGCGTCGCGGTTGCGGCGCGGGTTATACCGGCCGCGCGGTGGACGAGGATGTGCTGCGAGTTGGGATTGACGATCGGCGCGGTGTCGAGCGCCGCGCTGAACGGCGATCCGCCGGCGCGCGTGTCGTTCGATTCGCTGACCGCGCCGACATCCCAGATGCCGAGCGTGGTAACCGTGGCGAAAATCCCGGGGGTGACATAGGCACCCTCCGCGTCGATGACGGCGGTGTCCGGCGGCGCCAGACTGGTTCGCGGTGTCCCGGCGTGGATCACTTCGCCATTCAGGACGATCACTTGCCCGCCCTCGACTGGCTCCGAGCCGTCGCCGGTCACCAGCGTGGCGTTGTTGATGACGACATTCTGCGCCGCGACGGGAGCGGCCGCGACTGCGAGCGCAGACACGGCCCCGAGGCCGAGCTTCGTGAGGAGCGCCTTCATTTCACGTCTCCTTCGCCGGGCTGGCCGAGCTCGAAATCGCTCACCGGCCTGCGCTTGCGATCCAGCGCGTCGAACAGCAGCGCCCCGTCTACCCAGACCTTCTCGGGTCGCGAGTAAACCGAGAGCGGATCGCCGTTCCACAGCACCACGTCCGCCATCTTGCCCGGTTCGAGGCTGCCGGTCATTGCGTCGATCCCCATTGCCTTGGCGGCGTTGAGGGTAATCCACTGGATCGCGGTGCCGGCGGAAATGTCGATTCCCATACGCAGACCCGCCTTGCGGGCCTTGGCGGCTTCCTGGTTGAGCCGCTGGATATCGTTGGCGCTGTCGGAATGGATCACCACGCAGGCCCCTCCTTCTGCAACAGCGCCGCGTTTTCGAGAATCCCGTCATAAGCTTCCATCTTGAAGCCATACCAGTCGGCCCAGATCGCGCTGCAGACGCCGTTGTCGCGCAGCAGATCGCCGATCTTGTAGGCTTCGACGGCGTGGTGGAAAGCGGTGACCTTGTACCCGACCTCCTTTGCCATATCCATCACCAGCGCCATCTCGTCGGCGCGGTAGCAATGGTTGTGGACCAGAATGTCGCCTTCGAGCACGCCCACCAGCGTTTCCTTGGCGAGATCGCGTTTGGCATCCTTGTCGTTGGCGTAGTTGATCGCGTCGAACCAGGTCTGGCGATTGACCGCAAAGTTACCCATCCGCGTTGAAGGCATCTGGCCTCTGCCGCCGTAAACGCGCTTGGGATTCTCGCCGCAGGCCATCTTGAAGCCATAGGGCGCGCCGGGAAACTTCATGCCCTGAACCGTGCGCGCGGGCACGTTCTTGAGCGTCACCGAACGCCCGCCCATGAGGTTGGCCGAGCCGGGGAGAATCTGCAGCGCAGTGATCCCGCCGTTGGCCATCGCGCGGGTAAAGCCGGGATCCTGCGGCCAGACCGAATGTTCGGCCCAGACTTCGGGCGTAGTCGGGCTGGTCGCCTCGTTGCCGTCCGAATGCGCATCGACCGAAGGTGAGGGGTAATCGCCGAGATGCGAGTGGATGTCGATGATGCCGGGGGTGACGAACTTGCCGATGCCGTCGATCACCGCGTAGCCCTCGGTCGACAGGTCGCTGCCGCCGATGGCGACCACCTTGCCATCGCGAAACAGCACCGTGCCGTTCGCGATTTCCCCGCCGGACCCGTCGAACACGGTCGCACCGACCAGCGCCGTCGGGGTGCCGGGATAGGCCCGGTAGGTCGAGGGGAAGGGCCCCTCGGCCTCGCTCTTGGCGGCAAAGCGCGGCGCGTCGCTGCCGGAGCTGTCGCTGGCAGAATTGGCCGAACCGGTGGCGGCACAGGCGGCGAGCGACAATGCGCTCGCCAGCGCGACCCATGCTTTGGATGTCATAAGCATTCCCTTGCTTGCAAGATTACTCGGCGGGGCGGGTGGCCGGACGAATGCCGGCCTCCTGCGGTTCGAGACCGGCTTCGGCGACACCTTCGAGCGGCGCGTCGTCCTGGAGCGTGTCGAGGTGCATGAGCTTCTTTACCAGCGGACTGATCACCATCACGCCCACTCCGATCGCCACCGCATACCAGCCGACCGTGGAATAGACCGACAGCACCAGTTGCTTGCCGGCTTCCTCGCCCACGCCTTCGGCACCGGTCGCCGCCGCGATCAGCCCGGCGGCAAAATTGCCGGTGGCCGATGCGAAGAACCATGTCCCATGATGAGCGAAGCCATGTGACCGGGGCTGAGGCGGTTCATCGCCGACAGGCCCACGGGCGACAGGCACAGTTCGCCGGTCGTGTGCAGCAGGTAGATCAGGAAGATGAAGATCACCGGCGTTGGCAGGTTTACCCCGACGCTTTCCGCGCCCCAGACGAGGACGAGAAAGCCGAGCCCGACCTGAATGACGGCCATCCCGAACTTCATCGGGGTCGAAGGCTCGGCCCCTTTCCGACCAAGCGCCTGCCACAGCATCGCGAAGATCGGTGCCAGCAACACGATGTAGATCGCGTTGATCGACTGGAACATCGAAGCGCTGACGCCCTGCGTATCCACGTGCCGATCGGTAAACAGGTTGAGGCTGGAACCCGCCTGTTCGAACAGCGCCCAGAACACGATCGACACGAAGATCAGGAACATGGCAGCGAAAATCCGGTCGCGCTCATGCGGGTGGAGCTTGGTGACCGCGATGCCCAGCACATAAGCGACGAGGCCGAGACCGAAGAAACCGAGCACCCAGCCGACCAGCTCCTGATACTGGATCGCGAGCCAGCACAGCGCGACCATCGCCAGGCCCGCGCCATAGATGCCGAATTCCTTGCCGCCCTTGATCGCTTCGGGGTCCTTCGGCTCGCCCTTGCCGAGCAGCAGCGGTTTGCCCAGCACGAAGAAGACGAGGCCGATCAGCATGCCGAAACCGGCAAGTCCGAAACCATATTCCCAGCCCACGGTCTGGCCGAGATAGCCGCAGATGATCGAGGCGGTCGCGGCCCCGACGTTAATCCCCATGTAAAAGATCGTGTAGGCCGGGTCGCGGCGCACATCGGTGCGCGGATAGAGCTGGCCGACCATCACCGAGATGTTGGCCTTGAGGAAGCCCGACCCGACGATGATCAGCGCCAGCGCCAGCCAGAACACGTTGATCATCGGGTCGGCCTGTCCGCCGCCGCCTTCGAACGCCATGAAGAAGTGCCCGAAGGTGAGCAGGACCGCGCCGAACAGCACCGCCTTGCGCTGACCCAGATAGCGGTCGGCGAGGAACCCGCCGACCACCGGGGCGATGTAGACGAGAGCGGTATAGGCCCCGTAGATGATCGAGGCTTCGCTGTCCGAGAACATCCAGTGCTGCACAAGGTAGAAGATCAGCAGCGCACGCATCCCGTAGTAGGAAAAGCGCTCCCACATTTCGGCCATGAACAGCAGGAACAGGCCCTTGGGATGGCCGATGACCTCGGCCTGCGGGCGCGTGACCAGGAACACGCCGCCGAGCAGAAACGCGGCCAGCGCGACCACAGCGATCCAGAACGCCCACATTTCGTAGGCAGATCCGAACTGAAAGATAAACTCGTGCATTGGCTTGCGGCCCTCCCGGAAACTCTGCGTGTCGGGCCGCTGTCCCCCGGGCCCGTTCAAGCCGCGCACACTAGCGGGCAAATCGGCTGTGTGAAGCCTTCATTGCTTCCCCCGCGCGTGAACCATGACCCGGGGTGAGCCGCGCGGCACCGGCGCCGGCCTTGACGCGCATGGCTGTATTATGGCACTGATGCACCTCAGCGAGGATGTTTGGGGACCCATGAGCCAGAGCCGCCCTGTTTACCTGAAACTGCGCGACCAGATCGCCGCGGCGATCATCGAAGGTGTCTATCCCGAAGGCGAAATGCTCCCGTCGGTGCGCGCACTCGCGGCCGAACAGGGGGCAAATCCCCTCACCGTCGCCAAGGCCTACCAGCAGTTCCAGAGCGACGGCCTGGTCGAGGTCCAGCGCGGGGTCGGCATGTATGTGGTCGATGGCGCGGCCGAACGTTTGCGCGAACGCGAGCGCAAACAGTTCCTCAGCGAGGAGTGGCCCGAAATCCGCGCGCGCATGGATCGGCTCGGTGTCGACCTGACCGGCCTGCTCGAGCGCGGCTGATTCCGTCGCTGCGACGGACTGTCGCGAGTCGTTGGTCAGATTCGAACTGTAACAGACTAGAATCTTACAACCGTCGCTTGCGAGAGTGGCCCCGCTCTGGCACACTCCGAAAACACTGCTCGTCGGGTCAGAGCGAAAACCATAAAAGCGGGGTTGCTCGCACGGGGCGAACGGTCGGCGTGCAGGGCCGATGAGGTCGCGGGGAGGTCGAAATGATCAGATCCGAATTGCTGCAGGCGTTACACAAGGACAATCCCGAGTTGCGCGCGGAGGAGGTCGAACAGGTTGTCGACCTGTTCTTCGACGAGATCGCGCAGCGACTGGCCGAGGGCGGTCGGGTCGAATTGCGGGGTTTCGGTGCGTTCTCGACGCGCGAACGCGAGGCGCGAACCGGACGCAATCCGCGTACCGGCGAAGCGGTTGCGGTGCCGGCGAAACGCGTACCCTATTTCAAGGCGGGCAAGGAAATCCGTCGCCGCCTGAACGAATAAAGGCGCTGCGGCTGGGCACAAACCGGCGGGGCCATTCGTGACGGCCCCGGTTCAGGCCGCCTCAAGCGCCGCTTCAGCGTAAGTGCGATCGCGCTCTTGGCGTCTGCGCTCGACTTCGATTTCGTTGAAAACCGCATCGATCAGCTGCTCGGTTCCGTGCCGGGTCGCCACGTTGATCGGCAACATGCCCAGCTCGCTGAATTCGTCGATTCCCTCGCTGCCCCGCAGCGCGATGATCCGGCAGATGCCGGGTAACCGCTCTTGCACCAGCGGAGTAAGCTCGCGCGAGATTTCGAGATTTCCGGTTGCGACCACCACCACTTCGCGCCGACCCATGCCCAGCGCGTCCCAGCTGCGCGGATCGGCGGGATTGGCCTGATGCACCGGATATCCATCGGCTACCGCCTGTTCGAACTTGGCGGGATCGGCTTCGACCGCGAGATAGCCCACATCGCTGAGATCGAGCGCGTCGGCCACTGCCCGCCCGGCAGGACCCAGGCCGATTAACACCACCGGTGCGTCATCGCCTTCGAGCTTCTCGTCGGGCGGTCCGGAACGCAGTTTGCCCGCCAGCTTGCGCCCGATATTCGAAACCGGCGGCGTCAAGGCGAGACTAATTGCGATGGCGGTGACGAGGATCGAGATCAGGCGCGGCTCGACCAGGCCTGCGACCGCAGGCAGCGCGAACAGCACCAGCGCGAACTCGCTGCCTTGCCCCAAAAGAAAGCCGAGCTGGATCGATCCCGGCACCGACCGGCGGTTGGCCAGCCCCGCAAGCACATTGAGACCGCATTTGAGCACGATCAGACCAAAGGCGGCGGCGACTACCAGAACCCAGTTCTGCACCAGCAGCGCGGGATCGATCGCGAGCCCGACCGAGACGAAGAAAAAGCTCAGGAACAGGCCGCGAAACGCATCGATCTCGGTCTGGACCATGATGCGATAGCGCGAATCCGCCACCGCCATCCCGCCGAGAAACGCCCCGAGCGTCAGCGATAGCCCGGCGAAACCGGTTGCCCAACCCGCGGCCAGAGCAATGAACAGCGCGGTCGCGGTGTAGACCTCGCTGCTGCCGACCTTTGCGATCAGCCGGAACAGCGGTTCGGTGAGATAGCGCGCGAACAGCACCGCGACGCCGAACGCCGCGAGCGCCTTTATCCCGGCGATACCGAGCGCTGGCGCGATCGCCCCGCCGCTGCCCAGAGCGCCGGCTGCCACCAGCAGCAGGATCGCCGCGATATCCTGGAAAATCAGGATCGACTGCGCGGCGCGCCCGACCGGGCAGTCCTCCTGGCCGCGCTCGCGCACCAGCCCGATCACGACGGCGGTCGATGACAGTCCCATCGCGAACCCGCCGATGATGGCGAATTCGGTGGGCAGCCCCACCACGAAGAACAGCGCGGAGAACGCGCCGCCTGCGATCAGCATCTGCAGGCTGCCGAAGCCGAAGATATTCGCCGCCTCGGCGCGGATGCGCCCGAGCGAAAAGTGCAGCCCGAGATTGAAGAGCAGGAACATCACTCCCGCTTCCGCGAGGGTCGCCACCACCGGCCCGCTGAAATCCTCGGCAAATCCCAACGCCGAAAGCGCGAGCCCGAGACCGAGATAGCCGACGATCGGGTTGAGCTTGCAGGCGCGCGACACGATCGCGGCCCCGATTCCGAGCCCGAGCAGGGCCACGGCTGGCTGAATCGTTTCCACCACTTCGTTGGCCATGCGGTCCCCTGGTCAAGCGGCCGAAGCCGGACGCCGCTCCAGATGGCGCGGCGCCGTTCGCGGCGCAAGGGGCGGCTGCTTGCCTGCGACATGCGCGCAGACTATCGCCGCGGATGTAGCGGGTGTGGCGGAATGGTAGACGCCGGGGACTTAAAATCCCCTGATCCTATAGATCGTGTGGGTTCGAGTCCCACCACCCGCACGTCTCGTCCGCGCTGCTTCGGTGCCCGGCATCATTCGCTCAACCGGTAGCGGATGGTTTGCTGGGGAGAGCGGCCAAATCCCTAGCTTCCATTATACTTGCCTTAACCGCCCTGCAACTAGGCCCTCAAAGTATTGTTACTGGAGAAAGAACCGCAGCGGGCACGCGGCAGGGCAAACGGCGATGGACAACTTTGCGATTACATCGGAAACGGAGCTGAAGCCGGCTGGCGACGCGGACCAGCGCGCCGCACCGCGATTCACGCTGCTGATCCGGGCCGCCAAACTGATCGCCGCGCAGGGCGAGTTCGTTTGTGTCATCCGCGACGTCTCCGAAACCGGCGTCAGTGTCCGCCTGTTCCATGGATTGCCCCATTGCAGCACGCTCGAACTCGAGCTGCCCGGCGGCACTCGCTATGCCATTCGCCGGGTGTGGGAGCGCGGCAATCAGGCGGGGTTCGAATTTGCCGATCCGGTCAGCGTTACGACGCTGATTTCGGAAGCCGGTGAATACCCTAAACGCGGACTGCGGCTTGGGCTCTGTATCCCCATAGCCGTGAGCGCGCTCGGCCAGCGAAGCGAAGGGGTCATCGAAAATCTTTCGCAACAGGGTGCGCGGTTCGAAAGCGACGGGCTGTTCGCGATCGACCAGAACCTGCGGATCGAAAGCGACGAGTTCGGGGAGGTCAGGGCCAAGGTTCGCTGGCGCCGCGATCGGCAATACGGGGTGGTGTTCGACGATACTTTCATGCTGGGCGATTTCGCGCGGCTTGCAGCGCGCCTGCAGGCCCCCGGATTGCTTCAGCACTGATGGCCCCGACACGCAAATCCGGCCATTAAACGCCCGCGTTTACGGCTCGCTAACCAATTTCCTTCACTCCCGGGGGTGAGCCACAGCCATGGCGCACCGAACGGGGGCATGAATGACACAGCTTGGCGCTGACCAGCCGGGTATTATCGACGTAGACGTGGCCATTATCGGCGCGGGACCTGCGGGCCTTACCGCGGGCTATCTGCTGACCAAGCAGGGCCTGAGCGTCGCGATCATCGAGCAAGACAAGCGCTATGTCGGCGGCATCAGCCGCACGGTCGAACACGCAGGCTATCGGTTCGACATTGGCGGGCATCGCTTCTTCTCGAAGTCGCAGCAGGTCGTGGACTTGTGGAATGAAATCCTGCCCGACGATTTCATCCAGCGCCCGCGCATGAGCCGCATCTATTACGAGGGCAAATTCTACTCCTACCCACTGCGCGCGTTCGAGGCGCTGCGCAATCTCGGCCTGTGGCGCTCGACCGTCTGCATGGCGAGCTACCTCCGGTACAAGCTGTTCCCGATCAGGGACGTCAAAAGCTTCGAGGACTGGACCACCAACCAATTCGGCAAGAAGCTCTATTCGATCTTTTTCAAGACCTACACCGAGAAGGTGTGGGGCATGCCGTGCGACGAAATGAGCGCGGACTGGGCGGCGCAGCGGATCAAGGGGCTCTCGCTCTGGGGCGCGGTGACCGACGGGCTGAAGCGTTCGCTCGGCCTCAACAAGCAGCCCAATGACGGGCAGGCGGTCAAGACGTTGCTCGAAACCTTTCGCTATCCTCGTCTCGGCCCGGGCATGATGTGGGACGCCGCGCGCGACAAGATCGCCGCGACGGGCAAGGGCGACGTGCTGATGGGCCATGCGCTCGATCGGCTTTCGAGCGACGGCAATGGCTGGACCATGACGGCGAACGGCCCGGACGGGAAAAAGCAGATCCGCGCCAAACACGCGATCAGCTCCGCGCCGATGCGCGAGCTGTCGAAGCGTATCCACCCGCTGCCGCAATCGAGCCTTCAGGCGAACAATCTGCGCTACCGCGACTTCCTTACCGTCGCGCTGATGGTCAAATCCGAAGACCTGTTCCCCGACAACTGGATCTACATCCACGACGATCGCGTGCAGGTCGGCCGGGTGCAGAACTTCCGCAGCTGGTCGCCCGAAATGGTGCCCGACGCGGATATGGCCTGCGTCGGTCTCGAGTATTTCTGTTTCGAAGGCGACGGGTTGTGGTCCTCGTCTGACGAAGACCTGATCGAACAGGCCACGCGCGAAATGGAAGTGCTCGGCCTGTGCGACCCGAAACAGGTCGTCGGCGGCGCGGTCGTGCGTCAGGAAAAGGCCTATCCGGTCTATGACGACGATTACGAGGCCAACGTGCAGGTAATGCGCGCCGAGCTTGAGGCCAAGCACCCGACGCTGCACCTCGTGGGCCGCAACGGCATGCATCGCTACAACAATCAGGATCACGCGATGATGACCGCGATGCTGACGGTCGAAAACATCATCGCCGGCAAGCGAATCTACGACACGTGGTGCGTCAACGAGGACGCCGAATATCACGAGGCGGGCGACGAGGGAGCCGAGACCTCGCTTGCGGGTCGCGAAGCCGAAACCGCAAGCAGGCCGCTGAGCGGGGACCAGGTTGCAGCGCTGACGTCGCTGCGCGGCGTGCCCGAGCGCATCCGGCCCGACGAAGAGATCGCGGACGAGGGCGTCCGCAAGTCGGCCTGAGGCCATCGGTCGGGCGAGGGGGAGCCATGACACAGCTGATCGGCAAGATGACAGGAAGGCTCGGCGATCTCCGGTTCGTCCGCTACCTGCTCGCGAGCGTAGGCGCGCTCGCGGTCGATGTCGGGGCATTCCTTGCCTTGCTGGCCGCAGGCATTGCCGCCGCGCCCGCTTCCGCGATCGGCTATTCGCTCGGCATCCTGGCGCACTGGCTCATGTCGAGCCGCGCGGTGTTTCACGATCATGTCGCCGAGAGCGGCATCGCACGGACCCGGCAAAAGGCGCTGTTCGTGATTTCCGCGCTGGTGGGGCTCGCGCTCACCACCGCGATCGTCGGCGCGGGCGACTGGGCGGGCATCGATCCGCGGCTCGCCAAGCTCGCCGCGATCGGGGTGAGCTTCCTGGCAACCTGGCTGATCCGTGCACGGATCGTGTTCCGCGCGGGACCCGGACGCAAGGAGGCCTAGGACGATGCTGGTCGAACGCCGCCGCAACGCTTTCCCGGTCGAATTCCTCGCGCGCGTCGCGATCGCCTGGGCGCTGGTCTCGGCGGTCCTGATCGCGGTCAATTGGAGCGCGATCGCGAGCTGGCGCTTTCCCGATCCCGACGATGCGATGCGACTGGTGCAGGTACGCGACCTGATCGACGGGCAAGGGTGGTTCGATCAGACGCAATATCGCAGCGATGCACCCGCTGGCGGCGTACCGATGCACTGGTCGCGGCTGGTCGACATTCCTCTGGTTCTGGTGATCCTGGCGCTCACGCCGTTCGTGGGGGCTGCCGGGGCGGAAACCGCAGCGCTTGTGTTCGTGCCGCTGGCCACGCTCGGGATCGCGATGCTCCTCGCCGCGCGGATCGCGTGGCGGCTGATGGGCGACGAGGAAGCGACGCTCACATCGATGGTGATGGCGATCTCGATCCCGGTGCTGTTCCAATTCGCGCCGCTGCGGATCGATCACCACGGCTGGCAGATCGTCTGCGCGCTCGTTGTCGTCAACGCGCTGATGCACCGTTCGCCGCGCGTCGGCGGGTGGATCATCGGGACGAGCTGCGCGGTGTGGCTGGCGATCTCGATCGAGGGATTGCCGCTGGCAGCCGCAATCTTCGGCGTTCTCGCGCTGCGCTGGTTCCGGGCAAGAAAGACCGGCGACCGCAACGCCCATGGCTGGCTGGCCGGAGCGATCCAGGCGCTGGCACTGTCAAGCGCCGCGCTGTTCGTGCTGACGCGGGGATTCGGAGACCTTGCCGCGCATTGCGATGCGATCAACCCGCTGCACCTCGCGATCTTCGGCTGGGGCGCGGTGGTACTGACGCTGCTGGCCCGGCTCGAGCCGCTGCCGCGCGGCACTCTGCTGGCCGGTTTTGCCGTCGCTGCAGGCGGCGCGATCGGAGCCGCGCTGTACGCCGCGCCGCAATGCGCCACCGGCGGATTCGCGGAACTCGATCCGGTCGTGCGCGATTACTGGCTTGCGCATATCGCGGAGGGGCTGCCAATCTGGCGGCAGGAGATTATCACCGCGCTGCAATTCGCGGTGACGCCGGTGATCGGGCTGCTCGCCGCGATGAACCTGGCTCGGGGCTCGCGCGACTGGCTGCGCCGGTTCTGGAGCGATTACGCCCTGATCCTCGCCGCAGCCTTTCTGGTCTCGCTGTTCGTCGCCCGTGCGGGCGCAGTCGCCTGCGCGCTCGCCGCCGCTCCGCTCGCCTGGCAGGTGCGTGACTGGCTGCGTCGGATCAGGCTGATGAAGCGCCCGGCACCGCGCGTGGCGGCGATGCTCGGGGTCGTCTGCGCCTTGCTCCCGGCCTTCCCGGCGATGCTGCTGGCGAGCGCGATTCCGGCCCGCGCCGCGCTGGGCGGAGTGGCTGCGAACGCGCCGCCGACGAAAGCCTCGGCCTGCCGGGTTGATCGCTCGGCAGCGGTGCTCGGCGACTTGCCGACCGGAGAAATCTACGCGCCGCTCGATATCGGGCCGCCGCTGCTGCTCGCAACCGGGCACAGCGTGGTCGCGACCGGCCACCACCGTGGCCACCGTGGCATTCGCGTGGTGATCGAAACCGCACTCGGTCCGAGCGAAGCGGCCCGCGCAGCCTTGATTCAGCGCGGAACACGCTACGTCGCGCTGTGCCCCGGTCTGAGCGAGGTTCGCATGTATGCGAGGCAGGCCCCGGAGGGATTCGCCGCACACCTGCTGGCAGACGATGCGCCCGCCTGGCTTGAGCCGGTGGAAATGGACGATCCGGGCGGACTGAAGGTCTGGCGGATCAGGCCGGAATAAAGTCCAGCGCCACTCCGTTGATGCAGTGCCGCTTGCCGGTCGGCTTGGGTCCGTCACCGAAGATGTGCCCCAGGTGACCGCCGCAATCGGCGCAATGAACCTCGGTGCGCGGATAGCCGATCTTGTAGTCGGTCGCAGTGCCGACCGCGCCCGCGTCGATCGGTTTGTAGAAGCTCGGCCAGCCGGTGCCGCTGTCGTATTTGTGCGCCGACGAATAGAGCCGGTTGCCGCAGCCTGCGCAGACAAAAGCGCCTTTGCGCTTTTCACCGTCGAGCGGCGAGGAAAACGCACGCTCGGTACCCGCTTCGCGCAGGATGCGATATTCGGCCGCAGTCAGCTGCTTGCGCCATTGCGCATCGGTCTTGCGGACGGGGAATGTCTTCTTGGCCTTCGCCTCGCTTGCTCCACAGCCGGCGAGGAGCGGCGTCAAGGCCGCGAATGCGGTGCCGATGAGGAACGTGCGACGATGGGTAGGTCCGATTGGCATAACTGTCCCGTGTGTGAGATTGGGTCTCAACAGGAGATACGCACGCCGACCGGAAAAGGTTACATTTCCGACCGAATCGATGCCGGGCTCAGAACTCGGTGATTTCGACCTCGAGCTTGCGGAAGCCGTGGACGAAATTGGCGCGCACCCGCTCGACATCGCCCGCGACATGCACGCGCATCCGGCGCTTGTGCATCTCTTCCAGCAGCACCCGCAGCTGCAATTCGGCCAGACGCGCGCCGACACAGCGGTGGATGCCATAGCCGAAGGCAATGTGGCGGCGGGCATTCTCGCGATTGAGGTCGAGCTTGTGCGGATCGGGGAAGATTTCGTCCTCATGGTTGGCCGCGAGATACCAGAGCACGACCTTGTCGCCCTTCTTGATCGTTTGCCCGAACACCTCGGTGTCCTCGGTGCAGGTGCGGCGCATGTGCGCCAGCGGTGTCTGCATGCGCAGCATTTCCTGCACGGCATTCGGGATCACGTCGGGGTTTTCCTCGAACAGCTTGCGCTGGTCGGGAAACTTGTCGAGCGCGTGGACGAACCCGCTCATCGAATTGCGGGTGGTGTCGTTGCCGCCCACGATCAGCAACACGAGGTTGCCCATGAATTCTTCCGGGCGCATCTGGTTCATCGCCTCGGAGTGGATCATCATGCTGATGAGGTCGTTGCCGGGCTCCTTGTCCATCGTCCGTTCGACCCACAGCGACTGGAAATATGCCGCCATCTCCTGCAGGATTTGCCAGCGCTGCGCATCGAGATCGCGCACCGTGGCAAGCTCGGTATCGCCCGACCAGTCTGACCAGAAGGTGAGCAGGCGGCGGTCCTCCCAGGGGAAGCCGAACAGGATGGCGAGCATTCCGGTCGTCAGCTCGATCGAAACCTTGTCGACCCAGTCGAACACCTCGCCGCGCGGCAGCGTATCGAGCAATTCGCCGGTTCTGGCCCGGATTTCGCCTTCCATGTCGGCCATTGCCGAAGGGGTGAACTTGGGCGCGACGGTGCGACGTTGCCCGGTGTGTTGCGGGCGGTCCATCGCGATGAACATCGGCAATTCGCGCGTGTCGGCCCCGGCTGCGGCAGCCTCTTCCTCGCTCAACCGCTCGAGAATGGTGATCCCGCCATACTCCCAGCTGGAGGAGAAGGTGTCGGGCAGGGCTTCGATATGCTGGATCGCCTTGTGGCCGACCACCGCCCAGTAGGGGCCATAGGGGCTTTCGGGGATGTAATGCAGCGGGCCGGCGTCCTGCATCTCCTTGAAGATCGGCTGCCACTTGTCCTCGAAATAGATGTCGGAGCGGCTCACGTCCCATTTGTGCGTATGGCGCGGGCGTTCTTCGGGGTGCTGCTCGAAATGCGTTTTTAGCGCCTCGTAGGCGGTCGGGCTGGTGCGCACTTCGGGACGCTGCGGGGCTATCGTGGCCATACCTGTCTCTCCTCGCAGGGAGCGGCCGCAGCTTTTGCCTTCACTACCACTCCCTCGATTCGCATCCTGCCCTAACTGACATCCATGTCAACAGTCGGTTGCAATTTGCGACCTATTCGGCCGGCTGAACCTCGGCATCGCGGCCGGCGGATGAGCGGGTCCAGCGGCGCTTTTTCGCGCGACCGGCGCCGCCCGATTTCATCACCCGCTTGCGGAACAGCAGCGAGCCTCCCTTGACGAGGAGCACCACCGCCGCCGCCTGCCAGGCGAGCGCGGCGGCATGGATCCAGAGCGTTTCCTGCAGGGCCGCGCGCGCGAGCATCGCGAACGGAGAGGAAAGCGGGAAGATCGCGGCGAACAGCTCCATGCCCGACCCGGTGTCGGTGACGGTTGCCATGGCGAGGAAGAACACCATCAGCTGCATCATCGTAACCGGCATCGAGAGGGTCTGCACCTCGCGCACCGAACTCGCCATCGATCCGATCGTGAGGAACAGCGATCCCAGCAGCAGATACGCCATCGAGAAATACACGATGCCTAGTGCGACGAACATCGGCCAACCCACGGCAGGTCCGGGCAGTTCGCTGAAATTAGTCTGGGTTACGGTCACGATTGCATCTTCGGCGAGCGACCAGAAGCCCCAGCCGACCATGCCCCAGACCGCAATGCCGACGAACGATACCCCCAGCATGGCGAACAGCTTGCCCATGAACACCGCATCCATCGGAACCGCGGCAGCAAGGATCTCGATAATCTTGTTGCCCTTTTCCTCGGCGAGGTTCGACAGCACCATTCCGCCGAGCAGCATGGTCAGCAGGAACAGGACCATTTGCGCCGCCTGCGCGGTGCGGATGCGGCTCGTGCGGTCCGCCGCGGCGCTGGCGGCGACAGTGATCTGCGCCACTTCGGGGAAGCGCGCCGGCACCGACTGCGAAACCGTGGCGGCGATCAGCCCGACCGAACCCTTCCAGCGATCGACCTGCGCCTGGGTGCCGACCAGTTGCGGTGCTTGCGGCGTGCCCGTGACGATGGCGACATAGTTGCCACGCCGTTGCTCCAGAAATGCCCGGGGATCGAAATCGGCTTCGCTCTGCGCTTCCGGCACTGCGCGCATTTCCGGAAGACCGCGACCGAACTGTTCCGCCAGATTGTTGCGTGCGGCGAGCATGGCGGCGTTGTCCTGCGCGCTCATGGCGAGCCCGACCTCGATGCTGACGGCTTCGGCCGAGGTCTGCTTGCCGATACTGCCCGCAAGCCCGCCGACAAGTACCGGAAACAGCGGGCCGATCAGGAAGAACAGGAACGCGCGGCTGAACAGCACCGCAATGAAGTCGCGCCGGGCGATCACCCACGCGGCTTCGAGCCGCGAGAGGCGCGGATTGGTTTCGACCGCGCTCATCGGGCGTCTCCCGCCTGATCCGCTTCGAGCTGGCGTGCGGCGGCCTCACCCGCGATCGCGACGAAGGCGTCGTGCAGCCCGGCACGCTCGATCGACAGCGACAGGATGCCCGCTTCGCCCTCGATCAAGTGCTTGAGCAGCGGCTCGACCCCGGTTTCAGGAAGCGGAAAATAGAAGAAATCGCCTTCGCGCCGCGTGTCTTGGGGCAGCGCGGCGGTCCATGCGCCTTCGCGCGCACGGGTTTCGAGCCGCACCTGCGCCGGGATGCGGTCGCGCGCGGCCTCGACGCTGCCGGCATAGGGGACCTTGCCCCCGGCGATGATCGCGACGCCTTCGCACAGGCGCTCGGCATGGTGAATCACGTGCGTCGAGAAGATGACGGTTACGCCGTCTTCGGCGAGGGCGCGGATCATCCGTTCGAGCTTGCCCTGGTTGATCGCGTCGAGCCCCGAAAACGGCTCGTCCAGCACGACCAGCCGGGGCCGGTGCACCAGTGTGCCGAGCAGCTGGACGGTCTGCGCCATGCCTTTCGAAAGCTGGCGGATCTGACGGTCTGCGGCGTGACCGAGATCGTGGCGTTCGAGCAATTCGCGCCCGCGAATGCGCCCTTCGGCCAGCGGCAGTCCGCGCAGCGCGCCCATGAACGCGATCGCCTCGATCGCCTTCATCGCGGGATACAGCCCGCGCTCCTCGGGCAGATAGCCGATCAGCCGCCCGATATCGTGCGGGCGGTCATGCCCGAACACCCGGCGCACGCCCTCGTCCGGGTCGATGATGCCGAGCAGCATCCGCAGCGTGGTGGTCTTGCCCGCGCCATTGGGGCCGAGCACGCCGTAGATCGCGCCTTCGGGCACGGCGAGATCGATCCCGTCGACCGCGCGGATTCCGTCGAAACTCTTGACCAGTCCGCGCGCCTCGATCGCGAGCGGACGGTGATCGGGGGGAAGCGCGGCCCGATTGCTCGCCGACATGTGTTCGCCTATCGCCATATGCATGAGCGCGGTGGTTAACGCGCGAAGTTGAACGGGAGCAACCCCAAGCGTGGTTAACGAGTCGGTGACCCTTAACCTCGCCGGACGGCTGGAGGCGAAGGCGCACGATCTGGGTTTCGCGGCGTTCGGGATTGCCAGTGCAGCGGAGGACCCGGTTCGTTCCGAGCGGCTCGAAGAATGGCTTGGCGAAGGCCACCATGGCACGATGGAGTGGATGGCAACGCGGCTTGAGCACCGTCGCTCGCCGCAAGGACTGTGGCCCGACGCGCGAAGTGTGATCGCGCTGGGCATGAGCTACGCCCCGGCGCACGATCCGCTGGCGCTGGACGGTGATGGCGAGCGGGCGCGGATTTCGGTCTACGCGCAGGGCAAGGACTATCACGATGTGGTGAAGAGGCGGCTGAAGGCGCTCGCCCGATGGCTTGTGGCGGAGCAGCCCGAGGCCGAGGTGAAGGTGTTCGTCGACACAGCGCCGGTGATGGAAAAGCCGCTGGGCGAGGCGGCCGGGATCGGCTGGCAGGGCAAACACACCAATCTCGTCAGCCCCGAACACGGCAGCTGGCTGTTTCTCGGGGCGATCTACACCACGCTCGAGCTCGCGCCCTCGCAGCCGCACCGCGACCAGTGCGGATCGTGCCGGGCGTGTCTCGATGCCTGCCCGACCGATGCTTTCCCCGCCGCCTACCAGCTCGATGCGCGGCGCTGCATCTCCTACCTCACGATCGAGCACAAGGGACCGGTGGCGGAGGAGTTCCGCGCCGCGCTGGGCAACCGCATCTACGGCTGCGACGATTGCCTGGCGGTGTGCCCGTGGAACAAGTTTGCGCAGGAAGCGCACGCCGCGCGCGAATTCCTGCCGCGCGCGGAACTGGTCGCGCCGCGCCTCGCCGAACTGCTGGCGCTCGACGATGCCGGGTTCCGCCGCGTATTCTCGGGATCGCCGATCAAGCGGATCGGGCGCGACCGGTTCGTGCGCAATTGCCTCTACGCCGCCGGGAACAGTGGCGATGCGGGATTGGTCGGGTCGGTCGAATCGCTGCTAGGCGATCCGGACCCGGTGGTCAGGGACGCCGCCGAATGGGCGCTTGCCCGCCTCAGATCAGCTCCTTGAGCTGAACCTCCGGGTCGGCGAGCAACGCGGGATCGATCTTCTCGATCCCCTTCTCGAGCAATTTGCGGCCCTGGACATAGTCCTTCATCGTGTTCACGCAGTCGAACGCGATCGGGCGACCTTCCTTGAGATACACAAGAGTGAACCGGCGGTCCGCCGGGTCGCCGCGCAGCACCGTCGCATCGTAGCCGAGGCTCAGCCCGGCGGTCTGCAGCTTGAGATCGTACTGGTTCGACCAGAACCACGGCAGCGCGTTGTAGGGCTCTTTCTCCCCCATGATCGCGCGCGCGACCGTGGTGGCCATGTCGTGCGCGTTCTGCACCGATTCGAGGCGGATGACCGCCTGGTCGGCGTAAGGGTTCACATGCGCGGCGCAATCGCCGATCGCGTAGATATCATCGAGCGTGGTGCGGCAGCAGAAATCGACGTCGACGCCGTTCGATCCGGCCGCTCCGGCGGCGATCAGGGGGGCGACTGCGGGCACGATCCCGATCCCGACCACCACCATGTCGCAGGGCAGGATCTCGTCCCCGTCGAGCCTGACCCCGGTGGCATGACTGTTCTCGCCGACAATTTCCTCCACCCCGCGACCGAGCCGGATATCGACGCCCTGCCGGCGATGCTCGTCTTCGTAAAAGCGCGACAGCTCCTCGCCCGCGACCCGCTTGAGCACGCGGTCCTCGCTCTCGACCAGCGTCACCGCGCAGCCGAGCTTGCGCAGCACCGCTGCCGCTTCGAGCCCAATATATCCGCCTCCGATCACGACGGCCCGCTTCGCCCCGGCGTCGAGCGCAGCCATCATCGCGTCGGCATCGCGCTTGTCGCGAACGTAGAACACGTTCTTGCGATTGGCACCGATGCAGGGCAGCCGCCGGGGATCGCCCCCGCCCGACCAGATCAGCTTGCGATAGCCGATCGCGCTGCCGTCGGAGAGTGTCACCCTGTGCTCCAGCGGATCGATCTCGGCGACGCCGCAACCGAGCCGCAGCTCGATTCCCTTGTCGGCCCAGAATTTCTCCGGGCGGATCATGATCCGTTCGAATCCCTTGTCGCCGGCGAGATATTCCTTCGACAGCGGAGGCCGTTCGTAGGGCGGCGCAGAATCGCGCCCGATCATCATTATGGTACCGTCGTGCCCCTGTTGCCTGAGCGCAATCGCCGCCTGCGCGCCGCCATGGCCGGTGCCGACAATGACCACATCGGCGTGGGCTGCCGATCCGTTATTCTCTCGCTCCATGGGGCTGTGCGTCGCTGCAAAATCGCTCGGCGTCAAGCGCGAGGCGGTGCCCTAGCGCTCGAGCAGATTGCGCGCCTGGCTGGCGATCTGCGCCAGCATCGCCGGAGCGATCGGCGGGCGCGCCCGCGCCCGGACGATGGTCGAGCGGAATTGCTCGACCGCGCCCCGGTTGCGCTCGGCCCAGTCTGCCACCGCGCCCAGCGGATCGTCCTTTCCGGTCTTGCGCCGCATCAGCCGCCGCAGAAAATCGAGCCGCATGTGCTGGAAATCGCGCGCCAGCCCGTCGACCAGCAGCCGCTCCCAGATATCGGAAGGCGACATGTGCGCCGCGACGCTCTGCGCCCAGTCGAGCCCGATCCGTTCGCCGATATCGGTGAAGGCCTGCGTCAGCCGCTTCGCATCGATTTCGGTCTTGAGTGCCAGCTGTGCCAGCCCGATCGATCCGTCGAGATCGAACAGGTTAGCGACCCTTCCCGCCAGCGCGTCTGGCGCGCCCAGATCGACGAATTGCGTGCGGAGTTGCGCGGAGCGTTCGCGCGGCTGGTCGGACAGCAGCTCGTCCCGGTTAGCCGAAAGCATGGTCACGCCCTTGCGCAATTCTGCGATCATGTCGCCCGCCTCTACCTGTCCGGCGGCGGTGCGCAGCACGTCCGACATCAGGTTTCCGACCGCTGCGGCAGTCCGGTCGAACAGCGCGATCCGTGCGCCTTCGCCCATCTTCGTCCGGTCGAGATCGTCCCAGAGCGCGCCGAGATCGAACAGCCGCTCGACCACCACGAACGCCGCCGCGACGTCCGACAGGCCGACGCCTTCCTCCTCGGCGAGTTCGAATGCGTGGACGAGGCCCAGCCGGTTTACGATCCGGTTGGCGAGGTCGGTCGCGATCAGTTCGCGCCGCAGCCGGTGCTCGCGGATCTGCACCGCGAATTTCTTGCGCATCGGGAGCGGGAACATCGCGATCAGCGTATCTTCGAGGATCGGATCGTCGGGCAGGCCGCTCGCCTCGATCGCGCCTTGCAGCGCGAGCTTGGCCGATGACAGCAGCACCGCGAGTTCGGGCCGGGTCAGCCCGATTCCGTCCGCCGCTCGGCGGGCAAGCGCTTCGCCGTCGGCCAGCCCTTCGGTTTTCCGGTCGAGATCGCCGAGCGTTTCGAGTTGCTCGATCAGGCGCACATAGGACGCGGTCGCATCGGCGCCGCTTGCCTCGGCAATCGACAGGGCCAGCGCCTGCAGCCGGTTGTCTTCCAGTACGATCTCCGCGACCTCGTCGGTCATGTCGACCAGCAAGGCGTTGCGCTTTTTCGGGGGCAGCTTGCCCGCGCGGTTCGCGGCGGCGAGCGCGATCTTGATATTCACCTCGTTGTCCGAGCAATCGACCCCTGCCGAATTGTCGATGAAATCGGTGTTGATCCGTCCGCCCCTGAGCGAAAACGCGATTCGGCCGGCCTGTGTCACGCCAAGATTCGCGCCCTCGCCGACAACCTTGGCACGGACGTCTCCGGCGTCGACCCGCAGCGAATCGTTCGCCGGGTCGCCGACATCCGCGTTGTTCTGGTGCTCGGCCTTTATGTAGGTGCCGATCCCGCCGAACCAGATCAGGTCGACCGGCGATTTGAGGATCGCGCTGACCAACGCGTCGGGCCCGATTTCCTTGTCCTCGATCCCCAGCGCCGCGCGCGCTTTCTTCGACAGCTTGATGACCTTCTGATCGCGCGCGAACACGCCGCCGCCGCTCGAAATCAGTTTGGAATTGTAGTCGGCCCAGCTGGATGCGGGCAGGTCGAACAGCCGTCGGCGCTCCTTCCAGCTCGCCCTGGGATCGGAATCGGGATCGATGAAGATGTGCCGGTGATCGAACGCGGCGACCAGCTTGATCGCCTTTGACAGCAGCATGCCGTTTCCGAACACGTCGCCCGACATGTCGCCGCATCCCGCAACGCGCACGCTCTGGGTCTGGACGTCGATCCCCATTTCGAGGAAGTGCCGCTGGACCGAAACCCACGCGCCGCGCGCGGTGATGCCCATCGCCTTGTGATCGTAGCCGTTGGAGCCGCCGCTGGCGAAGGCATCGTCGAGCCAGAAGTCGCGCGATTGCGCGATGCCGTTGGCCACGTCGGAGAATTTCGCCGTGCCCTTGTCGGCAGCGACCACGAAATACGGGTCCTCGCCGTCGTGGATGACCACGTCCAGCGGGTGAACCACGGCGCTATCGACGATGTTGTCGGTGATCGACAGCAGCGTGCGGATGAACACCTCGTAGCTGGCCTGGCCTTCGGCGGCCCAGCCCGCGCGGTCCCTGGCGGGCGAGGGCAGTTGCTTGGGATAGAACCCGCCCTTGGCCCCGGTCGGCACGATCACCGCGTTCTTGACCTTCTGCGCCTTCATCAGGCCCAGGATTTCGGTGCGGTAGTCGTCGCGCCTGTCGGACCACCGGAGGCCGCCGCGCGCGATCGCACCCGAGCGCAGGTGGATCCCTTCGACCCGGCGCGAATACACGAAGATCTCGCGCCACGGCACGGGTTTGGGAAGGTTGGGGACCAGCGCGGAATCGATCTTGAACGCCAGTGCCTCGGCGGCGGCCGGTGCGAACGCGTTGGTGCGCAGGATCGCATCGCAGACTGCGCGGTAGAGCCGCAGCAGTCGGTCGTCGTTGATCGCCGTGACCTTCGCCAGCCCGCGCGTGAACGCCTGCGATACGGCGGCGATGGCCTCGTCGCGATTGCCGTCGAACGCGGGATCGTGGCGGGCTACGAACAGGTCGATCATTGCGCGCGTCACCTGCGGCGCGCGGTCGAGCGCATCGACCACGGTGTAGATCGTGAAGCTCATGCCGGTCTGGCGCAGGTAGCGATAGAAGGCACGCAGCCAGTTGGTTTCGCGCGCGGCGAGACCGGTGCCGATTACCAACCGGTTGAACGGGTCGTTCTCCGCCTCGCCGTTGAGGACTGCGGCGATGGCCGCCTCGATCGCGTCGACGCGCTCCATCAGCGGCGCGGCATCCTCGCCATCGGTCAGCGCGAGCGTGAATTCATGCATCGAACCCAGCTCGAGCGGATCGAGCCGGGTGGGGATCTCCTTGATCACCCGGAACCCGAAGTTCTCCAGCGCCGGGACAGCGTCGGACAACAGCAGCGTGCGCCGGAGATGGTAGACCTTGAGCCGCAGCATGTCGGGCGTGTCGACGTCGAGCCGGTAAAGCCGGACATCGTGCATTTGCTGGCCGAGTTCGGTTTCGCGCGCCGCAAGCGCGCGCAGGCGGCGGATGTCGATTGCCGCTTCGGACGCGCCGTAGCGGGCGCGATAGGCCGGCGGGAAAGCGCCGGCATAGCGGGCTGCGATGGCCGTGGCGCGTCCGCCCTTCTCGGTCGCGGCAAGATGGTGCTCGACCGCTTCGCCCCAGCCGCGCAGCAAATCCACGATCTGCGCCTCGACCGCGCCGGCATCGATTTCCTTGCGCGTCTCGCGGGTGTCGAGCACGAATTCGAGCATGGCCAGATTTCCGCCTTCGACCGCGAGGCTCCAGTCGAGCACGTCCGCGCCCGAAGCGTGCACCAGCAATGCCTGGATCTGCAGCCGGACCGCGGTCGAGAGCATGTCGCGCGGCAGCCACACGAAAGCGAAGACGTGGCGCTGCAACTGCGAGCGCACCACGACCAGCCGCGGTCGCGGGCGGTCGACCAGGCTCATGATCGCGGTCGCCAGCTGGCGGATATCGTTGTGTCCCAGTGCCACCAGCAGATCGTGCGGCAAGGCGGTGAACGCATGCACCAGCGCCTTGCCCGCATGCCCTGCCGGATCGAACCCGAGCTCTTCTGTCAGCGCGGCGAGATGCTGGCGCAGCAGCGGGACCTCGTCGGGCGGGGTCGCCAACGCGGCGCTGGTCCAGACCCCGGCATGGATCGAAAGGCCGGTGACTTCCCTGCCTTCGCGCCGGGCGACGATAAACAGGTCGAGCGGCACGCGGCGGTGCACGTTGGACAGCCTGTTGGCCTTGATGACCAGCATGTTGCGGGGCGCGCCGCCCTTGCCGGGCGCGTCGAACCAGTCGAATGCGGTCTTGTACGAACTTTCGGCCAGCAGGTCGCGCGCGCTCTTGCGGCAGATCCCGAAAGCGTCTGTTTCGCTCCCGTCGCGATGGCGGGTGAGGTGACCCAGCTGGGTGAGCATCCCGCCGTTGAGCCAATCGAGCAGCGCCGCAGCCTCGGGTTTGTCGCCCTGGAGCAGCTTCGCATCCGCCTTCGTCGCGGCTTGCAAGCGCGACCAGTCCGCCACCGCCGCCCGCACATCGCCCAGCGTCAGCCGAAGCTGCGCCAGCAGTTCGCGACGCTGGCGCGCGTCGATCCGGGGCGTTTCGATATAGACCATCGATTCGCGCGAGGCGGCGGTCTTGCCCGATTTCCCGAGACCGGTCAGCCGGCCTTCGTCATCGCGCGAAACCGGCACCACGGGATGCACCAGGCGATCGATGCTGAGCCCCTGCGCCGCGACCGTCGCCGCGATCGAATCGACCAGGAACGGCATGTCGTCGTTGATCACCGCCAGCCGCAGCATCCGCCGCTTGCCGGTGGCGGACTGGATCAGCAGCGCCGAGCGGTCGGGTTCGCGCTGCTGTGCCGCCTTCAGCACGAATTCGACCGCTTGTGACAGGGGTTCGCCATCGAGCGGGGTGTCGCCTGGCAGGATCGCGCTGCTCATGTGACGCGCGAGAAGGGCGTGCATGTCAGAAGGTCGCGCCGCGCGTTTCCTCGTTGCGGTCTTCTGCGCAGCTTTCGACACCATCCCGAGCTCCCGGCCTGCTGCTCCCGGCATCCAGCAGCGAGAAATTTTATTGTGCCGGGTTGTTGTTATCAATCGCCGATACGCGCTTTGCCCGAGTCCGTGCAAGCGCGAACACTACCGAGGGCATGCTTTGGCATGGTTTAAGATGTTCGGGCGAAAAGGTTCGGGCGTCCTCCAGGGGAACCACGCTGTCGGGCCCGAACGGGTCGAGCGGCTCGCTCCCCTCACCCCCCTCAACGGAGGTCGCTGCGTGGTACCCTGCCGTGCCCCGGGTCCGCCCGTTCGAAGGAGGTCTGGTCAAGCCGTTTGCGTGGCGGTGCAGGCTTCAATGGTCAGTTCGAGCGAGCGGATCCGGGAATTCGGATCGTAAGTCGCCCCGCACAGGATGATCTCGTCTGCGCGCGTGCGCTCGACGAACGCTGCGATTGCCTCCCTCACCCGCTCCGGATTGCCGACCGCGGCCGCCTGGCCGAGATGGTCGAGCATCGCGCGCGCCGGTGCAGGAAGCGTTGCCGCATAGTTCTCGACTGGCGGCGGGAGCTTGCCCGGATTGCCCGAGCGCAGCCGCACGAAGCTCTGCTGCTGGCTCGAAGCGATCCGCTGCGCCTCTTCGTCGCTGTCGGCGGCGAACACGTTCATCGCCACCATCACGTGCGGGCGGTCGAGCGCGGCGGACGGCTGGAACTCGCGGCGATAAAGTTCGAGCGCGGTATCGAGCTGGTCGGGCGCGAAATGCGCGGCGAAGGCGTACGGCATGCCGAGCCGCGCCGCGAGCTGTGCGCCGAACAGGCTTGATCCGAGCATCCACAATTCGACGTTCGAACCGAGACCCGGGGTTGCAGCGATCGGCAGCTCGAAGTCGCCGGTCAGCAGCGCGCGCAGTTCGATCACGTCCTGCGGGAAGTATTCCGCCGCCTCGTTCAAATTCTTGCGCAGTGCGCGCTGCAATTCGGGCCCGGCTCCCGGCGCGCGGCCCAGCCCGAGATCGATCCGGCCGGGGAACAGCGCATCGAGCGTGCCGAACTGCTCGGCGATCTGGAACGGCGTGTGGTTGGGCAGCATGATCCCGCCCGACCCGATCCGGATACGGCTGGTGGCGTTGCCGAGATGCGCCAGAACGACCGAGGTCGCTCCGCCCGCGATGCCGTCCATCGCGTGATGTTCGGCCACCCAGAAACGCCCGCAGCCGAGTGCTTCGGCATGGCGCGCAAGCTCGGTGGTGGCCGCCAGCGCCTCGTCCACGGTGCCGCCTTCGCGGACCGGGACCAGATCGAGGACGGAAAATCGGGTCATGGTGTTGCGGGCTCCTCCGGCCCGGGTCCGAGCTGTGCGAGATAGGTTTTCGCGGTCGCTGCAGCCGGCGAATCGGGCTGCATGACGATCACCGATTGCCAGCTTTGCCGGGCCGATTCCTCGCGCCCGGCGAGCACCGCGATTACGCCTGCCTCCAGCCCGACCTCGGCATTCTGCGGGGCGAGCATGGCCGCCCGCTCAATCGCTTCCTGCGCATCGTCGAGCCGCTCCATCCGGCGAAACAGCGTCGCGGTAAGCAGCCAGCCTTCGGCCTTGTCGGGTTCGAGCCGGGTTACATTGGCGAGCGCCAGCAGCGCCTCCTGGCGCCGGTCGAGGGCTACCAGCGCGCGCGCCATGTCGGCGGCGGCGATGGCTTCGAGCGTCGCCGAAGCGGCGCTGCGGGCGTCGGCCTGCGCAGCCGACAGCAGGGCGATCGCTTCTTCGGCATCGCCGCCCGCCAGCGCCGCGTTGCCCGCCATCGCACCGAACCGGGCGCGGGTCCGCGCCTCTTCCACCGGAGTCTCGTCGCGCGCCGCGAGAAAGGCGCTGCGGGCGTCGTTCCACAGGCCGAGTTCGGTCGCGGCGAGGCCGAGACAGTGGTTGGCGATCACCCGGTCGGCTCCGCTTGCCTCGTTGCGGCGGATCTGCGCCAGCGTGTGCGCGCGCGAGGCATCCTCGTCGAGCAGGTCGAGGCAGGTCTGCAACCATTGGCTGGTCGGATCGACGGGCGGCTCGAGCGCCGTTTCGCGCGGGGCGCGGTCGCGCAATGCGTCGTGAGGGTCGGGCAGGGTGTCGGTGCCGGCATGAGGGCCGACTTGCAGCAGGAGAGCGAGGAGCATCGACATGTCAGGGCGTGTCCGTGGAATAGAAGCGGGCGACCTCCGCCTTCAGCCGCGCGATATCGGAATCGCGCGACAGGCGGTGATCGCCGTCCTTGATCAGGGTCACTTGAACCGCGCCCGAACGCAGCGACGATGCGAGCCTCACGCTCGTTTCCCACGGCACGTCCGCGTCGCGCTGGCCGTGGAGCAGGTGCACCGGGCAATCGATCGCGATGGTCCCGCCGAGCTTCAGATGCGTTTCGGCGTCAGCGAAGAAGCCCGGATGCGTGGGTGTCGGTTCGGGGCCGTAGGGATTGTCCTCATGGATCGTCTCGCCGACCGCCAGGATCGCCCGCTGCCCGTCGGAATAGCCCCATCGGGTAAAATCCGGTGCGGCGGCAATGCCGATCATGCCTGCCAGGCGGTCCGCCAGCGCCTCGCCCACCAGCAGCATCAGCCAGCCGCCCATCGACGAGCCGACCAGCAGGACCGGGCCCGACGTGTGCGTCGCGATCAACCCGAGCACCTCGTCGCGCCAGCGCGACAGCGTGCCGTCGGCGAAGTCGCCCGCGCTTTGCCCGCACCCCGAATAATCGAGCAGCAGGCAGGCGCGTCCCCTCGTTTGCGCCTCCTCGAACAGCGCCGTCGCCTTGCCGCCTGCCATGTCCGACATGTAGCCGGGCAGGAATACCAGGACCGGCCCGGCTCCCTGCGCAAGACGATAGGCGATCAGCCGACCGTCCGGCATTTCGTGAAACGCAACTTCGCTCATGCGTGCGTTCATGCCTGTGCTAGGCTGCGCTGCGCAAGACCTGTCACAGTTTCGACACCGGGAAGGACCAGACCACCGCCATGATCAAGAACGACCCGTCTGGCCTTCCGACCCGACCTGCTTCCGCGCTGACCCGGCGCGGGCTGTTCTCGCTTGCTGGCGCTTCTGCGGCGCTGGCATCCGCTCCGGCAGTGGCGCGCAGCTTCGGCAGCGGTTTCACCCATTCGGTCGCCAGCGGCGAACCGCAGTCGGACAGCGTGATGCTGTGGACCCGCTACGTGGCCGGGGCCGAGACCACGCTCGACTGGCAGGTGTCGGAGAGCGAAGACTTCGTGCGCACCGTGGCGCAAGGTCAGGTCGCCGCATCGCCAGAGCGCGATTGGTGCGCGAAGGCCGTGGCCGGGGGTCTCGCGGCGGATCGCTGGTATTACTTCCGCTTCGTCGCGCCCGATGGAACCGCTTCCCCGGTCGGTCGCACGCGCACTCTTCCGCAGGGGCCGAGCCAACGATTCCGCATGGCGGTATTCTCGTGCGCGAACTTCGGGTTCGGCTGGTTCAACGCCTACGCCCATGCCGCCGAAGCCAACGATTGCGACCTCGCGGTGCATCTCGGCGACTACATCTACGAATACGGGCGAGACAATTACCCCGGCCCGGCCGAGGCCAACCCCGCTCGTCCCCTGTATCCCGACACCGAGATCGTCGCGCTGACCGATTACCGGCTGCGCTACGCCACCTATCGCGCCGATCCCGACCTGCAGCGGCTGCACCAGGTGCTGCCGATGATCAGCGTGTGGGACGACCACGAAAGCGCGAACGACAGCTGGCGCGACGGCGCGCAGAACCACCAGCCGGAAACCGAGGGCGAATGGGCGGTGCGCAAGGCCGTTGCCAAACAGGTCTACCGCGAATGGATGCCGGTCTCGGATGAGCCCTATGCGACTTATGACATCGGAGATCTGGCGACCCTGTTTCGGCTCGACACCCGGCTCGAAGGGCGCGACCGGCAGCTCGATTTGGGCAAGGTTCTCGAAGGGCAGACCAATCCGCAGGCCGCGCTTGAGGCGCTGGTCAGGTTCAAAAATGGCGACTGGATGGACCCGAGCGGCACTTGCTCGGCGCGGCACAGGAGGCATGGCTGGCTGAAGGATTGGCGGCATCGAAAGCGGGCGGAACGACGTGGCAGGTGCTGGTGCAGCAGGTGCTGATGGGCAATCTGCGCACGCCATCCAGCATCGTCGACGGGTTGGGCGATGGGCTGCCCGACTGGATCCGCCAGCGGCTGATCGCAGCCTCCCTCGCCAGCCAGGTCGGCCTGCCCGCCAACATGGATGCGTGGGACGGGTATCCGGCGGCGCGCGCGCGGGTGCTGACGGGCGCTCTGGAGGCCGATGCCAACCTGCTGGTGCTGGCGGGCGATACGCACAATGGCTGGGCGTTCGAGCTCGATTACGAAGGGACAAAGGCCGGCGTGGAGTTCGGAGTTCCGGGCGTGACCTCACCGGGATTGGAACGCTCGGTCGCGACGATCCCTCCTGCCGATTTCGCGGCCGCCGCGGTGAGCGCCAACGAACAGCTCAAATGGGCCGACACCTCGCAGCGCGGCTACATGGCGGTCGAACTGACGCCCGAGCGCGCGACCACCGAGTTCCGCTTCGTCGAGAGTATCCGTCAGCGTTCGACCAGGCTTGCTGGCACCAAACGGGTTTCGAGCGAAGCCGGATCGCACGCGCTCGACATCTAGTCGCGGCTGAAGATTTCCTCGATGGCTAATTCGAATACTTCGGCGATGCTGAAGGCGAGCGGCAGCGAGGGGTCGTAGCGGCCCTTCTCGATCGCGTTCACGCTCTGGCGCGACACCCCGAGCCGGTCGGCGAGGTCCTGCTGCGACCAGTCGCGCTCGGCGCGCAGGACCTTGAGGCGGTTCTTCACGAATCGTCCCCTGCCGCGTTGTCTCGTTGCGTGAGCCAGGTCTGCCCGATCCCGAAGCCTATCGCCCAGACTGGCACGACCCACCACGCCCAGATGTTTGGAACCACCCCAAAGGTCTCCATGAAACCCCAGAAACTGCCGAGCACGAGCACGAATCCCAGCCCGACCAGAGCTGCCTGGGTTGTGCGGTAACGCAGATACTCGTCCTTTTCTTCGGCGAGGTAGCGCGCCATTACATAGACCATCGCAAAGGTCGGCAAGGTGGGCAGCAGGGCGATAGGAAGCGCAAAGCCGCGCGCGCCCGGAATGCTGTTCCAGAGCCAGATCGCGATGCCAAGCCCGAGCATGTAAACCGCGATGCTGGCAAAGAAATCCCGGAGATAGCGCCACGTAGCCGGGGAACTCAGTCCCCCCTTCCTCAGACTGGCGAGATTGCGCAAAGCGAGCGCAAAGAGCGCGGCTGGAATTGCCAATAGGAGGGGGAATGTCGGCGTGTCTATCGCCTCGCTTGTCCAGAGCGCAAAGATAATGCCCAGGCTCGCGCCGCCAAGCCCGGAGCCAAGGCCAACCTTCTGTCCAGCGCGCTTCACCGCAACATCTTCCATATCAAGCTCCCTTTCAATTATGGAAAGGACACTTGTCATCGATTCACGTGTCTGTCAAGCAAACTTTCCATAATGGAGCGGGTGCTTTCCGCTTGCCGGTCCATGGCGCGCCGCTAATGACATTTGCACGCTTGCTCGCTATCTGGGCCTCATGGCCAAGCTGCTGACCACGACTACGACCACTACGACCTCGGATGTCCGGGGACGGTCGGTCGCGCGTTAGTCGCAACTGTCGCCGCGCCCCGGACTTTGGGTTTCGGGTGGCGCAGCGTCCTCCTGAAATCGACGAGAAACAGAACGCTGCTCTTCAAGCGCGCGCCGCTCTGTGCAATGGGCGCGGCAAAGGAATTGGAAGAGTTCGATGACGGAACTGCTCAAGATCAGCCTGCCCGATGGATCGGTGCGCGAAATGGAACCCGGTTCGACGCCGGCGGACGTCGCCGCCGCGATCGGCCCCGGCCTCGCCAAGGCGGCACTCGCGGCCCGGGTTGATGGCGAAGTGCGCGACCTCGGTCGCCCGTTCGAAGGCGATGCGGAGCTGGCGCTGATCACCGCCAGGGACGAAGCCGACGCGCTCGAACTGGTGCGCCACGATTACGCGCACATCCTCGCCGAAGCCGTGCAGGCGTTGTGGCCGGGCACGCAGATCACCTTCGGTCCGGCGACCGACGACGGCTTCTATTACGACGTGATGGCCCCGGCTTCTCGCGAGCCGTTCGGCATGGACGATCTCCCCGCGATCGAGGAAAAGATGCGGGAGATCATCAAGGCAGACAAACCGCTGCGCCGCGAAGTCTGGTCGCGCGAGGACCTGATTGCGAAGTGGGAAGCCGATGGCGAGGCGTTCAAGGCCGAATGGGCCAGGGAACTGCCCGAAAACGAGGAGCTGACGGTCTACTGGTCGGGTGACGACTGGCTCGACATGTGCCGCGGACCGCATCTCGAAAGCACCGGCAAGCTCGACCCGCAGGCCTTCAAGCTGATGCGCACCGCCGGGGCATACTGGCGCGGCGACCAGCGCAACGCGCAGCTCACGCGCATCTACGGCACCGGCTGGCTCAACAAGAAGCAGCTCAACCAGCATCTCATGCGGCTGGAGGAAGCGGCCAAGCGCGATCACCGCAAGCTGGGCCGCGAGATGGACCTGTTCCACCTGCAGGAAGAGGCGCATGGCAGCGTCTTCTGGCATCCCAAGGGCTATCGCATCTGGCGCGAGCTCGAAGCCTATATGCGCCGCAAGATGGACGGCGGCGGCTATCGCGAGATCAAGACGCCGCAACTGATGGATGTGCGCCAATGGACGCAGTCCGGCCACTGGGGGAAATACGCCGAGAACATGTTCGCGGTGCCCGATATCGTGCCCGATGTGGATGACACGGGCGCAGCGTCCGAGGCTCCGAAAGTGGCCGATGATGCCGACTGGATGGCGATCAAGCCGATGAATTGCCCCGCGCACGTGCTGGTGTTCAAACAGGGCATCACGTCTTACCGCGACCTGCCGATCCGGCTGGGCGAGATGGGCTGCTGCCACCGCAACGAGCCGCACGGCGCGCTTCATGGCCTCATGCGCGTGCGCCAGTTCACGCAGGACGACGCCCACATCTTCTGCACCGAGGATCAGGTGGTCGGAGAGGTGCGCCGCTTCTGCCAGCTCGCATCCGAGGTCTATGCCGATTTCGGCTTCAAGTTTGCGATCAAACTCGCGCTGCGCCCTGAAAAGCGGCTCGGCACCGACGCCGATTGGGACAAGGCCGAGCAGGAGCTACGCGACGCCGTCGAAGAGGCGGGCATGATGAACGAGGAATTCGGCTGGGAAGAGCTTCCGGGCGAAGGCGCGTTCTATGCGCCCAAGCTTGAATGGCACCTCACCGATGCGATCGGGCGGACCTGGCAGGTCGGCACGATCCAGGGCGACCGCGTGCTGCCCGAGCGGCTCGACGCAACTTACGTGGGCGAGGATGGCGACAAGCACCGCCCGGTCATGCTGCACCGCGCGATCTTCGGTTCCTACGAGCGCTTCATCGGCATCCTGATCGAGCACTATGCCGGCCGCCTGCCAGCGTGGCTTGCGCCGGTGCAGACGGTCGTCGCGACCATCGTTTCGGATGCGGATGACTACGCGAAGGACGCCGTCGCCAAGCTGGAGGCTGCGGGGATTCGCGTGGAAAGCGACCTGCGCAACGAGAAGATCAACTACAAGGTGCGCGAGCATTCGCTCGCCAAGGTCCCGCACCTGCTGGTGGTCGGCAAGCGCGAAGCCGAGGAAGGCACCGTGGCGATGCGCACGCTCGGAGAGAAGGAGCAGCGGGTCCTGCCGCTGGACGAGGCGATTGCACTGCTGAAGGCGGAAGCAACCCCGCCCGACCTGCGCTAGTCTCGTACCGCGATGGAATCGCTGGCCGCGTTCGCCGTGCCGCAGATCGCGGTGGCAGTGCTGGCAGCGCTCGGCGCGTCGTTCGTTCGCGGCCTGACCGGCTTCGGCATGGCGATCCTGCTGGTGCCGGTCCTCGCGCTGGCGCTCTCTCCGGTCGAGGCGGTCATGCTCGGCAATTTTCTGTCGCTGATGATCGGCGCGCTTGAGATTCGGCGCCTCATCCGCGAGGCGGAACGCACCGCGTGGGCGATTTCGGGGATCGTCGTGCTGACGACACCGGTGGGATTGCTGGCGCTCGCCGCAACCAGCGCAGACCTGGCGCGGCTCGTGATCGCGCTGATCGCGTTCTCGGCTTTCCTCGCGATCCTGTTGCCGCGCCGCGCCGCCGAAGTGCCGGGCAGGATTGCGACCGGCGCTGTCGGCATGATCTCCGGATTGATGACCGGCTATGCCGGAATGCCGGGGCCGCCGGTCGTCCCGTATTACGCGGGAAGGGCGCTGCCGCGTGCGACCATCAAGGCGTCGATGCTGCTGATTTTCACGATCGCTGCGGGGGTCGCGCTGCTTGCCGGAGGATTGATGGGGCTGGTGCGGGTCGAATTGGCGATACTGGCGCTCGCCCTTTTGCCGGTTATCCTGATCGGAAACCGGCTGGGCACGATCGTTTCGGGCCGCATCGGCGATCCGGTCTGGCGAAGCTGCGTCGGACTCGTGCTGGCCGGAGCCGCGCTGGGCGCGCTGTGGCGCCTGCTCTAGAGCGGCGTCGCCTGCCCGGCGAGGATAAGCGCGGCGCCGCAGCCCAGCACGATCGCGCTGCGCAGGATATCAAGCCGACGCTGGCGTGCGACCTCGAAGGTGCTCAGGGACAGGGCGATGGCCTTGCTCATGGCGCATGATGATCGCCTGCAAATGCTAACGAAGGCTTAATTCAGGGTCGGGGTCGGACAGCGGGCATCTGCTGGCTGGCGCAGTGGAACCCCCCTCCTCCGGCCAGCACCGCATCGGCGGGCAGGCCGATCGTCGCATGGTCGGGAAACAATTCCGCAATTGCCGCCACGCCCGCTTCATCGTGCGCCGAACCGAAGGTCGGGACGACGACCAGATGCGTGGTGATCGCGAAATTGACATAGCTGGCCGGTTCGACCTGGCCTTCGCGGGTGACGAGGCCGGGCGAAGGGATGCGCACGACTTCGACTCCGGCGGCCTGCGCCCGCAGTGCCGCGTCGTCGTAGATCGCGGCGTTGGGATCGTCCGGTCCGGTCTGCTCGGGCACCACCAGCCGGTTGGGCGCGACGAACCGGGCGAGATTGTCGACATGGCCATCGGTATGGTCGTTGATCAGTCCGTCACCGAACCACAACACGCGGTCGAAGCCGAGCATGCGATGCAGCTCCGCTTCGATCTCGCCGCGGCCCAGCTGCGGATTGCGATTGGGATTGAGCAGGCATTGCTCGGTGGTCGCGACCAGCCCGGTGCCGTCGCCATCGACCGCGCCGCCTTCGAGGACCATCGCCGAAGTTTCGCCCGCCAGGCCCGCATCGTGCGCCAGGTCTGCGCCGATAGTCCGGTCGCCGGGCATCAGGTATTTGCCGCCCCAGCCGTTGAAGCCGAACTGTCGCGCCGCGCGCTGGCCATCGTCGAACACCACCAGCGGCCCGGTGTCGCGCAGCCAGATGTCGCCGTACACGCGCCGCTCGAGCGTAACGGCTTCGCTGGCCAGCGCACGCGCCCGCGCTGCGTTGGCTTCGTCGCGGACCAGCAGTCGCACCTGCTGGCCGCTATCGGTCACCGCACTGGCGAACGCCGCGATCTGTTCCTGCGCGCGCTCGAGCATGCCCGGCCACTCTTCGGCCAGATGCGGAAAGCCGATCCACAGCCAGTCCTGCGGCGCCCATTCGGGTGGCATCAGGACCGCCATGGATCGCCCTGTTCGTCCGGTCGAGGCCGGATCAGCACCCGGTGTCGGCGCTGGCGCAACTTTCATCGCGGGTGGCGCGGAATTCGTCGCCCTCGTTCCAGCTCGGCCAGCTGGTGCTTTCCGCCATCATCCGGCCGATGCGATAGAACAGCTGCAGGTCGGCCATGACGCCAGACCAGTCCCAGCTTTCGTCGAATTCGTCCTTCGGCCCGTGATAGCGATTTTCGCGGTAGTCCGCCGAAACCGCCTGCCCGGCCTCGCGTCCGCCCTCGATCAGGTCTTCGCCGCCGTCGAGGTAGAGCATCGGCACGCCCTGCTTGGCGAACGCGAAGTGATCGGAACGATAGTAATACCCCGCTTCCGGATTGGGGTTGGGCGTCGCCACCCGCCCGTCGGCCACCAGCGCGGCCTCGAGGAAGGCATCGAGCTGCGACTTGCCCGGCCCGACCACGGTGACGTCCTTGGCGGGGCCCGCGATCAGGAACGCATCCATGTTGATCCCGCCGACCGTCTGATCGAGCGGAAAGACCGGGTTGGAAGCGTAGTAATACGCCCCGAGCAGGCCCGATTCCTCGGCCGTCACCGCGAGAAACACGAGGCTGCGCTTGGGCGCTCCGGCCTTGGCATGCGCTTCGGCGAGCGCGACCAGCGCGGCGGTGCCGGTGGCGTTGTCGACCGCTCCGTTGCAAATGTCGTCGCCATCCGGCGCGGCGGTGCAGCGACCCAGGTGGTCCCAGTGCGCGGTGTGGAGCACATATTCGTCCGGGCGCTCGCTGCCCGGCAGGATGCCGATCACGTTCTGCGAGGTGAAGCTGCGCATGTCGTTTTCGAAGCTGGTCGAGGCAGTCATGCCGAGTTCGACGGCTTCGAATTTCTCGGTCTTGGCGGCGGCGGTCAGCGTGTCGAGATCCTGCCCGGCGGCGGCGAGGATCTCGCGCGCGACGTCTTTCTGGACCCAGCCGTTCACCATCGTCATCGGCGGGGCATTGTCGCCGCGCTGCGGATAGGCCTGCGGGCCGGTCCACGAGGATTCGACCACGTTCCAGCCATAGCTGGCCGGTTCGGTGTCGTGCACGATCAGCGCGGCAGCCGCGCCTTGCCGGGCGGCTTCCTCATACTTGTAGGTCCAGCGACCGTAGAACGTCATCGCGCGGCCGTTGAAGGTGCCTTCCAGCCCTTCGGTTTCGTAGTCGGGATCGTTGACGAGAATCACGACCGTCTTGCCCTTCACGTCGACGCCTTCGTAATCGTTCCAGCCGCGTTCGGGCGCGTTGATGCCGTAGCCCACGAACACCATCTCGCTGTTGGCGAGCTGCGTGCGGGCGTCTTCCCGGTAGGTCACTCCGACCCACTCGGACCCGAAATCGTAGACCAGATCGGTTTCGCCATTGGTGATGGTGAGCGGTGCCTGGTTCTTGCTGGTGATTTCCACCAGCGGCACTTCCTGTACCCAGCTGTCTCCGTTGCCCGGCTGCAGCCCGGCGGCTGCGAAGCGTTCGGTCAACACGGCGACAGTCTTGGCCTCGCCTTCGGTTCCCGGCATGCGGCCGTCGAATTCGTCGCTCGACAGCGTGCGGGTGATGTCCTTCATCGTCTCGACCGAAAGGTCGCCGGCTTCGACTTCGGGTATGTCGAGTTCGGCAGCGGTGTCGCCGCCCGGCATCATGCCGTCGCAGCCCGCCAGCGCGAGCGCGCCCGCGAGAACGGCCCCAAGGCCGAATGCGCGTGTGATCATCGGAATAGTCCTCTCGTCCAAATATGCTGCGCGCTTCTCTTGCAGAGCATCGGGGCCGCTGCAAGAGAAGCACCATGGACAACACACGCGACGCGGACTGGACCGGAGCGATCGAGAGGGCGCGGGCGCATGCGCCGTTCCTCGCGCGCGCGCTTGAGCGCCAGCCGGACCTCGCCGGGTTGCTGGCCGGAGGAGATGCGGAAGCGGCGCTGCAATGGGGGCGGCGCGCCAGCGACGCCGAAGAGATCGACGTCGCGCTGCGCCGCGAACGGCTGGCGCTTGCCGCCACGGTCGCGATTGGCGATCTCGCGGGAGCGTTCTCGCTGGATCGCGTGGTGCGCGAACTGACCGATTTCGCCGACCGCGCACTCGACCGCGCGATCCGCGCGGCGATCGCAGAGCGTACCGATCAGGACAGCACGACAGGCTTCATCGCCCTCGCGCTCGGCAAGCAGGGCGCTGGCGAGCTCAACTATTCGTCGGATATCGACCCGATATTCCTTTACGATCCTGATACTCTTGCCCGGCGGCCGGGCGAAGATCCTGGCGACGCGGCGCAGCGCTATGCCCGGCGGATCGTCAAGCTGCTGTCGGAAAACACCGCCGAAGGATACGTGTTGCGGGTCGATCTGCGGCTGCGCCCGGCGAGCGAGATCAGCCCGCTGGTCGTCCCGCGCGGAGCCGCTCTGGCGCATTACCAGGGGCAGGCGCTGGCGTGGGAACGCGCGGCGTTCACCCGGGCGCGGGCGGCGGCAGGGGACATCGAAGCCGGGAATGCATTTCTGGCCGCGATCCGCCCGTTCGTGTGGCGCAGCCAGCTCGATTTCGGGGCGGTGGAGGAAATCCGCGCGCTCACCGTTCGGATCCGCGAGAACTATCAGGGCGTACTCTATCCCGCCTCTGGTTTCGACGTGAAGCGCGGGCGCGGCGGCATCCGCGAGATCGAGTTCTTCGCGCAGACGCACCAGCTGATCCACGGCGGACGCGATCGGTCGCTGCGCGTCAGGCGCACCCGCGATGCGCTCAATGCGCTGGCGCTTGCCGGGCAGATCGAGCCGCTCCACGCGCACGTGCTGGGCGAAAGCTACGACCGGCTAAGGGTGATCGAGCACCGCCTGCAGATGGTTCACGACCGGCAGACCCACAGCCTGCCGGGCGGCGACGCGCTCGATGGTGTCGCCCGGCTCGAGGGACTCGCGGACGGCGGAGCCCTGCTGGACGAACTGACCGAGCTGACCAACCGCAGCGGATCGATCTACGAAGACATGATTGGCGCATCCGCGCCCGCGCCGCCGCCCGCGCCGGAACCGACCGCGCTCGCCGAGCGGCTCCGCGAACTCGGTTTCGACGATCCGGATCAGCTGGCCAGCCGGATCGAAGCGTGGCGCGACGGGCGTTTCCAGTCGCTGCGCAGCCCGCAGGCGCTCGAAGCGTTCGACCGGCTGCTTCCCGCGCTGCTCGAAGCGATGGCCGGCAGCGACGATCCGCCGCGCGCGCTGGCGCGGTGGGAAAGCATCCTCGAACGCGCGCCGTCGGCGATCGCGCTGTTCCGGCTGCTCGATGCCCGCCCGGCGCTGCTCGATCGGCTGATCGCCGCCCTGACGCTGGCACCGTCGCTGTCCGACGAGATCGGGCGTCGCCCCGAATTGCTCGACACCCTGCTCGATCGCAACGCGCTCGAATTGCCGGGAACGGTCGACGACATTCTCGCGCAGATGGAAACGCACGCGGCGCGCGGCGATTACGAGGCGGTGCTCGACAGCATTCGCGTGGTGACCGGCGAGTTGCGCTTCACCCTCGGCGTGCAACTGATCGAGGGGCTCGCCGATCCGCGCGAGATTGCACGCGCACTTTCCCGCGTTGCCGAAGCCGGGCTGCAGTTTGCCGCGCGCGAGACCGTGCGCGAGTTCGAGCGCGTTCACGGACGCATCGACGGCAACGAATTGCTGGTGCTGGGCCTGGGGCGATTGGGAGGGGGCGCGCTCACCCACGCATCGGACCTCGACATCATCTATCTGTTCACCGGCGGATTTGCCGCGCAGTCCGACGGTGACCGCCCGCTCGGGGCAACGCACTACTTCAACCGGCTCGCGAGCCGGGTCAGCGCGGCGCTTTCGGTTCCGACCGCGCAGGGTGCCCTCTACGAGGTCGACACCCGGCTGCGACCGCAAGGCAACCAGGGGCCGCTGGCGGTGAGCTGCGAAGCCTTTGCCAAATACCAGCGCGAGGCGGCGTGGACGTGGGAGCACATGGCGCTGGCACGGGCGCGGGTGCTGGTCGGATCGGCAGCGGCACGATCCGAGCTTGAGGCGATCATGGCCGATGTGCTGCGCCAGCGGCGCGATCCGGACGAACTGCGCGAAGCGGTGCTGACGATGCGCGGCGAAATTGCCAAGCACAAGATTCCGGGCGGACCGCTCGACGTGAAGCTGCTGCGCGGCGGTCTCGTCGATCTCGAATTTGCGGTCCATTTCCTGCAATTGCGCGACGGTGCGGAACTGGCGCAGGCGCATCCCGAAGCACTCGATCCCGATCTGCAGCAGGCGGTCTCGGGCCTTGTCGCCGCCGGAAAGCTGCCCGAGGGGGCGATGGCCGCGCACGACCTGATGGCGCGGATGCTGGTCGCGGGGCGGCTGCTCGCCCCCGGCGGGGCGGAGCCGCCGGCGAGCGCCGCGCGCGCGATGGCGAAGGCGTGCGGCAGCGCCGGCTACGATGATCTCTTGCGAGCGCTTGGCGAGGCGCGGCAGTGTGTTGCCGGAATATGGAACGCAATTCTGGGTCAACCGCTCTCGGTAACAGACGACAACGACGAATGAACGGAGCTGAATGATGAGCGACTTCCCCGGTGCCGGCGATGCGATGCCCGACATTGCCATGGAGACCCCCGATGGCGGCACGGTCACACCGTCCGATTTCAGGGGCAAGAAGCTGGTCGTGTTCTTCTATCCCAAGGACAACACGCCCGGCTGCACCACCGAAGCCAAGGACTTTACCGCGCTCAAAAGCGATTTCGACGCCGCCGGTGTCGAATTGCTCGGCGTGTCGAAGGACAGCGCCCGGAAACACCAGAACTTCATCGCCAAGCACGATCTCGAGACTCCGCTGGCGACCGACGCCGAAGAGGGGGCCTGTCGGACGCGCTCGGCATCTGGACCGAAAAGAAGATGTACGGGAAGACCTACATGGGAATGGTCCGCACCACCTACCTGGTCGATGCCGACGGCACGATCGCGCAGGTATGGAACAAGGTGAAGGTCAAGGGCCACGCCCAAGAGGTACTCGCTGCGGCGAAGGCGCTCTGACCGGCAGCATGCAATCCGTCGCTTCCGCGATCCGCACCGCGCTGTTGACCGGCCAGCCGCGTGCCAAGTGTTTCGCCGCGCGCGACGTGGCGCGGCGTTGGCGTCGGCGCGAGCTGGCACCGGTTTTCGACACGCCGATGCCCGACGAACCGGCGCGGCCCGACCGCCCCGAGCTCCTGCCGCCCAACCGGATGCCCAAACGCGGCAAGTTCGGTTCCGAACGAGGACGCATCGCGCTGTGGCATTCGCTCGCGCATATCGAATTCGTCGCGATCGACCTCGCGCTCGACATGGCGGGACGGTTCGGCGCGGAGATGGGCGAAGAATTTACCAGTGACTTCCTCTCGGTCGCCGCCGACGAGGCGATGCATTTTGCACTGCTGGCGCGCAAGCTCGAGCGTCTCGGCAGCCATTACGGTGCGCTCCCGGCGCATGGCGGCCTGTGGCAGGCCGCGCACGAGACCCGGCACGATGTCGCCGCCCGGCTGGCGGTGGTGCCGATGGTTCTGGAGGCGCGGGGACTCGACGTGACGCCCGCGACGCTGGAGCGGGTAGCGGGTGCCGGCGATCGGCATGGCGCAAGAATTCTCGCCCGCATCCTTGACGATGAAATTAACCACGTTCGATTCGGAACCAAGCACTTTTTGAGGATTTCTGAGCACGTGGGAGAATCACCCGAAACCCTCTGGAAATCGCTTGTTCGCGCGCATTTCAGGGGAGCGATTAAGCCGCCATTCAACGACTCAGCCCGTCTTGCAGCCGGTCTGTCGCGCGGATTTTACGCAGATATTGCGCATTAACGAATCACCCGGATAGGTGTCTCCACGCACGATCTGGCAGGTCTTGGGGCCAGTTCGACTAGAGGCGAACTGGGCTTTTGCGACGGTTGCTACGTCGGCAAATCCTATCGCTTCGATCGATATTGGCAGGCGAACAACGCCGCATGGATGGGACCGGGTCAGATATGAGCACGCTTTTTCAGCGGCAGTTTTCCAAACTCGCAGGCGCGTTATTCGCTGCCGCGACTTTGATGGCGGCGAGTCCCGTACTCGCCAATTCGTCTTCCAACGCAGCCGCAGCGGATGTGGCCGAACCGATCCGCGAAGCGCAGGGCGGCACTTTGGCCACCGGCGACAAGAAGTTTCGCGAACTGTTCGCCACCTGGGTGGCGCTCGACAAGGCCGGGCCGGACGCTCCGGTGGAGCGGGCGATCGTAGCGATTCCGTCTCGCATGCCGCTGGCCGGTTCGGTGATGACCAGCGGTTATGGGATGCGCGATCATCCGGTGCTCAAGCGGCGCGCACGGCATAAGGGTGTCGATCTCGCCGCGCCGACCGGAACGCCGGTCTATGCCACCGCCGACGGCGTGATCGAACGCGCCGACTGGTTTTCGAGCTACGGCCTTTACATCAGCATCGATCATGGCGCGGACCTCGAAACGCGCTACGCGCACCTGTCGCGCCTGGCGGTTGCTGCCGGCGAGCGCGTGCGCAAAGGCGACCTGATCGGTTACGTCGGTTCGACCGGGCGATCGACCGGTCCGCATCTTCATTACGAGGTGCGTGTCGACGGGGTTGCAGTAAACCCGATTCCCTATATGGTGGATCGCGAGCCTCGGGTTGCTGCCAATGAGCAGCTGACCGGGCAGGGCGGCGACTGAGCTCCGCAAGAGTTTACCCGCCTGGAAGCGGGTCGGACATTGGAGAGGGTGTCCGAGTTTGGGCGGCGGGTTTTCCCGCCGCCTTTTTTGTGTGCTGCTGCCTCGCTCCTCGCGCGATCCGATTTCACTTGCGAGGCGGGGGCACCCCGCTAGGTTTCTCCCGAGAGAAACAGCCCGGCCGGATCAGGCTGGAGGCTGGACGGGAGATTTGAATGAGCCTGCATCCGATCGCCCATGCCGCGAACCGACCGGATCATCCCGCCGTCATCATGGCGGGATCGGGACGGCAGATGACCTATCGCGCAATGGACGATGCCGCGAACCGCTTCGCCCAGTTGCTGCGCGCGCGCGGACTGGCGCCCGATGACGCCTTCGCGGTGCTGCTCGAAAACCGGATCGAGTATTTCACGCTGGTCTGGGGATCGCAGCGCGCAGGCACCCTGCTGGTTCCGATCTCGACCCGGCTGACCGCGCCTGAAATCGTTTACATCCTGCGCGACAGCGGTGCGAAGCTGCTCATCACCTCGCGCATGTTCGACGGTGTGATGGCGGATATTCGCAAGGAATGCCCCGACCTGGAGGTGCTGATTGCCGGAGAAGACGGACCGGAAGGCTTCGACGCGGCCCTGGCGCAGCATCCTGCCGAGCCGATCGCGGACCAGCGCGCGGGCGCGACGATGCTTTACAGTTCGGGCACGACCGGCAGGCCCAAGGGGATCCGCCCCGCCCCGCCCGAGGACCCCGATCCGCAGGCGCTCATCCCGTTCCTGGGACTGGCAACGATGGGGGCGGGGATGCCCACCGACGGATCGATGGTCTATCTCTCGCCCGCCCCGCTCTATCACGCGGCTCCGCTTGCCTGGTGCGCCGCGGCGCAACGGCTGGGCGCGACGCTGATCGTTCTCGAGAAATTCGATCCCGAAGGTGCGCTTGCCGCGATCGAGAAATACAAGGTCACCGACAGCCAGTGGGTGCCGACCCATTTCGTGCGCTTTCTCAAGCTCGATCCGGCGATCCGGACCCGGTACGACCTGTCGAGCCACAAACGCGCACTCCACGCCGCCGCGCCCTGCCCGGTGCCGATCAAGCGCGAGATGATCGAATGGTGGGGGCCGATCGTGAACGAGTATTATGCGGGCTCCGAAGGGATCGGCATGACGATGATCGGCGCTGCCGACTGGCTCGCGCATCCCGGCTCGGTCGGGAAGGCAATCTACGGCACGGTGCACGTCTGCGGTCCGGACGGCGAGGAGGTGCCGGCGGGCACGGACGGACTGATCTATTTCGAGAACGCGCTGCTGCCGACCTATCACAACGATCCCGAAAAGACCGCCGAGGCGATGCATTCCAAGGGCTGGATGACGCTGGGCGATATCGGCCATCTCGACACGGACGGGTATCTCTATCTCACCGATCGCAAGAGCCACATGATCATTTCGGGCGGCGTCAATATCTACCCGCAGGAGATCGAGAACCTGCTGGTGAGTCACGACAAGGTGATGGACGCAGCAGTGATCGGCGCGCCCGATCCCGACCTCGGCGAAAAGGTGGTTGCCGTGGTTCAGCCGATCGACATGAGCGAGGCAGGCGACGCGTTCGAGAAGGAATTGCGCGATTATCTTGCCCCGCAGCTGGCGCGGATCAAGATGCCCAAGCTGTTCGATTTCCGGCCCGACCTGCCGCGTGAGGCGAACGGCAAGCTCTACAAGCGCGAGCTGCGCGACGAGTACGCTGCGAAGGCGAGCGAGAGCGCCTGATGGCGGGCGCTCCTGCTACCCTGCCGAGCGATGTGGCGCGCCAGGTGATCGCACCCGAATCCTACGCCGAATGGAACGGGCTGCTCGATACGTTCGACCGGCTCCGCGAGGATTCGCCGGTCGCGAAGGTCGTCGCCGAAGACGATTCGTTCGAACCGTTCTGGCTCGTCACCCGCTACGATGACGTGATGCGGATTTCGAAGGACAATGCCACTTTCCTCAACAATCCCAAACCGGTGGTCTTTGCGACCCGGCAGGCGACCGCGTTCAGCCGCGCGGCGACGGGTTCGAACATTCTGGTCGATTCGCTGGTGGTGTTCGACGCGCCGATCCACCCGAAATACCGCAAGCTGACGCAGGACTGGTTCATGCCGCGCAATCTCGCGCGGCTCGAAGGCGAAATCCGCGAACTGGCCCGGCGTACGGTCGACCGCATGGTCGCAGCTGGCCCCGAACTCGATTTCGTCAAGCAGGTCTCCGGACCCTATCCGCTCCGCGTGGTGATGCAGATCCTTGGCGTCCCGCCCGATGACGAGCCGCGCATGCAGATGCTGACCCAGCAGCTGTTCGGCGGGCAGGATGCCGACCTGTCGGGCAGCGGCATGGAAAACATGACGCCCGAACAGGTGGTGCAACTGGTTGCGGGAGCGGTGAAAAGCTTCGAGGACTACTTCGCGCAGCTTGCCGCAGATCGCCGCGCCAATCCGACCGACGATGTCGCCAGCGTCATCGCCAATGCGACGGTCGACGGCAAGCCGCTGCCGCCGCGCGACATGGCGGGGTATTACATCATCGTCGCAACCGCCGGGCACGATACGACGAGCGCATCGACGGCAGGCGCAATGCAGGCGCTGGCCAGCGACCCTGAGCAATGGGCCCGGGTGCGGGCAGACCGTTCGCTGCTGCCCGGCATCGTCGAGGAAGCAATCCGCTGGACCTCGCCGGTGCAGCATTTCATGCGAACCGCCGCCAAGGACGTCGAGATCGGCGGACAGCAGATCAAGGCGGGCGACTGGATGATGATCAATTACGTTGCGGCCAATCATGATCCTGCGCAGTTCGAGAGCCCGCGGCGGTTCGATGCGGCGCGTTCGCCCAATCGGCACCTCGCGTTCGGGGCTGGGGCGCATCAGTGCCTGGGCCTGCACCTGGCGCGGCTCGAAATGCGGATCCTGTTCGAGGCTTTGCTCGACCGGATCGAGACGGTCGCGCCCGCAGGCGAGGCAAGGCGGGCGAACAGCACGTTTGTGGGTGGATTGAAGAGCCTGCCGATCAGCATTTCGGCGGCCTAAGCTATGAATATGGGGCGCGCGCGCAATAAAACAAGGGCTGAGCGAAAAGAAAAACGCAATCAGTGCACTAATACGACACAATGTCCGATTTTCCTGTTATTTTCGGGCAACTTGTGCTAATTGATTGCTCATGGATCGAGCGGGGGTCATCGTGCGTATCAGGGGAATGTCGAGGCGGATTGCAGGGGGCATTCGATGAGCATTCTCGAAGCCTATAACATGCCCTTCGCGGTGGCTCTGGCTCTTCTGGCATTCGTCGCGATCGCGCAGATCATCGGCGCGGGGGACATGTTCGGCGGAGATGCCGACCTTGATCTCGATTTCGACATGGACGCCGATATCGATGCGGATATCGACGGTGCGGATGCCATTTCGGGCGGCGGGTTCATCGCCGGTCTGCTGAGCCTGATCGGGCTCGGCAAGGTGCCGCTCCTCGTCTGGCTGACTCTGTTCCTGGTGGTCTACGCCGCGATCGGCGTTTCGGGACAGGCGCTGGCGATCAACCTTACCGGAGGTCCGCTGCACACCGGCCTCGCGGGAGTGCTCGCCGCGATCGGCACGCTGCCCGTCACCGGGATCGTGGCGCGACCCGTGGGCGCCTTGCTGCCCAAGGACGAAACCAGCGCAGTCGGCCTCGACAGCCTGATCCGCCGCGATGCCGAGGTCCAGATCGGGACGGCGCGGGCAGGTTCGCCAGCGCGCTCGAAGGTGATCGACCGGCACGGCCATCCGCATTTCGTGATGGTTGAGCCCAACGATCCGAACGCAATTCTTGCCGAGGGGGAAACGGTCCTCCTGGTGCGCCGCGAAGGCGAAAGATTCTTCGCGGTGCAGTATGAAAATCCAATGCTCGGTCTCGAATAATCGGGATCATACCGAAACCGGGCCCCAGCAATCCGCGCGCGGCAAGCCCCACTGACGCGCCGCACACGCAACAGGAGGAATAATGGAACTCTTCGACATCCTACTTTGGGCGGCAGTGATATTCGTCGCCTTCCTCGTCATCGTGATTTCGATGACGATGCTCTATCGCCGCGCGTCGAAAGAGATCGCGTTCGTGCGGACGGGCGTGGGCGGCGAGAAGGTCGTGATGAACGGCGGCGCACTGGTGCTGCCGGTGTTCCACGAGACCATGCCGGTCAACATGAACACGCTGGTGCTCAGCGTCGTCCGCCGCGACGGCGAAGCGCTGATCACGCTCGACCGCCTGCGGATCGACGTAAAGGCCGAGTTCTACGTTCGTGTCCGCCCGGATGCGGGTGCGATCGCCATGGCGGCGCAGACGCTCGGCCAGCGCACGATGCAGCCGGAAATGCTCAAGGACCTGGTCGAGGGCAAGTTCGTCGACGCGCTGCGCTCGGTCGCGGCGGGAATGAGCATGAACGAGCTGCACGAGCAACGCGCGGACTTCGTCCAGAAGGTGCAGCAGGTCTCGTCGAACGACCTGGCGATGAACGGTCTCGAGCTCGAGTCGGTCTCGCTGACCGGACTCGACCAGACCTCGATCGAGCACTTCAACGCCAACAACGCGTTCGACGCCGAAGGTCTGACCAAGCTCACCGAACAGATCGAGGCGCGCAAGAAGCTGCGCAACGATATCGAGCAGGACACCCGCGTCCAGATGGAGACCAAGAACCTCGAAGCCGACACGCGCAGCTTCGAAATCGGGCGCGACAAGGAATATGCGCGGCTCCAGCAGGAACGCGAGGTCGAAATCCGCCGGGCGTCGCAAATGTCCGAGATCGCCCGCGAACAGGCCGAGCGCCAGCGTGAGGCGGATGCTGCGCGGATCGAGGCCAAGAAGCAGGTCGATGCGCAACAGATCGAAGCCGACCGGCTCGTCGAGGAAGCGCGGATCGACCAGCAGCGCGCACTCGAGATCGCCCGGCAGGAACAGCAGATCGCGGTTCAGAACAAGTCGCGCGAGGAAAGCCAGGCCAAGGCCGAAGCCGATGCCGCGCGTGCGCTGGCGGTGGCTGCGGAGGAGCAGGTCGCGACCGCGCGCGAGAGCGAAATCGCCGAACGCCAGAAGAAGATCGAGCTGATCGAAGCGGCGAAGCAGGCCGAGCGCGATGCCATCGGCATCAAGGTGGAGGCCGAAGCGGAGAAGGACGCGGCGACCAACCGCGCCGAAGCCGCCAGGCTCGAGGCCAAGGGTCTGGCCGATGCCGAAATCCTGAAGGCCGAAGCCGACCGGGTGCGGTTCGAAGTCGAGGCCGCCGGTCAGCAGGCGATCAACGAAGCCGCCAACATCCTGTCGATGGATCAAATCAGCCTGCAGACGAAGCTGGCGCTGCTCAAGGTCCTGCCGGAGGTCATCCGCGAAAGCGCGAAGCCAATGGAAGCGATCGATTCGATCAAGATCGTGCAGGTCGACGGGCTTACCAACGGCGGTGGTTCCGGCGGCAATGGCCGCACCGGCGGCGGCACGGGCAACCTTGCGACCGACGCGGTGTCGGCCGCGCTCGCCTACCGCGCGCAGGCCCCGGTACTCGACGGGCTGATGAAGGAGCTGGGCCTCGACGGCTCTTCGCTCGGCACGCTGGTGCAGGCGGCGACCGCCGACCCGTCCAAGCCGATCGGCGAAGTCATGTCGGAAATATCCTTCGACAAGGACATCGCCGCGCCCGAAGGCCTCGGTGTCCAGGGCGACGATCCGAAAGACGAAGCCGCCGAGTAAACCGCGCATCGATTGCGGCTTCACATTGCGATTCCCCCTGACTAGCCTTCGCGCCGATCAGGGGGTTTTGCATTATGGGTGCGTGGGGAACAGGACCGTTCGAGAACGATTCGGCGCTGGATTTCGTCCATGAAGTGAACGGCGCCGATGTGCTGGTGAGAGCGTTCGAAGCGGCAAACACCGATTACATCGACGTCGACGAGGCGAGTGCCATCGTGGTTGCTGCGGAGTGCGTGGCGGCGCTCAAAGGTTTCGCCCATCCCGACCTGCCCGAAGATCTTGCAGCGCAAATCGCCGGGTTTGCCGAACCGGATGCCGAACTGATTGCGCTCGCCCGTGGAAGCCTCGAAGCGGTCATGGATGACAGCGAACTGGTGGAGCTGTGGAACGAAGGCGAGCCGAACGAGGAGAGCAATCGGTTCCATGCCGAAATGGCCGGACTCGCTGAACGTCTCGCCAAGGCCGCCGGGCCTTAACCCAGCAACCTTTCCGCCATCGCGCGCACTTCGGCGCCCATGTCCTCGCGCTCCAGCGCCAGCGCCAGCGTCGCCTCCACGAAACCGAGCTTGCTGCCGCAATCGTAGCGGTTGCCGTCGAAGGTCACGGCGTGGAACGGCTGGGTGCCGATCATCCTGGCCATCGCATCGGTCAGCTGGATTTCGCCGCCAGCGCCCTTTTCCTGATCTTCCAGCACACGCATCACTTCGGGCTGGAGGATGTAGCGGCCCGAGATGATCTTGTTGGAGGGGGCTTCGGCCTGCGGCGGCTTTTCGACCAGGCCCTTCACCTGGGTCAGCGCGCCGTCCTCGGAACCGGGGTCGATCACGCCATAGCTCGAAACCTCTTCCATCGGCACTTCGAGCACGCTGATGAGGTTGCCGCCGACCTGATTGTAGGCATCGACCATCTGCTTCATGCAGCCGGTGCCGCCGGGCCTGCCGATCATCAGCTCGTCCGGAAGGAAGATCGCGAAGGGTTCATCGCCGACGATCGCGCGTGCGCACCAGATCGCATGGCCGAGGCCCATCGGCACCTGCTGGCGCACCGTGATGATATCGCCCGGCGTCGCGCGGGTCGGTTCGAGCACGCCCATGTCCTTGCCGCGCTCTTTCATCGTGTCTTCGAGCTCGTAGGCGACGTCGAAATGCTCGACGATCGCGGTCTTGCCGCGCCCGGTGACGAAGATCATCTGCTCGATCCCTGCCTCGCGCGCTTCGTCGACCGCGTACTGGATCAGCGGGCGATCGACGATCGGCAGCAATTCCTTGGGGATCGCCTTGGTCGCAGGCAGGAATCGCGTGCCCAGCCCGGCCACCGGGAAGACGGCTTTCTTGATCGGTTTGTGCGCAGTCATGTTCGGCCTCCCAGCTTGCCGGATCCTCGTGCCGTGCACGCTTCGCAAGGTCAACGTCCACTATCGGTTCGCGCGTCAGTTGCGCGAAATGCGCGATGCGCTAAGGCGAAAAACCATGGACAAACTCATCATCAAGGGCGGCAATCGCCTGTCGGGCACGATTCCGATTTCGGGCGCGAAGAACGCCGCGCTCACGCTCATCCCCTGCGCGCTGCTGACCGAGGAACCGGTCACGTTGCGCAACCTGCCGCGGCTCGCCGATATCGACGGGTTCCAGCACCTGATGAACCAGTTCGGGGTGACCACCGCGATCCAGGGCACGCGGCCCGAGGATTTCGGGCGGGTGATGACGCTGGAGGCGACGCGGATCACCTCGACCGTCGCGCCTTACGACCTGGTGCGCAAGATGCGCGCGTCGATCCTCGTGCTCGGCCCGATGCTGGCGCGGATGGGCGAGGCGACCGTTTCGATGCCCGGCGGCTGCGCGATCGGCAACCGTCCGATCGACCTGCACCTGAAAGCGCTCGAAGCGTTCGGGGCGGAGATCGAACTGGCGCAGGGCTACGTCAAAGCGATCGCGCCCGACGGCGGTCTGCCCGGCGGCGAATACGATTTTCCGGTCGTCTCGGTCGGCGCGACCGAGAATGCGGTTATGGCGGCGGTGCTCGCCAACGGCACCAGCAGGCTGTTCAATGCTGCGCGAGAGCCGGAAATCGTCGACCTGTGCAACCTGCTGGTCGCGATGGGCGCTGAGATCGAAGGGATCGGGACCTCCGACCTGACGATCCACGGGGTCAAGCGGCTGCACGGCGCGACCTACCGGGTGATGGCCGACCGGATCGAGGCGGGTTCGTATGCCTGCGCCGCAGCGATCACCGGCGGCGATGTGCGGCTCGAAGGGGCCAAGGCCAGCGACATGCAGGCGACGATCCACGCGCTGCGCAGCATCGGCGTGCATGTCGACGAGGACGCCAAGGGTATCGACATCCGGACCAACGGCGCGCTCAAGCCTGCCGATCTCACCACCGCTCCCTATCCCGGGCTGGCCACCGACATGCAGGCGCAGCTGATGGCGCTGCTGTGCAAGGCCGAAGGCACCAGCGTGCTCAAGGAAACGATCTTCGAGAACCGCTTCATGCATGTGCCCGAACTCGCGCGGATGGGGGCCAATGTCAGCAGCGAAGGGCGAACCGCGATCGTCAAGGGAGTCGATCACCTGACCGGCGCGGAAGTGATGGCGACCGATCTGCGGGCTTCGATGAGCCTGGTGATCGCCGGGCTCGCCGCCGAGGGCGAAACGACGGTGCGACGGCTCTATCACCTCGATCGCGGGTACGAACGGCTCGAGGAAAAGCTCCAGCTGGTCGGCGCCGATATCGAGCGGGTCGGAGACGACTAGGATCGGCTCACCAGCCACACCCGGATCGCGCTTGCGAGACCGGGCGGGGTCTCGGCCCTGATCCGTTCGGCATCGATGCGGGCCACCAGCGCGTTGATCGGCACGCTTTCCCTTGTCGCCGCCTCGCGCAGCATGTCCCAGAATATCGGCTCGAGACTGATCGAGGTCTTGTGCCCTTCGATCTGGATCGAGCGCTTGACCGGGGGATGATAGCGGGTCGCCATGGATGGCGCGATACAATGCGCGCGGAATGACGGCACGAGTTTTTTGGGGTGGCTGCCGGGTCCCCGGATTGCCTAAAAGGCCGCCCATGTCGCGCGCGATCGAGCAACTCACCGAAAAGGAGAAGGAAACGCTGCGCCTCATCGTGCGCGGGCACGATGCGAAATCCTCGGCCAGCCACCTCGGCCTGTCGGTGCATACGATCAACGAGCGACTGCGCGCGGCACGGCGCAAGCTCGACGTGACCAGCAGCCGGGAGGCGGCGCGAATGTTGTTCGAACGCGAGACGCATACCCCCGAAAATTCTGCCTACGATGATTTGGGGGATGCGGGTCGGGCGACGGAAGGCGATGCTTCTTCAACCCGCAAGGCGTCTCGATCCGGGGCGCCGGGACAGGTGCCCCGCTGGGCGCTGTGGATTGGAGGACTTTCGATCATGTCGATCCTTGCCGCTCTTGTCGTCGTTTCATCGCTGTTCGGGGAGGGACTGGCCCCGGAGCCAGCCGATCCGCACAGCGTGACCACCCCCGCAGTCGCCGAGGCCGATGCCGCGAGGGAAAGCGCCGCCCGCACCTGGCTTGCGCTGGTCGATGTGGGCAACTGGCAGGCAAGCTTTGATGCGGCAGGCAAATCGTTTCGCGATCTCAACACTGTCGCAGGCTGGATAGCCGCGTCCGAGCAGGCGCGCGTGCCGTTGGGGACGGTCGAAAAACGCGAGGCGATCGCGTTTGAATACGCGAACGCACCGCCACGCGGCTTTCACATTGTCCGCTTCCGCAGCGATTTCGAACACCGCGCGGGCGTGATCGAAACGATAACGCTCGAGCGTGAGGACAGCGGCCTGAAAGTCGTCGGCTATCTGATCGATTGAGCTTGGATGTCTGCCAGCCGGTCAGGCGGCGCGCGAATTCTCCAGCGCGCCGGCCAGCCGATCGGGCAGGCGCGGATCGAAAGGTTGCAGCCGGATCGCCGTCACGGCCAGCTCTTCGATCGTCAGCGGGTGCTGGAACTGCATGCCGAACTGCGTCCCTGTCTGCCAGCGCACCTGGCCGAGCCGTTGCGGCAGGCCGAGCGCTTCGAAACTGACGAGCCGGTCCTGCGGGTGCAGGCCTTCGCTTTCGAACTTGGCGCCTTCGCGCGAAATGTCGAGCAGCCGTACGCGGGTGATCGTCCGCCCGTCGGTGATCCGCGCCTGCGCGGCGATTTCGAGCCGGATCGGGCGATTTTCGTAAGGACTTTCCTCGTGCAGGAAATCATTGAGAGAAATCTCGCTGCCGAACCGGTAACCGGCCTGGCGCTTGCCAGCCCAGACACGCTCCAGCGGGTAGGTCAGGCCGTTGGTCGTCTGCAGGATGATGCGCGGTTCGGGCGGTGCTTCGTGCAGGAAGCTGAGCCCGATCCCGAGCTCCGACAGATCGCGGATCAGGCAGACATATTCGCCCGCCTCGCACACAACCTTGGCGATGCGCAGCATCGCGGATTTGCGGGTCGCTGCGCGTTTCTTCGCGTAGGTTCCGCCGTCAACCTCTGGCTTTGTATCGGCCATAATGCACCTGACCCCTTCGCTCGCCGTGGTATTCGATAACCAAAACTAACCCGCTGTGGTTAACGAATTGCCAACAGGCCGGGCGGTTTCGGCAGCCGGGGCGGCGAGAAAGCCGATGTCAGTACATGTGCTGGCCGCCATTGATGCTCATGGTCGAACCGGTGACGAACCCGGCATCGTCGGAGCACAGGAAGCTTACCCCGCGCGCGATTTCGCTGGCCTGACCAAGCCGTCCGACGGGGATTTTGGCGACGATCTTCTCTAGCACGTTGTCGGGCACGGCGGCGACCATGTCGGTATCGATATAGCCCGGCGCGATCGCGTTGACGGTGATGTTGTAGCGCGCGCCCTCCTGCGCCAACGCCTTGGTAAACCCGTGGATGCCCGACTTGGCGGCGGCGTAATTGACCTGGCCGTATTGCCCCGCCTGCCCGTTGATCGAGCCGATATTGACGATCCGTCCCCAGCCGCGCTCCTTCATGCCCGGGAAACACGCCTTGGCCATGTTGAAGCAACCTCCGAGGTTGATGCGCATCACATCGTGCCAGTCGTCGTAGCTCATCCTGAGCAGCGTCCCATCGCGGGTGATGCCGGCATTGTTGACCACCACGTCGATCGGGCCGACTTCTGCGGCCACCCTGGCGCAGCCTTCCAGCGCGGCTTCGTGATCGCCGACGTCCCACTTGTAACATTGAATGCCGAGCTCTTCGGCGCAGTGATTGGCAGCCTCGTCATTGCCGCCGTAATTGCCGACAACGGTGAAGCCGTCGGCCTTCAATTGTTCGCAGATTGCCCGGCCGATCCCGCGCGTTCCTCCTGTGACGATGGCGACACGGCTCATACAATTCCTCCAGCGGTGTGATGTGGGATTCGGAGACTAGCGATGCCGTAGCGTCGAGCAAAGAAAAACCCCGCCGGAGCGGGGTTCGAGCGAAAAAAGGATCCGAGGCGAGACCCCGCAGCCGTCAGAACCGAATCTGCGTTCCGACATAGACAGCCTGGCTGTCCTGCACCGAGTTGGTCAGCGGGTCGATCCGCTCGCGCTCCTGCGACAGGCGGACACCGGCGGTCACGTCGAGATTGGGCGACAGGCGGAACGACCCGCCGACATCGACCGTCTGCGCGCCGAGCGAATCGAGCGTATTTTCGGATCGGCCAGCGATCTGCTTGTCCTCAAGCGCGATCCGCGGCTGCAGACGGCTGGGCTTGTCTTCGCGAGCCGGGCGCGCCGGTTCGAATTCCGCGAGATCGGGAACGCTCAGGTCGCGCACGGTCTTCGGCAGTTCGACCTGCCGCGCGAAGCTCTGGTAACCGCGCGCGGTCCCGAGATTGTAGCGGGTCGGTTGCAGCGCCGCGATGCGATTGGCCGCGGCTGGAACCGCGTCGACTGCCGAGCGGACCGAAATCGCCTGCGCGGTCTGGTTATCGACCCGCACGGCCACGGTTACGGTGCGCTCGCCCTGGCCGGACTTCGCGGTCGCCGGGGTAAACCGGATGCCGCGTTCGCGCGCCTTGCTGACGACGCGGGCGGCGAGATCGGGATCGACCGAAGCCGGGGTGAAGTATTCCAGCGCGGGACCGGAGAAGCCGGGACCCTGCTCGGTGAGCGAGACTACTGCGAAACCGGTCGAGGGAACCGCAAGCGCCAGTGCGCCGACCGCAGCAAGCAGCGGCAGCGTGCGCTGCGTTTTCGCTGTCCTGATCGGCCATGCCGGCATCGTGGCTCGCATCCCCTGTCAATCTGTCCAGGCGCGCCATCGATAGGGCAATCCGCCTGAACGACTCGTGAGTCTCTCTACAAGACTGTCAGGATAGGACCGCAAACGCTGGTAACGCAATCTTTTCCACAAGCTAACTCGCGACTCCGCGGAATACTGTTGCCCCCGGCACACACGAACTCCCCCGCGCGGGTCGCAATTCAGCCTGCAGCAAGGCCCAGTGGACAACCACCATCGCCAGCTTTCGCGAGCCTGGTGCGGTTTGGACGCTTGCCGCTGCGTCCGCGAGCTTTATAGAGCCAGACAAGCAGAAAAAGGGATTTTTTGCAGTGACACGCGCCAACACTCCGTTCTCGTTCACAACCCGTCTCGCACTGGCAGCTGCGCTGGCGCTCCCGCTGGCGGCCTGCGGCGGAAACGATCGCCCGACGACCGAGCTGCAATCCGCGCAGATCAACACGATCGGGGTCAACGCCTATCTTTGGCGCGCGGCGCTCGACACGGTGAGTTTCGCGCCGCTGCTGCAGGCAGACAGCGCGGGCGGCGTGATCGTGACAGACTGGTATGCAAACCCCAGCAATCCGGGCGAGCGGGTGAAGCTGACCATCACCATCCTCGACCAGGATCTGCGCGCCGATGCGCTGCGGGTGGCTGCGACGCGGCAGGTTTCGCAGACCGGCACCTGGGTCGATGCGCCGGTGCAGGCCGCGACCGTGCAGAAGCTCGAAGACATCATCCTCACCAAGGCCCGCGATCTGCGGCGCAAAGCCGTAGCCGGATAGACCTTTTCGCGTTAGCGGATATTCCATGACCGATACTCGTTTCGATCCGTCCACGGCCGACGGACGCTGGCAGCGTGCATGGGAAGAGGCGGGGACTTTCACCGCCGATTCCGCTTCGCCCAAGCCCAAGAGCTATATCCTCGAGATGTTCCCGTATCCCAGCGGGCGCATCCACATGGGCCACGTGCGCAATTACACGATGGGCGACGTGCTGGCGCGCTACAAGAAGATGCGCGGGCACGAAGTGCTGCATCCGATGGGGTGGGACGCGTTCGGGATGCCGGCGGAGAACGCCGCGATGGAAAAGAAGGTCCATCCCGGCAGCTGGACCCGGTCCAATATCGAGGCGATGAAGGCGCAGCTGAAGCGGATCGGCTTCGCGCTCGACTGGACCCGCGAATTCGCGACCTGCGATCCCGAATATTACGGCCACGAGCAGGCGCTGTTCATCGACATGTACGAGGCCGGGCTGGTCTATCGCCGCCAGTCGGAGGTCAACTGGGACCCGGTCGACATGACGGTGCTCGCCAACGAGCAGGTGATCGACGGCAAGGGCTGGCGCTCGGGCGCCGAGGTCGAGAAGCGCAAGCTCGACCAGTGGTTCCTCAAGATCACCGATTTCGCCGAGGATTTGCTCGCAGGGCTGGGCGAGCTGAAGGACTGGCCCGACAAGGTCCGGCTGATGCAGGAAAACTGGATCGGCAAGTCGCAGGGACTGGAGTTTTCGTTCGATCTCTCGAACGGCGAGAAGCTGCCGGTCTACACCACACGTCCCGATACGATCTTCGGCGCAAGCTTTGTTGCGGTCGCTGCGGACCATCCGGTTGCGCAGGCGCTGGCGGGCGAGCGCGACGTTGCGGCGTTTATCGAGCAGTGCAAGAAGGGTGGCACCACCGCTGCCGAACTCGAAACCGCCGAGAAGCTGGGCTTCAGGACTGAGCTCACCGCAAAACACCCTTTCCGCGATCAGGCTATGCCTGTGTTCATCGCCAACTTCGTGCTGATGGACTACGGCACCGGCGCGGTGATGGGAGTGCCCGGGCACGACCAGCGCGACTTCGAATTCGCGACCAAATACGAACTTCCGATCCAGCGCGTCGTAGCGAGCGATGTGTCGCTGGCCGATGCACCGATGGGCGATGAGGCAGAACCGGGCGATGGCGTGTGCGTCAACTCGGATTTCCTCGATGGCATGAGCGTGGAAGACGCCAAGGCCGAAGTGATTCGCCGCGCCGAAGACGGTGGCTGGGGCCAGGGTACGACCGTGTGGCGCTTGCGCGACTGGGGCATTTCGCGTCAGCGGTATTGGGGTACGCCGATCCCGTTCATTCACTGCGATTCGTGCGGCGTCGTGCCGGTGCCGAAAGAGCAGCTGCCGGTCGTGCTGCCCGAAGACATCGACTTCGAAACGCCGGGCAATCCGCTGGTGCGGCACCCTACCTGGAAGCATGTCGATTGCCCCAAATGCGGCGGCAAGGCTGAGCGGGAGACCGACACGCTCGATACTTTCGCGGATTCGTCGTGGTACTTCCTGCGCTTCGCCAGCCAGCCCGACGATGCGCCGTTCGATCCCGCGGAAGTCGCCGCCTGGCTGCCGGTCGAGCAATATATCGGTGGGGTCGAGCACGCGATCCTGCACCTGCTCTACGCCCGTTTCTGGACTCGCGCGCTCGAACGGATCGGCAAGCTCGAGCTGACCGAGCCGTTCGCCGCGCTGTTCACGCAGGGCATGGTGACGCACGAGACCTACAGTCTCGGCGATGGCTCATGGCTCAGCCCCGACGAGGTCCGCAAGGATGGTGCCGACTGGGTGACGGTGGAAGGCGGCAAGCCGGTCACCGCCGGCCGCGTCGTCAAGATGTCGAAATCGAAGAAGAACGTCGTCGATCCCGACAATATCATTGCCAGTTACGGCGCGGATGCGGTGCGCTGGTTCATGCTGTCCGACAGCCCGCCCGAACGCGACCTGCCGTGGTCCGAAAGCGGGATCGAAGGCTGCTGGCGCTTCGTCCAGCGGCTGTGGCGGCTGTTCGACAGCTACGATCCGGACGCCACCGGAGAGGACAAGCCGCTCGCGCGCAAGACGCACCAGACCATCGTCGCCGTGGCCGAGGATATCGAATCGCTCGGCTTCAACAAGGCAGTCGCCCGCCTCTACGAACTCACTGGGGCCGCCGAAAAGGCGCAACCGGGCACCGACCGCAACTTCGCCATCACCGCGATCCTGCACATGGTCGGCCCGATGATGCCGCACCTTGCCGAAGAGGCGCATGCGAAGATGGGGCACACCAGCCTGATCGCCGACGCCGCCTGGCCAGAGCACGATCCCGCGATGCTGGTCGAGGACGAAGTCACCATCGCGGTCCAGCATATGGGCAAGCTGCGCGACACGCTCACTGCGCCCAAGGGAGCGCCGAAGGAAGACCTCGAAGCGCTTGCGCTCGCATCCGAGAAGGTCCAGCGTTCGATCGATGGAGCTCAGGTGCGCAAGGTGATCGTGGTGCCCGACCGGCTGGTGAATATCGTAACCTGATGCGCAGGCCGTTCGCCTTGGCGGCGCTGCTCGCGCTCGTCCCGTCCTTGGCGGCCTGCGGGCTGCAACCGATGTATGCGGGCGGCAGCAACGCTGCCTTGCCGCAGGGGCTTGCCGCGGTCGACGTGCCGGCGATCCCCGGTCGGGACGGGTGGCTGGTGCGCAACGCGCTGAAGGATCGGCTCGGCGTCGCGGGAGACACCGCCCCCGCCTACCGTCTCGACGTGCGGCTCGACGATTCCCTCGAGGCGCTCGGCGTGCTCAACGACGACACGATCAGCCGCGAACGCCGCATCCTGCGCGCGCGCTACCAGCTGATCGACCTTGCGACCGGCGAGATCCTGCTCGATGCGACGTCCGGCGCCGACGCCGGGATCGACGTGGTGTCGAGCGAATACGCCACCATCGCCGCCGAGCAGACCGCGCTCGAAAACCTCGCTGAAGAGGTTGCCGAGCGCATGGCGACGCGGATCGCGCTGACATTGCGCAACCACCGCAACGGGCCATCGGGCCAGTGAAGGCCAACCAGCGCGATTTCGCCCGCGGCGTCCCGCGCAGCGCTGCCCAAGCCTCGATCTTCTTCTTCTGCGGCCCTGACGAAGCGGGCGCATCCGCAGCCGCCAAGGCGGTGATCGACGCGCTCGACGATCCGGGTGAGCGGGTCGATGTGGCGGGAGCCGATCTGCGCAAGGACCCGGCGATGCTTGGCGACGAGGCCCGGTCGGGATCGCTGTTCGGCGATCAGCGTCACATCCTCGTGCGCGCCAGCGGCGACGAGGCGCATGACGCGCTCAAGGCCTTGATCGAAACGGGCGAAGCGGGTGCGGGCGAGGCCGCGCCGGTACTGATCGTCGCGACCTCCGCAACCGACAAGTCGCGCACCGCCAAACTGCTCGAAAAGCGCAAGGACGCGCTGGTGGCGATGTTCTACCCGCCCGATCTTGCATCGGTCGCGGTGTCGGTGCGCGGCATGGCGGACGCGGCGGGCCTGCGGCTCGGCGGCGACCTGGCGGAGCGGATCGCGCGCGGTGCCGGGCTCGACGTGCGACTGGCGCAGTCCGAAGTCACCAAGCTCGCGCTCTATTGCGACGCCGATCCGCAATCGCCCAAGACCGCGTCGGTCGAGGATTACGAGGACATCGGCGCTTCGACCGAAGAGGACGGGTTCCAGCCGCTCGTCAACGCGGTGCTGGGTGGAGAAACCGGTCGGCTCGACAGGGAAATCCATCGCCTGCGAGAGCTCGGCCTCAACCCGGTCGGCCTGCTGCTGGCACTGGAGCGGCGCGCGGCGCAGCTTGCGCAGATCACCGCAAAACTCGGCCCGCGCCCCGATTTCGACGCGCTGGGCAAGGGCGAAAAGGCGCAGCTGGGAATCTTCTGGCGCGAGGAACGCGACATCCGCCAGCAGCTGGCATGCTGGAACCTGCCCGAACGGCGCGGCGCGAAGCACAGCAAGCTGGAACGCCTGATCCCGCGCCTCGTCGACCTGCATCGCACCTTGCTGGCCAACAGCCAGACCGCGCAGCTGCTGCTGGCGCAGGACCTCGCTGAAATCGCCCGGTTCGCCGCCAAAAGGTAGATTTCCCGGGAAAAATCCCGCTCGCACTCGCACAATCGGTAAATTCTTCGCTATGGCTGCGGCTAAGGGATACTACGTGGCTCGCCAAGGGAACAGGCACGCATGAACACGCACACCGGGCCGCTGCTGACGACAGCCCAGCCCGACTTGGTCGAACGCAAGATCGCTCCCTCGCTCGAGCGGCGTCGGCTGCGTGCCTATACCCTGATGCTGCTGATCGACGCGGTTCTGCTGAACCTCGCCTTCGCGCTGGCGTCGCTGCTTTACGAAGGCGAATGGTGGGAACCGCGCACCATGCTCGCTGCGCAGACGATCCTTCCGGTGTATTTCACGATCGCGCTGTACAATTCCACCTATGGGGTGAGGGCGCTCGGAGACTGGCTGTTCGCATCGCGCAAGGCTCTGATCGCACTGGGTATTTCGGCGGGACTGCTGAATTTCGTCGCATTCTACCTCAAGGCGAACGCAGAGTTTTCGCGCGTCGCCATGACGCTCGGCCTCGTATTCAGCGCCATCGCCCTGATGTCGTTCAGACGGCTGGTGCCGATAATCATCGATCGTTTCTGGGCGGGGAGGATCCGCAACCAGCTGGTCATTAACGATGGCGGGCCGAGCTTTTCGCTGGCGAAGTGTTCGACGATCTCCGCAGCGAAGTATGCGCTCGACCCGACCAGCCACGATCCCTTCATGCTCGATCGACTCGGCAAGCTGCTGCGCAACCAGGATCAGGTGGTGGTCAGTTGCCCGCGCGAGCGGCGCGCGAGCTGGGCGTTCCTGCTGAAATCTTCGGGCGTCTACGGCGAGATCGTGAGTGAGCCGGCGCACGAGCTCGGCGCGCTGGGGGTCCATCGCTATTCCGCGCAGGAGCGCACGACCCTGGTGGTATCGACCGGCCCGTTGGGGCTGCGAGGCCGGATCACGAAGCGCCTGTTCGATATCGTTGTCGCGCTGGCGGGACTGGTGGCGCTCTCTCCGGTGCTGTTGCTGGTCGCGCTGGCGATCAAGCTCGAGGATGGCGGACCCGTCCTGTTCGTGCAGCGTCGGCTGGGGCGCGGCAACCAGTTCTTCGACATGCTCAAGTTCCGCTCGATGCGCACCGGCAAGCTCGATCTGGATGGCGAGCGATCGACCTCGCGCGACGACGATCGCATCACCCGCATCGGCGGCTTCATCCGCCGCACCAGCATCGATGAACTGCCGCAGCTGATCAACGTGCTCAAGGGCGACATGTCGGTGGTCGGCCCGCGCCCCCATGCTCTGGGAAGCCGCGCCAACAGCAAGCTGTTCTGGGAAGTCGACAGCCGGTACTGGAAGCGCCACTCGCTCAAGCCGGGGCTGACCGGGCTGGCGCAGGTGCGCGGCCATCGCGGCGCGACCGAGGAGGAAAAGGACCTGACCGATCGGCTGCGTTCGGATCTGGAATACATCTCCAACTGGTCGCTGGGCCACGACGTCGCGATCCTGTTCAGGACCGTGTGGGTGCTGACTCACGAAAACGCGTACTGACGACCCTGCGGCCCCAGGCTAGTCGCTGCCGCCGTCCTGCGGCACCGAGAAGCTGCCGGTCACCCGTCCGCTGCCCGATTGGCCCGCTCCCGGCGTGCCGGTGCCCGAAGCCCGGCCATCGACGCTCGCGAGGCCAGAGCGCAGGTCGATCACCAGCCGTCCGCCATTGAGCGTATCGGTCCCGCGGCGCAGCCGCACGTTGCCGGCCATGGTGATGATCCGGCGGTTGAAGTCGTAAATCGCCACGTCCCCGTTCGCGCGCTCGTTGCCGCGGGTGACGGTGACGCCGCCGGTCGCGGTGATTCGGTCGATCCGCAGGGATCCGGTGTCATCGTAATTGACCAGCGTGCGCGCGGATTGCACCCGCAGGCCGGCCTGGTCGATCACGACGTTGCCGGAAAGCACCACCCGGTTCTGCCGATCCTGCAATTCGATCCGATCAGCCGCGTAGTTCACCGGCGCGTTGGTGTTGTGGCTGGCGATGCCCTGCGCCTGCAGGCCGATCCCGCCGATCGCCACCAGCCCGAGCGCAAATCCGCCTGCCGCCCATCCGAACGCAACCCGGCTCAACCGGTGGCGGCGCGGCTGGATCGATCGGTCGGTGTCATTCGCCATCACGGTACCCTCAACTTTCCCGGGATCATCGACAGTCGCGCATTGCCGTCCAGCGCGATCGTGCGCGCGCCGAGATCGGCTTCGATCGCCCGCGCCGAGAACGCACCCGCGGGGACCTTGCCCTCGACCCCGTTGTCGCCGCGCATCGTGCGCGCCTGCAGATCGACCGACACGCCGCGCGCCGTCATCGTGTAGCCGTCGGCCGCAGTCAGCCGCACCTCTCCGTTGATCGTCACCACTTCCTCGTCGATGTCGTAGGTGCCGCCGGGCGCGCTGATCCGCGCCGGCCCATCGGTAAGCAGCAATTGGGCGACGAGATCGTCCATCCGCACCAGCCCTTCCACGCTCGAGCGCTGCACGGCTTCACCGGCGGTGATCGAGAACGGTCGCCCTTCGTCGTCGCGCCCACGATACATCGCGTTGTCGACGCTCAACCGCTCGTTGATCATCGCCACCTTGTTGCGATCGAGCAGAAAGCTGACCTCGCCGCGCGGCGAAAGCGGAGTGATCACCATCAGCGCCGCGATCAGCCCGACCGCCATCGGCAGCGCGCGCGCGAGAAAGCCGACCAGCCGATCGTGCGATCCGCCCGGCGCGGCGAGATGCTGGCGCTTGCTGCGCAGAGCCATCGCTTCGCTGGTTTCGATGCGGCGCTTGGTAATCATGGCGGCGGTGTATCGCTCCGTGGCGCTTACGCGTGGCTGAAGATGTCGTGATCGGCCCAACCGGCGATGTCGAGCAGCGCGCGGGTGGGCAGGAATTCGAAACAGGCCTGGGCGAGGTGCGTGCGCCCCTCGCGCTCCAGCCGCACGGCGAGCTCGTCGCGCAGGCGGTGCAGGTAGCGGACATCGGAAGCGGCATAATCGCGCTGCGCCTCGCTGAGTTCGGGGCCGCCCCAGTCGGAGCTCTGCTGCTGCTTCGACAGGGTTTCGCCCAGCAATTCGTCGACCAGGTTCTTGAGCCCGTGCCGGTCGGTGTAGGTGCGGGTCAGCTTGCTGGCGATCTTGGTGCAGAACACCGGCCCGGCCATCACCCCGAGGTAGTGGTGGATCGCGGCGAGATCGAAGCGGGCGAAGTGATACAGCTTGGTCCGATCGCGATTGCCGAGGATCGCCTTGAGATTGGGAGCGGCGTAATCGCTGCCGGGCGCAAACCGCACCAGATGCTCATCGCCCGAGCCGTCGCTGATCTGCACCACGCACAGCCGGTCGCGCGGCGTCACGAGGCCCATGGTTTCGGTATCGACCGCGAGATCGCTCGCGCCCTCGAGCACGCCTGCGGGCAGGTCTTCTTCGTGGAAATGCACTGTCATGTCGGCTGTGTTCTCTAGGACCATTGGGGAAAGAGGGAAAGGGCGCACTCGCGCGCGCCCTGCAACCGGGTGTAGCAGTGTCGGAATGGCGAGCGAGGCAATACCCGAAAGCTGGCGCGACGCGCTCGAACCGGTGCTGGCGCAGCCCGAAGCACGCAAGCTCGGCGGCTGGCTGCGCGCGCAGGAGGACGCGGGCAAGGTTATCTACCCGCCGCGCGGCACCCGGCTTGCCGCGCTGGCAATGACGCCGCTCGACGCAGTGCGGGTGGTGATTCTCGGGCAGGATCCCTATCACGGGCCGAACCAGGCGCACGGTCTCGCATTCTCGGTGCAGGACGGGGTCAAGGTGCCGCCCTCGCTGGTCAACATCTTCAAGGAGCTGGAGAGCGATTGCGGGATCGCACGGCCCGCGCACGGCAATCTGTCGAAATGGGCGCAGCAGGGGCTGCTGCTGCTCAACAACACGCTGACCGTGGCGGCCGGGCAGGCGGGCAGCCATGCCGGTCGCGGGTGGGATGCGATCACCGACGCCGCCGTCGCGGCGGTGGCCGAGCGCGGCGATCCGACCGTGTTCATCCTGTGGGGCAGCCATGCGAAGAAGAAAGCGGGACGAGTGCGCGCGCTTGGCACCTCTCAGCACCACCTTGTGCTGACGTCACCCCACCCCAGCCCGCTCTCGGCGCATAACGGCTTTTTCGGCTCGCGCCCGTTCAGCCAGGCCAATGCCTTTCTCGAAAGCCACGGGCGCGGCGTGATCGACTGGTCGCTGGGATGACCGAAGAGGAGGCCCGCCAGGCTTTGCTCGAACGGCAAGCGCAGCTCGAGCAAGAAGACGCCACCAACGCGGATTCGCGCGACACGGTCGAATTGCAGCAGGACAGCGTCGGTCGGCTCTCGCGGATGGACGCGATGCAGCAGCAGGCGATGGCGCAGGCGCAGGAACGCCGCCGTGCGGCTGAGCGGGCGCGGATCAGGGCCGCGCTCGAACGGCTCGACGAAGGCGAATGGGGCTATTGCGTGCGCTGCGGCGAAGCGATCGCCGCAGCGCGCCTGCGCCACGATCCCGGCGTCGCGATGTGCGTGGGGTGTGCGGGAGGCGCTGGCTAGCGATCCTGCGCGAGGACGAATTCCGCCCGATCTTCCCATGGTTTCGGTCCTTCGCCCTGACTCACGCGAAGGCCCGGTTCACGGACGACACGGGCGCCGCGCTGCGCAGGGCGTGCGATCAAGGTGGACTTGCCCCCGCCCGAGGACCCGGTGATCAGAAAGCGTGGCTTCATTCAGCCGCAGGTGCAGCTGTTACTCGGCGCATTTCCTCGGTTCCCAGTGGACCCTCGACAGTCAGGATTCGATCACCCTTGGTCAGGTATCCGCGCATGCCGGTGAGGCTCATTACGCCCAGATCGTTGGGCACGAACTCGAATTTCAGCATCTGGCTAGGAGTCCAGCCGATGTCGGCCAATACATAACGTGGCGAATCCACCTTGTAATTGCTCTGCCGGACGGTGACGGCGACCGGCTCGGTGCATCTTTCCGGGGGCGGATCGTCCGGATCGAGGAGAGTCTCGTCCGAAACCGCCTGAAAATCGATCGAACCGTCTGCACACTCTATCCAGGCATCGGCGTAGGCAAAGGGTTCGCCATTCGTGTGGACGAGGTCCACCAACCGGTCGCCTTTACCCGGCACCAGTCCGAGCATGCGGATTTCTGCCGGTACCGGCTCAGGATCGGTGGTGAAATGGATGCTGGTGTCGTCGACGCGCCATGTGCCACTTGAGCGCAGGTCTAGCGCTCCTACTGACAGCGCCCATTCCCAGCGGCGATCGTCCGTGATCCGCATACCTGCGAATGTCTCGAACGAGCTGCCATCGTAATCGCCGACGAAGCGCTTTGCGACGTCAGCCGTGTCTTCCGGCGAAGTGACATGGACACAGCCGCCTGTCACCAGCGCTGCCGCCAGCGCGAGACCGGCAGCGCATCGCATCTCAGAATCCTGCCGTCAGACGTGCACCGACCAGCACTCCGGTGTCGCGGAACGCGACCGCGCTGTCGATCAGCTGCGCATTGACCGTCAGCTCGAATCCCTTGTGGATGCCAAGCGTGTAGAACGCCTCGACGCCCTGTTCGTCCTCGATCGGCAGGCGGAAGGCGATGTCGTCGACCAGCTCGTCGGTCAGCGAATACTGGAAATAGGCGAGGCCGAAGCGGTCCTGCGGGCGCTTGCGGGGATTGCCCGAAATCCCGAAATAGCCCGAGTAATCGAGGAAGGTCGGGTCGCCGCTGGAAGCCTGGAACCGGGCGAGGATGCCCCAGCCCTTGCCCGGTGCTTCGGGATAGAGCGTGATGAACTGATAGGCCGAAAGCTGCACCGCCAGCTCGCCGCTTTCGTCGCCGAACGAGGCGATCGGCTGCGGCGGCGGGGTAAGCGCGCGCGGCAGGATATCGACCGCGAACTGGTCGCGGGTCGATCCGACCACTGCGAAATTGTAGATGCCCGGCATCTTGCCGATCCGCGCCTTGTAGGCGGCGGCTGCCATGAAGGCGACGCCGCTTTCGAACGCGGTTTCGAAGCCGGTGCGCTGGTATTGCGAATCCGGATCGAACACCCACAGGCGGTAGATGAAATTCTTGGTCGGAATTTCGAGCTGCGCGCCGGTTAGCGTGTTGGGGACCACGGCGGTCGGCGGCAGCGCCAGACCGAGGTTCTGGAAGCCGTAATGCCCGTCGCTTTCGACCACCGGTAGCGAGCCCGAGATGTCGAGCACGTTGACCTTGCCGATGGTTAGCTTGGCGCCCGATTTCCAGCGCTTCGAAATGCTGACCGACAGGTCGAAATCGCCCGCGCCTTCGGGGCGGAACAGCGAGGTGTTGCTGGGGATCAGCCCGATCGCGCCGTTCGAAGTCTTGCCCCAGGTGTATTCTGGCCGCAGCGTCAGCTGCCAGCTGTCATCGAGCCCGAAATTACTCCCGCCGATATCGACATAGGCATCGGCGCGCCCGCTGTAGCGCACCACGTCGTCGGCATCGCCCGCGACCGGGACATCGACGAATTGCGAGACGACCAGCCGCGCCGAAAAGGGTTTCGGCGGGCCGGGCGGGATCAACGCCTTGCCTTGCAGCGAGAGCAGCGGCGCGGCGGAGGAAACCGGCGCGGTCGACGCAGCTTGTGCGAAGCGCTCGACGTCTTCGGGCAGCAGGACGATCCCGCCCTGAGGAGCGGGGCGCACCTGTGCCTCGTCGAATTCCGCATCGAAGGCGACGGCGTAGTCGAACGGGTCGGCTCCGCTCTCCGCCAATGCGGGGCTCGCCAACGCAAGCGATCCACCGCCAAGGGCTGCCAGAACGAGCGCACGAGCGCACAGCGAGTTTTTTGGATTGGCCGGAGTGACCTGCATCTCATGCTCCCCTGTGGTTCCCGCGCCCGAATCGCATGACCACCCTGTTATCTCGGCGAGGGGTACCCGTGGCGGGCCGTGCGACCCGGACGAGCGCCGAACGCCGTCTCCCAAACATGTTTGTCTGCCGCGCAACACGCACCCATCGCGCGAAAAACGCAACGGAATTTATCGGCTGGCGATCACTTTTTGTGCGGCGTGTGCCCGAAACGGGGCGGGACGAGCGCTCAACGCGGCAATTCGGTCACACCCATCAGCGCCTCGTCGACCGCGCGCGCGGCCTGTCGACCTTCGCGGATCGCCCACACGACCAGGCTTTGCCCGCGCCGAATGTCGCCGCAGGCAAACACGCCGGGCACGCTGGTGGTGTAGTCTTCGGTGTTGGCAGACACGTTTCCGCGCTCGGTCAGCTCGACCCCCGCCTGTTCGAGCAGCCCTGCCTTCTTCGGCCCGACAAAGCCCATTGCAAGCAGGATCAGGTCGGCTGGAATGGTGAATTCGCTGCCGACGACTTCGCGCATCTGGCCATCCACCCATTCGACCCGCGCGCATTCGAGCCCGGTGACGGTGTCGCCATCGCCGATCACGCGCTTGGTGAGAACAGCCCAGTCGCGCTCGACGCCTTCCTCGTGGCTCGAGGAAGTGCGCAGCTTCAATGGCCAGTCGGGCCAGGTCAGCGCCTTGTCTTCCTTTTCCGGCGGCTTGGGCATGATCTCGAGCTGGGTCACGCTCTTCGCGCCCTGCCGGTTGGAGGTGCCGACGCAGTCGCTGCCGGTATCGCCGCCGCCGATCACCACCACATGCTTGTCGGTCGCGAGCAGGCTGCCGCGCGGCGCGGCGCGCAGCTCGTCGTCGCCGGCGTTGCGCTTGTTCTGCTGGGTCAGGAACTCCATCGCGAGCCGCACGCCGGGCATTTCCGCGCCGGGGATCGAAAGCGCGCGGGCATCCTCGGCGCCGCCCGAAAGCACGATCGCGTCGAAGTTTTCCTGCAGGCTCTTGAACGAAACATCGACGCCGACTTCCTTCGACGTTTTGAACTCGACCCCTTCGGCTTCCATCTGGATGCAGCGGCGGCTGATCAGGTGTTTTTCCATTTTGAAGTCGGGGATGCCGTAGCGCAGCAGCCCGCCGACCCGGTCGTTCTTTTCGAACAGGGTGACGCTGTGCCCGGCGCGCGCGAGCTGCTGTGCGCAGGCCATGCCGGCGGGGCCGGAACCGACCACCGCGACCGACTTGCCGGTCTTCGTCTCGGGAATCTGCGGCTCGATCCAGCCTTCCTTCCACCCGCGATCGACGATCGCGCATTCGATCGATTTGATCGTCACCGGCTGGTCGACGATGTTGAGCGTGCAGCTCGCCTCGCACGGGGCGGGGCAGATGCGGCCGGTGAATTCGGGGAAGTTATTGGTGGAATGCAGCACGTCGAGCGCGTTGCGCCAGTCGTCTTCGTAGACGAGGTGGTTCCAGTCCGGGATCAGGTTGTTCACCGGGCAGCCGTTGTGACAATAGGGAATGCCGCAGTTCATGCAGCGCGACGCCTGCCCGGCGAGCGTCGCATCGTCCGGCTGGACCACGAATTCGCGGTAGTTGCCCAGACGCTCCTTGGGATCGAGATAATCCCGATCGCGCCGATCCAGTTCGAGAAACCCGGTTTCCTTGCCCACGAGGTCAAATCTCCGATTGGGCCGAAGCCCCCGCGCAGGCGGGGGTCCAGCTGAGTTTGAAGTTGCGCGCTGCTGCCGCGCTATCTGGACCCCTGCCTTCGCAGGGGTGACAGTTGAGCTTTTGCTGCGTCATTCCGCCGCCACGCTTTCGGCTTCGCGCCGTTCGGCTTCGAGCGTTTCGAGCGCGCGCTTGTAATCGCGCGGCATCACCTTGACGAACCGACCGAGCGCCGCGTTCCAGTCGGCCAGCAATTCGGCGGCGATCGCGCTGCCGGTGTGCAGCTGGTGCCGTTCGACCAGGATGCGCAGCCGCTCGGCATCGTGGCGCAGCATGTCGCCCATCCCGAAATCGTGGACCGAGCGCCCGCGCTGCTGCGGCCGGCCGGTGCCTTCTTCGAGATCGGGCTCGGCGGAAACCGGGAGCAGGTCGACCTGCGCGTGGTTCACCAGATCGCCGAATGCGCCGTCCGGGTCGTAGACATAGGCGACACCGCCGCTCATGCCCGCGGCGAAGTTGCGCCCGGTCTTGCCCAGCACCACCACGACCCCCCGGTCATGTATTCGCAGGCGTGGTCACCCGCGCCCTCGACCACGGCGATCGCGCCCGAATTGCGCACCGCGAAGCGTTCGCCCGCGACGCCGTTGAAATACGCCTCGCCCGCGATCGCGCCGTAGAGCACGGTGTTGCCAACAATGATGTTCTCGCCCGGATTCCGGTTGGCACTATCGGGTTGACGGATGATGATTCGTCCGCCGGACAGGCCCTTGCCGACGTAGTCGTTGGCATCGCCCGACAGGTCGAGCGTGATGCCGTGCGCAAGCCACGCGCCGAAGCTCTGCCCCGCGACCCCGGTGAAGTTCACCCGGATCGTGTCGGGCGGCAGGCCTTCGTGCCCGTGCGCCTTGGCGACTTCGCCCGACAGCATCGTGCCGACCGTGCGATTGACATTGCGGACCGCGTAATCGAGCTGCACCGGCTTGCGCGCAATGATCGCATCCTTGCAATCGGCGATCAGCGCGTTGTCGAGCGCGGCGCCGAGCCCGTGGTCCTGCGTCTCGACATTGCGCAGCGGCGTGCCTTCGGGAAGCTCGGGCTTGTGGAGCAGCCGGGTGAGGTCGATCCCGCGCGCCTTCCAGTGGCGGTGCATCCGGGTCATGTCGAGCCGGTCGACCCGGCCGATCATGTCCTCGACCGTGCGGAAGCCCAGTTCGGCCATGATCTGGCGCAGCTCCTCGGCGACGAAGAACATGTAGTTGACGACATGCTCGGGCTGGCCGGTAAAGCGCTTGCGCAGCTCCGGATCCTGCGTCGCCACGCCGACCGGGCAGGTGTTGAGGTGGCACTTGCGCATCATGATGCAGCCCGCCGCGATCAGCGGGGCGGTCGCAAAGCCGAATTCGTCCGCGCCGAGCAGCGCGCCGATCGCGACGTCGCGACCGGTACGAAGGCCGCCATCGACCTGCACCGCGATGCGGCTGCGCAGATCGTTGAGCAGCAGCGTCTGCTGGGTCTCGGCAAGGCCGATTTCCCACGGGCTGCCGGCATGGGTGAGGCTGGTCAGCGGCGATGCGCCCGTCCCGCCGTCATAGCCGGAGATCGTGACGTGATCGGCGCGCGCCTTGGACACGCCCGCCGCCACGGTGCCGACCCCGACTTCGGAGACGAGCTTGACCGAAATCCGCGCTTCGGTGTTCACGTTCTTGAGGTCGTGGATCAGCTGCGCGAGATCCTCGATCGAATAGATATCGTGGTGCGGCGGCGGTGAGATCAGGCCCACGCCCGGCGTCGAATGCCGCACCGCGCCGATGCGCTTGTCGACCTTGTGCCCGGGCAGCTGCCCGCCTTCGCCGGGCTTTGCGCCCTGCGCCATCTTGATCTGGATATCGTCCGAATTGACGAGGTATTCGGTCGTGACGCCGAACCGGCCCGAGGCGACCTGCTTGATCCGGCTGCGCATCGAATCGCCGCTTTCCATCGGCTTGAAACGGAATGGTTCCTCGCCGCCTTCGCCGGTGTTCGAGCGCCCTCCGATGCGGTTCATCGCGATCGCCAGCGTCGAGTGCGCCTCGTGACTGATCGAGCCGAAGCTCATCGCGCCGGTGCTGAACCGCTTGACGATTTCGCTCGCCGGTTCGACCTCTTCGAGCGGGATCGGCTCGTCGGCCAGCTTGAATTCCATCAGCCCGCGAATGGTCAGCAGGCGTTCGCTCTGCTCGTTGATCGACTTCGCGAACTCCTCGTAATTCTTGTGATCGTTGCCGCGCACGGCGTGCTGCAATTGCGCGACGTTCTCCGGGGTCCAGGCGTGCTCTTCGCCGCGCAGGCGGTATTGGTAGATCCCGCCGACATCGAGCATGTTCTTGTAGAGCGGATTGTTGCCATAGGCCTGCGCGTGGCGGCGCACGCTTTCCTCGGCGACTTCCATCAGCCCGATGCCGTCAATCGTCGTGGCGGTGCCGGTGAAGTAGCTTTCGACGAATTCGGACGCCAGCCCGACCGCGTCGAAAATCTGCGCACCGCAATAGGACTGGTAGGTCGAGATGCCCATCTTGGACATGACCTTGCGAATGCCCTTGCCGACGCTCTTGATGTAGTTCTGCTGGACGTCGCGCGGGTCCAGTTCGAGATGCTTCTTCCGGCGGATCTCCTCCAGCGTTTCGAACGCGACATACGGATTGATCGCTTCCGCGCCGTAGCCCGCGAGCACGCAGAAGTGGTGCACTTCGCGCGCTTCGCCGGTTTCGAGCACCAGCCCGGTCTGCATCCGCAGGCCCTGCCGCACGAGATGGTGATGCACAGCGGCGGTCGCGAGCGCGGCAGGCATCGGGATCCGGTCCGGCCCCTGTGCACGGTCCGACAGGATGAGGATGTTGTGGTCCTGCAGCACCGCCTCGGTCGCGGCCCAGCACATTTCCTTGAGCGCCATTTTCAGGCCCTTGGCGCCCTTGGACGCCCTCCACGTGATGTCGATCGTTTCGCAGCGGAACGCGCCGTCGAGCACCGATTCGACCGAACGGATCTTGGCCAGATCTTCGTTGGTGAGGATTGGTTGATCGACCTCCAGCCGCTTGTGCGTGCCGGCTTCGTGGCCGAGCAGGTTCGGCCGCGGCCCGATCATCGACAGCAGGCTCATCACCAGTTCCTCGCGGATCGGGTCGATCGGCGGGTTGGTGACCTGCGCAAAGTTCTGCTTGAAGTAATCGTACAGCAGCCGCGAGCGATTGGAGAGCACCGCGATCGGCGTGTCGGTGCCCATCGAGCCGACCGGATCGTCGCCCTGCACCGCCATCGGTTCGAGGAAGCGGGCAATGTCCTCCTGCGTGTAGCCGAAAGCCTGCTGGCGTTGCAGCAGCGTGGTGGTGCTTTCGGGGATTTGCGAAAGCTCCGGTTCGATCTCGCTGATGTCTTCGAGCTTGTACTGCGCCTGTTCGAGCCATTCGCCATACGGCTCAGCTGCGGCGAGCTGCGCCTTCAGCTCCTCATCCTCGATGATGCGGCCCTGTTCGAGGTCGATCAGCAGCATCTTGCCCGGTTGCAGCCGCCATTTGCGCACGATGTCTTCCTCGGCAAAGGGCAGCACGCCGCTTTCCGAAGCGAGGCAGACGATATCGTCGCTGGTCACGCAGAAGCGCGCCGGACGCAGGCCGTTGCGATCGAGCGTCGCGCCGATCTGGCGACCGTCGGTGAAACACACCGCCGCCGGGCCGTCCCACGGCTCCATCAGCGCGGCATGGTATTCGTAGAACGCGCGGCGATCCGGGTCCATCAGCGGGTTTTGCGCCCACGCTTCCGGGATCAGCATCATCATCGCATGGGCGAGGCTGTATCCGCCGAGCAGCAGCAGTTCGAGCGCGTTGTCGAGGCAGGCGGTGTCGGATTGTCCGTGCGGCACGATCGGCCACATCTTGTCGAGGTCCGCACCCAGCAGCGACGATTCCATCGTCCGGCGGCGTGCGTTCATCCAGTTGACGTTGCCGCGCACGGTGTTGATCTCGCCATTGTGCGCCATGAAGCGATAGGGGTGGGCCAACCGCCAGCTGGGGAACGTGTTGGTCGAGAACCGCTGGTGCACGAGGCCCAGTGCGCTGACGCAATCGGGATCGCGCAGATCGTCATAGAAACTGCCGACCTGGGTCGCCAGCAGCAGCCCCTTGTAGACGATGGTGCGGCTGGAGAAGCTCGGGATGTAAAGCTTCGACAGGCCCGGCAGGCCGTGCTTTTCCTCGAGCTTCTTGAGCGGGTTCTGGGTCTGCTTGCGGATCACGATCAGCTTGCGTTCGAACGCGTCCTGATCGGCGCAGTTCTCTCCCCGCGCGATCACGCACTGGCGGATCATCGGCATCGATTCGATCACCGCCTTGCCCAGCCCGTCGAGCGTGACTGGCACGTCGCGCCAGCCGACCAGCCGCTGGCCTTCCTTTGCGACGAATTTTTCGAACTGCTCGGTCACGAAATCGCGCGCGGCGCTGTCCTGCGGCATGAAGCACATCGCCACGGCGTAATTGCCCGGCTGGGGCAGATCGTGGTCGTTCGCTTCGGCCCATTTCCGAAAAACCGGATCGGGAATCTGCAGCAGGATGCCTGCACCGTCGCCCAGCAGCGGATCGGCCCCTACCGCGCCGCGATGATCGAGCTTTTCGAGAATCTCGAGCGCTTGTGAGACGATCGCATGGCTCTTCGCGCCCTTGATATGCGCGACCATGCCCACCCCGCAGGCGTCGTGTTCGTTGGCGGGGTCGTAAAGACCCTGGGAGATGGGGAATCCCATGGCAAAGTTCCGTCCTGTCAGATGCCGCCGGGTGCGGCCCGGCTTGCTCTGCGGCAAGGGAGCACTCGGCGGCAGGATGCCGTGCGGGCGATTGCCTGATGGAATGCCCACTACGTTCGGCACCCTCATGCCGACAGGAAGCGGATTTTGCAACCGCGAAAAGCGAAGGAATATTTCACTCCGCGATGGCTAAGCTTTAGGTTGATTGCGCGATGCGCAAGCGAAGTGCGGGACTGTTGCGGAAAATGCCCCTGCGGCGGTCGAGCGTCAGGCTGCGCCGCGCAGGTTCTGGAGCTTGCCCAGCGCCTCGCGCAGGTCGCGCTCGTCGGTATCCTGGCCGGTTGGGACAGTGCTTTCCGCCGGGTCGCCGACCGGTTCGACCTGGGCTGTGCAGAGACTATTCTCGGTCAGCCTGGTCAGCGCCCGCAGCGCGTCGGCCAGCGCCGCATCGCGCTCGGTCGAGGGCGCAGGCTCGGCATTTGCCTGCGCTGCCGAGCGATGCTGCTGCAGCGCGAGCGCAAGCCGCTCGACCATCTGCACCAGGCTGAGGTCCTCGACCGGAGTCTCGCGCAGTTTCTCCGCAGCGGCCGTTGGCTGTGCGGGGCCGGCAACGGCCGGTTCGTTCGCCGTCACCTGGGCGAAGACGCCAAGGTCGAGCTGTCCGGAGCTGTGCGCCATCTGGCGTGCGCGGTGATCGGTCAGCGCCTGCACCAGCTCGAGGTCGCGGCCCCGGTCGCGGCGCCGCCGCGCGGGACGGCGCAGCTGGACGGGCGCTTCGTCGGTGCTGTTCTCTTCAATCTCGTCGGCAGGAGGGCTGAGTGGGTCCGGCTCGCAGGCCGCGCTCTCGCAGGGCGCGTCGGTTTCGTAGGCCTCGCACAACTCGAGCGTATCGTCGTCGTGATCGAACGCCGGTTCTTCGGTGGACCCCGGCCAGGCCTCGGCGATCGCTTCGTCGGCATCGACCTCGCCCGTTGCGGCAGAGTTGCCGGGTTCGGTTTCGATCGGGGCGTCGAGGCTGGCGCTGCCGAGTTCCGACGCCGGATTGATCGCGCGCAGGAGCTGCACGTCGTCGTCATCCGCGCGGGCTTGCGCAGCGGCTGGCGGGGTATTGCCGCGCCAGCGTTTGGCAAAGACAGCAGCGCAGGCCGCACCGATGGCAGCGGCGATCGCGGCAAATAGGTAATGCGCAAGGGGGCCGAAAGCGGCGAATGCGGCGGCTGCAGGGAGGTTTGCGATCGTGTCGCGCGGCAGGACCAGCACGATCAGGCCGGCGGCAGCCGCGCCCCAGACGGCAAGCACGGGGACGAACGCCGGGTGCGCCGCAATCGGTTTCCTGCGACGGCGGCGCCGCGCTGTGAATTCCCCGGTGTCGGACCTGCCAAACAGCATGGTGCTTGATGCTCCTACCTTCATGATCCAGCTAGGCTGGTGCGGTGAGAGCGGCTCGCCCGTCCCCGCGATTAACATCGGCTAGCAAGAGATGGTAAACGTCTTGATAACGCCGGGCGTTGCACGCCCAGTCGTGGCGAGTTCGGACGTGGGCGACGCCGCGCTCGCGGACAGCATCCCATTCCTCACGCGTATCGAGCACTTCCGACAGCGCGTCGGCGCAGGCGACAGGATCGTCGGGTGCGAACAAGAAGCCGGTTTCGCCATGCTTCATCAGCTCGCGGTGCCCGCCAACGTTAGACGCGGCGACAATCCGCCGCTGCGCCATCGCCTCCAGCGGCTTGAGCGGCGTAACCAGATCGGTCAGGCGCGAGCGCTTGCGCGGATAGGCGAGCACGTCGATCAGCGAATAATACCGCTCGACCTCGTCATACGGAACGCGCCCGGCGAAGATCACCGCTTCGGGCTCCGGCAGCGAGGCAGCGGCGGCGCGCCATTCGGGTTCCATTTCCCCCGCGCCGACCAGCAGCAGCCGCGCCTGCGGGTGTTCGCGGCGGAGCAGCGGCATGGCAGCAATCAGGTCGTCGACGCCCTCGTAGGCGTAGAAGCTGCCGATATAGCCGATGACCGGCGTACCGGGGGCGATGCCGAGCTCCTCCCCCAGCTGCGTGTCGCGCGGCGGCGGATCGCCGAACAGCGACAGGTCGACCCCGTTGGGCATCACGCCGATCTTGCCCGGCGCGATACCGCGCGCGATCAGGTCGTCGCGCAGCCCCTGGCAGATGGTGAACACCGCATCGGCACGGCGGACGATCTGCGTCTCCAGCGCACGGGTGAGGTGGTATTTCACCGATCCTTCGGTGCCGGTGCGATTTCCCACCGCCGCATCCTCCCAGAACGCGCGGATTTCGTAGACGAACGGGATGCCGAGCGCGGATGAGGCCCGCCAAGCGCCGCCGCCGCACAGGGCCGGGGAATGAGCGTGGACGATGTCCGGCCGCCACTCTTTCGCCAGCGCCTGGATCGATCGCGACAGCGCAACCATTTCGCGCGCCTCGTTCACTCCCGGCGGTCCTGAAACCGCACCAGGCGTGCGGTGGAAGATCAGGCCGTCGATGTCCTGCGGATTGGCCGTGTCGTGCGTCTCGCCATGGCGCAGCCCGGTGATGCCGCGCACGTCCAGCCCCAGCGCCTGCTGCGCCTTCAGGATCGCGCGCGTGCGAAAGGTGTAGCCGCTGTGCAGCGGCAGTGAATGGTCGAGGACGTGCAGAACCCGCGTCATGGGCTGGGCATGCCACGAATGTGCTTAACGTGCCGTCAACTGCCCTCGGCTAAGGGGTGTCGGCAGTGCAGGCGACCGCGCCTGCCGGACAAAAGCGACGCCATGATCGATTACTTCGCCCTCGCTCTAGGACACGGCCTGATGGCCGTCGCGCTGTTGCGCCTGTTCTTCCGTCCGGATCTCGAAGTCGATCCGCTGCTGCGCGATCTCGCCGACGAGGCCGACCGCAAGCGGCGCGAGGCTACCCAGGCCGCGCGCCACTCTCGTCGGCAGGGCGCGGACGGCTGATGCTCGACCTGATTTTCCTCGCGTTTATCGGCTATGTGCTGTTGCTGGGATTGCGCCGCCCGTTCCTGTGGGTGCTGCTCTACGTCTACATCGACATCATCGCCCCGCAGAATATCGGCTACGCGCTGATCAAGAATATCCCGGTGTCGCTGATCGCGTTCGGCGCGGCGTTCGGGGGATGGCTGATGCTCGATCGCAAGGAGGGCCTGCGGTTCTCGCTGCGACAGGCGCTGATTCTCGCACTGTTGCTCTATTGCTGGTGGACGACGGGCCATGCCGATTTCCCCGAGCCAGCTGCGACCAAGTGGGACTGGGTGTGGAAGGCACTGCTGTTCGCGATCTTCCTGCCGTTCACCATCACCACCCGGGCGCGGCTGGAGGCGCTGGCGCTGATGATGGTGCTCGCGGTCGCCACGATCGTGATCGGCACCGGGATGAAGACGGTGCTCGGAGGAGGCGGTTACGAAAACCTCAAATTCTTCGTCAACGACAACAGCGGCATCTACGAAAGCTCGACACTGGCAACGGTCGCGATCGCGCTGACACCAATGATCGCGTGGTTCACGCGGTTCGGCACGGTCTTCCGGCCGCACTGGGCGGTCACCGTGTTTGCCGTTCTGCTGATTTTCGCCTGCCTGATGGTGCCGATCGGAACCGAAGCGCGCACCGGCCTCGTCTGCATCGCCGTGCTCGGGGTGTTGCTGCTGCGCTATGTCAAGCGGCGCGTGCTGTTCGCCGCGGCGGGCGCCGCGCTGGGACTGGTGGCGCTGCCGTTCCTACCGCAGAGCTATTACGAACGGATGGCGACCATCGCGCAGCCGGGGGGCGATGAAAGCGCCTCGACCCGGGTGGCGGTGTGGAGCTGGACGCTGGAATACGTGGCGGACAAGCCGTTCGGCGGCGGGTTCGACGCCTATCGCGGCAACCGCTTCACCTACGAAATGCCGGTCCGACAGGAAGTCGGCAACACCACCTCGGTCGAATTCAGGGAAGTGACCGACGAGGCCCGCGCCTATCATTCGGCGATCTTCGAGCTGCTCGGCGAGCAGGGCTGGCCCGGTCTCGCGATCTGGCTGCTGCTGCACGGGCTCGGCGTGTGGCAGATGGAGCGCGTGCGCGCACGCTGGAAAGACCGACGCGAGGAGGCCGAGGCGTGGATCGCGCCGATGGCGACCGCGCTGCAACTGGCGAGCATGGTCTATATCACCGGCGCGCTGTTTCAGGGGATCGCGTACCAGCCGGTCATGCTGATGATCGTCGGCCTGCAGATCGGGCTGCACAACTATTGCCGACGGATCGATTCGGCGCGGGCCGCGCTGGAGCGCATCTCGCGTTTGGCTCCGGACGAGAACCCGACGCCGAAGCAGTCGCGCAACCGGCGGGCTCCCGATGCCGTAACGGCATAGAAGCGAGCGTTGCGCTCGGCTTTGTCCCCTGCCATGAAGCTCCCGAAACAGCTCCGCGAGGGCGGGATTCCTGAGCCTCGCGCAATAGATGGAGGAGCCCCATGACCCCACAGGATCTGGCCGCGAAAGTCGGCGAAAACATCGGCACCAGCGAATGGGTCGAGATGACTCAGGAAAAGATCAACATGTTCGCCGACGCGACCGGCGATCATCAGTTCATCCACGTCAACGAAGAAGCCGCCAAGATGACGCCGTTCGGCGGCACTATCGCGCATGGCTTCATGACGCTGTCGATGATCCCCTATCTTTCCGCCAACAGCGACATTCCGAAGCTCGACGGGATCAAGATGGCGGTGAATTACGGCGGCAACAAAACCCGCTTCATCAGCCCGGTGCGTTCGGGCAAGCGCATTCGCGGCCACTGGAAACTGACCGAAATGGCCGAAAAGCGCCCCGGCCAGTGGCAGCAGACCTGCGAGATCACGATCGAGATCGAAGGCGAAGACAAACCTGCCTTGATCTGCGAATGGATGACGCTGTTTTTCGTTTAAGCCCGGTGTGAGCTCCCGCGCAGGCGGGAGCCTCCCTCGGCTCTCGGCCCGCTGCCAAGTTCAACGAGATCCCCGCCGTCGCGGGGACTCGCATTCAACAGAGGAATTCCCCCATGTCACGCGACGCAGTCATCGTCTCCACCGCCCGGACCCCGATCGGGCGCGCCTACAAGGGCGGCTTCAACGCCACGCCCGGTGCCACACTCGGCGCCTATTCGTTCAAGCCCGCGGTCGAGCGCGCCGGGATCGACCCGGCGGAGATCGACGACGTGGTGTGGGGCGCAGTGCTTACGCAGGGCACGCAGGCGGGCAATATCGGTCGCCAGGTCGCGCTGCGCGGCGGTGCCCCGGTCACCGTCGCCGCCCAGACCATCGACCGCCAGTGCTCGTCGGGCCTGATGGCGATCGCCACCGCGGCCAAGCAGATCGTGGTCGACAATATGGACATCGTCGTGGGCGGCGGCCAGGATTCGATTTCGCTGGTCCAGACCCCCGAAATGCGCGTCGCTCCCGATCCTTCGCTGATCGCGATGCACAAGGACGTCTACATGCCGATGCTCGGCACTGCCGAGACCGTCGCCGCGCGTTACGGCATCAGCCGCGAAGTGCAGGACGAATACGCGCTGCAATCGCAGATGCGCACCGCCGCAGGGCAGGAAGCGGGCAAGTTCGACGACGAGATCGTGCCCGTGACCACCACCATGATGGTCAAGGACAAGGAAACCGGCGAAGTCAGCCAGCAGGAAGTGACCATCACCAAGGACGAGGGCAACCGCCCCTCGACCACGCTCGAAGGGCTCGCCTCGCTGAACCCGGTTATGGGGCCTGGCAAGGTCATCACCGCCGGCAATGCTTCTCAGCTGTCCGACGGTTCATCGGCAGCCGTGCTGATGGAAGCCAAGCTCGCCGAGCAGAAGGGCTTGTCGCCGCTGGGTCGCTATGTCGGCATGGCGGTCGCGGGTACCGAGCCCGACGAGATGGGCATCGGCCCGGTCTTCGCGATTCCTAAGCTGCTCAAGCAGACCGGCCTCAAGATGGACGATATCGGCCTGTGGGAGCTGAACGAAGCCTTCGCGGTGCAGGTGCTCTATTGCCGCGACAAGCTCGGCATCGATAACGACATCCTCAACGTCAATGGCGGCTCGATCTCGATCGGCCACCCCTATGGCATGACCGGCGCGCGCTGCACCGGCCACGCGTTGATCGAAGGCAAGCGCCGCGGCGCCAAGTACGTCGTCGTCACCATGTGCGTCGGCGGCGGTATGGGTGCAGCGGGGCTGTTCGAGGTTTTCTAGGCGCTGTTTGTCGCTCGCGGTAGGCGCGCTGGCGCGCGCAACCTGCGTAGGGCGGCCTGACCGGCCGGCGCGCAGTCGCGCTTTGACTGCCGTGACCAGGATCGAGAGGCGGTGCGGGAGCGGTCCCGCGCCGCCTCTTTCTCTTCGTCATTGCGAGCGAAGCGACGCAATCCAGTTCCGAAGCTGGATTGTCGCGCCGACTTCGCCGGCTCGCAATGACGAAGTATTGAGTTTCCGGCATGTTGCGCGCATCCTCCCCCAATGGGGATCATGGAGATCATCGGGATTGCGGGGAGCGTGAGCCTGCTTTCGGGCTGGCGGCTTTACCTGTGCGTGTTTGCGACCGGGCTGGCAATGCGGCTCGACGCGCTGCCGGTGCCCGAGCATTTGGCCAGCCTCGCCGTGCTCGAAAACCCCTGGGTAATGGGAATCGCGGCATTTGGCGCGCTGGCGGAATTTTTCGCCGACAAGGTGATGTGGCTCGACAGCGCGTGGGACACGATCCACACGTTGGTGCGCCCGGTCGGCGGCGCGTTGCTGGCGCTGGCGATCGTCGATCCGTCGGACCCGGCAATGCAGGTGGTTGCGTTCCTGCTCGGCGGCGGGGCCAGTTTTCTCGCGCATGGCGGCAAGGCCAGCGCGCGGGCAGTGGTCAACACCTCGCCCGAGCCGGTCAGCAACGTGATGGCGTCCACGACCGAAGACGTGGCGACAATCGGCCTGTTGTGGCTTGCCTACGAATACCCGGTTGCGGCCGGAGTGATCGCGCTGGTGCTGCTGGGGCTGGTCGTGTGGCTGCTGCTGTGGGCGCGGCGGGTGATCAAGCGATTGTTCTTCAGGGCGCCGAAGGTCGGATCACCGCCCTGAATCCGTCAGCGTGAGCCGAAGGCACGGCGATCCATCGTCGAAGGTCGCCGACTGCGGACTCGCGGATTGCCGCGCAGCCGCTTCGCGACTGCCCGCAATGACCGTCACGAGTGTTGAGCGATGAATTCCTCGACCACCGGTGCGACCTTGTTGCGCCAGCGGCTGCCGTTGAAGATGCCGTAATGCCCGGCGCCTTCGGCCATGTAATACCGTTTTTTGTTCTCTGACAGGCCGGTCGCCAGCTTCAGCGCGGCCTTGGTCTGGCCCAGCCCTGAAATATCGTCGCGCTCGCCTTCGATCGCGAGCAGCGCGGTGTCGGTGATCCTGGTCAGATCGACGACTTCGCCCTTGTGTTCGAACGTGCCGTTGGGGATCGAGTGCTTCTGGAACACCTCCTCGACCGTCTGGAGGTAGAACTCCGCTGTCATGTCGCACACCGCGCGGTATTCGTCGTAGAAATCCTTGGTCGCCTGCGCGCTCGCATCGTCGCCGGTCGTGAGGTGTTTGAACATCTCGTAATGGCTCATCATGTGGCTTTGCAGGTTCATGCTCATGAACGCCGAAAGCTGCATGAAACCCGGATAGACCTTACGCCCCGCCCCGCGATAATTCATCGGCACGGTCGCGATCACGCTCTGGCGGAACCACTCGATCGGGCGCTCCATCGCGTGGTTGTTGACCGTGGTCGGGCTTTCGCGGGTGTCGATCGGGCCGCCCATCATCGTTAGCGTCTTCGGTGTGGCGGGTGACTTGTGCAGGTTGAGCAAGGCGGTCGCGGCGTAGGCCGGAACCGAAGGCTGGCACACCGCCATCATGTGGGGGCGCTCGCCGTCGCCCTCGACGACGATCTGTTCGAGGAAGGCGATCAGGTAATCGATGTAGTCGTCGAGATCGAAATGACCTTCGTGCAGCGGCACTGTTTTCGCATCGGCCCAGTCGGTGATGTAGACGATGTAGTTCTGCAGCATGCGCTCGACCGTGCCGCGCAGCAGCGTGGCATAGTGCCCGCTCATCGGGGCAACGATCAGCAGTCGGGGCGAACTCTCGGGCAGTCCGGTGTGACGGAAGCGCTTGAGATCGCCGAACGGACGATTGACCACAGTTGCTTCCTCGACCGGGTGGACCTCGCCGTCCTTCTCGATCTCGGTGATGGCGAAGGCGGGCTTGCCGTAATGCGCGGTGGCGTGCGCGAACACGTCGAGCGCGTTGGCCATCATCGGACCCATGCCGGTGTAGCCCAGCGGATTGGCCGGATTGGTCAGCATTTCCGCGCTGATGGAAGCCATCGCGCTGACGCTGTTCAGCCAGCTGCGCTGGATTTCGTAGGCCTGATAGAGCATGGGCGCCCCCTTTCAGAATATCGAGCGCGCGACCTTGTATGCCGCTCGAATGCCGATCCCCATGGGTGCGGAAATGGGGGTTTCCGAGCGATTGTGCAATGCACAATCGGTTTCGGCTCACCACCTTTCCTTGCGACTGTGCGCTTTTTACACGTGAAAAAGATGAACGCGGGCCCTAGATCATGCCCGCAATGGACGGGGAAACCGAAGAACTGGAGCGGGTCGAGCCAGCGGACACCGCCAAGCGCCGGTCGCTTGCGCCGCTGCGCATGGTCTATCGCGAGGCGGCCAAATATCCGCGCCAGATCGGCCTTGCGCTGCTCGCGCTGCTGGTCACCGCGCTGGCGACATTGGCGATTCCGTGGCGTTTCAAGGTGATAATCGACGAGGCGTTCGGCGGCACGGCGAGCCAGGCCGATATCGCCACCGCGTTTCAGTATCTGATGATGATCGTGGTGGTGCTCGGCATCGGCACCGCGATGCGATTCTATTTCGTCAGCTGGATCGGCGAACGGGTGGTCGCGGACATCCGGCTCAAGGTGCAGCGCAACCTGCTGCGCCTCTCCCCCAGTTTCTACGAAGACAACAGCCCCAAGGAAATCTCCAGCCGGATGACGTCGGACACCGCGATTATCGAGACGGTGGTTGGCACGACGGTTTCGGTCGCGCTGCGCAACACGCTGACGGGCATCGGCGGCATCCTGCTGCTGCTCTATCTCGCGCCGACGCTGACGCTCGGCCTGCTGATCGGAATCCCGGTCGTCATAGTGCCGATCATGTTCTTCGGTCGCAAGATCCGCGCGGTGTCGCGCTCCAACCAGGATCGGATTGCCGATGTCGGGGCCTATGTCACCGAAGTGCTGAGCGGCATGAAAGTGGTTCAGAGCTTCGGTCAGGAAGAGCGCGAAAGCGAGCGTTTCGGCGGCGTCGTCGAGCGGACGTTCGAATCCGCGCGCAAGCGGATCGTGCTGCGCGCCATCATGACCTCGGTGGTGATCGTGCTGATCTTCGGCGGGATCACCATGGCAATGTGGCGCGGGGCGATTGCCGTGACCGAAGGCGCGATCAGCGGCGGCACCATCGCCGCTTTCGTGCTGACCGGCGGCCTGGTCGCTGGGGCGTTCGGCGCGCTGACCGAGGTCTATGGCGATCTGCTGCGCGGGGCCGGGGCGGCGAGCCGCCTTGCCGAGCTGCTCGAAGCCAGGCCCCAGATCGCACCCCCGGAGCGACCCGAACGCCTGCCCGAACCGGCGCGCGGAAGCCTGTCGTTCCGCAATGTCACCTTCCGCTATCCCGCGCGACCAGAAACGCCCGCGCTGAAGGATTTCAGCCTCGAGATCGAGCCGGGCGAGACCGTGGCAATCGTCGGCCCGTCGGGCGCGGGCAAATCGACGATCTTCCAGCTGGTCGAGCGGTTCTACGATCCGCAGGCGGGCACCATCCGGATGGACGGAGTGCCGCTGACCAAGGCCGACCCCGCCGATATCCGCGAGCGGCTCGCCTTCGTACCGCAGGACGGGGTGCTGTTCAGCGCCAACGCCCGCGACAATCTGCGCTACGGCCGGTGGGAAGCTTCCGACGAGGAAATCTGGGAAGCGGCGCGCGCGGCCAACGCCGAACGCTTCCTGCGGGCGTTGCCCGAGGGGCTCGACACCTATCTTGGCGAGGGCGGGGCGCAGCTTTCGGGCGGGCAGCGCCAGCGCGTGGCGATCGCGCGCGCGCTGCTGCGTGATGCGCCGATCCTGCTGCTCGATGAAGCAACAAGCGCGCTCGATGCCGAGAGCGAGCAACTGGTCCAGCAGGCGCTCGACGAATTGATGAAGGAGCGCACCACGCTGGTGATCGCGCACCGCCTCGCGACCGTGCGCAAGGCCGACCGGATCGTGGTGCTCGATGAAGGCGCCATCTCCGAACAGGGCACGCACGACGAGCTATCGGCGCTGGGCGGGCTCTACGCGCGACTGGCGCGGTTGCAATTCGCGGCTTCGGAGGCCGCCTGATCCTCGCGATTTTTCGACCAAGCGCGCGCGCCGTCTGACAAGCGACAACATGAGCGCCGAGCGCCGATTAAACACGCGCTTGCAGACACGTCGCAACTGCCAATCGGGGACTCGCAAACATGATCCAGAAAACCGCCATTCTGTGCGCCGGCGTTGTCGCGCTCGCCCTTTCCGCTCCGGCGATGGCCGGGGAAGCGCCGCTCGATGCAGCCGCCATCGAAACGCTGCTCGACGATGGCGACACCGCCGCAACGCAATCGTCCACCCCCACCATGAGTTTCGGCAGCTGGGGCGTCGATCCGGCGCTGCTGTCGGACGCGGTCGATCCGGGCGACGATTTCTTCGCCTACGTGAACCGCAAATGGCTCGATGCGAACCCGCTCCCGGCGGAGTTCAGCCGTTTCGGCGCGTTCAACCTGCTGCGCGAGAAATCCACCACCGACGTAAAGGCGCTGATGGACGAGCTCATCGCCAGGGATCCGGCGACGCTGAGCGCGGATGAGAAGCGCATCGTCGACATGCACAACGCCTTCCTCGACACCGACGCGATCGACGCGGCGGGGCTTGCTCCGGCGCAACCCTATATCGATGCGCTGGCCACGGTGTCCTCGATCGAGGAGCTGGCGATGCTGTGGGCGGAGCCGGGCTATTCGAGCCCGCTCGGCGGTTTCGTCAATGTCGATGCCAAGCAGCCCGATCGCTACGTCGCGTATCTCGGCAGCGACGGCATGGGCCTGCCCGATCGCGACTACTATCTCGACGACAGCGAGCGCGGTCGCGAGATCCAGGAAAAATACAAGCAATATATGGCGCTGTTGCTCGAGGCCGCGGGCTACGAGGACCCGGCCGCCGCGGCGCAGGCGGTCTACGCGCTGGAAGACCGGATCGCGCGCACCATCGCGTGGGATCGCAGCGTCCGCCGCAACCGCGACCTAACCTACAACGCGGTGAGTGCCGAAGAGCTGCGGGCAATGGCGGGCGAGTTTCCGGTCGCGGCGATGCTCGCGCGGATCGGCTTGGACGCTTCGCCGATCTTCGTGATCGGTGAAATGCCGCCGACCGAGGAAGAGATTGCCGAGCTCGGGCTGACGGAAGAGACGCTGGCCAAGATCGGCAAGGGCATGCCGGGCATGCTCGAACTGCTCAACGGCACCCCGCTGGCGACGCTGCAGGCGTGGTCGATCAAGGAATTCCTGTCGGACCGTTCGCACCTGCTGCCGAGCAAATACGACGAGGCGCAGTTCGAATTCTACGGCAAGCTGCTGCAGGGAACGCCCGAACAGCGCCCGCGCTGGAAGCGTGCGATCGCTGCCGCCGAAGGGGCGCTGGGCGAACTGATCGGCAAATCCTATGTCGAGCGCTATTTCCCGCCCGAAAACAAGGCGGCAATGTACGAGTTGGTCGCCAACCTGCGGCTCGCGGTCGCCGAATCGATCGACGAGATCGAGTGGATGGGCGAGGAGACCAAGGCGCAGGCGCTGGAAAAGCTCGCGAGCTTCGACCCCAAGATCGGCTATCGCGACAATCTCGAAACCTATCCGGGGCTCGAGGTTTCGCCCGACACCCCGCTCGCCAACGAGATTGCCGCCGATGCCTGGGCGCTGGCGGACAATATCGCCAAGCTGGGCGGACCGATCGACCGGACCGAGTGGTTCATGCTGCCGCAGACGGTCAACGCCTATTACAATCCGACCAAGAACGAGATCGTGTTTCCCGCCGCGATCCTGCAACAGCCGTTCTTCGCGCTGACCAATGATCCGGCGGTCAATTACGGGGCGATCGGCGGGGTGATCGGCCACGAGATCGGCCACGGGTTCGACGATCAGGGATCGAAATACGACGCCACCGGCAAGCTGCGCAACTGGTGGACCGACGCGGACCGCGCCAATTTCGATCGGCGCGGCGATGCGCTGGTCGAACAGTACAACGGTTTCTGTCCGCTCGACGAGGGCGAGACCTGCGTCAACGGCCGGTTGACGCTGGGCGAAAATATCGGCGACCTTGGTGGACTGAGCCTCGCCTATCGCGCCTACAAGATCGCGACGAAGGACACGGAGGTGCCGGTGATCGACGGGCTGACCGGCGACCAGCGGTTCTTCCTCGCCTGGGCGCAGGTGTGGCGTTCGGCGCAGCGTGAGGAGAACTATCGCCAGCGGCTGCGTACCGACAGCCATTCGCCCGAGGAATACCGGGTGAACGGCGTCGTGCGGAACATCGACGCCTGGTACGAAGCATTCGGCGTGACGCCCGATGATGCGATGTACATCCCGCCCGAGGACCGCGTGCGGATCTGGTAGCGCAGCCTGCCGGGTGACGGTCGGGCAACAAAAAAATTGACACGATCCGCGCTTCCGCCATGGAGCGCGGGTCATGACATTCCTCCAGCTGCTGATCATCGCGGTCGTCCAGGGGATCACCGAGTTCCTGCCGATTTCCTCGTCGGGTCACCTGATCCTGATCCCGTTCCTGACCGATTTCCCCGATCAGGGGCCGATGATCGACGTTGCGGTGCATGTCGGATCGCTGCTGGCGATCATCATCTATTTCTGGCGCGACGCGCTGGGACTGGCGAAGGGCGGTTTCGCCACGATCGGGCTGGGCGACGACCCGTTGCAGCGTCGGCTGTTCTTGTGGGTGCTGGTGGGCACGATCCCGGCAGTCGCGTTGGGCCTGTTCCTCAAGCTCGGCGGGTTTCTCGAGGGCTTCCGTTCGACCGATCTCGTCGCCACCAACCTGATTGTTTACGGTGTGCTGCTGGGGCTGGCCGATCGCTTCGGGCGGCAGGAAAAGAGTTTCGAGGATGTCACGCTGCGCGATGCGATCCTCGTCGGCCTGGCCCAGGCTCTGGCGCTGATCCCCGGCACGAGCCGTTCGGGGTCGACCATGACCGCGGCCCGCGCGCTGGGATACAAGCGGGTCGAAGCGGCGCGGTTCTCGTTCCTGCTCGCGATCCCGGCGGTGGCCGGTGCCGGGCTGCTCGCGGTGCTCGATCTCGCCGAGGCCAGCGTGCAGATGCAGGCCGATGCGCTGATTGCGGGGGTGATGACTTTCGTGGCCGCGTTTCTCACCATGGCGTTTTTGATGAACTTCCTCAAGCGTGCGTCAATGCTGGTGTTCGTGGCCTATCGTATCGCGATGGGCTGCGCGCTGCTGTATTTCTTCTGAAACCTTGGATGCGCGCCGGCGACCGGAACCAATCGACGCAGGCGGGGTTATGCCAATGAACGTGAAACTGTAACTCTGGATGGACACTCGATGGCGTTAATTGTTCTCATCCTGCTCGGCGCGATGGTCGGCTGGCTGGCATCGATCCTGGCCCGGACCGAGGAAGCGAGCGAGATCTTGCGACAGATGGCGCTCGGCGTAATCGCGTCGGTGGTGGCGGGGCTGTTTGCCAATTCCGGCACGGTTCTGGGCGGGCTGTCGCTGCTCGCGCTCGGCGCGGCGAGCGTCGCTGCGGTTCTCGCCATGATTGCGTATCACATGTTGCTGCGCCGCCGTATTGGCGTCTAACAGGGTTTCCGGAGAGTCGCCGCGCCAAAGCACTTTGCGCACCGCGACTTACCAACATGCCACACCGTCGTGGCAACAACTGGAGGAAATCATGAAATTCACTCTCAAGCAGGCAACCACTCTTTCGCTGGCTGCGCTGGGCCTTTCGCTCGCGGCATGCGACGGACCGCAGGAAGAAGCCATGGAAGACGCGGCCGAACAGCAGGAAGCGGAACTCGATGCCACTGCTGAGGCCATGGAAGACGCTGGCGCACCCGAAGCGCAGGTCGAAGCCGTTGAAGACAAGGCCGACGCCGTCGAAGACGCCGGCGAAGAAGCTGCCGACGAAATGGACGGCATGTAACCGATCAGCGCATCGCGCGTATTGTGGAAAGGCGCCGGAGCGATCCGGCGCCTTTTTCATTGGGTCGCATGTCAGACCGGCTTCGCGCCGCTGCCGCGCCCGCCGCGCAGGTGGTATTCCTGCGTCCCGCGATCGCGCACGTTGTCGACGTCGATCACTGCCGTATTGGCATAGGTGAAGCTCGGTCCGAGACTGCGGTACAGCCGGTCGAAATCGCGCTCGACCGTCTGGCGGTACAGGTCTTCGAAGCTTTCGATCACGAAATAGGTCGGCTGCAGGTCGCTGATGACGTAATCGGTGCGCATCACCCGGTCGACATTGAGCATGATGCGGTTGGGGCTCTGCGCCTCGACGGCGAACACCGCTTCGGTCGGTCCCGACAGGATGCCTGCGCCGTAAGCGCGCAGATCCTTGCCATGTTCCAGGATCAGGCCGAATTCCACCGTGTACCAGTACAGGGATCCGAGCGCCTTCAGGTGGTTGTAGCGCATCGCCTTCCACCCGGCGCGGCCGTATTCCTGCATGTAATCGGCGAATACCGGATCGGTCAGCATCGGCACGTGGCCGAACACGTCGTGGAAGACGTCGGGTTCCTGAATGTAGTCGAAAGTCTCGCGGGTGCGGATGAAATTGCCCGCCGGGAACCGGCGATTGGCGAGATGCCAGAAGAACACGTGATCGGGGATCAGCATCGGAACGGGCACGACGCTCCACCCGGTAAGCTTGCCGAGCTCTTCGCTCAATTCGCCGAAGTCGGGCACCCCGCCGCGCGACAGGTCGAGCTTTTCGAGCCCGTGCATGAACGCGCTGGCCGCCCGGCCCGGAAGCACCTGCATCTGGCGCGCAAACAGGTCGTCCCAGACCTGGTCGTCCTCGCTCGAATAGCGTGTCTGCGCCGGTTCCAGCCAGTCTTCGCCGACATGGTCGGGCTTTTTCAGCGGCGCAGTGAACACCTCTGCCGGGAGCGCGGGGAGCCGGCTGAAATCGGTTTCATCGGTCGCAAGAGTAGCCATGGTGCTGGATGTGATACTACCACTGCGGCGAAACAAGGACAAACATCGCAGGAGCGCGCATGAAGCTGAACGGCAAGGACTATCGCAGGCTGCTGGCCCCGTTGACCGAAGAACTGGTCGGCATGTCGCGCTGGGCGAGAACGACGGGCGCGCGGATCGTCGTGCTCTTCGAGGGGCGCGACACTGCGGGCAAGGGAGGGGCGATCCGCGCCGTTCGCGACAAGCTGAACCCGCGCCAGTGCCGCACGGTTGCGCTGGGCAAGCCGACCGACGACGAGCGCGGGCAGTGGTATTTCCAGCGCTATGTGCAGCATCTGCCGACAGACGGCGAAATCGCGCTGTTCGATCGCAGCTGGTACAATCGCGCCGGGGTGGAATGGGTGATGGGCTTTACGCCCGAACACCAGGTCCAGCGGTTCCTCGATCAGGTTCCGACCTTCGAAAAGCTGCTGACCGATGACGGTATCTTGCTGTTCAAATACTGGCTGACGACCGATCAGGACCGGCAGGAAGAGCGGCTGAAGGAACGGCTGGAAGATCCGCTCAAGCGCTGGAAGCTTTCGCCGATCGATCTCGCCGCGCGCGAGAAATACGACGCCTACACCGAGGCTCGCGAACGGATGCTGGAGAAAACCCACACCCCGCACGCCCCGTGGACGCTGGTCGATTTCAACGATCAGAAGCGCGGGCGGCTGACCTTGATCCGGCACCTTCTCGATCACCTGCCCGATATGCACGTCGCGCCGCCCGAGATAGAATTTCCGGATCTGGGGCGCGAACCCATGGCCGAGCGGTACGGCGTCCTGAAGCCTATCGAAAGCTATCCGATCGGGGATTGACCGCCTACAGCACGTGATATAAATATGATATCGTTAATATATCACGGGAGGGGAAAATGACCGACTCGACCAAAGCGATGGCCGCCAGCCGGGAGCGGCCCGGTTCGGCCTTTAACGGATATACGATGCTGCTGGCGTTGCTGGCGATCGTGGTGTTTGTGATGGCATTGGTCGTCACTTCGACATTGCAGGCGGTCGGACCCGCGCTCGGGGTGTCGCTGCTGGCGCTGTCCGCGCTGTCGTTCTTCCTGATCGCGATCGGGTTCTTCATGATCCAGCCCAACCAGGCGGTCGTCATCACGCTGTTCGGCGAATATCGCGGAACCGTGCGGTCGGAGGGGCTGCAGTGGATCTGGCCGTGGATGGGTAAGAACAAGCTCAGCGTGCGGGCGCACAACATCCATTCGGAACGGGTCAAGATCAACGATCTGCGCGGCAATCCGATCGAGGTCGCCTGCAACGTCGTGTGGCGCGTGGCAGACAGCGCGCAGGCGGTGTTCGATGTCGACGACTACAAGGAGTTCGTGAACATCCAGATCGAAGCCGGATTGCGTACGGTCGGCGCGCGGCATCCCTATGACGACATGTCTGACGAGGACGAGACGACGCTGCGCGGCAGCGCCGACGTGGTGAATCGCGAGCTGCGCGAGGAATTGAACGACCGGCTCAAGGTCGCGGGCATCCACGTCGACGAGGCGGGCCTGACCCACCTCGCCTACGCGCCCGAAATCGCCGGAGCGATGCTCCGCCGCCAGCAGGCCGATGCGGTGATCGCCGCGCGCAAGAAGGTGGTGATCGGCGCGGTCGGCATGGTCGAGGACGCGCTCGAAAAGCTGTCGGCCGACGGTATCGTCCAGCTCGACGACGAACGTCGCGCGGCGATGGTGTCGAACCTGATGGTGGTGCTGTGCGGTGACCGCGAAGCCCATCCGGTTGTCAACACCGGCACGCTCTACCAGTAATCCGCAGGACGGGAGGCAGCATTGGCTGCACCTTCGAAGAAGGCATTTGCGCTCCGGCTCGATCCGGCGGTCCATGCTGCGGTAGAGCGGCTGGCGGGCGCGGAACTGCGATCGGCCAATGCGCAGATCGAAGTGCTGCTGCGCGAGGCATTGGAGCGGCGCGGGATCGCGGTTGGGCGGTCGGATGCGCCGCGCAGGGGTCGACCTCCGAAGGAGGGTTAGACGCTGGCCTTTGCCTTGGTGACCTGGCGACCATCAGCGGCGAAGGCGGCCATTTCGTAGGCGTTCCCGACTTGGCGCATCACCAGGTGCAGCGGCTCGTCCGAAATCGCCGGTGACACCCCTCGGAATTCAAATCGAGCCAACCGGTTCTCGCCGAGTTCACGCGCGGCAAGCTGGAGCAGAAGGCTCGCGGTGAGTGGCCCGTGCACCACCAGCCCGCGATAGCGCTCGACATCGCGCGCATACGGCGCGTCGTAGTGAATCCGGTGGCTGTTGAAGGTCAGCGCCGAATAGCGGAACAGCAGACGCGGATCGGGGGTGATGTCGCGATGCGCGTCCCACTCGGACGGATCGAATGACGCTTCGACTGCTGCGGGAGGACTGAGCGGCGCATCGGGCGGCGCAGCCTCGCGATAGACCAGAGTCTGCGTCTCGCGCACCGCGAGCGTCCCGTTGGCGCGGGTTTCGTGCTCGATCTCCACGAAGACGAGCGGCCCCGCGCTGCCTTCCTTCTCCTTGATCGAAACGACTTTGCTTACGCGCTCGATCGACGCGCCGATGAATATGCCTTCGAGGAACGTGATCGCGCTCGCGGCCCACATCCGGCGCGGCAGCGGGACGGGAGGCAGGAAGCCGTCGGGGCTGTCGTCGCGGCGCGGGTGCCCGTCCTCGCCCAGAACTGCGGTCGGCGCGTCGGGCGTGCACAGCGCGAAGTGGATGCCTTGCGGCAGCGCGTCGCTGGATGGCAGGTCGAACGCTGCCAGCCACCGTGCCGCCAGCGCATTGTCGAGTTGGTCAGTGGCGCGGGTCTCGCGCCCGATCCAGGCGTCCCACTCGCCCATCACACCGCCCGTTCAAACACCGCAGCGATCCCCTGACCTCCGCCGATGCACATGGTTTCGAGGCCATAGCGCACCTCGCGCCGATGCATTTCGGCGGCCATGTCGGCGAGGATGCGACCGCCAGTTGCGCCGATCGGGTGACCGAGCGAAATGCCCGAGCCGTTGACGTTGAGAATGTCGCGACGGCTGTCATTGTCGGACCAGCCCCAGCCTTTGAGAACCGCGAGCACTTGCGGCGCGAAGGCTTCGTTGAGTTCGACCAGCCCGACATCGTCCCAGCTGTAGCCGCGCCGTGCGAACAATCGCTCGACCGCCGGGACCGGGCCGATCCCCATGCGCGAGGGGTCGCAGCCCGCCGCCGCCCAGCCGCCGAACCACAGCGAAGGCGTCAGGCCGAGTTCCTCCAGTCTGTCCTCCGCCACCACCAGGCACGCCGCCGCCGCGTCGTTCTGCTGGCTGGCATTCCCGGCGGTAACGATCGCGTCGGGGTCGCGCTTGCCATCAATCGGGCGCAGTTGGCTAAGCGTCTCCATCGAGGCGTCCGCGCGGTAGCCCTCGTCGTGATCGAAGGTCACCGGATCGCCGCGCCGTTGCGGAACGTCGACTGGGACGAGGTGATCGCCGAACTTGCCCGCTTTCCACGCCGCCGCCGCGTTCTGGTGCGACCGCACCGCATAAGCGTCGGCCTGATCGCGGGTTATGCCGTAATCCCTGGCGAGGTTTTCTGCCGTTTCGATCATCCCGGTGATGATCCCAAACCGCTCGATCGGCTGGCTCATCAGCCGCCCGCGCGACAGGCGGTCGTGCAGCGTGATGTCGCCCATCCGCGCGCCGCCGCGCCCTTGCAGCGTGTAGTGCTCGACATTCGACATGCTCTCGCATCCGCCCGCGACGACGACGTCCGCCATGCCTGTTTCGACCATCATCGCGGCATTGGCGACCGCCTGCAGCCCCGAGCCGCAGCGTCGGTCCAGCTGGTATCCTGGCACTTCGAGCGGAAGTCCGGCGGCGAGCCACGACCAGCGGCCGATGGCGGGGGCCTCGGCGTTGCCGTAGCCCTGCGAGAACACGACATCGTCGACGCGCTCGGGATCGATGCCCGACCGCTCGACCAGCGCTTTCAGGATGCTCGCGCCGAGTTCGCCTGCATTGAGGCTGGACAGCCCGCCGAGGAACTTGCCCACGGGGGTGCGAAGGGGGGAAACGATGGCTGCTCTTCTGCTCATCAGCGATACTCGTAGTTGGCGTTCTTATCGGAGCGGGCGACCGTTCCAGCGTCTACTAGCTTGGCAATTGCGCCGCTCGAAAGCCCAAGCCGATCGGCAAGCACTTCCTCGGAATGTTGACCCAGATAGGGCGCCGGGGCCGGGTCACCGACCTCGTGCTCCGGCAGATTCGCGAAGCTGCGCGTCGCTGGGTATTCGAAGCCGGAAGGGTTGGCGGGTGAAGGCCCGAACAGCGGATTGTTCGCCACGAGGTCAGGGTCCTGCGCGGCCTCGTAATGCGAACGATAATGTTCGAAGGTGCATCCATGCGCGGCCATGCGCCTGGAAAGCTCGGCGTAGTCTTCGGCCTCTGCTGCGGCCTGGAAGATATCGAATAACCGATGGCGGTTTTCGAAGCGCGGGCGGTCGCCAGCGTTGAAATCGACGCCCAGCTCCTTCTCGAGCGCTGCGATAGGTTCGGCCACAATGAAGGCTTCGACAAGCCCCGTCCATTGCTTGGGCGTTAAGGCGGCGACCATGAAGCGTTTGCCGTCCTTCGACTGGAAATCGCGACCGAACGCACCCCAGATTGCGTTGCCCAGACGCTGACGATCACTGCCGCGATAGAGCATTTCGGCCAGCGTCCCCGAGTTCGCCATCGTGCCGATCGCAACATCACCTAGCGGCACACGCATTTCGCTGCCATGGCCGGTAGCGGTGCGGTGGTGGAGCGCGGTCATCAGCGAGAAAGCGGAATAGGCGCCGGTGATGAAATCCCAGGCTGGAAGCGGCTGGCTGATCGGAGGGGCGGTTTCCGGGTCCCATTCTTCCGGACCGGTCATCAGCGGATAGCCGCTTGCGGCGTTGACGGTAAAATCCATCGCCTGCCGCCCATCATGCCAGCCCATGATGCGCACACTGATCATGTCATCGCGTTTCGCGGCCATGGCGGCGTGGCTGAGGAAGCTCTTCTCCGGAAGATTGGTGATGCACTGGCCCGTTTTCGCTGCCAACTCCACGCACAGTTCGCGCCCCTCATCGCTGCGCAGATCGAGCGCGACCGATTTCTTCGCCCGGTTGAGGTTCTCCCAGCTGAGCGAGCGGCCTTCCTTGGTCAGCATGTATCGGTCGTAATCGAGCCCGCCGGCCGTGTGATCGACGCGGATCACTTCCGCGCCCATCTGTGCGCAGTAGAGCCCGGCCGTGGGCGAAGCGACGAAGCTGGAGACTTCGATGATCGAGAGGTCGGATAATAATTGATACAATAGTCATCCCCGCGAAAGCGGGGACCCAGAGTCACCCGCCGGACTTGCCAAACTGGGTTCCCGCGTTCGCGGGAATGACGAACAGGAGAATTACCCGTTCGCGGCTTCCCATTCGCGCAGCATGTGCTTGGCGATCTGGAGCTGCAGGATCTGCGTCGTGCCTTCGTAGATGCGGTAGATGCGGGCATCGCGATAGAACCGCTCGGCGTCGTATTCGGCGAGGTAGCCCGCGCCGCCATAGATCTGCACCACCCGGTCGACCACGCGGCCGCACATTTCGCTGGCGAAGACCTTAAACGCCGCTGCCTTGCCGATGATGTTCTCGCCCCGGTCGGCGCGCGCGGTCACGTCGCGCATCATGCATTCGGCGGCGTAGATCTCGGTCTCGCTGTCGGCGAGCATCGCCTGGATCAGCTGGAACCGCGCGATCGGCTCGCCGAACGCCTTGCGCTCGTTGGCATAGCGCAAGGCGCTGTCGAGCGCGCGGCGGGCATAGGCGGTCGCAGCCGCGCCGACGCTGATCCGGCCATTGTCGAGGCTCTGCATCGCGAAACGGAAACCCTTGCCGGTTTCGCCGCCCAGCAGCGCGTCGCCCGGAACTTTCACATCGTCGAGCATGATGTCGGAGATGTGCGAGCCCGATTGGCCCATCTTCTTGTCGGGCGAACCGGTCGAAACGCCCGGCGTGTTCATCGGCACGAGGAACGCGCTGACATGCGCGTTCTTGGGCAGCGCCTCCTTCTCGGTCCGCGCCATGATCAGCGCGACATCGGCGTGCGGCGCGTTGGTGATGTAGCGTTTGGTGCCGTTGAGGATCCAGCCATTGCCGTCGGGATCGGGCACGGCGGTGGTCTGCATCGCGGCGGAATCGCTGCCCGAGCCCGGTTCGGTCAGGCCGAAGCAGGCGATCTTGCCTTCGACCAGCTTGGGATACCATTCGGCGCGCTGTTCCTCGGTCGCGCCGTTCTTGAGCGCGCTGGCGAACATCCCGATATTGATCGAGAAGATCGAACGGAAGGCGGGCGCGGCGTAGCTCATCAGGTTGACCACGCGCGCATATTGCGAGGTGTTGAGCCCGGCGCCGCCATATTCCTCCGGCACCGAGATCCCGAACAGCCCCATGTCGCGCATTTCCTGCACGATGTCGGCGGGTACCGCATCGTTTTCGATCACCTCCGGCTCGGCCGGGATCAGGCGTTCCTTGACGTAGCGTTCGAGCTGTTCGGCAAATTGTTCGAACGTGTCGGGGTCCATGCCGGCATTGAACTGCGTGGCGTCCGCGGGGGCATTCATGTCGTTCTGTTCCTCTCGGGGTGGCGATCGGGTGGGAGATCGCACCGTGTGGCCCGAATCACCCCTCGCCGTCGCCTGTCACTTCGGCGGTTTCTCCGCTCTCGTCGGGCGCATTTGCAGGCGGGGTCGCAACCGTCGGCAGCGCGCCATCGGGCAGCTGCCGTGCATCCAGCATCTCCGCCGCTTCATCGAGCGCGCGCGCCTCGCCTTCGCTCACGCCGCCCGGTCCGCTGCCGCTGCTGCCGCCGTCGCAGGCGGCGAGCAACGCGCAGAAAAGGCCGAGCGCCGCGATCGAGCGGAACGCCATCGGATCAGTCGGTCGGAACACCGGCAGCGGCCTCGGCGGCTTCGGCCGCGGCGGCGGCTTCGGCCGCGACATCGGCCGCGCGATTGGCGGCGCGTTCGGCGGTTTCCTGCGTGACGGCTGCGGTCGCGTCGCTGGTTTCCTCAACCGGGGCACTTGCGGCGCTGTCTTCGACGGGCTCGTCGGTAACCGCCTCAAGCGCCTCGTCGGCGGGCATTTCCACCGTATCGGCGGTCGATTCGGTCGACGCGTCTTCGGTGCTGCCGCACGCTGCAAGCGCAAGCGATACGCCGCCGAGCACGGCCAGGCTGGTCAATTTCTTCATCGGGGTAGTCTCCTCCTTCGATACCGGAAAACCGGTGGATGCCGCTGCATCCGGCCCGGCAGGGTTTAGCCACGCGGGGCGGGTTAAGCCAAGCGCGAAATGCTGGACCGAAACGGCACGATGCCGGAATTGCGGTTGGGACTGCCGGAGCGGCGGCCTATCTTTCGGGCATGGTTCGATTTCCTCCCTTTCCGATGCTGCGCGCGGCTATGCTGGGCGCGATTGCGACCGCCGGCCTTGCCGCCGCTGCGCTTGCCCAACCGGCACCCGCCGCGTTCACCGTCACCGAAACCGGGCGCGGTTTCGACACGCTGCAAGCCGCGATCAATGCAGTCGGCAATCGCCGCGCCACGATCGCGATCGCATCGGGTACCTATCGCCAGTGCGCCGTGCAGGAAGCCGGCGTGATCACCTATGTCGCTGCCGAGCCGGGCAAGGCGGTGTTCGAACGCAGCGCGTGCGAAGGCAAGGCGGCGCTGGTGCTGCGCGGCACGGGAGCGGAGGTTCGCGGGCTGGTGTTTCGCGGCATCGCTGTCCCCGACGGCAACGGTGCGGGCATCCGGCTCGAACAGGGCAGTCTCAACATTGCGGGCAGCTGGTTTCTCGACAGCCAGCAGGGCATCCTGACCGGCAACGATCCGGGCGGGCGGATCTACATCACCCGCTCGACCTTCAGCGGGCTCGGCACCTGCGAGAATTCCGCTGGATGCGCACATTCGATCTATGTCGGCGATTACGGCGAACTGACCGTACGCGAAAGCCGTTTCGAACGCGGCACCGGCGGGCACTATGTCAAGGCCCGCGCGGGCCAGGTCACGATCGAGAACAACTCGTTCGATGATGCGGGCGGCCGCGCCACCAACTACATGATCGATCTGCCCGCCGGAAGCCGGGGCAGCATCGCGGACAACTGGTTCGTGCAGGGACGCGACAAGGAAAACTATTCGGCCTTCATCGCGCTCGGCGCGGAGGAGCGCCTGCATCCCTCTGACGGTTTGCGTGTGTCAGGCAACGAGGCGCGATTCGTCCCCGGCCTGCGCCGATCGAGCACCTTTCTCGCCGACTGGACGGGGTCGCGGGTGGTGATGACGGGCAATGCGCTGGCGGACGGACTCACGCAATACGAGCGGCGCTGAGCCTCAGCTGGGAGAAGAGTCGGTCGGTTCCTCGGCCTCGCCATCGTCCGAAATTTCGAGGCCGAGTTCCTCGGCGATCCGGAAGGCCCGCTCCTGCACCTGACCGAGATCGGTGTCGGGCAGTTCTTCGGCGACTGCGTAGAAGCTCGATTCGCCGTCTTCGTTTCCCATGCCGGCAGATATCAGGAACCACGCCAGCGCTTCCTCCGGATCCTGCTCGACCGCCTGACCGTGGTAGAACATCACCCCAACGCCGCGCACGCCGCCGCTGTCGCCGAGCCGCGCAGCGCGCATGTAGCTCGCCAGGGCGGCATCGTAATCGAGCGGGGTTCCGCGGCCGGTGGCCTGCATCACCGCAAGGCTGACGATGCCGTTGGAGTAATCGTTGGCCGCATTGGCTTCGAACAGCGCGACCGCTTCCTCGAGACTGCCTGAAAGCTTGCCCTCGTCGATCAGCACGCCGAGTCGCCAGCGGGCGTGATCGTCGCCGAGCCCGGCGGCAACGCGGTAATGCGCTTCGGCCGATTCCATGTCGGCCGCGACGCCATTGCCGTTTTCGTAGAACCAACCGAGCCAGTCGTGTGCCTCGGCATCGCCGCGATTGGCGGCGATCTGCGCCCGCTCGAAGGCTTCTTCGTATGCGCCGCGATCGACCATCTGCTCGATCGATTCGTCGGCATTGCCCAGCCCAAAGACCAGCGCGAGCGCCAGAATGATGTACCGCATAGTCGCTTTGCCCCCTTCGCTTCGGGCCTGCTTTAGCGGAAAGCCGGAGGGTAGGATACCTCGCCGCGGGGCAGATCGCCTTCGAGCAGCAGGCACTGAAAGTATTCGGGCGGCGGGCCGTGACAGGTCAGTTGCGGTTCGTGCCGGAAGCCGAAGCGCGGGTAATATTCGTTGCTGCCGAGCAGGACGATGCCCCGCGCTCCGCGCGCGCGCAGATCGGCGATGCCGCGCCGGATCAGAGCGCCGCCAACCCCGCGATGGTGCAGCTCGGGCCAGACCGAAACCGGGCCCAATCCGTACCAATCCCTGGCACCATCGCTTATCCTGACCGGCGAAAACGCGATATGACCGACGATCCGTTCGGCATCCTCGGCGACCAGCGACAGCGTCAGATCGCCGTCCCGCCGCAGCCGATCGATCACGTGGTGCTCGTCGCCTTCGCTGAAAGGCATGTTGCGAAAAGCGGCTTCGGTCAGGCGATGGATCGTGGCTTCGTCGCCCGGCGTTTCGGGCCGGATCGTGATGGCGAGTTCGGGGCCGTTCATTCGAGCAGGTGCCCCGAGCGGTCGCGCTTGGTCGCGAGGTAGCGGGCGTTGTGGGGATTGTCAGGCAGCTGGTGCCGGACGCGTTCGGTCACCGCGATCCCGGCCTCGGTCAGCGCGTCGACCTTGGCCGGGTTGTTGGTCATCAACCGGATCGTCGTCGCGCCGAGCAGTTCGAGCATCCGCGCAGCGGTGGGAAAATCGCGTGCTTCGTCGGGCAGGCCGAGCCGCCGGTTGGCATCGACCGTGTCGAAGCCCTGATCCTGCAACCGGTAGGCGCGCAGCTTGTTGACGAGGCCGATCCCGCGCCCTTCCTGCCGCAGATACAGCAGCGCGCCCCAGCCGCCCTCATTGCGCGCATGGTCGGCCATGGCGTCGAGCGCGGCGTCGAGCTGCGGGCCGCAATCGCATTTGAGGCTGCCGAGAATGTCGCCGGTGAGGCATTCGGAATGCAGCCGCACCAGCGGCGCGCTGTCGCCGCGCTGCTCGCCGATGATCAGCGCCACGTGTTCGCGGGTGTCGGCGGAGGAGCGGAACGCCACGATCTCGGCGTCTTCGCTCGCATTTACGGGCAGGCGCGCGCGGGTAACGATCCGCAGCGCTCCGGCTTCGGCGTAGGCTTCGAGATCGCTTGCGGCGACGGACTGCGGTTCGCCCCCGTCCGCCGGATCGACCAGGAATGCGGGCAGTATGCCCGCGATCCGCGCCAGTTCCATGGCGGCTTCGGCGATTGCGGCCCAGCCGATCGCTTCGGCGCGGAATGGCCCCTTCAAGGGGTTTTTGAGGTCGAGCGCGGGATCGGCGATCGGCACCGCTGCGCCGAGCGTGAACGGCTCCCCGCCCCGGATCAGCACCGGGGTGTGCGGCACGGCGGCATCGAGCTGGTTCGCGAGTTTCAGGGTCGCCGCGCGCGCCGCCGAAATCAACATGCGCTCTGCGCTGGCTCCGCTGGCAATCGCGGTTTCGACCGGCAGCAGCGTTATCGGTTCTTCGGGCCCGCGCTCGAAGACGAGCGGCCAGCCATGGCGCAGCGCATCGACCGCCTGCGCGGCGCGGCGTGCGGGAGACGGCTGCTCGCTCAGAGATCGAACTCCGTGATCAGCGGAATGTGGTCCGAAGGCTTGTCCCAATCGCGCGCATCCTCGAGCACGCGGTGCGCTTTCGCCTGGCGCGCGAGATCCGGGCTGGCCCACATATGGTCGAGCCGCCGCCCGCGATCGTTCTTGCGCCAGTCGGGCGAGCGGTACGACCACCAGCTGAAGTAGCGCTCCGGATCGCGAATATGCTCGCGCCCGATATCGACCCAGCCATGCGCATCGCGGAACCTGCCCAGCGTTTCGACCTCGATCGGAGTATGACTGACGACCTTGAGCAATTGCTTGTGGTTCCACACGTCGCTTTCGAGCGGGGCAACGTTGAAATCGCCGACGATCAGCGTGGGTGCGTCGATCCGGTCTGCCCAGCGGGTCATGCGTGCGAGGAAATCGAGCTTCTGCCCGAATTTCGGATTGACCGCGCGGTCCGGCACGTCGCCGCCGGCGGGCACGTAGACGTTTTCGAGCACCATCCCGGTATTGCCGACCTCGACCCCGATATGCCGCGCCTCGCCATTGTCCTGCCAGTCGTGGCGCGAAACCTCGTTCAGAGGAATGCGGCTGACCGTCGCGACGCCGTGGTAGCCCTTCTGGCCGCACACCGCCTGGTGCTCATAACCAAGCTTCGCCAGCGCCTCGGCCGGGAACTTGTCGTTCTCGCACTTGATTTCCTGCAGGCAGATCACGTCGGGCGCCTGTTCGGCGATGAATTTCGCGACGATCGGCATCCGCAGGCGGACCGAATTGATGTTCCATGTGGCGATCGAAATCATGCGCAGCGACTTAGGATGTGCGGTGCAGAAACTCCACCTTTCACTTTCCCGACGCATTCGCAGGCGATAGCGAGGAACCGTGGATTCCCGGGGAGGCCCTTTTCGATGATCAGTTCGACCAAATTCGCAGCGGCGCTGGCTTTCGCCGCGCTGCCGCTCGCTGCCTGCAGCACGACAAACAACTACACCTATCCGGACAGCGCGGCCGGGTCCGCGGAGGTCGCTCGCACCGCACCGGCGCCGCAACGGGCGAAGAACGTCATCCTCTTCATTGGCGACGGGATGGGCATTTCGACCATCACCGCCGCGCGAATCTACGAAGGTCAGAAGCGCGGCGAGACCGGCGAAGAGAACCAGCTGAGCTTCGAAAAGTTTGAAAACGTCGCGCTGGTCAAGACCTACAATTCCAACGCGCAGGTGCCCGACAGCGCCGGCACCGCCACCGCGATGCATTCGGGTCAGAAGACCAAGATCGGCGTGCTCGGTGTCGGACCGGCGGTGATACGCGGCAATTGCGCATCCGGGCTGGCGAACGCGCTGCCGCTGCTGGGCGAGGAAGTGAAGCAGCGCGGGCTGGCGCTCGGCATCGTCTCCACCGCGCGGATCACCCACGCCACCCCGGCCAGCGTCTATGCCCGCGCGGCCGATCGCAACTGGGAAGCCTATATCGAAACCGCCGACCAGCAGGATACGTCCGGGTGCAAGGACATCGCGACGCAGCTGGTGGAAAGCGAATTCGACGTTGCGCTCGGCGGCGGGTCGCGCGCGTTCGTCGGCAGTGAGGCAGGCGGGGACCGGCGCGAGACGAATGTCGATCTCCCCGCACGCTGGGTCGCGCGCACTGGCGGGGCCTATGTCACCACCGCTGCCGAGCTTGCAGCCGCCCCGAAGGATGCCCCGGTGCTGGGGCTGTTTTCGGACAGCCACATGACCTACGAGGCCGAAAAGGACGGATTCAAGGGTGCAGGCGAGCCGACCCTGACGGACATGACGGCGCAGGCGATCGCGCGCCTCGAGAGCGATCCGGACGGCTACTACCTGATGGTCGAAGGCGGGCGGATCGATCATGCCCACCACGGCAACCAGGCTGGCTTCGCGCTCGAGGAGACGGTCGAGTTCGCGCGCGCGGTCCAATACGCGGTCGAACACACCGATCCCGCCGAAACGCTCATTCTCGTCACCGCCGATCACAGCCACGTGTTCACCATCGCGGGCTATCCGCGGCGCGGTAACGACATTCTCGGCGTGGTCGTGCCGCCCGAGGGAGGCGGCGAGGAAGTGGGCGACGTGACCACTGCCACCGACGGCAAGCCCTACACCACGCTGGGCTATGCCAACGGACCCAGCGCGATCGCCAACCTGGGTGAACGTCCGGTACCGGCCACGGGAATCGCCGCCCGGCCGCAAGCGACCGTACCGCTCTACAGCGAGACGCATGGCGGCGAGGACGTGGCGCTGTTTGCGACCGGCCCCGGCGCGCAGGCCGCGCGCGGGGTGATCGAGCAGAACGTGATCTACAACATCATCAGATCGGCGTTCGGCTGGGAGTGATCCGCGGCGATCGCTCGCCTGCCTACGCCTGCCGGCGATGCCGAAGACGCGAGAGGTTCGCGCTGCCGATGCGATGGGGGCCGAAGACAAGCAAAAACCCCTGCCCCGGGGCGATGGGACAGGGGTTCCTTGTGAGCGTTCGTCACGCTTGTTCAAGACGACCTTCACGAAGGTTAGGGCAACAGGGGGGAAACCCGCCTCCAGCCGTCTTGAACTGAAGAAATACGCGGTTTCGGCTTGCGCGTAAATGAATAGCTGCCGAATTCTGTCGCATCCTTACAACCGGACGCGGACCAACCGTTCAACGCGGTCGACGAGACGATCTGCGCGGATCGCGAAAGGTGAAAGTGCTGTCCGCGACCGAAACCCCGTAGCGGTGATTCGAAAGCCGCACCGTGGTGCGGTGGTTCTGCGCGTCGAGCGCGACCCAGTGGGTCAGCTGCAGACCGCCCGGCGCATTGCTGTTGCGCACGAAGATGAGAGTGATGACCCCGAATTCGGGCTTCTTCGGATCGCGCACCTCGATACTCAGCACGTCGGGGCTGCCGGTCGCGATCATCTTTCCATAACGCTTCACATCGCGATTGGGATCGAGCAGCGCGCCCAGCGGTGAATTCTTGATCGGCCAGCGCTGCACCTGGTTCACCTCGTAATCGACGAGGTAGAGCGAGCGCCCGTTGGACACCACCAGCAGATCGGAGTTCTTGCCGTAATCGAAGCGGATCTTGCCCGGCCGCTTCAGCGTCATGGTGCCGCGCGCGACATTGCCCTGGCGATCAGTCTGGCTGAAATCGGCGCGCATGGTCGATATCGCGCGCAGTGCGGAAGCGACCCGGTCGAGATCGTTCGCGCTCGACTGCGCCTGCGCCGAAGCGACGGGCGACAACGGAGCGCCTGCAGGGAGTGCCAGTGCGAGCGCACCGGCAAGACCCGTCGCAATCATGCGCGCGGGACGTTTCGAAATGGCGTGGATCAGCGTCATCATGGCTCGCGGGCTACCCCCGAAGCGTTGAACTGCGGCTGAATTGTACGAGTGGCAAGCGGAAAGGCGCCAGACGCCCGGTGCACGGCAGCCGCGGACCTTACTTGATCTTGGCTTCCTTGAACTCGACATGCTTTTTCGCGACCGGATCGTATTTGCGGAACACCATCTTTTCGGTGATGTTGCGCGGATTCTTCTTGGTCACGTAATAGAAGCCCGTGCCCTCGGTCGAGACGAGCTTGATCTTGACGGTTGCGGGCTTCGCCATGGCGGTTTCCTAAATTCTTGAATTCGCTCTCGCGGAGCGGAAAAACAAAGGGCGACGCGTGCTGCGCCGCCTCACAGACGCGCGCCATTGGGCGATTCACCGGCAAAAGTCAAGCGGACTCACCAGTCGTGGCGACCGGGCTTGCCGCGGTTGGCCTTGACCGCGCCGCGGGCCTTCTTGGCCTTCAGCCGCTGGGTCTTGCCGACCCGGTTGACGCGGGTTCGGGCGCGTTTTTTCGGCTGGCGGTGTGCGGCTTCGAGCAGGTCCTCGAGCTTCTCGCGCGCCGCCTGGCGGTTGGCGTCCTGGGTGCGGTGCTGGCGCGCGGTGATCAGCAGGTCGCCGCTCGCGGTCAGTTTCGACCCTGCCAGCTCGCGCAGCCGCGCGAACACCGGCGGCGGGAGGCGCAGGGCATAGATATTGACGCGCAGCTGAACCTCGGTCGCGACCTTGTTGGCGTTCTGCCCGCCGGGCCCCGAACCGGCGAGAAAGGTTTCCTCCGCAAGTGCGTGGGCGCGGTCGATGAGGCCGCTATCCATCGGATACGCCCAGCGCGAGAAAATCCGGGGGCAGCGGGGCGCGGCCCTCGATGGCGGTCTTGCCCGCGCGCGGCACGCGCAGCGATTCGGCGTGCAGCATCGTGCGCCCCGCACCGCGCCCGTCGCCATAGACCGGGTCGCCGAGCAGCGGCGCGCCCAGCCCCTTGAGCGCGTGGACGCGCAGCTGGTGGGTGCGCCCGGTTTCGGGCCGAAACCGGATGACGGCATGGGCGCCGATCGTTTCGACCAGTTCCCAGTGCGAGATCGCGGGCTTGCCCTTCTTCGCTGCGATCATCCGCCAGCCCTTTTCGACCGAGCTGATCTTGGCGAGCGCGAGTTCGATCGTGCCGTGATCGGAAGGCGGGTGGCCGGCGAGAATGGCGAGGTACGATTTTTCGACCACGCGCTCCTCGAACGCGCGGTTGAACCGCTTCAGCGCCTTCGGATTGCGCGCCAGCAACAGGCAGCCGCTGGTATCGGTATCGAGCCGATGTACCGGAACCGGCGGGCGCTGGAAGCCGAGCCTGAGCGCATCGAGCTGGTCTTCGAGGCACGGACCGCCCCTGCGCGGCCGGTCGACCGGCAGGCCGGAAGGCTTGTCGATCACCAGCGCTTCGCCGTCTTCGTAGAGAATGGGAATGGAATTGGTCATGTCATTCTCGCTCGTTCTGGGCGTGCCGAAGGGCGAGCTATGCTGCTCGCTCATGTTTCGACAGGCTCAGCAGCAGCGGTTTCCTTTCACATCAGTTCCGCCGCGAACAGCCCGCGCAGCGCGTTGCCGAGCAGGAATCCGTCGGCAAGATCGCCGAGCGTCAGTTTCGCTTCGCGCGCGCGACCCTCTGCGATCAGGTGTTCGCGCAGGATGCCCGGAAGCAGCCCGAGTTCGGCGGGCGGGGTCAGCAATTCGCCGTCGCGTTCGATGAAGATGTTGGTGAAGTTGCCCTCTGTCACCAGCCCGTCTTCACGCACCAGGATCGCTTCACCCGCACCCATGCCCCTGGCCGCCAACAACGCCTCTTCGTAGAAGCTGCGGTCGGTCGTCTTGTGGCGCAGCCTCCAGTCGCCCGGATCGAGCGGGTTCGGCAGCGCGACGACCGTGAGCGGGCCGTCGAAGGCTTCGGGCAGCGGCCCCGTTTCGAGCGCGGTTGCGCCGCTGCGGCTTGCCAGCAAGCGGAGCCGTGCCGGTTGCTCGAGCGCGAAGCACAGTGCCTGGATCTGGTTGCGCGCAGCGTGGCGATCGAACTCGAAGCCCAGCGCCTGTGCGCTGCGCTTCATCCGCGCCAGGTGCAGTTCGAGCAGCGCGATGCCGGTCTCGGGCTCGAAGCGCATGGTCTCGATCAGGTCGCACGCGGGAGCGGTGAGATCGGGCGCAGCGCGGCGCACCAGCGCGGCCTTGATCTCGCATTCGCGTCGCTCCGCCATTGCGTCGCTATCGGCCACGATCGCCGAGCCGACCCCCAGCACCGCCGTCCCCTGCCCGTTTTCGACCGGGGTCAGGCGCAGCGTGCGAATCGCGACATTGAAGGCGGCGTTGCCGTTGGCATCGATCCGCCCGATGGCGCCGCAATACGGACCGCGCGGATCGCGCTCGACCGCATCGATCAGTTCCATCGCCCGGATCTTCGGCGCGCCGGTGATCGATCCGCACGGGAACAGCGCCCGCACCAGGTCTTCCGCACCCTTGCCTGGTTCGAGCCGGGCGCGGACGGTCGAGACCATCTGGTGCACGGTCGGATAGCTTTCGATCGCGAACGGCGCATCGACCCTGACGCTGCCCGGCACCGCGACCCGCGACAGGTCGTTGCGCATCAGGTCGACGATCATCAGGTTTTCGGCCTTGTCCTTCACCGAGGTTGCGAGTTCCTGCGCCAGCGCGGTGTCGCTAGCCTCGTCGGCGCCGCGCGGCCTGGTGCCCTTCATCGGCTTGACCTTCGCCATCTCGCCATCGAGCGCGGCGAACAGTTCGGGCGAGAAACTCAGCAGCCAGTGCGAACCGTCGAACACCACCCCGCCATAGCCCGCCTGCCCTGCCGGACGCAGCGCGGCATAGAGCGCCAGCGGATCGCCGCGATACGATCCGGCGAGCGGATAGGTGAGGTTGGCCTGGTAGATGTCGCCCGCGTGGATCGCCTCGCGCAGCGTTTCGAACGCCTCGACGTACCCGCCCGGCGAAAGCTGCGGGTCGAGCGGACCGATGCTGGCAGGTCCGTGCGCACGCCTCGCCAGCCATTCCGGTATGTCCTGCGCCTCGATCCGCTGCGGATCGCCAAACAGGCCGAGCCACACCAGCGGCCCTGCGGCCCCGCTGCGTGCATCGGCGAGCGGCATCAGCTTCGGTTCGAGCGCCAGCCCGGCTTCGTAGGCGATGTAGCCCGCCAGCGATCCGCCGCCGCTTTTTCGCGCGGCTTCGGCTTCGGCCAGCACACGCTCCACGTCGTCCGCCCGGTATGCGACGAACACCTCGACCGGGTTTTCGTACAGCAAGGCATCCGCCGCACCGCTGGCGCGGGCATCGTCGAGCAACACGAATTGCGGCGGGGCTCCCATCGCTGCCAGCATTAGACCATCGTTCGCCCAAGTCGAGAGGTTGACCGTCCGGCTTTGCCTCTGCACACCGCCCGCAGACCAGAAACGGGCGAGGGACCCACCACGATGAGCGAGATTTTCCTAGGACTTGGCGGCAATGGCGAGAACCAGAGCCTGGCGCTGGGCCGCGCGAACCGGCACGGCCTGATCGCCGGCGCGACCGGCACCGGCAAGACTGTGACCTTGCAAGGTCTCGCCGAAAGTTTTTCTGCCAACGGCGTCCCGGTGTTCGTGGCCGATGTGAAGGGCGATTTGTCGGGCGTGGCAATGCCGGGCAGCCCAAGCTTCAAGCACGCCGACAAGCTGGAGAGCCGGGCCAAGCAACTCGGCATGGACGATTACGCATATTCCGACAATCCGGTGATTTTCTGGGATCTTTACGGCGAACAGGGCCATCCGATCCGCACCACCATATCCGAGATGGGGCCGCTGTTGCTGTCGCGACTGCTCGATCTCAACGAGACGCAGGAAGGCGTGCTGCAGATCGTTTTTCGCCATGCGGACGACAATGGGTTGTTGCTGCTGGATTTCGGCGACCTTCAGGCGATGCTGCAGTGGGCGAACGAGAACGCCAGCGAGCTATCGGGCCAATACGGCAACGTGTCGAAGCAATCGGTCGGCGCGATCCAGCGCCAGCTGCTGAGTTTCGAGGCGCAGGGGGCCGATCATTTCTTCGGCGAGCCGGCGCTCGAGATCGACGATTTCCTCAGAGTCGACGAGCAGGGGCGCGGCTTCATCAACGTGCTCGCCGCTGACAAGCTGATGCGCGGGCCCAAGCTGTATGCGACCTTCCTGCTGTGGCTGCTGGCGGAGCTGTTCGAGACGCTGCCCGAGGTGGGCGACCCCGAAAAGCCGACGCTGGTGTTCTTCTTCGACGAGGCGCACCTGCTGTTCGACGATGCGCCCAAGGCGTTGCAGGACAAGATCGAACAGGTCGTGCGGCTGATCCGGTCGAAAGGGGTTGGGGTCTTCTTCGTCACCCAGAACCCGATCGACATTCCCGAAGAGGTTGCCGGCCAGCTCGGCAACCGCGTCCAGCACGCGCTGCGCGCCTTCACCCCGCGCGATCAGCGCGCGATCAAGGCGGCGGCGGAAACCTTCCGGATCAACCCCGATCTCGATGTCGAGCAGGCCATCACCGAGCTCAAGGTCGGCGAGGCGCTGGTCTCGACACTGGACGAGGACGGCGCGCCCACGGTGGTGCAGCGCACGTTGATCAAGCCGCCGCGTTCGCGGCTCGGGCCGGTCACGGCCAAGGAGCGCGCGATCATCCAGTCGGTCAGCCCGTTCGGCGGCAAATACGACGAAGCAGTCGATCGCGAGAGCGCCGAGGAAGTGCTGGCGCAAAAGGGCGCCGACGCGGCCGAGACGGCGCAGGAAGTCGCCGAGCAGGGCGAGGAAGAGGTGCGCAAGCAGCCGCGCAAGTCGAAGAGCATCTGGGAAAAGGCGATTTCGCGCGGGACCAAGGTCGCCGCGGGCGGCATGGCCGGTGCGGCGGCATCCGCGGTGCTGGGCAAGAAGAGCCGCGCCAACCCGGTCGCCTCCGGGATCACCTCAGCCGCAGGCTCGATCGCGACCGATCTTGCGGGTCCGATCGCCGGGCGGTTCGTCAGGAACCTGATCGGCGGATTGATGCGATGACAATAACGGCTGAATAGAGCCGCACTCTATGATAGGCCGCATGCAAATATAAGAAGAATTGGGGGCGCTGCCGCAATCGGGGGAGCGAGCAGATGGATCACGTATTCGTACAACTGCCGGATGATTATTCGAAGGTTTACCTGTATCAGCGCCACGTCGCATCGGACGGGAAGCTGATCACGGCAAAACAGGTCCTGTGGGGCGATTTTCTCTATGTCGATGACGACCCGGCGCTGCCGCACGACCCCGACTGGACCTTCATTGTCTGGGGCCCCAACCGGGAGGCTCCGGAACAGCCCGAATATCTCCGCATCAGGTCCGAACACGTCGCCCGCGAGCGCCCGCTCGAAATCATCTTCGTCGATGTCGGGCAGGGCGACGGTTCGATCCTGATCACGCCCGAGCGCGACGAGGCCGAGCGGATCATCGTCATCGATGCGGGCGAGGGCGATCACATGCGCGAATTCCTCGGCAAACGGTTCGGCGGATACCGCAGGGACCTGTTGTTTCACGCGGCGGTCATCACCCATCCGGACAAGGACCACTATCTCGGCTTCCTCGACATTTTCGACACCCCGCGCCCGGCGGGCGCCGCTGGCTCGCCCGAGGCGAAGGCGGTGCGGTTTGAAAAGGTCTATCACAACGGGATCGTCGAACGTCCCGACCTTTCGGGCTGGGCGCAGGTCGGCGGGCTTGTCGAAGACCCCGTCACCGGGATCGACTACGTCCACGATCTCGCGGTCGATCATGCCGATATCGAGCGCATCTTCGGTGCCCCGGTGGTCATCGCGACCGGCGGCAACGCCAAGAAGTTCCCGCAAGTGGTGCGCGCGGCGCTCGACAACGGCAGTTTCACCCGGCGCGACGGGACGCAGGGCCGCACCGAATTCGCAATGCTTTCGACCGCGCACGGCGATCTCGATGCGCAGGGACGCAGCTGGCTGCCCGAATTCCGCGACGGGCAGCGCAGCTATTCGATCCGGGTCCTCGGCCCGGTGGTCGAGCGCGATGCGAACGGCGCACCGCGGCTGCGCCGACTATCCGCCTACGGCAAGACCAAGAACGGTCATTCGGTGCTGCTCAAGCTGCGGTTCGGGCGGTTCGACATCCTGTTCGGCGGCGACCTCAATACGCCCGCCGAGAAATTCCTGCTCAAGCATTATGCCGGCATTTCGCGCTGGCCGAGCACCACCATCGCGCGCCAGGACATGATCCTCGCCGCGCGCGAAGTGTTCGAAAGCTCGGTGATGAAGGTCTGCCATCATGGTGCAGCGGACGTAACTGACGAGTTCCTCGAAACGGTCAACCCGGCCGCGTTCGTCATCTCTTCGGGCGATGCCGAGGGGCACGTCCACCCTCGCCCCGATCTGCTGGGTCGCCTCGGTCGGCTGGGGCGCGGGGACTCGCCGATCCTGCTGTCGACCGAGCTCCAGCGTTCGACCCGCGAACGCGAGGACGCCAGGCTGGTCGCACGGCTGCGCAAGGATATCGCCGCACAGATCGAGCGGCAGACCAAGGCCCGCAAGGAACGGATCGACAAGGCGGTCGACCAACTCGGCGGCACCAACGTGCTGGTCGACGGGGCGATTTACGTGAAGACCGACGGGCAGCGCCTGATCGCGGCATTCCGGATCGAGACCGCCAGCGAAAAGAAGAAGTGGTTCTATTTCGGCTACGAATTCGACGGCGACGATCTGGTGCTCGTCAAGAACTGAGCGAGTGCGCTCTATCCGGGCAGGCGGATTTCGGCGCGCAGTCCGCCTTCGGCCCGGTTGGCCAGCACCAGCGTTCCACCGTGCTGTTCGGCGATCGCCCGCGCCAGCGTCAGCCCCAGCCCCGCTCCGCCGGTCGCGCGGTTGCGCGAAGCTTCGCCGCGGGTGAAGGGTTCCAGCATCGCCGCGATCCGGTCGGGCGGAATGCCCGGCCCGTCGTCCTCGACCCGCAGGATTATCGAAGCGCCATCGTCGACCAGCGAGACCGCCGCGCCGCCACCGTACCGCACCGCATTGGCGATCAGGTTGCGCAGCGCGCGCTTGAGCCAGGTTTCCTGCACTTTCGCGACCATGCGCGGCGGATCGGCGATGGTTACCGGTGCGCCCAGATCCTCGAATTCCTCGACCACGCCGATGGCCAGCGCCGCAAGATCGAGCGGTTCGAGCTCCCCGCCATTGCGCCCTACCCGCGCAAGCGAGAGAATATCGTCGAGCGTGCGGGTGATATCCTCGATACTGTCGGCCATGCGGGCGCGCTGCGTGGCGTCGGGCACGCTTTCGATCCGCACCCTCAGCGCGGCGAGCGGCGTCTTGAGATCGTGCCCGATCGCGCCGAGCATCACGTCCTTCTCGTCGAGCAGAGCCGCAATCCGTGCTTCCATCGCGTTGTGCGCGGCGATCAGCCGGCGCGTGTCGGCGGGGCCCGATTCCGCGATCGTCACCGGTCGATCGGGATTGCGCGAAAAGTCGCTCACGCGCTCGGTCAACAGCGCCAGGGGCGGGTGATCCGGCGCAGGACGAGGAACAACAACAGCACCAGCACGGTGAGGATCACCGCCGTCTGCAATACGATAGTGGTCAGCCCGCCGCCGCGACGGCGCGGCTCGGGCACGCGCACGGTGACCCAGCCGCCTTGGTCGGCCCGCTCGACTGCGGCGAGCAGGATCGCGCGGTCCTGCCATGCCGGCCCGGCGAAACGCGGCCGGTGCTCCGCCAGGGTCCGGATGTAGGGATCGTCGCTCGCCAGCCGGCGGGTAACGGCGATGCGACCGGCCGCGACCCCCTGTTGATCGAGCACGTCGCGCAGCGCGGCTTCGTAACCTGCGATCCGTTGTTCGTGCGGGGCGATAGTGGACTGCGCGCTGCGCTCGATCCCGAGATTGGGGCGCCGCGGGAAGGGCCGGTCGCGCTCGATCCCGCGCCCGCGCAGCCGCTCGATCTGGTCCCTGCGGCGTTCGGCGCGTTCGGGCCGGTTGCCGTCGGCGATCAGGCGGAACGCGATCGAACTGACGATCGCGGTCTCGCGTCGCTGTTCGGCCGCCTGGTAGAGCAGGACCGCCGAAATCGCCTGTGCGATCAGCAGCCCGAGTGCGAGCACGAGCATGACCTGGCCCAGCAGGCTGCGGGGCAGGAAGCGCCTCACGCGTCAAGCTCGGGCGCGACGCGCTCGACGCGGGCGGCGAAGCGATAGCCGCCGCCGCGCACGGTCTGGATGAAGTGCGGGTTGCGGCTGTCGGTTTCGACCTTGCGGCGCAGGCGGCTGACCTGGTTGTCGACCGCGCGGTCGAACAGGTGCGCGCTGCGGCCCTGCACCAGATCGAGCAGCAGGTCGCGATCCATTACCTTGCGCGGATTGTCGAGCAGCGCGCGCAGCAGCCGGAATTCGGCGGTGGAGATCGGAATCCTCACCCCTTCGGGATCGGTCAGCTTGCGCTTCAGGGGATCGAGCACCCACCCTTCGAAGGTGTAGTGCCAGTCTTCGGAACGGTGCTGCGGTGCAGGCCCGCGCGCGACGCGGCGCAGCACGGTGCGGATGCGCGCGACCAGTTCGCGCGGCTCGAACGGCTTGACGACGTAATCGTCCGCCCCGAGTTCGAGGCCGACGATGCGGTCGGTCGCTTCGGTCCGGGCGGTGAGGAAGATCACGGGCAGCTTGCGGGTTTCGACCAGGTGGCGGCAGAACGAAAGCCCGTCTTCGCCCGGCATCATGATGTCGAGCAGCACCAGGTCGGGGGTGATCGCGGCGAGAGTGCTGCGCGCCGCGGCGGCGCTGGCGGCCTCGGTCACCGCAAAGCCCTGCCCCGCGAGATATTCGGCGAGCGGCTCGCGCAGGGTCGGCTCGTCGTCGACCAGCAGGATGGAGATGGGCGCGTCAGTCATCCGAGCGGTTGCATAGACCCGGCCCGACGCGATCGCCATAGCGGCGACGGCAGCCGGGCCGGAGTGCGTTGCGACAGCGTCGGCCTAGAGCGAGCCGGCTTCGCCGGGGCGCTGCCCGCGGCGTTCCATCCGGCGCTGCTTGCGCGTTTCCCTGGCGGCTTCGCGCTCTGCGGCGGTGATGGTGCCGGATCCGTCGGTATCGATGCGGGCAAAGCGCGCCTCGACCGCCGCATCGAATTCGGCGCGGGTCACGATTTCGTTGCCGTCGCTGTCGGCATGGCGCAGCATCCGCATGCCCTTGCCGCCGCCGCGACCGCCGCGCCGCATTTCGCCGCGCCGCTCGGTGCGGGCCTCTCCGCGAGCTTCGCGTGCGGCGAGCATTTCGGTTTCGCTGATCGACCCGTTGCCATCGGTATCCATCCGCTCGAACCGGTGCGCCTGCCGCTGCGCGCGGCGTTCGGCACGGCGGGCGTCGCGGGCCTCGTGCGCGGCGGTCATTTCGGCGGCGCTGAGTTCGCCGTCGCCATCGGTGTCGGCTTCGGCAAAGCGGCGTGCCCGCATGGCCTCGCGGTCGGACTGGTCGAGCTGGCCGTCGGCGTTCGCGTCCATCTTGGTAAAGCGCTCGTCGGCCTTCGCCCTGGCTTCTGCGAGCGTGACCACGCCGTCGCCATTCGCATCGAGCGAGCGATCGCCGCCGTGATGATCGGCAAGGGCGATGCCGGCGCCGCCCAGCGCGAGAGCGGCGGCAGACAGGGATAGAGCAAGTTTTCGCATTCGGGTTCTCCTGAGTTCATCGTAACACAAGAGCTGCGGCGAGGCGTCCTGACGCCGCGCAAGGGGGCGCAACGGCGACGGTTTCCGGCTGCCCGAGGGGCATAAGGTCAGCCGACGTCGGGGCCAGAAGGCCTTGGGAGAGGTGTCGCACGGGTACGCTCGCCGCAACTCACGAGAACCCTTCTAGCGCGCCCGTGTCGCACGATTATGCCCGATCGCGGCGACTGTGTCGCAGATTGTATCGGGCGGACGAGCGCGTTCATCCGCGCGACATGCGCGGCTAGCGCGGGCGGTGCTGAGTGCCTTCGCCGGCGGTGATGAAGATCGCGGTCGCGCTGTCGGCGACATCGGCGATGTGCCACACACCGGGAGGGTTGATCGCGTATTCGCCCGCTTCGAGCGTCACCTCCTCGCGATGCCCGTCGGGAAACTCCTGCGTCAGCACCATCGCGCCGTGGGTGCAGATCACCACTTCGGCGCCGTTCGGGTGCATTTCCCAGGAATCCCAGCCTTCGGTGAAGGTGTGCTGCGAGACCAGCCGCCCTTCCGCCCCGTCCCCGCCGTGGCGCGCGCCGTATTGTTCGTACCATTCCAGCCCGGTGAAGGGCGGCTGGGGCACGGCGGTCGCGCCGAGCCCCAGATGCAGGAAGCTGTCGCTGAGCCTGCGCGCGGTCATGAGGACGGCGCGACCATGCAGAACGCGTTCAGCTTGTTGCCGTCCGGATCGCGGAAATAGCCGGCATAAAACCCGTCATCGCCGCGCGGGCCGGGCGCGCCTTCGTCGCTGCCGCCGTTTGCCAACGCGGTATCGTAGACCGCCTTGACCTGATCCGGGCTATCGACCTGCAGCGCGACCATCGTGCCGTTGCCGACCGTGGCGGCCTCGCCATCGAACGGCACGGTCGCCGCCACGCCGGGTGCGCCCCCCATGGCACCCCAGGCGATAAAGGTCTCGAACTCCATCATCCGCCCGACGCCGAAATGCCCGGCGATCGCGTCGTAGAATTTTGCCGCGCGCGGCAGATCATTGGTACCCAGGGTTACATAGCCGATCATGTCCGTTCCTCCCATCCGAAGCCACGCGCTGCGACTCGCGATATCGGAACATTACAAGAACAAATTATCGGCTGCAAGCATCACAGCGGTTCGGTCTCCCGCTCGAGCCACGCCAGGTCCTCGCCAGACAGGCGCGGAGCCAGCAGGTTGCGAACCCGCGCATGGTAGGTATCGACCCACGCGATCTCGGCCGCGGACAACAGGCTGCGCTCGATCAGCTTGCGATCGAGCGGGACGAAGGTGAGCGTCTCGAATCCGAGGTAACGCCCCTCTGCGCCATCGATTGCGCGCTCCTCGGTGAGCACCAGGTTCTCGATCCGGATGCCGAACGCGCCCGCCTTGTAATAGCCGGGCTCGTTGGAGAGGATCATTCCGGCATGCAGTTCCTGGTCGGTCCCCGCCTGCCCTCCGGACGGTTTGCCGATGCGCTGCGGGCCTTCGTGGACGCCGAGGAAGCTGCCGACGCCGTGGCCCGTGCCGTGGGCGTAATCGACCCCGGCTTCCCACAGATACTGCCGCGCGAGCACGTCCAGCTGCCCGCCGGTGGTGCCCTGCGGGAAGACCGCGCGGTCGATCTGGATGTGCCCCTTGAGCACTCGGGTGAAGCGGTCCTTCATTTCCGCCGTCGGCTGCGCGCCACCGGGCGAATCGATCCACACCGTGCGGGTGATGTCGGTGGTGCCCGCCGGATACTGCCCGCCGGAATCGACCAGGTAGATCGACCCGGGTGGGATCGGGATGTTGCTGTCTTCATCGACCTTGTAATGCGGCAGTGCGGCATGCCCGGCGGCGGCCGAGATGGTATCGAACGAGGTGTCGCGCAGATCGCCGTGTTCGCGGCGGAAGCCTTCGAGCTTGGCGGCGGCCGACAGCTCGTCGACCTCGCCGCCCGGTGCGGTTTCCCCGAGCCAGCGCAGGAACCGGCTGACCGCCGCGCCGTCCTGCGCCTGCGCATCGCGGTGGCCCTGCCGCTCGCGCTCGTTCTTGATCGCCTTGGCGAGGATCGTCGGGTCCTGACGGAACACGAACTGCGCACCGCCCGCGCGCAGGCCCTGCGCGATCGCGACCACTCCGAAATCGGGATCGACGCTGACCTTCTTGCCCGCGAACTCGCCGAGCGCCGCGACGAATTCGCTGCGATCGCGGACCCTGACCGCATTGCCGAGGTGCTGGGAAAGCTCGGGCGTGACCTTGCCGGGCGCGATGAACAGTTCCGCGCTGCCATCGGCGTGCGCGATCACATACGACAATGCGACGGGGGTGTGCGACACGTCCGCGCCCCTGATGTTGAGCAGCCAGGCGATCGAATCGAGCGCCGGCACGACCACCGCATCGAGGCCCTCCTTGCCCAGCCAATCGGCGATTTCGCCGCGCTTCTCTGCCGACGGGCGTCCGGCCAGCGCATCTTCGTGCACGATCGCCTGCGCTGCCGAAGGCTGCGGGCGGTCGGCCCACACCGCGTCGATCGGATTGCTCTGGGCCGGGACCATCGCGATTCCCGCCGGTTCGACCTGCTGCTCCAGCGCCTCGACCCATTTCCAGGTGTGCAGCCACGGATCGTAGGCGATTTTCGCGCCGTCGCCGCAGGCATCCTTGAGCCAGTCCGCCAGCTTGTCGCCGGGAATGCTGCGGTATTCGAACAATTTTTCGTCGACCTGCTCGCGCACCTGCACGGTGTAGCGCCCGTCGACGAAGATCGCCGCGCGATCGAGCGTGACCGCGGCGAACCCTGCCGAACCGCCGAACCCGGTCAGCCAGCCGAGTCGCTGCGCATATTCGCCGACATATTCGCTCATGTGCTCGTCAGAGATGGGCACGACAAAACCGTCGAGGTCGCGGCGTTTGAGCTCCGCGCGCAGGGCGGCAAGGCGGGCTTCGTGGGTTTGCATCAGCATTGGGTCTGTTCCCGGATGGCTGCGCCGCATCTTGCTGCGCAGGATTGTTTCTCTAGATAGCGTGAGCATAGCCCCGGGCGAGCGGCTTTCCACCCGCCTCGCCGCCTGCCAAGGACGAAGTCTCGATGACCTGCCTCCGGATCGCATCCCTCACCTGTGCCGCCGCCATCGCCATCGCGCCTCTGGGCGCCGCGCTGGCCCAAACCAGCAAGGACAATCAAAGCGTGACAACCGCCGACGCCGCTATTCCCACCTCTCCTCCGATCGCGGAAAAGCGCGAACACAGCTATTCGCATCACGGCATCACCATCGCCGATCCGTACGACTGGCTTTATGACAAGTCGTATCCGACGGTCGATGACGAGGACGTGCTCGATTACCTCAAGGCCGAAAACGCCTGGTTCGAAGCGAACATGGCCCCGCGCGAGGCATTCACCGAGGCGCTGTTCAAGGAGATGCGCGCGCGCATCAAGGAAGACGACAGCACCGTTCCCCAGCGCGAGGGCGACTACCTCTACTGGTCGGAATTCGAAGAAGGCGCGCAGTACCGCAAGCATTACCGCAAACCGGTCGGCGCGGGCGAGGATGCCGAGCCGCAGCTGATCCTCGACGAAACGGCGCTGGCCCAGGGACTCGAATACTTCCGCCTCGGCGCGGCCTCTGTGAGCAGGAACGGCCGCTATCTCGCCTATTCGACCGACACCAACGGGTCGGAGCGATTCACCGCGCGAATCAAGGATCTCGAAACCGGAGAATTGCTGCCCGACGAGATTCCGAACCTGCGCAGCGGCCTGACCTGGGTCGCGAATGATACCGCGCTGGTTTACGGCCCTTCGACCGAGAACTGGCGTACGCTCGAAGCCAGGCTGCATGTTGTCGGGACCCCTGTCGAAGACGACGTGACCCTCTATCGGGAGCAGGACGAAAGCTTCGGCGTCGACACCGGGCTGTCGGCGCAGGAAGACTGGCTCATCATCGAAAGCGGCGACAACGAGACGCGCGAAGTGCGTTTCGTTTCCGCCGCCGATCCAACCGGCGAGCAGGTGTTGGTCAGGCCGCGCAAGAAAGGCGTCGAATACGCGATCGACATCCGGGACGGCGAGGTGTTCGTCCTGACCAACGACGACCACCTCAATTTCCGCCTCGCCAAGGCTACGCTCGAGGCGCCGGGCGATTGGGAGACGGTGATTGCCGGGTCGAACGAGTTCTACCTGACCGATTTCCAGCTGTTCAGGGATTTCTTCGTCACCGAAGGACGGTTGAATGGGCTCGATCAGGTTGAAATCCGCACTTATGACGCGCCGACTAAAGCCACCCCGATTGCCTTCCCCGAAGCGAGTTATTCGGCGGGGCTTTCGAACAATCCCGAATACGATCAGAGCAAGCTGCGGCTCGCCTACGAGAGCATGATCACGCCCGATTCGGTGTACGATTACGACGTTGCCGGTGCCGCGCTCGAATTGCTCAAGCAGCAGGAAATCCCGAGCGGCTACGATGCCTCGCTCTACACTACCGAGCGCATCGAGATCGAAGCGCGCGACGGGACGATGGTCCCGGTCAGCATCCTGATGCGCAAGGATCGTCCGGCTGGCGGCCCGCTGCACCTCTACGCTTATGGTGCCTATGGTTACGCCATCCCGCCGGGGTTCACGACCTCGCGCCTGAGCCTGGTCGATCGCGGTTTCGCCTATGCGATTGCGCATATTCGTGGCGGCGACGACCTCGGGCGGCGCTGGTACCTGCAGGGCAAGTTGTACGAGCGCACCAACACCTTCAACGATTTCGTCGATGTCGGGCGCGGGTTGATCGCCAGGGGCTATACCGCCGAAGGCAAAGTCACGGCGAGCGGCGGTTCGGCAGGCGGCGAGCTGATGGGCGCGATCGTCAACCAGGACCCGGCGCAGTATGGCGCGGTGGTGGCGCATGTGCCGTTCGTCGACGTGCTCAACACCATGCTCAACGCCGAGCTGCCGCTGACGCCGGGCGAATGGCAGGAATGGGGCAACCCGATCGAGGACAAGCAGGCCTTTGCCTACATCCTCAGCTATTCGCCCTACGATCAGGTCAAGGCGCAGGATTACCCGCCGATGCTGGTCACCGCAGGCTTGAACGACCCGCGCGTGACCTATTGGGAGCCCGCCAAATGGGTCGCCAGGCTGCGCGACACCAAGACCGACGACAATGTGCTGTTGCTCAAGACCAACATGGGCGCAGGCCACGGCGGCAAGTCGGGCCGCTGGAATTCGCTGTATGAGACGGCAGAGGAGTTCGCCTTCATCCTGTGGCAGATGGGGATGGCTAAAGAGAGCGAGGGCGAGTGAGCCGCTTTACCCGGACGTTCACCGCCGCGCCCGAACACATCGACGAGCTGGGACACGTCAACAATTCGGTCTGGGTGCAGTGGATCCAGGACCTCGCGACCGCGCATTGGGAAGCGGTTGCCCGGCCCGAGGACGTGGCGCAATTTTTCTGGGTCGTGATCCGCCACGAGATTGATTACCGGGGCAATATCGCAGCGGGCGAGAGCGCTGTTGGCGAGACCTTCATCCCCGATCCGGCCAAAGGCGCGAAGTCGGTGCGCCATGTCGAATTCAGGGATGAAGCCGGCAAGATTCTGGTCAGCGCGCAAACCACCTGGGCGATGCTCGACCGGGCAAGCGGGCGGCTCGCGCGCGTCCGGCCCGAGGTGATCGCGCCGTTCGCAGCGGACTGACGATCACAAGCCCGCCTTGTGGAAAAATAGCCGCCGGGATCGTCACATACGTGTCACATGCCGGTCATAGGGGCGTCACAACTCAAACCAGAACGAGTGTGCGATGACCTTCAGAGTTTCCCATATCGCGCTTGCCGGAGCGCTGGCGTTCGCGTCCAGCCCGCTGGCGGCGCAGGATACCGAACAGCTGCAGGAGGAGCTTGCCGAAATGCGCGCCATGATGGCGCAGATGGCAGAGCGCATGACCGCGCTCGAAGCCGAACTGGCGCAGACCGAGGCGCAGGCAGCTGCGGCAAACGCCAAGGCCGATGCGGCCCAGGTGGCAGCCGCGAGCGCGGGTTCCGATTCCGGCAAGAGCCCCGCGATAGCCTTCAAGGGCGCGCCCGAGATCAAGGGCGAGGGCGGCTGGAGCTTCAAGCCGCGCGGTCGCCTTCAGTATGACGCGGGCTTCGTCAACGCACCGGATTCAACCGGTCGCGAAGACGGGTTCGGCAGCGAAGCGCGGCGCGCGCGGCTGGGCGTGTCGGGCGATATTCCCGGCGGTTTCGGTTACAAGTTCGAAGTCGATTTTGCCGGAAACGATGTCTCCGTGACTGACGCGCTCATCTCCTACGATGCCGGTGGCGCGGAAATCTCGGTCGGGCAATTCAACACGTTCCAGTCGCTCGAAGAGCTGACCAGCAGCCTGCACACCAGCTTCATCGAGCGCGCCGCGTTCACCGACGCGTTCGGATTCGAGCGGCGGGTCGGTGCGGCGGTCGAATTCGGCGGCGAGAACGTGCTCGTCCAGGCAGGCGTCTTCACCGACAACATGGAAGACCTTTCCAACAAGAACTGGAGCGCGGATGGCCGCGTGGTGTTCATGCCAAAGCTCGGCGATGGCCAGCTGCATCTCGGCGGCTCGGTGCATTACACCGACCTCGAAACCGGTTCGACCGTGCGCTATCGCCAGCGTCCGCTGGTGCACTTCACCTCCGAACGGTTCGTCAACACCGGCCAGCTCGGTGCCAGCAGCGAATTCGGCTTCGGGGTGGAGGGCGCCTTCATTTCCGGCCCGTTCCACGCTGCCGCCGAAGGGTTCTGGCAGAACGTTAGCCTCCCCACCGCGATCGACAACCCGACCTTTTTCGGCGGTTATGCCGAAGTCGGCTACTTCCTGACAAAGGGCGATACCCGCGGCTACAAGGGCGGCAAATTCGATCGCACCAAGCCCGCCAACCCGGTCGGCGAAGGCGGCATGGGCTCACTGCAGGTCAACCTGCGATACGATCGGCTCGACCTTTCCGATGCGGGGATTGTTGGCGGAACGCAGGACGGCATTTTCGCCTCGCTGGTGTGGAAACCGACCGATTACACCATGCTGCTCGCGAATTATGGGCGACTGGATTATGAAGACGCCGTCTTTCCGACCGCTTCCGGCAGTCGCGACTATGGAGTCGATACGTTTGCGGTACGGGCGCAGATCGATTTCTGATCGGTCTTCCGCCCGGCCATGTCACAACCCTGTCACACGCGCTGCATAGCGGCGTCTGCAGACCACCTATCAAGGATGAAACCGATGAAATCGACGAAGACAGTTGCGCTGGCCCTGATGGCGACCCTTGCGCTCGCGGCATGCAGCGATGCGGGAAGCGGCGGGGGTAACCGCGATTCGATCCGCGCGGTCGGCTCCTCGACCGTCTATCCGTTCGCCAAGCAGGTTGCCGAAAGCTTCGCGCGCTCGCAGCCGAACTTCAAATCGCCGCTGATCGAATCGACCGGCACCGGCGGGGGCATGCAGCTGTTCTGTTCGGGTGTCGGTGCCGACACGCCCGACATGGCCAACGCGTCGCGCCGGATGAAGGTGAGCGAATTCGAAAAGTGCGTCGCCAACGGTGTGACCGACGTGATCGAACTGCAGGTCGGGCTCGATGGCATCGCGTTCGCCTCCGCCAAGGACGGCATCATGCTCAACCTCTCGCCCAAGATCGTTTACGAAGCGCTCGCGGCGAGCCCCTATGGCGGCGAGCAGACTGCCAAGACCTGGGCCGATGTCGACCCATCGCTCCCGGCCGAGCCGATCCTCGTCTACGGTCCGCCCAGCACTTCGGGTACGCGCGACGCGCTCAAGGAACTGGTGCTCGAAGCCGGTTGCAAGTCGAACCCGGACATGGAAGCGCTCAAGGAATCCGATGAAGATCGCTACGACCAGGTCTGCACCGAAGTGCGTTCGGACGGCGCCTATGTCGACCAGGGCGAGCAGGACAATCTGATCGTCCAGAAGATCGAGAGCAATCCGAAGTCGGTTGGCGTGTTCGGCTATTCGTATCTCGAGGAAAACCTCGACAAGGTTCAGGGTCTGCCGATGAACGGCGTTGCCCCGACCTACGAAAATATCGCAAGCTTCGAATATCCCGGCGCCCGCCCGCTGTTCGTCTACGTCAAGAAAGCGCATCTGAGCGCGATCCCCGGCCTTGCCGAATACCTGCAGGAGTGGGTCAAGAGCTGGACGGCCGATGGCCCGCTGGCGAAGATCGGACTGGTCGCCTCGCCCCCCGACGTGATGGCGGCCAACGAAGCCAAGGTGACCAATCTTACCCCGCTGACCAAGGAAGAGCTGGCCAAGAAGTAGGCTCTTCCCCACGGATGGACAAAGCGCCGCTCCGCCATTCCGGCGGGGCGGCGTTTTGCGTTGAAGCGGGCGCAGGGCACGGGTAGATCGGGCATATGAGCACGCGCAAGATCGAGGCCTGGCACGGCGCCGGATTGATCGATGCGGAAACGCGCGCACGCCTGATCGCCTACGAAGACGAGCACGCCCGCCCGCTGGCGTTGTGGGCGGTGTTCGGAATCGGTGCGCTTGCCATCGGCCTCGGCCTGATCTCGGTCGTTGCCGCCAACTGGGATGACATTCCGGGGCGGGTGCGGCTGGCGATCCATCTTGCGCTGATCGTCGGCGCACTGGCGGCCTTGTTCCTGCGCGAACGCCCGCTGAGGCAATCCCACCCGTGGGCGGTCGAGGCGCTGCTGTTCGTGGCTGCTGCGCTCGGCCTCACTTTCTTCGGCCATCTCGGGCAGGTCTACCAGACCAGTTCGCCGCTGTGGGAGCCGCTGGCGATCTGGCTGGTGCTGTTCGGCCCGATTCTGCTGCTGCTGGGGCGCAGCTGGCTCACCGCCGCAGTGCTGGTCGGCGGCGCGATCTATTGCGCGTGGGAGTTCAGCTACGCGCAGGACGAGCTGGTGCGGCGGATCGCGGGCCAATCGCCGCCCTACATCGGGATGGCGCTCGTCACCGCGCTGCCCCTGTTTTTCGCCCCGCTCGGCGCGTGGATGCGCGGGCGCGGCGACCGGCCTGACTTCTGGCGCCGGATCGAACAACTGGCCTTGGTTTATGCCGTGATCGGGGCCTCATTGTCCTGCGCGATTGCCAGCGCAGATGGCTATTCGGCCAGTGACGACGTGATCAGCGCGGCAAGCCAGTATGTCCGGGCCGTTACCGGGATCGTCGCCGGGCTGCTGGTTGTTGTTGCAAGACCGGGTATCTCCGGACGTATGTCGGGCGCGATCGTCATCGGAGCGGGGCTGACGATCGCGTTCGCCAGGGTCGTCAACGATCAGGGCGTGTTCGCCGCCCTGCTGCTCATGGTGCTGTGGGTCGGAATCGCTACGGCCGCGCTGCAGGCGGGTTGGCGCTGGGTGTTCCAGGCGGCCGTCGCGGTCATCGCGCTGCGGTTGATCATCCTGAGCTTCGAGCTGGCGAGCGACCTGTTGCTCAGCGGTTTCGGCTTGATTCTGTCGGGCGTCCTGATCCTCTGCATCGCCTTTGTCGCTGTGAGGGTCAGCCGCCGGTTCGCGCCGCCCGCGGAAGTTGACGGCGAGGCTCGCAACTGATGCCCCGCACCGCCATCCTCGCCGCAATCGTGCTGCCCGTCGCGGGGCTGGCCGGACTGTGGGGCTGGAGCGACCATCTCAGTCGGCAGGGCACCGAATGGGATGTCGCGATCCAGGGTTACGACCCGCGCGACCTGCTGCGCGGTCACTATGTCGAATTCTCCTATGACTGGCCCGAATCGCCCGGTGAAGAGAGCGAAGAGGACGAGGAGGGCATTGTCTTCGAACCCGCCCCGCAATTGTTGTGCCTGTATGGCTCTGCACCCAAGCTCGAGCGCGCCGTGCGTATCGAGGAAGCGCAGGTGGAAGCCTGCGCGCATCCGGTCCGGGCCAACCTCGCCAGCGTCTATGGCTTCAGCAGCCTCGAACGCGGGAGGTTCTATCTGGGGCAGGATCGGGCACGGGAAATCGATCAGGAGATGCTCGATCCCAACCAGGTTGGGATCGTCCGGATCCGACAACGCGACGACGGCACGATCACGCCGTTCGACATACGGTTCCGCCCCTTGACCGAAGCCGAACGGGCCGAGCGCGCGGCGGAGGCGGAAGCTGAGGTCGATGACATCGCGCCGGTGCCCGCGATCATGACCGAGGATCAGGCCCCGGAGGAATAGGGCAGACGCGATCGCCTGCCCGATATTCCCCCGGACCCGTCAGAAGTCGATGCTGACCCGCCCGTAGAGGAAGCGACCGCTGAAGCCGAACGGCGACTGCGACGAATAGGGCAGGAAGCTGTTGTTGAGACCGAAGTTGAACCCGTCGACAGTCCCGAACGGCAGGCGATCGGGGTATTCGTCGAGCAGGTTGTTCGCACCCACCGCCAGCTGCACATTGTCGAGCGCATCGAACCGGGCTTCGAGATCGACCACCCATGACGGACTAAGCGTCACATCGCCCGGCGCGTCGCCCTTGGCGATGGCGATGTCGCCATTGCTGCCGATCGGCAGGAACACCGAACCGAAGCGGTTGGCGCGCAAGGTGGCGCCGAACGGCGCGAGATCCCAGTCGAGCCCGAGGTTGAGCTTGTTCGACGGCTGACCGTCGGTCAGGCGGAAGCTTTCCGGCCGGGCGAACAGCCGCTGGGCCGTGAACCCGCTGAAGGTCCGGCGGTCGGTGATCTCGGTGTCGTTGATATTGTAGCCGGCGGTCAGCGTGAAGCGCCCCAGCCCGAAATCGGGTAGGCGGTAGCTGGCGACGATATCGACCCCTTCGGTGCGGGTGTCGATCCCGTTGATGAAGAATCGCGCCGAGGTGCCGACCACGCCCGCCGCCTGCAGGATCGCGACCACATCGGCCCCTTGCAGGTTTTCCGTCAGCACGATGCGTTCGTTGATCTTGATGTTGTAGTAATCGACCGTGACATTCAGCCCCGGCACCATGGTGAACACCACGCCGCCGCTGATATTGACCGATTCCTCGGGTTCGAGCGGCTCCGCGCCGAGCGCCACGGCAATCGGCGAATCGACCGGGAAAGTCCCGACCTCGACCAGCCCGACCCCGGCGATGTTGTTGGTCGAGGTGGTGGAGAAGAATTGCTGGGCCATCCCCGGCGCGCGGAAACCGGTCGATACCGAACCGCGGATCGCAAGACCGTCGACCGGCTCGAACCGCGCTGCGAGCTTGCCGTTCACGGTGCTGCCGAAATCGGAGAAATCCTCGAACCGGCCGGCAACCTGGATATTGAACATGTCCGACAGGTCGGTGTCGATTTCGAGATAGGCGGCGTAGGAATCGCGCGAACGGTCAATCGCGGTGGACGGGGCGAAGCCGGGGAACACCTGCGCCCCTGGAGCGGAGCCGTTGGAGAAGGTGAAGGGCCCTGCGACATAGCTTTCGAGCTGTCCGGCGATGATCTTGTAATTCTCGTTGCGCCATTCCGCTCCGAACGCGACCGAGCTGACGGCGATTCCGAGGTCGATTTCGCGCTGGGCGTCGACATTGACCGAAGTCTGGCCTGCGCGCAGTCCGCCGGCATCGAAATTGGTCGGGCTCTGGATCCCGCCGAGCGAGGCGTTCCAGCTGTTGGATACGCCGTAATCGAGCCGGTTCGAGCCGTAATTGACCGACAGGTCGAGATTCCATCCGCCGGCTTCGCCGCGAATGCCCATTGCGCCGGCGATATCTTCGATGTCGCTGTCGATCTGCGGCAGGAAGCCGTCCGGGTAGAACGGCTGACCGCCATTGGCGAAATCGCGGTTACGCGCATCGAGCGAGCGGCGATAGAAGCCCGTGCCGTTGGCCTGGCGGGTGCCGTAGCTACCGAATGCGTAGAGTTCGAAATCTGTCCCGAGGTCGGCCCCGGCGTTGACGAAGAAGTTGAGGTCCTGCGACTTGCCGTCGCCGAAGCGGTGGCTGTAGCGATCGAACGTCGTTTCGCGCGGATCGCCTACGCCCGAATATTGCCGCCGCAGATCGGGCCCGGAGCGGTTGGTCGGCTGGCGGTCGCGATATTCGGTGGTCCAGTTGAAGTATCCGCTGGCCCCGACCGGCAGACCGATATTGGTGGCGAAGGTGAAGGTATCCCCGTCGCGGCGGGTGCGATCCTTGCCGGTGAAGGTAATGTCGGGATTGTCGCCCGTGCCGGTGGTGGGCGCCACCGTGGCGACCTGGTCGACGCCGTCCATGGTCGTGATGTACTTGCCGAAGGTCGCTTGCGCACGGCCACCCTCGCTGCGTTTCAGCTGGATGTTGATCACCCCGGCGATCGCATCGGAGCCGTATTGCGAGGCTGCACCATCGCGCAGTACCTCGATCCGGTCGATCGCGAGCGCCGGGATCGCGTTGAGATCGACCCCCGACGAACCGCGCCCGACCGAACCGTTGAGGTTGAGCAGCGAGGAGATGTGACGCCGTTTGCCATTGACCAGCACCAGCACCTGGTCGGGCGCGAGGCCGCGCAGCGTCGCCGGGCGCAGTGAGTCCGTGCCGTCGGTCAGCGAGGGCTGAGGGAAGTTGAACGACGGCACAAGGTTGTTGAGCAGCCGGTTGGTTTCGGTCGCGCCCTGGTTAAGCAGCGAATCCGAGGCGATGATGTCGATCGGCACGGTGCTGTCGGCCACGGTCCGGTCAGTGCGGCGCGTGCCGGTGACGATGATCAGCGGGTTGTCCGCGGCGCTGGCCGCCTCGGCGGTTTCGCCATCCTGCGCGTGGGCCGGCGTGGCGAGGCTGGAAATAGCAAGAGCCGCGATCGCGCAGCCGGAGTGGAATGCAAACCGTGAAGACATTGGCAGTTTCCCTGAAAGCGACGGCCCCGGGCCGCGAATGGCGGGAAATTACAGTCAGTCGATTGTGTCAGAAAGATAATTGCAGCAGGGGCGAACGATCCTTCGGGTTTGTGACATTACGGCTACAGTCGATATGTGCGCGTCGAAACCGACGGTCAGATCGGGTTGCCGTCCTGATCGCGGAAAATCTCGCGGCGTCCGACATGGTTGGCGGGGCCGACCAGCCCTTCGCTCTCCATCCGTTCGATCCACTTGGCCGCGGTGTTGTAGCCCACGCCCATCTGCCGCTGGAGCCATGATCCGGAGGCCTTCTGGTTCTCGATCACGATCTGGCAGGCCTGGCGGTACTTGCGCTCGTCGGGATTGTCCGAAGCGGTGAATTCGTCTTCGAAACTGAAGCCGCCCTCCTCGGGTTCCTCGGTCACCGCGTCGACATATTCGGGGGCACCCTGCGCGCGCCAGAAATCGGCCACGGCTTCGACTTCCTCGTCGCTGACGAACGGGCCGTGGACGCGCACCATCGCGCCGGTGTTCGGCTTGTAGAGCATGTCGCCCTTGCCCAGCAGCTGCTCCGCCCCTGTTCGCCCAGGATCGTGCGGCTGTCGATCCGGCTCGTCACCTTGAAGCTGATCCGGGTCGGCAGGTTGGCCTTGATCACGCCGGTGATGACGTCGACCGACGGACGCTGCGTCGCCATGATTAGGTGGATGCCCGCCGCGCGCGATTTCTGGCTGAGCCGCTGGATCAGAACCTCGATCTCCTTGCCGACCGTCACCATCAGGTCGGCGAGCTCATCGACGATCAGCACGATCTGCGGCAGCGGCGTGTAATCGAGCTGTTCTTCCTCGTAGAGCTGTTCGCCGGTGTCGGGGTCGAACCCGGTCTGGACCCTGCGGCCCAGCGGCTTGCCCTTGGCGATCGCGGCGCGGACTTTGTCGTTGAAGCTGTTGATGTTGCGCGAATTGATGCTGCTCATCATGCGATAGCGTCGCTCCATCTCCTCGACCGCCCACTTGAGCGCGCGAACGCTCTTGTGCGGTTCGGTCACCACGGGCGAGAGCAGGTGCGGGATATCGTCGTAGCTCTTGAGCTCGAGCACCTTGGGATCGATCAGGATCAGGCGGCATTCGGCGGGCGTGAAGTGATAGAGCAGCGACAGGAGAATGCAGTTCAGCCCGACCGACTTGCCCGCACCGGTGGTCCCCGCGACAAGCAGGTGCGGCATGGCGGCGAGATCGGCGATGATCGGTTCCCCGGCAATGTCCTTGCCGAGAATGATCGGCAGGTTGCCCTTGTGCTCGGCAAAGCTGGCGCTGGCGGCCAGTTCCTTGAGCATCACCATCTGGCGATCGGCATTGGGCAGTTCGATGCCCATCACCGTCTTGCCGGGGATCGGCGACACGCGGGCCGAGATCGCGCTCATGTTGCGGGCGATATCTTCGGCCAGGCCGACGACCCGGCTGGCCTTGATGCCCGGAGCAGGCTCGAGCTCGTACATCGTCACCACCGGGCCGGTGCGTACCGCAGTGATCTCGCCCTTGACGTTGAAGTCGTCGAGCACGTTTTCGAGCAGCCGTGCGTTGCGTTCCAGCGCCAGCTTGTCGAGCTTGGGCGCGTTGTCGGCGGGCGGATCGGCGAGCAGGTCGAGGCTCGGCAATTCGTACGCCGCAAACATATCGCGCTGGTTGGCCTTGGCCGGAGCCGCCCTTTTCGGCGGGGCCGAAGGATCGGTGATCTCGGGTGAGCGGCGCGGCGCGGGTTCGGCGCGGGCTTCGGGTTCGGCCCGGGGCTTGCGGCGCGATTTGGGCGCGGCGAGCGCATCATCCTCTTCGGGCGAAGCGAGCCGCCTCGACCCACCCAGGAACGGCAGCCGGGCGAGCGGGCCGCCATCGCGGGTCAGGAAATCGGGCAGGGTCAGCAGAGCGCGCCAGTCGATCGCGAAGATCCGGGTCAACAGCGCGGTCGCTCCCGCCAGGCAGACGAGCGCACCGCCGAAAATGATCCAGCCCCGCGCCCCCTCGCCGAACCGTGCGGCGATCGCTTCGATCGCGCCCGCTCCGAGCAGTCCGGCAACGCCTCCCATCTGTGCGGGCAGAGTGCCGGTGCGCGTATCGAACGCGAGCGACAGCACCGTACCGAGCAGCACCATCGCAATCAGCAGCAGTCCGGTCGGCAGCCACCAGCGCGTGGTCTCCTCCTCGTCGCCGTTTTCGACGTCGCGCCACAGCTTGCGCGCCGAGATGTAGAGCAGCGGCAGCAGCAGGATCGCGGGGAGGCCGAATGCGAACAGCGCCCGGTCCGCCGCCCACGCGCCACTCAAGCCCATCCAGTTGTCCACCCGGTCGAGAGCGGCGGCAGTCGAGGGGCTGGGATCGGTCTGGGTGTAGCTGGCCAGCGCCAGCGCGAGGAAGATCATCGTCAGCAGCAGCACGCCGGCACCGGTCATCTGCGCCGCGCGTCGCAGCGACCGGCGCAGTCCGGCGCGCCAGTCGGCGGTCGATTTGCGGGTGTTTATCGCGCGCGTGGCCATCCAATCCTCCTGCCGGAACACACCATGAATCCTCGTGGACTCGCGGTCAAGGAAAGAGCGGCGAGTGGATGCGCCTAGCTCAACCCGTCGATTGCGGCCCAGCGCGGCCATTCGAGTTTCCGCGCGCGCTCGGCAGTCATCCCGCCGAGCGCGATGACCGGGGTTGCACACGCCCGTGCGAGACGATGGAATTCATCGATTCCAAGCACTTCGCCCCGGGGGTGCGAGCGGGTGGGGAACACCGGCGAAAGCATGACCGCGTCGGCCGCCCCGCGATCGGCAGCGACCAGCTCGTCTTCGTCGTGTGCGGTTGCGATCCATTTCATGCCTGCCGGGGGCATGCGGCGGAATGGCCCGTATACCCCATCGGCGCCCCACTGTGCCGCGATGTCGTGGCTGGCGGAGACGATTGCCCAGTGCTGACCCGCGCGAAGCAGCGGCAGGACAGAAGCAAACCGCGCCGCACGGGCCTCTTGCGGCAGGTGGTAATGCCGGAACACGAATCCCGATCCTGCGGGCAGACGTGCAATGGCGGTTTCGAGCGCCGCGTCGTTGCGCGCGTCGCTCAGCAGCCACAGCAGCGGAAGCGCGGCGTTGGGGGACTGGTCTCGCACCATGGCTCGGCTATAGCGACGCGCCATGGAAAGTGCAGCCACACGACTTGCCGAAGTCGACACCAACATTGCCCGGATGTGCAAGATCGCCCGGCGCGACCGCGACGAGGTGACTCTGATCGCGGTCAGCAAGACCCATCCGCCCGGGCGGATCGTCCCTTTGCTCGAAGCCGGGCACCGGGTGTTCGGCGAAAACCGGGTGCAGGAAGCGCAGGACAAGTGGCCGGGGCTGCGCGCCGACTACCCCGACGTCGAACTGCACCTCATCGGCCAGCTGCAATCGAACAAGGCCGAGGACGCGGTGGACCTGTTCGACGTGATCCATTCGCTCGATAGGCCAAGCCTGCTCAAGGCGCTGGCCAAAGCGATGGACAAGGCGGGCAAGCGCGTGCCGTGCTTCGTGCAGGTCAATATCGGCGACGAGGACCAGAAAGGCGGCTGCGCGATCCCGGACCTGCCCGCGTTCCTGGCAAAGGCGCGTGATGCCGACATTCCGGTCGCGGGCCTGATGTGCCTGCCGCCCGCCGACATCGAACCCGCGCCGTTCTTCGCGCTGCTTTACAAGCTGGCGCAGGACCACGGGCTTGCCGGTCTAAGCATGGGAATGAGCGGCGATTACGAAACCGCGGTGCAGCTCGGCGCGACCCATGTGCGGGTCGGGACCGCGCTGTTCGGAGCGCGCGGATAAGAAAGGGGCGCTCCACACGGAACGCCCCTTCAAGATCCTGTACAGATCGATAGCGCAGCAATCGCGAGAGCGACCGACCACCCCTGCAGCGATGCGACGGTCAGGTTGCGTGAGCGAGGAAATCGCGCCCCGGATGGGGCGCGAAATCCGAAAACGCTCAGAACTCGAACGTCGCCTCGACGCCGACATTGCGGCCCTTCGACAGCGGCGAGAAGGTGCCGGCCGCCGGGAACTGGTCGAACGGACGGTTCACGCCGTTCGACAGGGGGCCGCCGAACGGAACCTGCGTGTCCCCGCCGACCTGCACTTCGTCGAGCAGGTTGCGGCCGTAGACCGACAGCGAGAAACCTTCGATCGGGGTCACCCAGGTGACGTTCGCTTCGAGGTTCGAGATGTCCTGCACGAACCCGAAATTGTTGTCGGTGTAGGCGAATTCGTCGCGATACTGGTAGTTTACGCGGGTCAGGATTTCACCGTTGTCGAGCAGCGCCTCGTGGATGAAGCCCACGCCCCAGGTGACTTCCGGAACGCGCGGCAGGCGCAGGTCGAGATCGGTGTCGTTGATCACGCCATCGCCCGAGATATCGAACAGGATCTCGTCGTATTCGTCGTCGATCAGGCCGATATTCGCCGTGACGATCAGGCTGTCGCTCAGCCGCACCCGCGCTTCGGCTTCGAAACCGGTGATGGTCGCGTTGGCGGTGTTGAAGATCGACTGCGCCACGCCCGAGGTGAGCGAGGCCTGGTTGACCTCGCGCTGCATGTTGCCGATTTCGGTGATGTAGGCCGCGACGTTGAGCGTGAGCGAGCCGTCGGCAGTCTGGAACTTGCCGCCGATTTCGTAATTGTCGACCTGTTCCTCGTCGAAGTTGAAGCTGCCGCCCGGTGCCAGCGCGATCGCTTCGAAGGCGTTGGCATTGGTGATGCGGAAATTGTAGCCGCCCGAACGGAAGCCGCGGGTCCAGTGCGCGTAGACCTGGCTGTCGTTCCATTCGTACTGCACGCCCAGCTTGGGCGACCAGTTGGTGAACCGCACCCGGTCGGTAAAGCCGTTGTTCTCGGTCGGGATGATCGGGTTGGTGCCGGAAACCGGGCAGGTCCCGTCCAGCACCGAGCACGGCGGACGCGGGCGCACATAGGTGACCGCAGCGTCCTTGGTCTCCTGACTCCAGCGGATTCCGGCGATGACCGAAAAACTGTCGGTAAGATTGAACTGGCCGGCGGCGAATGCGCCGAGCACCTCGTGATCCTGCGCCCCTCCTCCGAAGAACGATGTCGGCGCAGAGGGAATGTTGCGGATTTCGGTGTAGGCGATCGACTGATCGAAATAGAACCCGCCGACGGTGAGATCGAACGTGTCGGTCGAGACCGCGTAGCGCAGCTCGTTCGAAATCTGGTCCTGCGCGGTTTCGGTGTCGGAGTGGAAGATGAACACCGGCAGCGCGTCGATATCGCCTCCGGTTACGGCTTCGTAGTCGCGATAGCCGAAGATGTTGGTCAGCGTGCCCGGGCCGATATCGAGTTCGGCGGTCAGCGAGCCGGTCCAGATCGTGTTGTCGTAGAAGCCGGGAAAGTCGATCGCGAAATCGAACGAATCCCGATCGAACGTGCCCCGGTTCTGCGCCGAGGGCCCGTCGCCTTCGCTTTCGAAGTAATCGAGCTTGCCGGTGAGGGTGAGATCGCCCAGCCGCGCTTCGAGCGCGCCGCGCAGGATCAGCGTTTCCGCCGCACCGTGGTTCGAATCGTCGAACAGATTGCGGAAATAGCCTTCGTCGTTGTTGTAATACGCGCCGAGCTTGAACAGCAGCGTGTCTTCGACGATCGGGCCGGACACCACTCCGCTGACGGTGTAGTTGGCACCGCCGCGACCGCCATCGAGCAGCGGGCCATCGACCGCCGCGCGGAACTTGCCGCGGAAATCTTCGGTCGGGTTGCCGGTGTTGATCAGCACGGCACCGCCGGTCACGTTGCGGCCGAACAGCACGCCCTGCGGGCCGCGCAGGATTTCGACACTGTCGAGGTCGAACAGGTCGAACACGACCCCGCCGTTGAAACCGAGATACACCCCGTCGACGAACACGCCGACGGTCGGGTCGATCGAGGGGATCGACGAGTTGATGCCGAGCCCGCGGATCGAGAAGTTGGCGGTGCCGCGGCTGGTGCCGATCTGGTCGAGCGACACGTTCGGGGCCGAATAGGTCAGGCCCTGGACGTCGCGCACCTTGAGCGCTTCGAGCGTGTCGGCGTTGAACGCGGTGACGGCCAGCGGCACGTCCTGCACGTTTTCCGGATCCTGGGTCTTGGTGCCGGTGACGACGATATCGCCGAAGCTGTCGAGCGCGCTTGCGCGACGTTCTTCGGCCGGCTGATCACCGGCGTCGGGGTCGGTATCCTGGGCATGAGCTGCGAAGGGGAAGGCAGCCGAGGAACACAGCAGCAGCGCGGCCTTGGCAACAAGGGGGGTGCGACGCGTTGCGGTACGAAAATTCATTGAAGGGTCTCCCTGACGTAAGGGCACCCGCCATTAGCGAAAGGTTCTCGAATTGCAACCTAGTTGGGCCCCGCGCTCGACGAGTGGCGCTCAGGCGTCTTCGAGTTGCTGTTGCCGCGCGTCGCTCGCCGCAGCGAGCAGCGCCGCCTCGATTTCGGCCAGGCGATCGGGCGCGGTGACCTTGCCGCCGGTCAGATCGGTGACGTAAAACGTATCCGCAACGCTTTCGCCATATGCCGTGATGTGCGCCGACTGGACCATCAGGTTCGCCTTGAACAGCGCATGCGCGAGCCGGTTGAGCAGCGCCGGGCGGTCGCGCGCGGTCACTTCGATCACGGTGAAGTGATTGGATGCGGTGTTGTCGAAATTGACCCGCGGGACGACATTGAAGGTCTTGGCGCGCGAATGCGACAGCGGACGCGCCGCGAGCCTGGGCACCAACTCGACCTGCGCGAGCAGCGCATCGCGGATGCCTTTCTTGAGCCGGGCGATCTGGTTCGCCTCGCTGAACGGCTCGCCGTGCTGGTCCTGCACCAAGAAATTGTCGACCGCGTAGCCGTTCATCGCGGTGTGGATGCGGGCATCGATGATGTTGGCCCCGGCCAGGTGAATGCCGCCCGCGATCCGGTAAAACAATCCCGGATGATCGGCGGCGATGACGCTGACGAGCGTTGCTCCGCGTTCTTCGTCCGGCTCGCAATGGATCGACAGGTGCTCTTCGATCCGCTTCGCCTCTTCGTACTGGATGAAGTTCTTGGCGATGATGTCTTCGGGTTCGGCGATCCAGTAGGCATCGCTCATCATCCGGCCGACGCTTTCGAGCAGATAGGCCTTGTCGCCGAGCACCTGGGCCGCAGCCTCCTTCTTGGCGGCTACCCGCTCCTTGCGACCATGGCGCATATGGCCCAGTCGCAATCGCTCCTGCGCGGAATCGTACAGCTCGCCGAGCAACTGGCCCTTCCAGCTGTTCCACGTTCCCGGCCCGACCGCGCGGATATCGACGGCGGTCAGGATCGCCAGATTGCGCAGCCGGTCCAGCGTCTTCACCTCGGCGACGAAATCCTCGATCGTCTTGGGATCGGTCAGGTCGCGTTTCTGCGCGGTCGAGCTCATCAGGAGGTGCTGCAGCACCAGCCAAGCGACCAGCTCGGTTTCCTTGTCGTCAAGCCCGAAGCGCGGGCACAGCTCTTGTGCAACCTCGGCGCCCAGCACCGAATGGTCGCCGCCGCGGCCCTTGGCGATATCGTGCAGCAGCACCGCGACGAACAGCGCGCGGCGCGAGGAAACCTTGTGAATCTGCTTGGTCGCGCGCGGATGATCCTTCGCCAGCAACCCGCGCTCGATCTGGCTGAGCAGGCCGATCGCGCGGATCGTGTGTTCGTCGACGGTGTAATGGTGATACATGTCGAACTGCATCTGCGCATTGACTCGCCCGAAATCGGGAACGAACCGACCGAACACGCCCGCTTCGTTCATCCAGCGCAGCGCCGTTTCGGGATCGTTCTTGCCGCCCAGCAGATCGAGAAACAGCGCGTTGGCGCGTGGATCGTCGCGGATTTCGCCATTGATCCGTTTCGCATCGCGGTCGGCCTGCCGCATCGTTTCGGGATGCACCTCGAACTGGTTGGCTTCAGCCAGCTGGAACACCTCGATCAGTCGCACGGGGTCCTTGCGGAACCAGTCGTCGCCCGGCGTCTTGATCCGCCCGCCCTCGACCACATAGCCCTTAAGCGAGCGCGGCCTCGCGTTCCAGCCGGCGAAAAAACCGGTGCGGGTGCGCTTCTTGGCGAATTCCTCGTCGAGATGCGCCAGGAACACGCCGGTCAGGCTGCCCACCCGTTTGGCCTGAAGGAAATAGAACTGCATGAACCGTTCGACCGCGCTCTTGCCGGTGCGATCGGCAAAGTTCATGCGTTTGGCGACTTCGCGCTGGAGGTCGAAGGTCAGCCGGTCCTCGGCGCGGTCGGTGATGGTGTGCATGTGGCACCGAACCGCCAGCAGGAAACCCTCCGCGCGCCGGAAACTGCGATATTCGGCCTGGGTCAGCAAGCCGACATCGACCAGCTCGGCGGCGGTGTTGGCGCGGTGGATGAACTTGCCGATCCAGTACAGCGTCTGGAGATCGCGCAGGCCGCCCTTGCCGTCCTTCACATTGGGTTCGACGACATAGCGACTGTCGCCCATGCGCTTGTGCCGGGCCTCGCGCTCCTGCAGTTTCTGCGTCAGGAACTGGCGCGCGTTCCCCTTGACCACGTCGTTCCAGAACTGGCTCCGCAGCTCCTCGTAGAGCGCCTGATCGCCCCACACCAGACGGGCCTCGAGCAGCGAAGTGCGGATCGTCAGATCCTCTTTCGCCATCTTCATCGTGTCGGCGACGGTGCGGCTCGAATGTCCGACCTTGAGCCCGAGATCCCACAGCAGGTAGAGCATGGCCTCGATCACCTGCTCGCACCACGGCGCGCGGCGCAGCGGGGTGATGAAGGCGATATCGACGTCGGAATGCGGCGCCATCTCGGCCCGGCCGTAGCCGCCCACCGCAAGGATCGCGAGCCGTTCCGCCGCGCTGCGGTTCGCCACCGGATAGACATATTCGGTCACGTATTCGTGGATCACCCGCACCAGCTGGTCGATCAGGAACGAATGCCCCGCCGTGTTTTCGTGGCCGGCGGAGGGCTTTTCCGAGAGCCGCAACGCGAGCTGTTCGCGCCCGCTATCGAGCGCAGCTCGCAGTGCGGCGAGGATCGCAGGGCGCGCCTTCGCCCCCTGTTCCCGCGCCAGCGCCGCGACCTCTTCGGACAGCACGCGGCGATCGATGATGGCGCGCTGCGCCGAAACGCGCTTCGCGCTCATACTGTGTCCGCCTTCAGGCGTGCATGGCCCAAGGGGCGCGGTTCAGGCGGCGATTTTCTTGCGATATTGCTCACGCAGCGTTTTCTTGTCGATCTTCTGGGTGCCGAGGCGCGGCAGCACTTCGGTCACAACCCAGATATGCTCTTCGAGCGGCACCTTGAAGGGCGCGATCCGGCTCAGCAGGAATTCGCGCAATTGCGCGGGTGTCATCGCATCGCGCCCGGTCTTCACCCGGAACACCGCCGCCGGGACTTCGCCCATGCGCTCGTCCGGCAGGCCGAACACCGAACATTCGGCAATGTCGTCATGCGCGTAGATCGCGTCTTCGACTTCGATGCAGGTGATGTTCTCGCCACCGCGAATGATGATGTCCTTCTTGCGGTCGACGATGAACAGGTAATGGTCCTCGTCGAGATAGCCGAGATCGCCGGTGCGGAAATACTGGTCCTTGGTGAAGGCCGCATCGGTCGCTTCGTCGTTGTTCCAGTAGCCGCGGAAATTGGCGACCGAGCGGATGCAGACCTCGCCTACCTTGCCCTGTTCGAGCTTGTTGCCGTCATCGTCGAGGATCGCGAGATCGACCATCGGCACGCTTGCGCGCCCGGTCGATCCGGGCTTGGCCATGTAGTTCTCGTTGAAATTGCCGCAGCCGACCGCGTTGGTTTCCGTCAGGCCGTAGCCGAGCAGCGGGAAACCCTTGGGGAAGGCTTCCTTGATCTTGGTCACATGTTCGACCGGACGCGGCGCACCGCCGGCGGCAAAGCTGCGGCAAGCAGAAAGATCATACTTCTCGCGCGCCGGGTGGTTGGCGATTTCATAGCTCATCAGCGGCACGCCGACGAAATAGGTGACCTTTTCCTCCGCCATCAGGCGCAAGGCCTCCTGGGCATCCCACTTCGGCATCAGCACCAGCTTGCGCGCAATCGCGTAGCTCTGCAGGAACAGCGGCACTTCGCCGGTGACGTGGAACAGCGGCACCGCGACCAGCGCGGCGGGCTGCGCCGACACATCTTCGCCCTGGCTTTCGAGCAGGATCTTGGCCATCGCGCTCTGGCTGACGTAGCTCATCACGCCGTGCATGACCCCGCGATGATCCGACCACGCGCCCTTTGACTTGCCGGTCGATCCGGAGGTGTAGAGGATCGTCGCAATGTCGTCGGGGCCAAGCTGGCCGAGCATCGCCATCGCGACGCCTGGCGAACCGGGTGCAGCCCAGACATTTTCGAGTGCTTCGGCGGGGGCCTTGTCATGCTCGATCATGACCAGCGCGGCCTTGTGCGCATGGCCTTCAAGCCGCCTGGCGCGGCCCGCATCGGCGAGCACCAGCTTGCACTCGGCGAGATCGATCCCGTAGGCCAGTTCCTCTCCCGACCAGAACCCGTTGAGCAGCGTCGCACAGCCACCGGCCATGACGATGCCCATATAGGCGATGATCCAGCTGGTGGAGTTGCGCGCCGCGATCCCGATGCGGTCGCCCTTCCCGACGCCGTGCCTGGTCGCAAGCCCTTCGGCCACGCAGACCGCGGCACCGTAGGCTTCGCCGAAGGTCAGGCGAATGTCGCCATCGACGAGGAATTCGACGTCCTTGTGCTCGTTGCAGAAGTGCGCGAAGTAATACGCCAGCGTCGGAGGGCACACCGCGAAAGCGGGCATGGCGACGCCGTCGCGATCGAACGGCACAGTCGCGAACGGCTGTCCTTCCTTGGTCAGCTCACCGATGATTGTTTCTAGTGCGGTGTCCAGCTGGGTGGGCATGCAGAGTTCTCTCCTGTCAAATTCGCTCGTCTGTCCGTCGTCGCCGCCATGCGGCGACGTTTGCGTGTCTCGGCCTGCGCGAGGCTTCCCCTTGTCCACCGGCTGTGCCAAAAGCCGCCCGGCAGAGCCGCCGATACGACGTCTCATCGCTCTTAAGAGGTTAACTCCGTGCTGTCACTACTCGCTGCGAGCGGCGCCGCCGACCCGATCTACTGGTCCGATCTTGGGCTGCGGCCGGGGATCGACCTCGGATTCTTCACACTGCGGTTTTATTCGCTGGCCTATCTGATCGGGGTGTTCTTCGCCTACTGGCACACTTCGAAGATGCTCAAGGCGCCGGGCGCACCGATGGCGCAGCGGCATGCAGACGACCTGTTCTTCTATTGCACCCTGGGCGTGATCCTCGGCGGGCGGATCGGCTATTCGATTTTCTACAAGCCCGACATGTGGGCCAACCCGATCGAGGTGCTCAAGCTGTGGGAAGGCGGGATGAGCTTCCATGGCGGGCTTATCGGGGTGCTGCTGGCGATCATCTACGTCACCTGGCGCGACAAGCTCGATTTCCTGCGGGTGTGCGATTACATCGCGGTCAGCGTTCCGATGGGGATGCTGCTGGGGCGGCTGGCCAATTTCAACAACGGCGAGCTGTGGGGACGCACGACCGACGTGTCGTGGGGCATGGTGTTTCCCGGCGGCGGAGAGGTCGTCCGGCACCCGAGCCAGCTGTATCAGGCCGGGCTCGAAGGGCTGGCGCTGCTGGTGATCCTGCTGTTGCTGTTCTGGACGACCCGCGCCCGGTATCGTCGCGGCCTGCTGGTCGGGATATTCACGCTCGGCATGGGTGCAGCGCGCTTTGTTAACGAATTCTTCCGGGAACCCGACGAACAATTGGCTGACTTTGCAGTGCGAACCGGGCTATCGATGGGGCAATGGCTGACGATACCGCTGATACTGACTGGATTGATTGTCACGCTCTACGCGGTGACCCGCAAGCCGGTTGGCACGGGCGCGGGGAGCATGACGCAGGCGGCCTGATCCTCGACGACGACCCGCGCCTCTGGCGCCCCACGCTGCGGCTGATCGAGCCCGACGGCAGCGAAACACTTCTCCTGAGCCTCGCCGAGGCGGAAGCCCGATCGCGCGAAGAAGCGCAAGCGACGGAGGCAGCGGCCGAAGCGCAAGCCAGAAAGAAAGCGGAAGACGAGGCCCGGAAAGAGGCTGAAGCGAAGGCGGCTGCCGAGGCCAAGGCCGGGGCAGAGAAGGAAGCGCGCGCCAAGGCCGCTGCGGAGGCCGAGGCGAAGGCCGAAGCCGAGGCCAAGGCCAAGCTCGAAGCGGAAGCGCGGGCGAAGGCTGCAGCGGAAGCCAAGGCAAAGAAGGAAGCCGAAGAGAAGGCCCGGGCCGAGGCGGAAGCCAAAGCGAGACGAGAGGTCGAGGAGAAGGCTCGCAAGGAAGCGGAAGCCAGAGCCAAGCAGGAAGCGGAAGAAAAGGCCCGGAAGGAAGCCGATGCGAAGGCCAAGGCGGAGGCGGAGGCCAAAGCAGAAGCCGAACAGAAAGCGAAGCTAGAGGCCGAGAGTAAGGCGAAGGCCGAAGCGGCGGCAAAGGCGAAGAAAGAGGCCGAGGAAAAAGCCAAGCGGGAAGCCGAGGCCACGCGCAAGGCGGAAGAAGAAGCCAGGGCAGAGGCCGCCAAGGCAGCCGCAGCAGCGAAAGCGAAGAAAGAAGCCGAGGAGAAGGCTCGGGCTGAGGCTGAAGCCAAGGCGAAAAAGGAAGCCGAAGAAAAGGCAAAGGCCGAAGCAGAAGCCAAGGCCAGGAAGGAAGCGGAAAAGAAAGCCGCTGCCGAAGCGAAGGCAAAAGCGGAAGCCGAGGCCAAGGCGAAGAAAGAGGCCGAGGAAAAAGCCAAGCGCGAGGCCGAAGAGCGGGCGAAGCGAGAGGCTGAAGCGAAGGTCAAGCAGGAAGCCAAGGAAAAAGCGGCTGCCGAAGCCAAAGCCAAGAAAGAGGCAGAGGCCGAGGCTGAGGCAAAGGCCAAGGCCGAAACCGAGGCTGCCGAACTCGCCAAGCTCGATCTCGGCAAGAGCTTCCGCCGCCTGATCCGCGAAAACGGACCGATCAGCCTTGCGCAGTTCATGGGCGAATCCAACGCGCGCTATTACGCCAGCCGCGATCCGCTGGGCGAAGAGGGAGATTTCATCACCGCTCCCGAAGTCAGTCAGATGTTCGGCGAACTGATCGGGCTGTGGTTCGCCGACCTGTGGGTCAGGATGGGCTCGTCCGACAACATCCACTTCGTCGAGCTCGGGCCCGGACGCGGGACGCTGACCAAGGATATCCTGCGCGCCGCCGGAAAATACGGATTCGATCCGCACCTGCACTTCGTCGAAGGATCGATCGCGCTGCGCCAGATCCAGCGTACGGAATTCCCGACCGTGCGGTTCCACAACGATCTTTCAACGCTGCCCGAAGACCGCCCGCTGCTGATCGTCGCCAACGAATTCTTCGATGCGCTGCCGGTGCACCAGCTGGTCCGCTCGGCGCAGGGGTGGCACGAGCGCATGGTGGGGCTGGAAGATGATCGGTTTGTCTTCGTCGCCGGGGACAAGCCGATGGATTCGGTGGTCCCGTCCAGCTGGAAGAGCGCCGCGCAGGGATCGATGATCGAAACCAGCCCGGCGGCGGCCACGCTGATGGGCGAGATCGCGCAGCGGCTGGTCAATCAGGGCGGGGCGGCGCTGATCATCGATTACGGCCCGACCGAACTGCGCGCCGGATCGACCCTGCAGGCGCTCAAGAATCACAAGAAGGTCGACCCGCTCTCGCATCCAGGCGAGGCCGATATGACCGCGCATGTCGATTTCGAAATGCTGCACGAAGTCGCCGCGAACAACGGCGCCGACATAATGGGGCTTCAGATGCAGGGCGACTGGCTGCGCCAGCTGGGGATCGACGTGCGGCTCGAAGCGCTCCAGCGCAAGTCGCCGGGTCAGGCCAAGACGCTGCAGCGGCAATACGATCGGCTGGTGAGCGATGGCGAAATGGGAGCGCTGTTCAAGGTCATGGGTATTTGCGGACGCCGCTGGCCGATGGGCGTCGGCTTCGACTGAGCGAAATGTAACCGTGCGTTGCATTCGCGCGAATACCGATCGAGCCGACCTGGGAGACGTTCATGCCTGCGCGCCGACTTGCTGCACTTCTCGCTGCGCTGGCGGCCGCGTACGGTTATCCTGCGGTGGCGGCGGATTCGATCGCCGGGCGCTGGGTGACGCAGGATCGGGATGCGGTGGTCGAGATCGGTCGGTGCGGAGCGAGTACGTGCGGCAAGGTCGCGCGGTTCCTTGTTCCGCCCCCGATGGCCCGGACCAGCGCGATATCAACAACCCCGATCCCCGGCTCAAGCAGCGCAAGCTGCTCGGTCTGCCGGTGCTGTTCGGCTTTACCGAGGAAGCGGCGTTGTGGCGCGGGCGGATTTACGATCCCAAGAGCGGCAAGAGCTACCGTTCGGTGGTGCGGCGGACCGGCGCGAACACGCTCGAGGTCAAGGGCTGCATCGGCCCATTCTGCCAGACGCAAGTGTGGAAGCGGGCGCGGTAGGTCCAACCTGCCCCGCTACGACCTACAACCCGATCCTGTCCGCCAGCGCTTTCGCCGCATCCTTCGGCGAGAGCTTGCCTTCGCCCTCGCGGTCGACCGCGAAATTCGCCTCGCGCATCGCTGCGACGTCGATCGCGCCGATCAGCGGCTTCAGCACCGCGGCAATATCCTCGTCGTCGGCGATCCGCGGGGAAAGCATGATCATCGCATCGTAGCTCGGCAGCGCTCCGCGCGGGTCCGCGAGCACCACCAGCCGGTCCGCCGCGATCCGCCCGTCCGACGTGTAGGCGCTGATTACGTCGGCCTCTCCCGAACGCAGCGCGTTGTACATGAAGGTCGGCGCAAAATTGCGCGTCTCACCGAACCGCATGCCGTAGGCGTCGCGCACCGCGATCCATTCGGGGCGTTCGAAGAATTCGGGATCGCCGCCGACCGTCAATTGCGGAGCGACGGCCACCAGGTCCTCGAGCGAGGATACGCCGAGCCGTGCCGCGCGATCGGCGCGCATGGCAAAGGCATAGGCATTTTCGAACCCGAGCCGCCCGAGCACGCGCACGCCATTGGTTTCGCGTTCCCACTCGACGATGGTGTCGTACATCGCCTCGCGCCCGGGATTGTCGGTGCGCTTGAGATTGTTGGTCCAGATCGTGCCGGTGTAATCGACCGAGATGTCGATGCTCGAATTGGCGACGGCATTGTGCACCACCGCCGAACCGAGCCCGTCGCGATATTCGACTGCGTAACCTGCCGCTTCGAGCCGTGCGCCGATCAGCTGGGCGAGGATGTACTGTTCGGAAAATTGCTTGGAAGCGATAACGATCGTGTCCTCGTCGTCGCCGCCGCCCTGATAGATGAGCGCCGCCGCGATACCGAGCGCAACCGCCGCCATCGCCCCGCCGCACAGCCATCTCTTGCGTTCGATCAGGCCGCGCTCGATCCACCACAGCAGCCAGTCCGCCGCCAGCGCCAGCCCGCACTGGCGAAACATCCGGCCAGCACCAGCGCCCAGTTCTGGGTCTGCAATCCCGCGAAGATCGGATCGCCGAGGCTCGGCTGCCCGATCGTCGTCGCCAGGGTCGCCGCGCCGATCGTCCATACGCTCGCGGTGCGAATGCCGGCCATGATGTAGGGCGCCGACAGCGGCCCTTCGACCAGGTACAGCTTTTGCCAGCGCGTCATCCCCACGCCATCGGCGGCTTCGAGCGCACCCGGATCGAGATTGGCCTGCGCGGTGACGGCGTTGCGCAGGATCGGCAGCAGCGCATAGAGCGCCAGCGCCAGCAACGCCGGCAGGAAACCGAGCGTCGGCAGGTCCTCGCCGAACACCGCGCGCAGGGACAGCAGGATTGGGAAGAACAGCGCGAGCAGCGCCAGCGCCGGGATGGTCTGGACGAGGCTCGCGAAACCCAGCGCGACCCGCGAGACCGCGGGAGACCGACCCGCCCACACCGCCAGCGGCAGCGCGACCAGGATCCCGAGCCCGATCGCACTGGCGGCGAGCACGACATGCGCGGCGAGCTTGTCGCCGAGACCGAGCAGGATTTCGCCGAACCCGTCCATCAAGCGAGCCGCCCTTCCATCGCGGCGAGTCTTTCCGCCTGCTGGCGCGGCACCGCAACCAGCCCTTGCGCGATCTCCCCTCCGGCACCGGTGAGCAATTGCTGCGGCGTGCAATCGGCGACCAGCTCGCCCGCATCCAGCACCAGCACCCGGTCGGCGAGCAGCAAGGCTTCGGCCATGTCGTGGGTGACCATCACGGTCGTCAGGCCGAGCCGCTCGTGCAGCTCGCGGACCTTCTCGCCCAGCGCGTTGCGGGTGATCGGATCGAGCGCGCCGAACGGTTCGTCCATCAGCAGCAGTTCGGGTTCGCCCGCGAGCGCGCGCGCCACCCCGACCCGCTGGCGCTGACCGCCCGAAAGCTCATCGGGCATCCGGCTCGCCATCTCGGGATCGAGCTCGACCAGATCGAGCAGCTCGGCGATGCGGTGCTGCGGCAGTTTTTCGCCGTGGAGCCGCGGGCCGATCGCAATATTCTCCCCCACCGCAAAATGCGGAAACAGGCCGATTCCCTGAAACACGTATCCGACCCGCCGCCGCAGCCGCGACGGATTGAGATCGGCGACATCCTCGCCCGCAAACAGCACGCGCCCCTCGCTCGGGTAGATCAAGGTGTTGACCATCTTGAGCAGGGTCGACTTGCCCGAACCCGATGCGCCGACCAGCGCCACGAAGCTGCCCGCTGCGATGGTGCAGTCTACGCCGTTCAGCGCCACCACGTCGCCGAACCGGCGGGTGACCTGCTCGAACCGCAGAAGCGTGCCGGAATCGTCGGGCGGAGTGGTCATCGGCACTGCGAACCGCGGTCACATGGCCACGGAACAGTCACTGGGCCAGCCGCTCCAGCGACAGGGTGATTTCGGCGTGAAGCCCCTCTGCGTGCCAGTTCTGCACCATGTTCCCGCCCAGCTGGTTGCCGATCGCGAGCGTGACCAGGCGCGATCCGAAGCCGGTCTGTTCGGGCGCGACCGCGGGCGGGCCGCCACTTTCGCGCCAGTCGATCCTGACGTCTTCCTCGCCGCGCGAGATGGCGATGTCGACCGTTCCTTCGGGGGTGCTGAGTGCGCCGTATTTGGCGGAATTGGTGGCCAGCTCGTGAAACACCAGAGCCAGCGGGGTGGCCGAGCGCGAACCGAATGTCACCGCGTCCCCGTCGATCCGCACCGAATCGGTGACGGCGGAGCCATAGGGAGCCGTGAGGATCGCGAGCAATTCGCGCAGGTTGCCGCCCGAATTCGATCCGGTCTTGAGCGCGGCCTCCTGCGCCTGCGACAGGGCGCGGACGGTATCCGTCAGCTTGCCGGCATAGGTCTGGAGGCTCGCGTCGCCCCTTGCCGTCATCGATATCAGGCCGCTGATGACGGCGAAGATATTCTTGATCCGGTGCGCCAGCTCCCCCGCCAGCAATTCGCGCTCCTGCGAGATGCGGTAGCGGTCGTCGATATCGGTCAGCGTGCCGAACCATCGCGCCGTCGCGGGATCGTTGCTGGAGGGAACGGCACGGGAAATGATCCAGCGATAGCTGCCGTCGGCCTGTTTCAGCCGCCATTCGTCCTCGAACGGGGAGGCAGTTTCGAGCGCGTGCGAGAACTTGACCAGCGAAGCCTCGAAATCTTCCGGGTGGATGACTTCGCGCCAGTCGTCGATTCCGTGCAGCGCCGATTTTCCCGTCACTTCGCCGAAACGGGCGTTGAAATAATCCCATGTCGGGCCGGGAGCCGCCGACCAGGCGATATCGGGCACGCTGTCGAGCATGAATTGCAGCCGTTCGGCGCTGGCCTGTATTTCTTCCGACGCGCGGTTGGCATAGCGATGGGTCTCGATCCGTCGCCTGACGGCCTCGGCGAGGGTGATCAGCCCTTCGATCTGCACCTCGGACAGGCCAGTGCTGCGCGGCTCGGTGTCGAGCACGCACAGCGCTCCCAGCGGCGCGCCCTCGGACGAGATCAGCGGGACGCCCGCGTAATAGCGCAGGTGCGCTTCGCCGGTGACCATCGCAAAGCCCGAAAACCGATCGTCGTCGGTCGCATCGAGCACTTCGAGGATCTCCGACCCGAGCATCGTGTGCGCGCAGAAACTGGTCGAACGCGGGGTTTCCGTCAGTTCGATCCGCTCGCGCGCGAGGAACACCTGGCGTTCGGATTCGACCAGGCTCACCGCGGCCGATTCCGCATTGCAGAGCCGCGCCGCGAAGCGCGTTATCCGATCGAGCTCGGGATCGCTGCCGAGCGAGGCGAACCCGAAGCTCGACAGAACGCGAAGTCGTTGTTCCTCATCGCAATATTCCTGAGCCGGGGGCGCTTCTACAGGCCATGGCTTTTGCTCGAACAACGTCACTTTCAGGCTCCCCTCGCCATTGCCAATACAGGAAACAGGGCAGGTGACAAATGCATCGACCGGCCTCTGCCGCCCTGACGTGGCCGGTTTGCGTAAAGGCCCTTCGCTGATATGGGCGCGACAGAGAACAGAAAGGCACACAAGCACCATGCGCGCCACCCCCGATTTCGATTTCCAGCTGGGCGAAAGCGCCGAGATGATCCGCGACAGCATCGGCCGCTTCGCCGACGAACAGATCGCGCCGATGGCCGAGAAGATCGACCGCGAAGACTATTTTCCGCAAGCCGAATTGTGGGCGCAGATGGGTGAGCTGGGCCTGCACGGGATTACTGTGGACGAGGCGGATGGCGGGCTGGGGCTCGGCTATCTCGAACACGTGATCGCGGTCGAGGAAGTCAGCCGCGCGAGCGCTTCGCTCGGCCTGTCCTACGGCGCGCATTCGAACCTGTGCATCAACCAGATTCGCCGCTGGGGGAACGAGGAGCAGAAGGCGAAATACCTGCCGGGCCTGATCTCGGGCGAGCATGTCGGCTCGCTGGCGATGTCCGAGGCCTCCGCCGGTTCCGACGTCGTATCGATGAAACTCAAGGCCGAGGCCGTGCAAGGCGGATACGTGCTCAACGGCACCAAGTTCTGGATCACCAACGCCACCTATGCCGATACGCTGGTGGTCTATGCCAAGACCGATGGCAGCGCGGGTTCGCGCGGGATCACCGCCTTCCTGATCGAGAAAGGCGACGAAGGTTTCTCGATCGGCCAGAAGATCGAGAAGGTCGGCATGCGCGGCTCGCCCACGGCGGAGCTGGTGTTCGACGATTGCCACATTCCCGAGGACCGCATCATGGGCCCGGTCAATGGCGGCGTCGGTGTGTTGATGAGCGGGCTCGATTACGAGCGCGTGGTGCTCGCCGGATTGCAGCTCGGCATCATGCAGGCATGCCTCGACACGGTCATCCCTTACCTGCGCGAGCGCAAGCAGTTCGGCAAACCGATCGGCAGCTTCCAGCTGATGCAGGCCAAGGTCGCCGACATGTATGTCGCGCTGCAATCGGCGCGCGCCTACACCTATGCGGTGGCGAAGGCCTGCGATGCCGGACAGACGACGCGCTTCGATGCGGCGGGCTGCATCCTGCTGGCGAGCGAGAACGCGTTCCGGGTGGCTGCCGAAAGCGTGCAGGCGCTGGGCGGCGCAGGCTACACGCTCGATTGGCCGGTCGAACGCTACATGCGCGACGCCAAGCTGCTCGATATCGGCGCGGGGACGAACGAGATCCGCCGTATGCTGATCGGCCGCGAATTGATCGGGGCGGCGGGCTAGGCCGCGATGCCGGATCAGCCAGGTCTTGCCGAGGAGATGGGGCTAGACCTGTTCGACATCGGCCCCTTGCGCGAACTCTATCGCCCGATGCGCAACGCAGGATGGGAATTGCGGATCATCGAATCCGCGCCGTGCCGCGGCTACTGGAGCGGGGTACTTCTGGCGCAGGATATCGTGATCCTCACGCGCGGCGAAGATACCTGGATGTCGTTGACGCCGGTCGAATTCGAGAGCCAGATTCTCGGGGTCGAAGCCGCGCGCGGGCACGTGGCGGTGATGGGGCTCGGCATGGGCTGGGTGGCGGCGGAGACGGCATTGCGCGACGAAGTGGACCGCGTGACCATCGTCGAGCGCGATCCGGACATCATCGCCATGCACGCCGAACTCGATCTGTTTGCGCGGCTGCCCGGCGGTGTCGGCAGCAAGGTCGAGATCGTCGAGAGCGATGCTTTCGACTGGGTGCCCGATGCGCCGGTCGACCTGCTGATGCCGGATATCTGGCTGCCCTTGGTGGGCGAGGATCGCCTTCCCGATGTGCACCGGATGCAGGACAAGGTCGGGGCCTCGGCGATCTATTTCTGGGGTCAGGAACTCGAGATAGCGCGCCACGCCGCGGCGAGCGGGTGCAGGTTCGACTGGGCGGGCGTGCTGGAGACAGTGCGCGGGTTCGATCTGCCTGTGCTGATCCCGGACACCGAAGACTATCCGGGCAAGATTCGCACCGCCGCCTCGCAGTGGATGCGCGAGCGATGGTTCGCGCCCGGGCATATTGCGATTCTCGAAGGCGCACCGGTGTTTTGAAACGCGCGTGACTGTGCGATCTTGGCCTTGCGTGGCAACGCGGTTAGGGCAGCGTCAAGGAGAGACCATGTCCGCACCGGTTCTGCCATCGAAACCCGACCGCGAAGCGCCAGACACCAGGGCCCGGTTTGCGCATAACAGGCCGCTGGGCGAAGAGTTGCGCGCGACCGTCGCAGAAGCTGCCCGTGGCGGTTCCGAGCTGATCGGGGCGTCGGGATGAGGCTGGCTATCTCGGCACTGCTGGGCTTCTCGCTGGCCTCAGGCACGCCATACCCAGACTCCGGGGCTGTTATCGAACCGCCAGGCGGCACGCTCGATCTCTGCGCTGGACGCATCTGCGGGGAATTTCCCCCATTGCCCGCCTCGGTCCGCGATCTGGTGCCGGGTGCCGAAGATCTCTCCGCCAGCCCGCGCGCCTATGATCTGACCAGCCTTGGTGAAGAGACCATGATATCCGGGGTCTATGTCATCGGCTCTGTCGATTTGCTGTTCGAGGAAGTCGCAATAGACGAATGCGAGAGCAACGAAGACGATCAAACGCCCTACGTTTCCCAACGATTCGTCATTGTGGATCAGCACGCTGCCGAAGGCTCGCTGTCTCAAGTATGTGCGAAACTGACTCTGCGTTACTCCAGCGGACTGCGTGGAGGATTGGACGTGCTGAAGGCGCTGGATACAAGGTTCTACATCCAGACGAAACCGAGCCTTGATCGCGGAGAAACATATGAACGTGATCCGGGAGAGACGGTCTTGAACTTTGATCGCGAGTACTTCGAATGACCGCACCCACCCTCACCTCCTCGCTCGACCGCGAAGCGCCAGACGCCAAGGCGCGGTTTGCGCATAACAAGGCGCTGGCCGATGATCTGCGTGCGACCGTCGCCGAGGCGGCCTTGGGCGGTCCCGAGCGATCGCGCGAGCGGCACACCTCGCGCGGCAAGCTGCTGCCCCGCGAGCGGGTCGAACGGCTGCTCGATCCGGGCTCGCCCTTCCTCGAAATCGGTCAGCTGGCCGCAAACGGCATGTACGAAGGCGATATCAACGGTGCTTCGCTGATCTGCGGCATCGGGCGCGTGTCGGGCCGACAGGTGATGATCGTGTGCAACGATGCCACCGTGAAGGGCGGCACCTATTACCCGATGACGGTCAAGAAGCACCTGCGCGCACAGGAAATCGCGCAGGAGAACCGGCTGCCGTGCATCTATCTGGTCGACAGCGGCGGGGCGAACCTGCCGCATCAGGCCGAGGTCTTTCCCGACCGCGACCACTTCGGGCGCATCTTCTTCAATCAGGCCAACATGTCCGCGCTCGGTATCCCGCAAATCGCCTGCGTGATGGGCAGCTGCACCGCGGGCGGGGCCTACGTGCCCGCCATGTCCGACGAGACCGTGATCGTGCGCAACCAGGGCACGATCTTCCTCGCCGGACCGCCGCTGGTGAAGGCCGCGACGGGCGAGGAGATCAGCGCCGAGGATCTGGGCGGCGGCGACCTCCATGCGAAGAAGTCGGGCGTGGTCGATCACCTCGCCGAGAATGACGAACACGCGCTCACCATCGTGCGCGACATTGTCAGCCAGCTGGGTGCGAACACCGGCGCGGCCAAGGACATCGCGCTGAAGGACCCGCGCCCGCCCAAATTCGATGCCGAGGACCTTTACGCCATCGTCCCCGAGGATGTCCGCGCGCCCTATGACGTGAAGGAGATCATCGCGCGTCTGGTCGACGGCAGCGAGTTCCACGAGTTCAAGCACCATTACGGCTCGACCCTCATCTGCGGCTTCGCGCACATCTGGGGGATGCCGGTCGCGATCCTCGCCAATAACGGCGTGCTGTTTTCCGAAAGCGCGCGCAAGGGCGCGCACTTCATTGAGCTTGCGTGCCAGCGGCGCATCCCGCTGCTGTTCCTCCAGAATATCTCCGGCTTCATGGTCGGCGGGAAATACGAGGCCGAGGGCATCGCCAAGCATGGCGCAAAGCTCGTTACCGCCGTCGCCACCGCGACTGTGCCCAAAATCACCGTGGTGATCGGCGGCAGCTTCGGCGCGGGCAATTACGGCATGGCGGGCCGCGCCTATTCCCCGCGCTTCCTGTTCACCTGGCCCAATGCGCGCATCAGCGTGATGGGCGGCGAACAGGCGGCATCGGTGCTCGCAACCGTCCACCGCGATGCCGACAGCTGGACCGAGGAAGAGGTCGAGGCGTTCAAGGCCCCGATCCGCCAGAAATACGAAGACGAGGGCAACCCCTACTACGCCACCGCGCGGCTGTGGGATGACGGCGTGATCGACCCGGTGCAGACGAGGGATGTGCTGGGGTTGGCGTTCGCGGCAACGCTCGAAGCGCCGATTGCCGAGCGGCCCGCGTTCGGTGTGTTCAGGATGTGATGGCTGAAACCCCCTCGCATGGTCTTGCGTAGCTGGTAGGCAGCGTGCTTGCAGGAGGTCTCACCATGGCGACCCGCGCCGGGAAAACCGAAGCCCAGACTGACGGATTGACGCTCGCCGCGCTCGAAGCGTGGCTGGTCCGCCATGCCTTCTGGGCGGCGTGGACCGCAGGGCACATCATCATCGCGCTTGGCTATTTCTGGCTGTTCATGGCGCGACGCGCGTCGAGCGTCGACGATGCGCTTGCGAGCGCGCTGATCAATACCGGATCGAGCTGGCTGACCGGATTGCTGTTCGCCATCATGCTGACGCGGTTCGTCCTGACGCAGCGTGTGATCGTGCAGGCGGGCGCGCATGTTGCATTGGCGCCGGTATTTTCCTTCGGATGGTACATTATCGACATCTCGCTGCTCGGCTGGCGCGACGGATCGCTGCTGACCGGCGCGCTGATCGAGCCGTTTCAGGGGCCGGCGTTCCTGTGGCAGTATTTTCAGGGCTTTGCAGTCTATGGGGCGCTCGCAGCGTTGGTCTATGCGACGCGGCGGCGTCCATCGACCGCCAATTCCGAGCCACGGCGTGAAGCCGCTCCGGTCGTCCGCGCATCCAGCCTGCTGGTGCGCGATGGCGAGGAACTCGTTTCCCTCTCGATCGAAGACATCCTGCTGGTCACCTCCGCCGACGATTACGTCGAGATCGACATCGGCACACGCGTGCTGACCGTACGCAAGACGATGCGGCAATTGGAGGATGAGTTGCCCGAACGTTTCGTGCGCGTGCATCGCGGGGCAATCGTCAATCTCGACCGGGTCGTCCGCGCAGAGCCGGGCGGCGGCGGGCGGATGGTGCTGCATCTGGAAGAAGGGCGGAGCGTCACCGCGAGCAAGTCCGGGGCCAGGGCGCTGCGCGAACGCAGCCTTTGACGCAGCGTCCATTCGCCGCGCGATTGGGCCATTCGCCTCAAATCGGTGGGGGCTGTGCGGACTGGGTTACACAGGTTGCATGATCAAGCACCCACTCTCGTTCGCCCTTGTCGCTGCTACTGCTGCGCTCGCCGGTTGCCCCGCCGCTCAGGCGCAGGAGGCGGCGACATGCCGGTTCACGCTCGAAGGCGCGAACGTCTTTACCGGCGCAGGGTTCGAACAGCGCGACGTCTCGGTAAATGGCGCAATGTTCGTCGCCGATCATCCCGAAGGCGCGCCGAGGATCCCGGCGAGCTGGATGTACGTCATGCCGCCGATCGTCGATGTGCACACACACACGCTCGATCAGGTGTCCAAGCCGGGCAATTCGGCGCATCGCGATTTCCTCGATCGCGGGATCTATTTCGCACTCAATCCCAACAGCATCCTGCTCGAAGACGGGGCGCTGCCGCTGGCACCCGATCAGGTCGAGGTCGCCTTTACCGGCGGCGGCATCACCGGGCCGGGCGGACACCCGCGCCCGCTTTACGAAGGGTTGGTGCGCGCCGGGATCTATCGCGACATCGCGATCGAGGAGCTTCCAGGGCGCGCCTACCACGAGGCGGCCACGCCCGAAGAAGCGCGCGAGGCGGTCCGCCAGGTGGCGGCGACTGGCGTGAAAGCCGTCAAGATGATGCTTTACGATCACACGTCGCCCGGCACCGACTCGCTCGACGAGGCGCGCTTTCGCGCGGCCGTGGACGAGGCCAAGACGCTGGGCCTGCGGCCGATGATCCATGTCGAATATGCGCACGATGCGCGGCTTGCCTTCGAACTGGGCGTTGCCGCGATCGTCCACATGCCGGGCCATTCCGGGCCGCGACGCGGGAAAGAGGAACTGTACCGCCTCACGCCGCAGGACGCCGCTCTGGCAGCGAAGAACAACGTAGCCGTCGTGCCGACCCTGGCGATCGCCTTCAACAGTGCATCGGGCGATGCGTTGCTCCAAGCGCAGGAATTGCAGGCCTACAACCTCAAGCTCCTGCGCGAGGCTGGCGTGACCATCGGCGCGGGTTCCGACCGTTACAGCGCCGATGCGCTCGACGAGCTTGACCTGATGCGCGTCTCCGGAATCTTCGATGGACCGGAATTGCTGCGGATCGCGACCGAAAACGGCTTCCGCATCGCGTTCGGCGAAGATCGCAAGGGCGGCAAGATTGCGCCCGGGTACGAGGCTTCGTTTATCGCGCTGTATTCCGATCCGGGGCGCGACTGGTATTCGTTGCGCAATCCGATCGCCGGAATTCGGGGCGGAGTGCCGATCGAAACGGGCCGAGTGCTGATCGAGGCATGCGCCGCCGACTGATCCCTGACCCGGCGAGGGTAGGGATCGGCGAGCCGACACTCCAGTGCTCGCTTGCGGTGCAACCCTCGTCCTTTCCCTTGCGTAACTCCCCCAAATATGGGCACAGAACGCCTTCGGGGAGAGCAACGCACTTGAAGCATAACGAAACGCGCAACGTCACGCTGCTTTCGCGCATCGTGAACCGGATCATCCTGTTCCTGTACAAATGGAAGGGCTGGACGATCGAAGGGCACCTGCCCGGGAACCTGAAGAAATACGTGATCGCCGGCGCGCCGCACACCTCGAACTGGGATTTCGTGTTCTTCGCCGGCGCAACCCATGCCGAGCAGGTGCAGCCCAATTTCATGGGCAAGCACACGCTGTTCCAGGGGATCATGCGGAACTTCATGCTCGACATGGGCGGCATCCCGGTCGATCGCAACGCCCCGGGCGGGATCGTGGAGCAGATGAAGGCCGAGTTCGATCGCCGCAAGGAACTTGCATTGGTGATCGCGGCAGAGGGCACCCGCAATACCGACGGCAAGTGGAAGTCGGGCTTTTACCGCATCGCGGAGGCGGCAGGCGTGCCGATCGTCCCGGCCTTTGCCGATAACGACAGGATGGTGATCGGCTTCGGCCCGCCGATGATCCCGTCCGGGAATTACGGCGAGGACCTGCTCAAGCTCGCCGAATGGTTCCGCTCCAAGATTCCCGACTACGAACGTTACAAGGTATTCGAACAGCAGGCGCGCGACATCGTTGCGGGCAAGAACGACGTCTGAGCGTCGGGCTCCGGCAATCGTTCTCCCGCGCCGCACAATTTTTTGAAGATGTATCTTTAAGCCGCTGGCCACCGGCCCTATCTTGTCGCCATCGACGAGGGAGGCTCGCGCGAGGCATGGTACTGAACGAACAGACCCGGGAAGACGAGCGCGACCGGATCGCGCAGCTGGTGCTGGATCTGGTCAAGCAGCGCGGCGCGGAGATTCCCTATTCGCTGGCGCTCGCCGAAAGTGGCCTCTCGCGCAGCCGTTTCGAACAGGTGTTCGACGATTACGACGACCTGTTCGATGCGGTCGCCAAGATCTGGCTGCAACCGCACATGGCGGCGATGGAGGAAGTGCTCTCCACCAAGCTTCCCCCACTCGCAAGATGTACGAATTCTTTCGCCGCCGGTTCGTGATATCGCGCGACCGCTTTCGCGATGATCCCGAATATTTCACGATCATCTGCGAAATGGGTGCGGCCAATTTCGAACGGGTGCGCTCTTACGTCGATCTTGCCGACCATTATCAGTGCGAGCTCATCGCCGAGGCGCAGGCGGAAGGGTTCTTCGCGGGGCTGGAGATCGACGAGACGCTGTCGCTGATCAACCAGATGGTATCGAACTACACGCTGCCGGACGCGATGATATATCTCGGCGACAAGCTGACCGAGGAAAAGCTCGCGCGGATCGTCGACACGATCTTCATCGGCCTGTCGCGCGAAGCGGGCGACGGGGCCAGCGGCGTCAACACGTTGCGCGTGGCCGGCTGACCCGACCCGGCGCTATCGCCCGGGTCGCCGGAACTGGAGGACATTGGCCGGCGGCTTGCGCTTCGGCCCGCCCGGGCGAATGTCGCGCAGGGCGTATTTCAGGCTCAGCCCGATCATCAGCGCCGAAGCCGCGATGATGGCGCCTGCCCAGAACCAGTGCGGCAGGAACAGCGAAGCCTCGATCTGCCCGGTATCCGACAGGATGCGCCGCCCGTTGATCACCGCCTGTTCGGTGAACAGGTAGTTGAAATCGCGCAGCATGCTCATTGCCGCGAGCACGCCGAGAAACTGCAGGCTGAAACGCGCGAATCCGTCCGGCGCTTTCCAGGCGATCAGCACCAGCAGCGCGCCCACCAGCGGCAGCACCGCGATTCCCACCTCGCTGCGGACATAGACGATGACCGAGGCGAAGATCACGCCCGCCAGCGCTACCAGCGTACCCCGCCACAGCTTGCGATGCGCGCTGGCCAGGATCAACCCCGCGCCGGCGATGCACGGCGCGAGCGGGCCACCCGCCGCGATCGCCGCCTGGGTCAGCCGCGATGCATCGGTGTCGACGAGGCTTTCTGCGACGCCCGAGCCGTTGGCGTAGATCAGCAGTCGCTGGAAATCCTGCCCGACAAGCAGCGCGCTGATGCCGTGTCCCATCTCGTGGAACCATGTGGTCAGGATCACGAACGGATAGATCAGGTAGGTCCCGAACGGCAGGGCCGGCAGCGCCAGCACCACCACCACCGCGATCAGCAACCGGCCGACCTGTTCGGCCTGGCTTCCCGGCTCGACCACGGCCCGCATGGCTCAGGCGTTCTCGTGGCGGGGAACCGGTTCGTGGTCTTCCGCAGGGTCTTCGAGCGGCCGGGCCTTGCCATCGACGCCCACCCGTGTGCGATAGCGCTCTGCCGCTTCCTCGTCTTCGGCGCGTTGTTCCTGCAGGATCGACCAGGTGGCGAGGAACAGGCCGGCCACCAGCGGTCCCAGCACTATGCCCGAAAACCCGGCGATCGACAGTCCACCCAGCGTGGTCACGAGAATGATCCAGTCGGGGATGCCGGTGTCGCGACCGACCAGGATCGGGCGCAGCACGTTGTCGGCCGAACTGATGATGATGAAGCCCGATCCGAGCACGAAAACGCCCTGCCACACCGCGCCCGTGGCCAGCAGCCAGATTCCGACCGGCACCCAGACCAGCGCCGTGCCGACCGCCGGGATCAGGGCGAGGATCGCCATCAGCACGCCCAGCAGCAGCGCCGAGGGTACCCCGGCGATCGCCATGGTGATGCCGCCCAGCGTCCCCTGGACGAGGCCGACCACGCCTGATCCCTTGATGACAGCGCGGACGATCCCGATGAAGCGCTGGCCGAGCCGGTCGGCAATCTCGCGTTCGACCGGGGCCGAATGCAGGATCGTCTCGGCGATCCGCGATCCGTCGCGCAGCAGGAAATAGGTTACGTAGAGCCCAAGCGCGAAACTCAGGATGAAACCCAGCGCGCCGCTGCCGATCGACACCGCCTGGCTGGCAAGCATCCCCGAACTTTCGCCGAGCAGGTCCTGCAGGCGGTTTTGCGCTTCGGACATATCGGTCCATCCGCTTTCGTCGATCATGTTCTGCAATCGGGCTGGCAGCATATCGTAGATCTGGGTCGCCCAGGCGGCGAGATCGATCGGATCGTCCTGCAACGCCCCGATCAGCTCCAGAGCTTCCTGCACCACCAATGTCCCGATCCACAGCGCCGGGAGGATTACCGCCAGGAGTATGATCGTGAGCGTCAGGACGGCCGCCGGATTGCGCTTGCCGCGGCATTTGATCAACGACCACTTGTAAAGCGGCTGAAACATGATCGCCGCAAGCGCCGACCACAGCAGCGATGTGGCAAAAGGCCACGCAATCCATACCAGCATGATCGTCACCGCCGCGAGGATCAGCAGGAAGCTGATCTGCTGCAGTTCGATGGTGTGATGCGACTGGTTGGGCATGCGCCGGGATGTTGCCGTTTACCGCTCAAACATCAAGGGGAACCTACACATCGAGGTTGGCGACATTCAGCGCATTGTCCTGAATGAATTCGCGGCGCGGTTCGACCACGTCGCCCATCAGCCGGGTGAAGATTTCGTCGGTAACGTCGGCATCCTCGACTTTGACCTGCAGCAGCACGCGCGCTTCGGGATCGAGCGTGGTCTCCCACAATTGCTCGGCGTTCATTTCGCCCAGCCCCTTGTAGCGCGCGATCGACAGACCCTTGCGTCCCGCAGCCAGCACGTTGTCGAGCAGCTGGGTCGGGCGGAAGATCGCATCGTCCGTGCTGGCATCGATCACTTCCTCTTCGGCTTCGTCGGCGTCGTCGGGGACCTCCGGTTCATCCGCTTCGGCGACGTCGCCTGCCTTCACCAGCCTTGCCGGACGGGCGTAGACTTCCGCCTGCTGTCCGGCGAGCGAATGGAGCTTGCGCGCTTCGGCGCTGCCCATGAACTTGGCCTCGATCTCGTGCACGTCGGTCACCCCGCGCCACACCCGGTCGAACCGCACCGAACCGTCCTCGCGCAGCTGCGCGGACCAGCGCGCGTCGTCGTCTGCGGTGGCGAGGCGCCGGGCTGCGAGGTCGAGCGCCTGCGCGCGCACGTCGCGCGCAAGGTCGGGATCGAGTGCGCCCGAGAGCGCCATCTGCTCGATGACCGACGGATCGTATTTGCGCGGTACGAACGCCATCAGGTTGCGGACCCGCAGAGCGTGTCCGACCAGCCCGTGCAAATCTTCGCCCGAACGCGCGCCGCCCGCGGTTTCGAGCACCCGGCCCTGCAACCCGGCATCGACCAGATAGCGATCGAGCGCGGCCTGATCCTTGAGATAGACCTCGCTGCGGCCCTTGGAGACCTTGAACAGCGGCGGCTGCGCGATGAACAGGTGCCCGGCCTTGACGATTTCGGGCATCTGCCGATGGAAAAAGGTGAGCAGCAGCGTGCGGATATGTGCACCGTCGACATCGGCGTCGGTCATGATCACGATCTTGTGATAGCGCAGCTTTTCAAGGTTGAATTCGTCGCGGATGCCGGTGCCCATCGCCTGGATCAGCGTGCCGACTTCCTTCGACGAAATGATCCGGTCGAACCGCGCGCGCTCGACATTGAGGATCTTGCCCTTGAGCGGCAGGATCGCCTGGATCTTGCGATCGCGCCCCTGCTTGGCCGAACCGCCGGCGGAATCCCCCTCGACCAGGAACAGCTCGGCCTTGGTCGCATCGCGCTCCTGACAGTCGGCCAGCTTGCCCGGCAGCGAGGCCACGCTCATCGCGCCCTTGCGGCTCATTTCGCGGGCGCGCTTGGCGGCTTCGCGCGCGGCGGCGGCGTCGATGATCTTCTGGATGATCGCCTTGGCATCGGCCGGGTTCTCTTCGAGCCACTCGGTCATCTTCTCGCCCATCAGGCTTTCCAGCGGCGAGCGCACTTCGGACGACACCAGCTTGTCCTTGGTCTGCGAGGAGAATTTGGGATCGGGCAGCTTGACGCTGACGATCGCCGACAGCCCTTCGCGCATGTCCTCACCCGTCAGGCTGACCTTTTCCTTTTTCAGCAGGCCTTCGCGGTCGGCATAGCCGTTGAGCGTGCGCGTCAGCGCGGCGCGGAACGCGGCGAGGTGCGTGCCCCCGTCGCGCTGCGGAATGTTGTTGGTGAAGCACAGGACGTTCTCGTAATAGCTGTCGTTCCACTGCAGCGACACGTCGATCCCGATACCGTCCTTGTCGGCGGACACCGCGATCGGTTCGGCCACCAGCGGCTGCTTGTTGCGATCGAGATATTTCACGAACGCTGCGATCCCGCCCTCATAGAACAGGTCGTGTTCGAGCACATCCTCGTGCCGCTTGTCGCGCAGCAGGATCCGCACGCCGGAGTTGAGGAACGCGAGCTCGCGATAGCGGTGCTCGAGCTTGTCGAAGTCGAATTCGGTGACGTTCTTGAAGGTGTCGGTCGACGCCTTGAAGGTCACCCGCGTGCCCTTCTTGAAGCCGTTGTCGTCGGGGTTCCGATCGACCTTGGGCGCATCGCCCCTGATTTCGAGCGGGGCGACCGCATCGCCATGCTCGAAGCGCATCCAGTGCTCCTTGCCGTCGCGCCAGATGGTCAGTTCGAGCCATTCGGACAGCGCATTCACCACCGACACGCCGACGCCGTGCAGGCCGCCCGAGACCTTGTAGGCGTTGTCGTCGGAGGTGTTTTCGAACTTCCCGCCCGCATGCAGCTGGGTCATGATGACTTCGGCGGCGGAGACGCCTTCGCCCTTGTGCATGCCGACCGGAATGCCGCGACCGTTGTCCTCGACAGAGACGCTGCCGTCGGGGTTCAGCTCGATCAGCACGAGGTCGCAATGACCCGCCAGCGCCTCGTCGATGGCGTTGTCCGACACTTCGAACACCATGTGATGCAGGCCCGATCCGTCATCGGTGTCGCCGATATACATGCCGGGGCGCTTGCGAACCGCGTCCAGGCCCTTGAGAACCTTGATGGAATCCGCCCCGTATTCGCCCATCTGGCGGGCTTTTTCAGGGGTGTTTTCGGTGTTTTCGGGAGTGTTCTCGTCCATGCCGATTATATAGGCGCTGCGCGGGCGAATCCCAAACTTTCGCGTGGTTTCCAAAGCGCTTTTCCACGGTCCGAACGACGCAATCGTGCCGCGTTCGGTGGACGGCTACAATCCGCTGCGAAACTTCACCGTGCCGCGCCAGATCGACTGGTCGAAGACCGTGGCGAGCGCAGCGCGCACTTCGGCGGAAAACTGGCTCTCGTAGCAGCCTGTCGCAGCCTGTGCGGCCGCCAGATCCAGCGGTTCGTACAGCACCGTATGGCTGATCAGGTCAGGGGCGGTGGTGGCCCAGCGTTGCAGCTCGGGGATGGGTGGCAGCGTGCCCTCCGCGATTGCCGCATAAAGCAGTTCCGGGCGCGCCTCGCCCATGCCCTGAACCGCCTGCGACACCAGCGCACTCACCATCCGGTGATCCGAATGGCCATATCCGCCATCGGGGCCGAAGGTCATGACCTGGCCCGGGCCGTGCTGGGCGATCGCCCGACGGATCAGATCGAGCGCCTGATTGGCCGGGCTGTCCTCGCTACGCGCCAGGATGCTGAGTTTGCCATCGCCAAGGTCCCAGAATACCGGTTCGGCAATGCCCAGCGCCCGCGCCGAACAGCGCGCTTCCTCCTCGCGCAATCTCGCCAATGCGGTTCCGGGTTCAAGGCCGCTTTCGCCGGGACCGGCGTCGCCGCTGGTGGCAAAGGCGATCCGCACTTCGCGTCCGGTGCGCGCGATCCGGGCGAGCGCCGGGGCGATGATCACTTCGTCGTCCGGGTGCGCGAGGATCACCAGCAGCGGTGGCAGCGGCCCGTCGTGGCTGTCGCTCTCCTGTGTCAACGCGGCTCCCGGCGTCATCACGGCGACCAGCATCGCCGCGGCAAACGCGAGGACCGATCGATGCATTTTCAATCTCCCTTCGGCGTGAGCGACTGTTGCGGTGCGCGCGCCGCAAGCTAAACCTGTGTGCCATGAACAACCAGACCGCCCAAGCGCTTATGCCGGCACGCCTCGCCGAGCCGTTCGGCTCCTTCATCGGCATCCTCACCGAGTGGTCGCGATGTCAGCCCGATGCGCTGGCGCTCGTCGACGAAGGGCGTGAAGTCTACTGGGCCGAACTGATCGGCGAAGTCGAGCGGCTCGCGGCACGACTGGTCGAAACGGGGCTAAATCCCGGTCAGTCCGTCGCGATCCTCGGCTACTCCTCGGTTGAGTATGCCCTCGTTTTCCTCGCCGCGGTGCGCGCAGGAGGTGTCGCGGCGCCGCTCACCGCCAGCGCCACGCGCGAGCAGCTCGAAGGCATGGCGACAGATTCGGGCGCGATCCACCTGTTCATCGATGCGGGAAAGGCGGCGGAACTGGGCTCCGATTTCATGGCCGACCTGATCCGCGTCCCGCTCGAGGATATCGGACAGTGGATGGCGCCGCCGGGCAGCCGCGCGCCCGATTTCGAGCCACAACCCGGCGATCCGTTCAACATCATCTATTCGAGCGGGACCACCGGCATTCCCAAGGGGATCGTGCATTCGCACCAGATGCGCTGGCGGCAATTCGGCGCGACCGCGCTGTCCTATCTCGAAGCGGGCCTGCCAGTGCGCTCGCTCGCTTCCACTCCGCTCTATTCGAACACCACCATGGTCGCTTTCCTCGCTCCGCTGCTCGCCGGAGGCAGCGTGCGGGTGATGGGCAAGTTCGATTGCGCCCGCTGGCTGGAGCACGCGCAAACCGACCGAACGACAGTGACCATGCTCGTTCCGGTGCAATACCAGCGGCTGATGGATTTCGAGCGGTTCGACGAATTCGACCTCTCCAGCCTGGTCATGAAATACTGCACTTCCGCGCCGTTCTCGGCGGAGCTGAAGCGCGAAGTGCTGGACCGGATGCCGGGCGGGCTGGTCGAAATCTATTCGATGACCGAGGGCGGGGTCGTGTGCCTGCTGCAGGCCGACCAGTTCCCCGACAAGCTCCACACCGTCGGCAGGCCCGCGCCCGGAAGCGAGCTCAAGGTGCTCGACGACGAAGATCAGGAAGTGCCGCCCGGCACGCCCGGCAACCTGATCGGTCGCTCGCTGACGATGATGTCGGGCTACAAGAACCAGCCGGGCAAGACCGCCGAGGCGCAATGGACCGATCCCGAAACCGGCGAAGTGTGGATGCGGATGGGCGATATCGGGCGGGTCGACGCAGACGGTTTCGTGGAACTGGTCGGGCGCGCCAAGGACATGATAATCTCGGGCGGCTTCAACATCTATCCGAGCGATCTCGAAGCGGAGCTGGAGAAAGAGCCGGACGTAGTCGAGGCGGCGGTCGTGGGCGTGCCGTCGAAGCAATGGGGCGAAACCCCGGTCGGCTTTGCGGTGTTTTCGGCGGATGCACGCGACGCGGAGACGATCATGGGCTCGGTGAATGCCCGGCTTGGGAAGACCCAGCGGCTGTCGGCGTTGCACCCGATCGACGAAATGCCGCGCAGTCACATCGGGAAGCTGCTCAAGACCGAGCTGCGCGACCGGGCCGACCAGGCATAGCACGGACCGGAAGCGCCCGTGCGCTGGCGCTTCCGGTCCGGTATGTTTCGATTAGACGATCAGCGTGTTGAACGAGATCGTGCTGATGCCGAGGGCGAGGATCAATGCGATCGCTTTTTCGGTAACAATGCTCATGGTTCGTACTCCTGGGTGTGCGTCCGACACCTAGCCGGGCTTGCAGTAACAGATACGAACAGAAGCGTAAGATTGTTGCTTCGTTGAGAAACGTAATTACCGATCAGCGTAATCGCATTTGGCGATAGGCAAATCAGGAGACGTCGCTCGCGAGGGGATGATGGAGACGCGGCCGCCTGTTGGGGGGGAGGACTGCGGCAGCCGCGTCTCGATCGCTGCCCTCCCCGACTTTCTGGGTCGATGCAGATGCGCCCATCCGGGCGCATTGCTATCGACCACCGCGGTCGCGGGCGCGAGGGGGGTGCGCCACATTATTCGACCGCTTGCCGAGGCAGGCAGACCGGCAGTGTTCGAGCATTCTTGAGGCTCGATGCTCCCGGATAAGCGGTTCCGGATGGAGAGAGAGGGCCGGTCCCGCCTTGCCCTTTCAGATGATGTTCGATTGCATCGAACGCAAATGCGAAAATCCGCAATGTAGTTGCAAATTGCGCAACCTTACCCCGTGCGCCAGCGCTGATAAAAAGAAGCCCGCCGGATCGCTCCAGCGGGCCTCCTGCAGTATCGCAATGGTTTGCGGCTCAGTTGGCGGCGACTTCGCGCCCGGCGCGCGTTTCGGCAGCGGCAATCCGCTCGACTTCGGCAAGCGCCAGCACGCGGGCGTCGGCGAAGCATTTTTCGTCAAGGATCGCACGGCCATAGGTAAAGCGGGACTTGCTTTCGATCGTACAGGCCTTCCGCACCGACGTTTCGACGCGCTGTTCGAGAGTGGCGCGACCTTCCGGGGTCGAAAGGTCGATATCGACATAGGAGATGCGAACGTCGACAATTGCCACGTCGGTCTGCGGTGCGGCGGCAAGTGGCGCGGCAAGAGCGGCGAGCGCGATGATCGGGAGAGTGAAACGCATGAAAAATTCCTTCGGCAGAGAGGTGGGCGATGCCGTGTTTCCGACATTCAGTTTTTGTTTGAAACTCTGGTGCAGTGCACAAGGTAATTGTGCAAATGCGAATAGCGCGATGTTGGTTCCAAACTTTGCACCGATTTCCGCGATTTTATCGGGAACCTTTCGCGGCGCGGTGCAAGAGTGTGTCCGGATGCTGGACAGCGCGGAGGACGCTCCCTAGTCGGCGGACATGGACGCAGAGCATCTTCCAGATTCGATCCTGATCGTCGATTTCGGCAGCCAGGTAACCCAGCTGATTGCGCGCCGGGTGCGCGAGGCGGGGGTCTATTCCGAGATCGCCCCGTTCAGCATGGCCGAGGAAGCGTTCAAGCGGCTCAAGCCCAAGGGCATCATCCTGTCCGGCTCGCCCGCGAGCGTTCCCGACGAAGGCAGCCCGCGCGCACCGCAAGCCTTTTTCGAAGCGGGCGTGCCGATCCTCGGCATCTGTTATGGGCAGCAGGTGATGAGCCAGCAGCTGGGCGGCGAAGTCCGGCCCGGTCACGAGACCGGAGAAGGCGGCGAGTTCGGCCGCGCCTATCTCACCGTAACCAGGGATTGCGCGCTGTTCGACGGTCTCTGGAAAGAGGGCGAGCGGCACCAGGTCTGGATGAGCCACGGCGACAAGGTCACGCAGTTCGCGCCCGGATTCGAGATCGTCGCCACTTCGGACGGCGCGCCATTCGCGGTGATCGCCGACGAAGAGCGCAAATTCTACGGCACCCAGTTCCACCCCGAAGTGGTCCATACGCCCGATGGCGGCAGGCTGCTCGCCAATTTCGTGCGCCATGTCTGCGGGCTCACCGGCGACTGGACCATGGCCGAGTTCCGCAAGACCAAGATCGAGGAAATCCGCGCTCAAGTTGGCTCAGGCCGCGTAATCTGTGGGCTGTCGGGCGGGGTCGACTCTGCAGTCGCCGCGGTGCTGATCCACGAAGCGATCGGCGACCAGCTGACGTGCGTGTTCGTCGATCACGGTCTGATGCGCATGAACGAGGCAGAGCAGGTCGTCGCGCTGTTCCGCGACAGCTACAACATCCCGCTCGTCCATGTGAACGCGGAGGAAGAATTCCTCGGCGGGCTCGCGGGCGTCACCGATCCGGAGAAGAAGCGCAAGTTCATCGGCGGGGCGTTCATCGATCTGTTCGAAAAGGAAGCGAAAGCCGTTGGCGGAGCGGATTTCCTCGCGCAGGGCACGCTTTATCCGGACGTCATCGAATCGGTTTCCTTTACCGGCGGGCCAAGCGTCACGATCAAGAGCCACCACAATGTCGGAGGCCTGCCCGAGCGGATGAACATGCAGCTGGTCGAGCCGCTGCGCGAGCTGTTCAAGGACGAGGTGCGCGCGCTGGGCCGCGAGCTGGGGCTGCCCGAAGCTTTCGTCGCGCGGCACCCGTTCCCCGGCCCTGGCCTCGCCATCCGCATACCTGGCGAAGTGACCAAGGAACGCTGCGACATCCTGCGCAAGGCCGACGCGATCTATCTCGAGGAAATCCGCAACGCCGGATTGTACGACGCGATCTGGCAGGCGTTCGCGGTGCTGCTGCCGGTCAAGACCGTCGGCGTGATGGGCGACGGGCGCACCTATGACAGCGTGTGCGGGTTGCGCGCGGTGACCAGCACCGACGGGATGACGGCCGATGTCTATCCGTTCGACGCCGCTTTCCTGACGCAGGTCGCGACCCGGATCGTCAACGAGGTGCAGGGCATCAACCGGGTGGTGTACGACTACACGTCGAAACCGCCAGGCACGATCGAATGGGAGTAGGCCGTGCTAGTCCCGCATGTCGGGATGCGCATACAGGGCCAGGAACCAGTCCGGCAGGTCGTCGCCGATGCGCACGGCCCGGCCCTGCCGCAGTTCGAGCAGAACCCGGGGGCGCTCGTTCAGCGCCGAGCTGTCGAACACCAGCGCCCGGTCGGCCATGAGCGCCGCCTGCCGGATCAGCGCCTGATTGCGTTCGAACCGTTCGCGGATCTTGTGTTCGGGCACCTCGTGCCCGCCTTCGGAAATCCGCGCCTTGACGCGCGCGACCGCCAGATCGGGGGTCGCGACGTTGAGGTGAAACACGATCAGGCGAAACCCGGCGTCACGGGCGGAAGCCAGCAATTCGAGCTTCGACGGGTGCGAGAACACCGTTTCCATCACGAAACTGGCCCCCTGGCGAATGTACTCCTCGCGCCGTTCGCCGGCGATCCGGGCTGCCGTGTAGGCGGCATCGAGCGACGGATCGCGCAATTCGTCGCGCTGGATGATATCGGCGTTGACGAATGGCGCGTTGACCCGCGCCTTCAGGACGGTGTCGTAGAAGGTGGTCTTGCCCGCCCCGTTCGGCCCGGCGATGAGGAACAGCGTCGGACACCCTGCGGCAATCGCCATCAGGACCCGCGACCGGCTTTCCGTGTTTCGGCATCATCGGTCAGACCCGCGCCCAGCCCCCTGGCCCGGCGATCGGCGAAAAACTGCGCCTGTTCGGGCGTGCCGTCGCGCGCGGCATCGAACAGCCCTTCGACGAAGCTTTCCTGCTCCTCGGTGGTGAGCGCGTCGGGTCCGATCCGCCCGTTGAGGGCATCTGCGACCAGCGAAGAGTTGAAAAAGCGCGATTTTTCGACATTCATCCCGATGCGCACCCAGTGACGCACCTGGCCCGCCAGCGATCGGCTCATCAGCTTGGCTTCACGGCTGATCAGCTCGACCAGCTCTTCATCGATCTTTACGGTTCTCGACATGGTGTCAAAATGACACTTTCGTGTCGAAAAGTCAACGAGACTGTCCGTTGCGCGCGAGCGGCTTGCAACCTTTCGCCGCTTGTGGCGTTAGCTCGGCAAAGCCAATCTGTCGAAACCCGAGGAAAATGACCGTGCCCCATACAATCCGCATCCTCGCCGCATCGGCGCTTCTCGCACTCGCCGCCTGCCAGCAGGCCCCCGCCGAGGCTCCGCCGCTGGCCGAAGGGACCTGGACCGTCGACAGCGACGCCTCGCGACTCAACTATGTCAGCGTGAAGTCGGGCGAAATTGCCGAAAACAACCATTTCACGGGCCTTTCGGGCAGCGTCGCCCCCGATGGCGCGGCGACGGTCGAGATCGACCTCGCCACGGTCAGCACCGGGGTCGATATCCGCAACGAGCGGATGCGCGAGATTTTCTTCAACGTCGCCGAGTTTCCCAAAGCGACGATCACCGCGCAGGTCGATCCTGCCGCGTTCGAAGCGCTTGCAGTGGGCGAAAGCACCACCCAACCGCTCAAGGGCACGCTCAGCGTCAAGGGCGCGGAAACCGCGATCGACACCGAGGTCGACGTCACCCGTGTCTCCGCCGACCGCGTGCTGGTCGCCTCGAAGGAGCCGGTGATCGTCTACGCCGATGCGCTCGACCTGACTGAGGGGCTGGCGCAGTTGCAGCAGCTTGCCGGGTTGCCGTCGATCACGCCCGCCGTGCCGGTGACTTTCTCGATCGCGTTCGAGCGGTAGACCCCATTGCCGACAATCTTCACCCATGCGGTGGTGCCGATGGCAATCGCCGTTGCGGCAGGGGGCGGGCGGATTTCGCCCCGGCTGGCCATCGCGGGTGCGATGTTTGCAATTTTGCCCGATGCCGACGTGATCGGGTTCGGGTTGGGAATCGACTATGCCGACCCGTGGGGTCACCGCGGCGCGACGCATTCGCTGGCCTTCGCGGCGCTGTGCGCGGCGGCGCTGGCGCTGGTGTGGAAGGAAGCGCGCAGCCTCACCGGTCTCGCCTTCCTGTTCCTTGCCATGGCCAGCCACGGGCTGCTCGATACGCTCACCAGCGGCGGGCTGGGATCGGCGCTGTGGTGGCCGTTCCACCAGGCGCGGATCTTTGCGCCGGCAACCCCGATCCGGGTTTCGCCGATCGGCCTGTCGTTCTTCTCGCCGCGCGGACTGGTCACGATCGTGTCGGAACTCGTATGGGTCTGGCTGCCCTGCTCCGCGCTTGCGCTTGCCGGCTGGGGAGCGCGCCATGCAGCTCGACTTGGGGCCCGATGATCGCACCGAAATCCTGCGCCGGGTCCAGGCCGCGCTGATCGAAAGGTTCGGACGGATCGTCCGTCCGCCCGACAAGCGGCGCGAACCGGTGTGGGTGCTGGTTCATGGGGTGATCGGCGCGCAGACCAGGACCGCAGCCTCGAATGCCTCGACCGACGCGCTGATCGCCGAATACGGATCGTGGGAGGAGGTCGCGGCGGCGCCGGTCGACAATCTCGAAGCCCGGCTCCAGCGCCAGACCTTTCCAAGCGTTGCGGCCGAGCGGCTGAAGGCCTGCCTTAACGCCATCATCGCCGAACGCGGCAGCGTCGACCTGCGGCACCTCTCCAATCTCGACACCGCCGATGCGATGGCATGGCTCGAAACGCTGCCCGGAGTAGCGCGCAAGAACTCCGCCGGGGTAATGAACGCCAGCACCTTCGAGCGGCGCGCGATGGTGATCGACGGGCATCACCGCCGGATCATGCAGCGCATGGGGATCGTCCCAGCCAGGGCCGACACGGCGAAGACCTATGACGCGCTGATGCCAATCGTGCCGCCGGAATGGACTGCCGCCGACATGGACGAACACCACCTGCTGCTGAAGAAACTCGGCCAGACCTATTGCCGCCCCCGCAAGGCGAAATGCGATGGCTGCCCGGTGCGCGAGGATTGCGAAACCGGAACCGCATCCGCTCCCGCTCGCTGAACCTTCATGCTCAGCGAAAACGAAGTCGAAGAGGTGTACCGCCGCCTGTCCGAGGCAATGCCGGGCCGGACGAAGAACGCCAAGGGGCCGAAGGGGCAGCCCGACGCATTTCGATCGTGCATCTCCTGCATGCTCTCCGCGCAATCGCTCGATCGCAACACGGCCGCGGCGACGCGCGCGCTGTTCAAGCTGGCGAAAACGCCGGAGGACATGCTCGCGCTCGATGACGAGGCCATCGCCGAAGCGATCAAGCCGTGCGGGCTCTACAACAACAAGACGAAGAACATCCGCAAGTTCTGCACCGCCTTGCTCGAGGAACATGATGGCGCGGTCCCCGACACGCGCGAAGGGTTGATGAGCCTGCCGGGGATCGGGCGCAAATGCGCGGACATCGTGATGAGCTTCACCTTCGGCAAAGACGTGATCGCGGTCGACACCCACGTGCACCGGGTGTGCAATCGCATCGGGCTGACGCAGGCCAAGACGGCGGACAAAACCGCGCAGCAATTGGAAGAGCGCAGCCCCGACTGGGCGATGGCGGACGGGCATTTCTGGCTGATCCAGTTCGGCAAGCGTGTGTGCCGCGCGCGCGTGCCGAAATGCGACATCTGCGTGGTCAGCGAGCTGTGCGAAACCGGCCCGATCACGCGCGACCCGGCCTGACGCTACGGCTTGGGGCCTCCTCAAATGCGCGCTTGCAAGCGAGCGGATTCTCCGCTTGTCTCACGCGAAAATTACCATTCCCGGGAGGACACTGACCCATGAAGACCGCCATCACCGAAATGTTCGGCATCCAGCACCCCATCATTCAGGGCGGGATGCACTACGTCGGCTTTGCCGAACTGGCGGCGGCGGTTTCGAATGCGGGCGGCCTAGGGATCATCACCGGGCTCACGCAGGGCACGCCCGAAAAGCTCGCCAACGAGATCGCGCGCTGCCACGACATGACCGACAAGCCGTTTGGTGTGAACCTCACCATCCTGCCGACGCTGACTCCGCCCGATTATCCCGGTCTTTTGAAGGCGGTCATCGATGGCGGAGTGAAGGTCGTCGAGACCGCCGGGCGCAACCCGGTCGAGCTGCTGCCGCCGCTCAAGGACGCAGGCATCAAGGTGATTCACAAATGCACCAGTGTGCGGCATTCGCTGAAGGCGCAGGAAATCGGCTGCGACGCAGTGTCGGTCGATGGGTTCGAATGCGGCGGGCATCCGGGCGAAGACGACATTCCCAATTTCATCCTGCTGCCGCGCGCGGCGGACGAGCTCGACATTCCCTTCGTCTCAAGCGGCGGCATGGCCGACGGGCGCAGTCTCGTCGCCAGTCTGGCGATGGGCGCGCAGGGGATGAACATGGGCACCCGCTTCATCGCCACCAAGGAAGCGTCCGTGCACGAGAACGTGAAGCGCGCGATCGTCGAGGCCAGCGAACTCGATACCCGCCTTGTGATGCGCCCGCTGCGCAACACCGAACGCGTGCTCCACAACGATGCAGTCGAGCGGCTGCTTGAAAAGGAAAAGGAGCTGGGCGATGCAATCACGATCCAGGATATCCTGCCCGAAGTCGCCGGGGTCTATCCCTCGATCATGATGGAAGGCGACATGGACAAGGGCGCGTGGAGTTGCGGCATGGTCGCGGGGCTGATCAACGATATCCCGACCTGCCAGGACCTGATCGACGGAATCATGAGCCAGGCGGAGGACATTCTCGCGCGAATGAACGCGATGATGCACGAGAAAGTGCCCGCATAGCGGATCTGAGCGGGATTGCCGCCCGGTCAAACCATTACAGTGGGTTAACGCGCCCGTACGCAATCGGGCGAATTCAGGGCCGGGCGCAGCTCCGATGCAGGGTCCGCCTTACTGTCGGACCTGATGATCCTCGGCGGGACGGTGCAGGCGCTCCGACAGCGCCGTTTGCGGCTGACGATCAGCCGTCGGCGTCCTCGCCGTTGTCCACACGGGTGTACGGAACGAAGTCGGCGAAGAACACTGCGCCGGTGAAGAATCCGGCGGAGCGATCGACCGTGGTTACGACATCGAGCTTGCACAGCTCGCTGGCACTGAACCGGCGCGTCACCAGTGCGTCGTCGCTGTCGATCTGGTCGGGATTGCGGGTCCGCTGGACGTAGATCGTGCGACCGCTGCCATAGACGTAGGCGGTCTCGTCGATCACGCGCAGCCGATTGTTGATCCGTGTGCGGATGCATCGTTGCGGCTCGCCGGCGACGCGGCCTTCGAGCAATTTGGCGAGCTTCTGCTCACCCTTGGTCATTTGGTCCGATTCCGGCTGATCCTGTTCGGCCATGGCGGGCGAAACCGCCCCGAGCGTCATGGTGACGGCAGCACCGGCAAGAGCGAGAGCGGACAGGCGGGCGGGACGCGGCAGGCGAAGCATCGGCGGTCTCCTCTTAGACTGGAGCACCACACTGCACCCGCTTGCCTGAACGCGCGATGAGCATCGGGCGCGGCCATGCGGGCCTATTCGTATTCGAGCGTGACCGCGAACTCGCCCTTGTAGACCCCGGGGGCCTGATTGGCTCCCACCTGCAAACGCCCGGCAATCGTGAACGAGAAATAGCCATCGGGATTGGCGATCCGGAACCGACGCGGGCTGGTGCGGATGCGGATCGGCGGCGCGCTGCCGATGGTCATGCGGTCGAGCAGCATGGTCTGGGTGCCGCCTTCGCGGGTCAACAGATAGGTGTTCGCATCGATATTGATCAGCACCGTCTGGTTGAACGTGCCGTACCCCCAGAACCGCGCCGGAATCTGCGTTCCGTCGACCTGCACCACGCCGCCGGTGGTCGTCACCGCGCCGGTCGAATCCATCGTGACTGTGCCGTTGGTGTTCGCCGGGATGATCTGGCCGAAATCGAGGTCGGTCTGCTTGACGAAGCTGAGCGGGGTGACGAGAAACGCCTGCGCATCGGCGCTGTCGGCGTCTTGCGCCAGCGCGGCAACGGGCGCGCAGAAGTACCCAATTGCCGCGTACGGCAGACCGAATTTCCGGAAAATAGACAGCATGATAACCTTGGCGCCCCTGTTGCCAGAGTGGCTAGCGACGATGGGTTAATTTTGGTTTGAGATCATGCTTAATCGGCTCTTGCCGAGCTCGCCGGTTACCGGTGCCCCGGATCGGCACCTTCGGAAATATCGGGCAGGCTCGCCTGGTCGACCCCGTCTGCCGGTCCTCCCTTCAGCACGAACCGCCGGTCGCAATATCCGCAATCGACATAGCCGTGCTCGTCGATCTCGAGATAGATCCGCGGATGGCCGAGCGCAGCGGGGCGATAGCCATCGCCCGCGCGAATGCCGCTGGCACCATCGCAGCTGACCCGGCGAGTTTCGACCAGCAGGACTTCGGGAGGAGGTGGCATGCTCATGCAGCGAGCGAATAATCGCGCCGCGCGGCGAATTCAATTGCTGTTTGTTCCCGAAGCGACCGGGTCAGTTGTAATCGATCGTGACCACGAAGGTGCCGAGATAGCTGCCCGGCTCCTGATCCGCAGCGACATCGAGCGTCCCGCCGACGCGGAAATCGTAGGTGGTACGGAACAGATAGGCGGGCAGGCCGAAGATGATCGTGCGGTTGAAATCGGTGGTGAAATTGCGCAGCGTCATCGTCGCCGTCGGATCGCCCTGATTTACCAGCTGGATCGTGTCGCTGCCTCCCGGGCCGACATAGGTCGGGAAGTCGGCCAGGATCTGACGGGTTATCTCGAACGAGGCAGCCTGCTGTCCGCTATTGAGCGACTGCACCGTCCCGCTGGTCGAGACTGTGCTGTCGACCGCAACGGTGATCGTCCCGCCGCTCGCGCCCGGCAGGATATCGCCGAAATCGAGATCGCCCAGTTTGGTGATGCGGGTATCGCCCTGCAGACGCACGGCGGTGGGGACGCTGGCGGTATCCTGCGCAGAAGCAGGGCTCACCGAAAGCGCGAAGCCAGCGACTGCCAGCGAGATCGAACCGGTCAGGAGGCGGCCGGTCCGGCGAGGCCATCGGAGTTTCAGAGGACGCATCATCTCGCGGTGCTTTACGGGCTCCACGGGCAAATTCGGGTGAAGCAGCATGCCTAATTTTTCGCAAACAAGCGCAGATCGCGATTACTGGTAATCGAGCCGGATTTCGAACGTACCGGTATAAAGGCCCGGCGCCTGGTTGGCATTGACGTTCAGCGTGCCGCCGACGCGAAATATGAAGGTACCGTCTGCCCTGGCGATCCGGAAACGCTCCCAGTTGGGGTTCGAACGCACCGGCGTCAGGTCGGGGTCGCCATTGATGGTGATGTTGGTGACGGTCATGTCCGCGCCTGGGCCGGTCAGCGTGATCGTGTTGCCGATCGGACGGCGCACGCGCACGCGGGCATTGGTCGGACCGTAGCCGCCGAAAGTGGCGGGCTGGCATTCCGCGGTATGGACGAGCCCGCCCGTCGCGGTGCAGCTCGGCGTCGCGGTCGGGGTGAGAACGATGGTCCCGGCGTTCGGCCCGATGATGTCGCCGAAATCCATGTCGGAGAGCTTGGTGATGGTGAGAGGGTCGATCAACCCGACACGCGTAGTGATGCTCTGGTCCGACTGGGCTTGCGCCGTTCCCGGAGCGAGCGCGAGCCCGGCAATGAGCGCTCCCGCCAAGGACGCGCGTCGCGCTGCGCGCAGGCGCGGCGTGGAAGGAAAGCGATCGATCACGACGCTGCACTAGGGCCGCAGGTGTATCCTTGTCCTCACCAAGCAGGGTTAACGGCAGCGCAAGCATTGCGGAATTCGACCATGTGCCTGGACCCTTGCGCGCCCCTGTCGCTGCTCTATGGCGGGCCCATGGCCACACCGCCCGCTATCCGCATCGACAACCTCGTGAAGCGCTACGCCGCGCCCAAGGGAGCGACCGGCGAGGATGCGCAGGGCAAGCTCGCCCTCGACGGGGTCAGCTTCGACGTGCCCGAGGGTTCGATCTTCGGCCTGCTCGGCCCCAATGGCGCGGGCAAATCGACGCTGATCAATATTCTCGCGGGGCTGGTTAACAAGACTTCGGGCAGCGCAGAAATCTGGGGCTTCGACATCGATACGCACCGGCGCAATGCCAGTCGCGCGATCGGGATCGTGCCGCAGGAAATCGTGTTCGACCCGTTCTTTACCCCGTTCGAAGTGCTCGAGAACCAGGGCGGGTTCTACGGAGTTCCCGCAAGCGACCGGCGCAGCGAGGAACTGCTCGCCGCCGTACGCCTCTCGGACAAGCGCGATGCCTATGCTCGCACGCTGTCGGGCGGGATGAAGCGGCGACTGCTGGTCGCCAAGGCGATGGTGCACTCGCCCCCGATCCTGGTGCTCGACGAGCCGACCGCCGGGGTCGACGTCGAACTACGGCGCCAGCTGTGGGAGCTCGTCACCGAGATGAACCGCGAAGGCGTGACCGTGGTGCTGACGACGCACTATCTCGAAGAGGCCGAAGAGCTGTGCGATCGGATCGCGATCATCAATCACGGACAGCTGATCGCCAACAAGCCGACGCAGGAACTGATCGAGATGGCGCGCGACAAGGTGGTTCGGATCGAACTCGACGCGGATATCGCCGAAGTGCCGCGCGAGGCCGAGTTCAACCGCTGCGAATTGCTGACCCCGCGCACGCTCGAAGTGACCTACGATCGCGACGCGACGAGCGCGGGACAGGTGCTGGCGCTGGTGCAATCGCACGGGCACACGATCGTCGACGTGACCACCCGCGAGGCCGATCTCGAGGACGTGTTCGTGCAGCTGACCGGATCGGGCTGAAGCCTTTTCGAACCGGAATCCGATCGGGCCGATCGCTAAGAGTGCTGGTGCCGCCAACGGCGCGGGGCGGTGCGGTGAATATCCTTTCCGCAATGGCGACACGTGCCGACATATTCATCGCCCTCGCGCTCGACATTGCGCCGCAACGGCTGGTGGTGATCGAGCAGGCATTTCGCCAGCGATAGAAACGACATGATACTCCCCCCAGCCAAGTCGCCATAACGGAGCGACATTGCCTCCGCCGACTCAGCGACCCCCGGTCTTTCGGCACGATAGTAACACGTTCGGGTGCTTTCCCTAACGATTACGCCCCGGTGGGCGACACGAATGACAAGCGCCTCGCTCAGTTGCGCCCTTGCCTAGCGCCCCATTGCGGGCCATGGCGGCGCGATGGGAGACACGCCTGAAACCACTCCGGAATACGACATCATCGTCATCGGCTCGGGCGCGGCGGGGTTGACCGCGGCGCTGGCGCTGGCCGAGAGCAAGCGCGTGCTGGTGCTCGCCAAGGGATCGCTCACCGGCGGATCGACTGCCTGGGCGCAGGGCGGAATCGCGGCGGTGCTCGATGCCGGCGACACGTTCGAGAACCACGTGCGCGACACGATGGTCGCGGGTGCCGGGCTGAACGACCGCGAGACGGTCGAATTCGTGATCGAGCGCGCGCCCGCCAGTATCGACCGGCTGTGCGAGCTCGGCGTCCCATTCAACCGCGACGAGGATGCGCTGCACCTCACCCGCGAAGGCGGGCACTCGCACCGGCGGATCGTGCATGTCGACGATGCGACCGGCTGGGCGGTGCAGGAGGCGCTTCTCAAGGCCGCCGAAGCCAATCCCAACATCACCATGCGCGGCGGGCTGACCTGCATCGACTTCATTACCGATCGCCATCGCGAACACTTCTCCGCCGCGGGCCGGGTGTGGGGCGTGTACGCGCTCGACGAGGCAAGCGGCCGGGTCGAGCGGCACGTCGCGCGCGCCACCGTGCTGGCAGCGGGCGGAGCGGGCCGTGTCTACCAGTTCTCGACCGCGCCGCGCGGCGCGACCGGGGACGGGATCGCGATGGCGTGGCGAGCGGGCGCGCGCGTCTCCAACATGGAGATGATGCAGTTCCACCCGACGTGCCTCTATAATCTCGAGGTCAAGAACTTCCTCATCACCGAGGCGGTGCGCGGCGAGGGCGGGCGGCTGTTCCACCCGGAAACCGGCCACCGCTTCATGGAGGATTACGACAAGGAGCGGATGGAGCTCGCGCCCCGCGATGTCGTCGCCCGCGCGATCGACGACCAGATCAAGCGCTACGGCCTCGATTACGTCCATCTCGATATCAGCCACCAGCCGGCGGAGTTCGTGAAGGAACACTTCCCGACGATCCACGAGAAGCTGTCCGGCCTCGGCATCGACATGACTTGCCAGCCGATCCCGGTCGTCCCCGCGCAGCACTACACCTGCGGCGGCGTGGTGGTCGGGCTCGATGCGCGCACCGACCTGCCCGGCCTGTGGGCGGCCGGCGAGTGCACCGAAAGCGGCCTCCATGGCGCGAACCGGCTGGCATCGAACTCGCTGCTCGAATGCTTCGTGTTCGGCGAAGCGGCGGCGAGCGACATCCTTGCGCAATGGGACACCCTCGACCAGCCCCCGCCGATCAAGCCGTGGGACGAAAGCCGCGTGTCGGATTCGGACGAGCAGGTCGTCATCAAGCAGAACTGGACCGAGATCCGCCGTTTCATGTGGAACTACGTCGGCATCGTGCGCACCACCAAACGCCTCGAACGCGCCGCCAACCGCATCGCGCTGCTGAAACAGGAGGTGGAGGATTACTACGGCAGCTTCGTCGTCACCACCGATCTGATCGAACTGCGCAACCTGCTGCAGGCGGCGGAGCTGATTGTGACATCGGCGCTGGCCCGGCACGAAAGCCGCGGGCTGCACTACAATCTGGATTATCCCGAAACCGCGGAGGTGGCGCAGGATACGGTGTTGGTGCCTTAGTCGGCGATGAGACCGCGCTCCTCATCGAATAGCTCGACGAGATACTTCTCAATCTCGTTGGCGGCCTCTGTCCAACACTCGAGGTCCTTATGAGCAGTCAGCTTTGCGCCATCGCTGATGACTCTGAGGGTAGGTGTTCCTCCGTTTGTGATTACTATGGATTCTCGTTCGTTTCGTGGTTTTGCAGCACAATCTTGATTGACCAGCCCCTTCTCCTGCGCGGCAAATACAAGTCGGTTTAGCGTGTCGATTTTCCCTTGGCCCAGTTCACCGGCAATGGGCTTGCCGCGAGACCCACTCCGTGAGCTTGGTGCATTTCTGTCCCATTTTCCGTATTCGATCGAGTATTGGCCAGAATCGAGATCGACGCGCAGCCGACTTGGGTCTCCCCATTCGTGGTGGTCGATGGTCGCAAGCAATGTGCTTTTTGATGGGTCGGCGGATGTGGCGCACCCGACCACAGCAAGTGCGGCGCAAATCGGGAATGCCAACCGAGTCATCAATTCGTTGTCCTCCAGAGGTCATTACTAGTTCATCCGGCCTGGACCACAACATGATCCTCGTTTGCTGGGGGGTGTGAATGGTGATCGCGCTTTGTTGAAATCAGGAAGAATTCTCGGCCTCATGGCTTTCCTTGGCTTTTGGAGCGGCGCGGCCGTTGCCCAAGGACCCACCCCCGCCGAAAACACCATAGTCGTCACCGCGCAGCGTTCGGGCGCGCCGATGTGGACGATCGACACGCCGACCGGCACCATCGTCCTTGTCGGCGAAATCCGTGCGGTGCCCAAATCCACCCCATGGCAGCCCGACCGGCTGGAGGAAGCCACCGCCGAAGCGCAGGGTGTCATCGTCCGCGCGCAGCCCAAGTTCTCTCCCGGAGACGTCTTCCGGCTGATCTTTCGCGGCGGGCGCTTTACCAGGCTGCCCGAAAAGACCGTCGCCGCCGACTATCTCGACGAGGCCCAGCGCGCGCGCCTCGCCGCGCTCGAGGAGCAATACGATCAGGACTACGATCGCGGATCGTTCCTGATGACCGCGTTTGATCTGCTCGCACGGCGGCTCGATTTCGACGACGACACTACCGACGACGCCACCGAAGTGGTCCGCAAGGCGGCGGACAGGGCCGACGTGCCGATCACCCGGCCGGAGAGATTTCGCGGCGAGGACCTGCTCGATAATCTCGCCGACGCCGATCCCGCCTCGCACATCCCCTGCCTCGAAGCGGCGATGGACGCCACCGAAGCGGGGCAGGGCATCATCGCACAGCGCGGCGAGGACTGGCGCAAGTTCGATGTGCCCGCCGTGATGGGCAACCCGCTCGAAATCGCGCTCGGCACTTGCTGGCCGTGGGCCGATGACGCGCTCGGCGAGGAGATCCGCGCGCAATGGGTCGGCATGATCGAAGGCGCGGTCGCGACCGAAGGCGTCACGCTGGCGGTGGTCCCGCTGAGGGTGCTGGCCGAACCGGACGGGGTGCTCGACCAACTCGAAGCGCGCGGCTTCACGATCAGCGGGCCGGAATGGCGGGGCCAACCCTGACGCCCTGATCGCTCGTCGGGCTCCGTATGCAGTTTGTCTGCGTCAAACGGACGCTCGGCGAAACATAACACGGCTCACCGATACCATATTGAAACAATCGTGCCGTCTGGCACTTTGTGATCGGACGCGGCGGGACCCCCGAAACACCCCGATCTGACAACTGCCCGCCGCGCCTGATCGACCAATAGAGCCATCGCACGAGTGTAGGGACTGGTGCTCGGCGCTACCGGTCCTTGCGCTCGATCATCCCGTGATGCCCAGGAAAGGATGATCCGATGAACCGCCTCAACAAGTCTCTTGCCCTACCGGCCGCCGCGTTCGCGCTGGCCGTGTCGTTCGCCGCCCCTGCCGCCGCCGGCAAATCGCAGGATATCGTGGTGACTTCGCATGCCGCGATGCAGGAATGGCAGCAGGAAACCACCCGCGATCTCAACCACGCGCTGACCCGCGCCCCGGTCGCCCGCACCGTGCGGCCCAACGATGCGGTGGTGCAAATCACCTTCACGCTCGGCGAAGACGGCAAGGCCGAAAACCTCGAAGTGCTCGACGGCAAAGGCAACTGGGCCGCGCGCAAGGCCGCGATCTATGCGGTCAAGCGGCTCGACGGGCTCGGCGACGTGCCGGTCTACAATCCGGAGAGCGCACAGTTCCTCGCCAACATCATCTTCGCGAGCAACCGCGAGATTCATGACCAGCTTGCCGCCAAGGCCACCAGCGAAATGCGCGAACGGTACGCGCAGGCGGAATCGGAACGTTACATCCTGCTCGGCGGTTAGGAGCCCCTGCCGCCGACCCGGCCCCGGATTGCGACCCCGGGGGTCGACCGCGCCGCACCTGCACTCGTCTCCAGTCCCTTTTGGGCGAGCGTGGGTTGCGGCGCGTTTGCTTGTGCGGCAACGATGGCTGCGGAACCCAACCCGCAGGAGCCATCACGTCCATGCCGCACATCACCGCGCCCACTACCGGTATCGAGCTGTTTTACGAAGAGCACGGCAATCCCGGCGATGATCCGATCCTGCTGGTGATGGGCCTCGGCGCGCAGATGATCCTGTGGCCCGACGAATTCGTCGAAGCGCTGGTCGGCCATGGCCACCGCGTAATCCGTTACGACAATCGCGACATCGGCCTGTCGCAGAAGATGGAAGGTGCCAGGGCGCCGGGGATCGCCTGGCAGGTGATCCGCCAGAAGATCGGCTGGCCTGCGCGCGTGCCCTATACGCTCGCCGACATGGCCGCCGACGGAGCCGGGCTGCTGACCGCGCTGGACATTCCCAGGGCACACGTCGTGGGGGCTTCGATGGGCGGCATGATCGCGCAGCTGATGGCGGTGAACCATCCCGGGCAGCTGCAATCGCTCACCTCGATCATGTCGACCACCGGGCATCCCCGGCTGCCGCAGGCGGACAAGCCCGCGATCGACGCGCTGACCGCGCCCTTGCCTTCGATGGAGGAAGAGGACCTGATTGCGCACGGCATCAACGTGCAGGAGAAAATCGGCAGCCCCGGTTATCCGGCCGATGCCGAACGGCGCCGCGCGCGGGTGCAGGCGTTGGTGCAGCGCAGCGTCTATCCGCCCGGTCTGCCGCGTCAGCTCGCCGCGATCATCGACGATGGCGACCGGCGCGAACGGCTGCGGTCGGTGAGTGTGCCGACGCTGGTGCTCCACGGCGAGGCCGATCCGCTGGTCAAGCTGGAGGGTGGCAAGGACACCGCCGAGCACATCCCCGGTGCCAGGCTGGTGACGATCCCCGGCTGGGGTCACGATCTTCCGGCTGAGCTGATCGACCGGCTGGCGCAGGAGATCGCCGAGCATGCCCGCAGCGCGCGGGCGCGGGAATCGGTGGCCGCCTAGTTCGCCAGAGCCGCGAGCGAGCGGGCGAGATTGCGCCGTGCCTGCGCTTCGAACCGCTCGCGGCCCCACGCGCTGAAATAGAGGCGCGGGCGCGCGGCGAAACCGCGCAGCACCGCCGCGCGCCCCTCGCGAAACGCGGCATCCGGCACATGCGCATATTCGCGGCGGATCTGGTCTTCGTAGATAACGAATCGCTCCGGTGAGGCACCGAGGATCGCCAGATCCATGTCGAGGAAATGCGCGCAGTCCGATTGCGCGGCTCCCGACAGATCGCCGGGCAGGTGATGGCCCTCGGTCGCCTCGATCATCCGCCGCGCGGCGGAGAGGCTTGCGGCGGGAATGGCCGGTGCGGTTTCGACCAGCAGCGCGGCGCTGCGGCGTTCATTGTCCTTGGCGCGCGGATCGTAGATCGCGTCGTGGAACAGGATCGCGTGGAGCACCGCGTCCGGATCGTGCAGCAGGCCCCGGGCATCCGCCATATGAGTGAGCAGCGCCTCGATATGCGACCAGTCGTGATAGTGCCGCTGCGGCTCGGAATGGCGCTGGCGCAGGTCGGCGAGGATCGGCACCGGAACCGATTCGAGCGTTGCAATGGTCACAGCCACCTCCTGTTCCGCGACGGCGCAACAATCATGCCGCCGCCTTGCGAAAAGATTCAGCGATTGATTCACATGATTCAATCACCAAATTTTTCTTCACAGATTCATTTTCGCTCTTGCGCGGTTCGCGACTCTAGCTTTGTCCACGCGTCGCTGCACTGCAACATGGAATTCCGATCCGGGTTTCCGCGATTTTGTGGTTAATCTCCCGTTGACGCGGATTCGTCGCTGATTCATTATCTGGTGGTTCGGTTCGCGGATGAACCCCAAAATCTAGGTGACTCGGCCCACGCTCGACAGGGCGCGGCAGGAAGGGGAGTCGCCGGATTCAGGGGTCGGACGATCCGGATTGTGGACGGATCGCGGGACAGGCTGTGAGGAATCACATGGCTATCCTGTGGACAGGTCGGTATAGAACAGAATTGGAACATCGACACTTGTGTCCTGTCCGATTCGCGGGGACTAGACGGGGCGAGAATGGAATTTAAAGCGAGTGAAAACGTGGCCAGTGAGAACACGGGCAACGAAGTGCTGACCGACGCGGACACCGGCGAAACGCTGGGTCGTGCGCCAACAGGCACGCCGACGCCGAAGAACAAGAAGGCCGTGACAATGGACAATGCCGACAAGGGCAGCGACGAACTGATCGCCGCAAAGGCGGGAGAAGCTCTCGCGGGAGCCATGGCCGAAGCTGCCAGGGCTGCGGTCCTGCCAGACAGCAAGACCGTGAATGCGCGCCGGTTTGAGATCGAGACCGACGAGAGCCGCGACGCCTATCTCACCGAATTCGGCAAGGAAACGCTGACCGATCGTTACCTGTTGCCGAATGAAAGTTATCAGGACCTGTTCGCGCGCGTGGCCGATGCCTATGCCGACGATCAGGAGCACGCGCAGAGGCTCTGCGACTATATCTCGTCGCTGTGGTTCATGCCGGCGACCCCGGTGCTGTCGAACGGCGGCACGGGTCGCGGCCTGCCGATCAGCTGCTACCTCAACTCGGTGTCCGACAGCCTCGACGGGATCGTCGGCACGTGGAACGAAAACGTCTGGCTCGCCTCCAAGGGCGGCGGCATCGGCACCTATTGGGGCAATGTCCGCGGCATCGGCGAGCCAGTGGGCCTCAACGGCAAGACCAGCGGCATCATTCCGTTCGTGCGGGTGATGGACAGCCTGACGCTGGCGATTTCGCAAGGGTCGCTCCGCCGCGGTTCGGCCGCGTGCTACCTCGACGTCTCGCACCCCGAGATCGAGGAGTTCCTCGAAATCCGTAAGCCTTCGGGCGACTTTAACCGCAAGGCATTGAACCTTCACCACGGCGTGCTGCTGACCGACGAATTCATGGAAGCCGTGCGCGACGGGGCCGAGTTCGAATTGAAATCGCCCAAGACCGGCGAAGTGCGTGGGCGTGTCGATGCCCGCTCGCTGTTCCAGAAGCTGGTCGAAACCCGTCTCGCCACGGGCGAGCCCTACATCGTCTTCGCCGACACGGTGAACCGCATGATGCCCAAGCATCACCGTGATCTCGGCCTCAAGGTTTCGACTTCGAACCTGTGTTCGGAAATCACCCTGCCGACCGGCGTCGACCATCTCGGCAATGATCGCACCGCGGTGTGTTGCCTGTCTTCGCTCAACCTCGAGAAGTGGGACGAGTGGTCGGGCGACAAGCAGTTCATCGAGGACGTGATGCGCTTCCTCGACAACGTGCTGCAGGATTACATCGACCGCGCGCCCGACGAGATGGCCCGCGCGAAATACTCCGCCGAGCGCGAACGTTCGGTCGGCCTAGGCGTGATGGGCTTCCACTCCTTCCTGCAGTCGAAGGGTCTGGGCTTCGAAAGCGCGATGGCCAAGGCGCTGAACCTGAAAATGTTCAAGCATATCCAGGCCAAGGCATCCGAAGCTTCGATGCTGCTCGCGCAGGAGCGCGGACCGTGCCCCGACGCGGCCGAAATGGGCGCGATGGAACGCTTCAGCTGCAAGATGGCAATCGCACCGACTGCGTCGATCAGCATCATCTGCGGCGGCACCAGCGCCTGCATCGAGCCGATCCCGGCCAATATCTACACCCACAAGACGCTGTCGGGCAGCTTCGTGGTCAAGAACCCGTATCTCGAAAAGCTGCTGCAGGAAAAATCGAAGGATTCGACCAACGTCTGGAATTCGATCCTCGAACGCGGCGGATCGGTCCAGCATCTCGACTTCCTCTCGCCCGAGGAAAAGGGCGCGTTCAAGACCAGCTTCGAGATCGACCAGCGCTGGCTGCTCGAATTCGCTGCCGACCGTGCGCCCTACATTGATCAGGCGCAGTCGCTGAACCTGTTCATCCCGGCTGACGTCGACAAGTGGGACCTGATGATGCTGCACTTCCAGGCATGGGAGAAGGGCATCAAGTCGCTCTACTACCTCCGCTCGAAATCGGTGCAGCGCGCCGGGTTCGCCGGCGGGGTCGAGGCCGACAACACCAAGGATGCAGCCAAGTTCGAACTCGCCGCCGGAGCGGGGGAGCAGACCGATTACGAGGAATGCCTGAGCTGTCAGTGAGGCAATCGGTCTGGTCGCTCTTTTGACAGTGCTGATGATTCAATTGCACTGAACATACCCCCGCAAGCATCGGCCTTGCGGGGTTTTTCCTGCCCGTTTATATATTTACCCGCGCTAAACCGTTTGCCCCTATACAACCGCGACCATGCGCACGCGGAAATCTCCCCGCAAACCGATCAACGTGCCGGGCCGGTATTTCACCGGACTCGGCTCGCCGGTCGATGTCACCTTGTCCGACCTGTCCGAGGGCGGTTGCCGCTTCGTTGCCGGGGCGCACACCCTCACGGTCGGCGCGCCGCTGCAGATCTACGTCGCGGATTCGGGTCCGCATCGCGCCGCCGTGCGCTGGATCGAGGGCGAGGAGGTCGGAGTCACCTTCGCCGCGCCGATCGCGATCGGGCAGTTCGACACGGTGAAGACGGCGCACGGTCCCGAACTGCCCGACCAGCCGGCACCGCGCGCACTCGCCCCGATGCCGACCGGGCTGCCGCAGCGGTTCTGCTGATCCGCGCTTGACGCGGCTCGCCGCGACGCGCCACGCTCCCCGACACGACGGGGGCACACGCCATGACTTACGGTACATTCATCCCGCTGCTGTTCGGCCTGATGGCGCTCGCCGATTTTCCGGTGATCGTGTGGCTGCGCAACACCAACCGCATCGCGCCCGGGCCGGCGGCGCTGCTGATGCTGTGCGCGCTCTCGCTCCCGCTGATAGTCTATGTCATACTGAATGTCGCCGTGCCCGATATCGGGGCGCGCATCCTGTATTAGCTCGAAGGGAGGGACAAGCGGCATGGAACCACCGATCTGGATCGGGATCGCAGGGACGGTCGTGGTGCTGGCATTCCTGATCAACGGCATGCGGCTGGCGCGCGGCGAGCCGGGACATGCGGCCAATGCCGGGCGGCTGCACGCCGCCGTATCGATCATCGTCCTGCCGCTGATGTGGCTTGTGATCGCGGGCATGACCCGATGAGCGCACACCCGCGCGCCGCGCTGCGGATCGCCGCTGCCGCCGCGCTTGCGCTGCTGCTTTCGGCCTGCGCCAGCCAGATCGATGCCGGGATCGCGCAGGGCGAAGAGGTGCCCGGTTTCTGGTGGGGCCTGTGGCACGGCTTCGTGTTTCCGTGGAGCTGGATCGGCTCGCTGTTCGATCCGGACATCGCGGTTTACGCCGTGCCCAACACCGGCGGCTGGTACGATTTCGGCTTCTTCCTCGGCATCATCGTGCTGGGCGGCGGAAGCTTTTTCGGATCGAAAAAGCGCGGCGACTGACGCGCGATCCGGCCGCACTTGCAGCGGCTACACGTTAAGCTGTTGAGCGGCATGCAAGAGCGCCGCCGGAAGACTCGGTTCGACTCGGAATTTGCACGGTTTATCCCCGCGTAAATCTCCCCGCTTGCCTTCGATTCCGGCGCGTGATTCCCTATATGGGTAAGCGAACACAAACTGAGGAAACACAAGATGTCGTTGCTCGAAGCCCGCAAGACCTACAAGCCGTTCGAATATCCGTGGGCCTACGACTTCTGGAAACGCCAGCAGCAAATCCACTGGATGCCCGAGGAAGTGCCGCTGGGCGAGGATTGCCGCGACTGGGCGCAGAACATCACCGAGCACGAGCGCAACCTGCTCACCCAGATCTTCCGCTTCTTCACCCAGGCCGATGTCGAGGTGCAGGATTGCTACCACGACAAATATGGCCGCGTGTTCAAGCCGACCGAGATCAAGATGATGCTCGCCGCCTTCTCCAACATGGAGACGGTGCACATCGCCGCCTATTCGCACCTGCTCGACACGATCGGCATGCCCGAAAGCGAATATTCCGCCTTCCTCGAATACGAGGAAATGAAGGACAAGCATGATTACATGCACCAGTTCAGCGTCGACACCGACGAGGATATCGCGCGCACGCTCGCCATGTTCGGCGGCTTCACCGAAGGGCTGCAGCTGTTCGCCAGCTTCGCGATGCTGATGAACTTCCCGCGCTTCAACAAGATGAAGGGCATGGGCCAGATCGTCAGCTGGTCGGTCCGCGATGAAAGCCTCCACTGCGAAGGCATCATCAAGATGTTCCACACCTTCTGCGAAGAGCGCGACTGCCTGACCAAGGCGGTGAAGGAAGACATCATCGACATCTGCCAGAAGACCGTGCGGCTCGAAGACGCCTTCATCGATCTCGCCTTCGAAATGGGCCCGGTCAACGGGATGACGGCGAAGGAGATCAAGAAGTATATCCGCTACATCGCCGACTGGCGCCTCGGCCAGCTGGGCCTGCAGCAGATCTACATGGTCGACGAACACCCGCTGCCGTGGCTGTCACCGCTGCTCAACGGCGTCGAGCACGCCAACTTCTTCGAAACCCGCGCGACCGAATATTCGAAGGGCGCGACCAAGGGCAACTGGAACGAAGTGTGGTCGTCGTTTGATAAGCGCCAGAAGGCGAAGGCAGTCAATGAAGACGGCGCGGGGGACGAGGGTCCGGATATGTTCGGCGAAAGCGCGGTGCAGGCGGCGGAGTGATTGACTGCCAAGGGATAAGGTGCCACTAAAGAGAACGTAAGAAGAACATAGGAGTTCTCTATGCCGAAAGTCATAGACTTATTCTGCGGTGCAGGTGGCTTAAGCTATGGTTTTGAGGAAGCGGGTTTCGACGTGGTTGCTGGCTGCGATATCGAGGCCAGATTCGGCGAGACCTTTGAGGCAAACCATAAGAATGCGAAGTTCATTCATGCACCAGTCGCCCATCTAAAAGGCGGTGCGCTTCTGCAACAAACAGGAATGGAGCCCGGAGAATTGGATGTTCTTGTCGGGGGGCCGCCTTGCCAGGCTTACAGCGTCTATAATCATCAGCGGGGCATGGACGATCCGAGATCTGAACTCTTTGAGGACTATCTGAAGATTGTCGGAGAGTTGCAGCCTGCTTGGTTGGTGATGGAGAACGTTACCGGCATCCTTTCGATCGAAAAGGGCGCTCTAATCGATCGCATCAAGGGTGCTATTCGAGCACTTGGCTATGCTGATGTCGATCATTACGTGCTGAAGGCGGAAGAATACGGTGTGCCACAAGAGCGGCGCAGAGTAGTCTTCATTGCAAATCGGCTAGGGCTTCCAGTCATCAAGCCGAAGCCGACCAGATCGACCCCAAATTTCGTGACCGTCTGGGATGCAATAGGCGATCTGCCTGCCATTCACCCTGATCAAAACCCTACTGAAGGGGTCAAGTACGCTTGTGAACCAATGAATGACTTCCAGGCATGGGCGCGCGGCAAATTGGATGCTGTCACCAATCACCGTAGTCCGAGACTTGGTCCCGCAAATCAGGAAAGACTTCGTCACATTCCAGAGGGGGGTCATGGCGCGATATCCCGATCGACCTTCTTCCAGAAGGAATGAAGCGGGCCAAGCGAAGCGATCACACAAAGCGGTACGGTAGGCCCCGGAAAACTGATCTTGCATGCACTATTCTGACCAAGTGCGACATTCACTGGGGGCGTATATCCATCCAATACAGAATCGCCCGTTTAGCGTTCGTGAGGCCGCGCGATTGCAGAGTTTTCCGGACTGCTTCGAATTCGCTGGAAGTATGACTGAGCAGTTCGTCCAAATTGGCAATGCAGTTCCTCCCAAGTTAGCGTATCAGATCGCAACCCAAATTATCTCTGCAATCAAGCGACCAGAGCGGATCGCCGCCTAATGCGCTTGGCAGAAGTGTTCGGCGCTGCGACTGACGATACGTCTTCAAAGGCAGAAGCGTTCCGGCATAAGAAATTCTGTCGCTTCAAGGATGGCCCGTGCACAAAAGTTAGTAAGTCAGATCCCATAGGTGTTTGCTCACTTCAAGCCTTTGCAGAAGCGACGATCGTTTGCCCAACCCGCTTCCTCGAGGATGGGCGGGTCTTTCGCGACGCCGGAAGACTCGCTTTTGGCGAAGGAGCTCAAATCATCCCGTTCCCAGAATTTAAGCTTTTACGCGTTCCTGGTGCAGGAAAGAACGGAAGCGACAAAAAGATTGGGAAAGTCGATTTCCTCCTCGGACGCCTCTCCGATGGCGAAATTGTCGATTTTGCGGCGCTAGAGATTCAGGCTGTTTATTCGTCAGGCGGTGGGGTGAAAGAGGCATTCGAACGATTCATCGGTCGCTCAAATGCGCCATTGGATGGCTTGGGTGTAGACTTCCGATCAAGCGCGCAAAAGCGGCTTGTTCCTCAGCTCCAGCTAAAAGTTCCGGTCTTCAATCGCTGGGGGAAGCACTTTTTTGTGGCTGTGGATTCAACATTCTATTCGGCATTGCCCCAATTCCGCGAGACCAGTGCGGGGAATAGCGAACTGACTTGGCTATCATATCAATTCTCGCAATCAGGCGCGGGAAGTGAATTCCGGATGAGTGAACCAAAGACTACCTTTACCGAGTGGGAAGACGTCCGGCACGCGCTCAAAGAGGGTGTTCCACCTTCTGGGCCAGAAGAAGTACAGCAGGAATTGTCGCTCAAGCTGAAAGGAAGGTCTGGCTCGAAGCTCAGAATATTGCGTGTCTGAGGTTCGCTTCTTCCTCACTTCATCCCCTGTATTTCGTGTGAAAGACGGTCAGAGTTCTAGGGACACCACCATGCCACGCCCACTCCTCCTCGCGCTAAGCATCGCGCTCGCCGCCACCCCGCTCGCGCCGACCCTCGCGCAGGATGCTTCCGAGCCCGATCCGATTGTCGAGGTCGACCAGACCGACGCGGCGATGAATGCGGCCAAGGATGAGGCGCGGGAGACGCTCGATCAGTGGCTCGCCGTGCTCGCCGATCCGCCCGAGGGCGCGTCCGACATCCTGTTCAAGTTCCCGCTGGGCGGGTGGGAGCATATCTGGGTCGGCAATGTCGCGCGCGACGGCGACACGCTCACCGGCAACCTCGCCAATGCGCCGCATTCCGAAGGCTACGCCTATGGCGACCCGGTGCGCGTGCCGCTCACGCAAGTCTCCGACTGGACCTGGCGCGACGCCACCGGATACGTCCACGGCCACCGCACCACCCGCGTCCTGTTCGACCAGCTCGACCCGGAAACGGTCGAAGCGATCAAACGCGATTTCGGCTGGGAGTAAGGCGCGCCCGGCGGCCGCGTTGACCTGAATCAAATACGGCGCCCGCGCCCGCGCCTAGCGTTCTTGCATCACAGCAACGGAGACCGCCCCACATGTCGCAGCACACGCCCAACGAATTCTCCACCGTGTTCAAGCGCGATCGCGCGCTGATCACCCGCCTCAAGCACGAGGATGCGCATTTCGCGCGGCTCGCCGACGAGTATCACGAGGTCAACCGGCAGGTGCACCGGATCGAAGCCGAAACCGAAGCCGCGAGCGACGAGCGCATGGAGAGTCTCAAGAAACAGCGGCTCGGCCTGCTCGACGCGATCACCGCGATCGTGGCCAAGGCACGCGCGGCGGCGTAAAAGACGTATACTTTTCACCGGGAATGCATCGCTGTAAGCTGCTGCGATGGAGGATGTGCCTCGCATCAAGCCCGGCAGGCCGCGCAAGATAGGCGATGCCGAATGGTCGGAGAACGGATTGCGCTTGCGTGACGACCGCAGGCAGGCACCGTCCCACTTGCCGGTCTCGACCGTGCTCGCTCTTGCGATGCTCGCCTCGTCGCTAGCACTGCTCGTCCTCACGATTGGCCTGCATCTGTTTGGCTAGGAGACCAGGCCGAGGTCTCAGAACCGCACCGCGCCCAGCAGGAATCGCGAATACCACACGTGCAGGCGCAGCAACGCCTTCCAGCCCGATTGCTCCAGATTGCCGACCCACGATCCGAAACAGAGGCGGGTGCCGTTGCCTAGGGGTTCAACCGCAAACCAGCTGGCCGTGCCGGTTTCCCTGGCCTCCAGCAGCGCCTCGGTCTCTCGCCGCTCGACTACGCGCCACACCGCAAACCGGTCCGCTTCTCCGCGGGCAACCGCGCGCGCATCGGCATTCGATTCGCCGCGACCCATCAGGCCCAGCACCAGCCGTTCTGGCCGGAAGGCTGCGCTGCAATAGAACCGCTCGATGAACTCGGCGAGGCTGACCGTGCCTGCGACATCGCGCACGAAGCAGTCGCGGTAGTCGCCAGCGCCCCCGAACTGCGCGAGGAGGCTTTGCTCGGGGACGGTCGTGCTGCTGATATCCGCCATATCCAAGATATATCGTAAGCCCCGGCGCGCGACAAGCCGGTTCGCGGCTATGCCGCTGTAACAGAACGCGCAACTTTCGGGACCCGCGACGCGATCCGATCGTTGATCCTCCATATCCAACGCTATCCCAGGGGAAATCATGCGCACTCACCACTCTCTCGCCCTGTCGGCCAGCCTCGCCGCGCTCGCGCTGTCGGCCTGCACCCCGGAAACGCCATCCGATCCGGATCAGACCGTGACCGATGATATCGTCGAGGCGACCGACCGCGATGTCGATCCGCAGCAGCCGATCGCGCGCGAAACGCCGCTGCCGCCGGAAACCGACGCCGCCAACAGCGCCGACACCGATCAGCCGACGCTGGGCGTCGATCAGGTCGATACCGACGCGCTCGGCTCGGGTGCGGAACCGGCGCGCCCGATCGGCGACTAGCGGCGGTGCGAGAGCGCGCGCGGGCGGCTCAGTTCGAGCCGATATCGAAATCCATGCCGCCGACCGGATCGTCCGCCGCGCGCGGCGTGCCATACGCGGATTTCGCCATGGCGACGGTGTCGAGTTCGTCGATGATCTTGGCGGTGTCCTGAAACTGGCTGCCCTTGATGATCCGACCCTCGTCGTCGAACTCCCACAGGTCGAACATCTCGTGTTCGAACGGCTCGCCGCCCTTCACGCGCAGCACCGACTTGAAATGCGTCGCGGCGCGGTTTCCCTCGACCACGGCGTCGACAAGCGTGCGCTCGAGCATGTCGATCTGTTCGAACAGCTTGGCGGCGACCTGGTCGGGCCCGTCGTCGCGCCCGCCCGGAAAGGACTGGATGAAGCTCGCATTGCCGACGAAGCGGAAGGTCGCATCGGGCGCGAGCACGCTGGCGAACGCGCTTCGATCTCCGTTCTGGCGTCCCCTGTACAGCGTATCGATCTTCTCCAGCATCGTCTCGCGGTCCATCTCTCGTCTCCCCTGCGTGTTGCGAGTCTCCTGGCGCAGAATACCACAGGTCTCGCACCGATTCGCCAGCGTCAGCGCGGCGCACACCAATCGACCGGCCGCGCGCCCCAGCCGCTTTCTGCCGCGAGGCCGCGGGCGATCATCGTTTCGGCCAGATATTCGCGCCCACCGCCAGGGGCCGCGCGGCGGACCTCGCGCAACTCGCGACCATAGCGATCGTAAGGCGGATCGTCCGCGCCGGTCCACTGGAACGGCCCGCGCCCGAGCCATTCGTGCAGCGCGGCGCGCGCGGCAAGCGCGGCCTCACGTTCGGCCGGGCAGGCCCCGTCGAGCTCGGGAGCGTCGAAGCCGGTCAGGCGAATGCGGCGCTGGTCGCTGCCGAAACCGATAATGACAGTGTCGCCATCGGCGACGCAGCCCGCAGCACCGCTGCGCTCGCCGCAGATTGCGAAGTCGCGCGTCACCGTGACCCAGCCCTGCTCGTCCACCACCGGCCTGACCAGGAACCACCAGCCAGCCATCACGATCAGCGCCAGGGCCGGGACGCGCCAGACCAGCCACCAGCCGAACCACCCGCCGCGCGAACGCGGCCGACGAAAGCGCGGAGACTTTGAACGGCGTTTGAGCATGGCCGGGCAACGATAGCAGCGGCGGATGTGACCCGCCACAGCCTGCTCTGCAAGGCAAAGGCCGCCGGGATCCGATCCCGACGGCCCTGCAAGTCCGGTAGCGAGTGTTACGCCTGGACGTTTTCGGTTTCGCTCAGCGAACCCTTGGAGCCATCGGGCCGTTCGATGGTGAGGCAGGTGCCTTCGTCGACATAGGTCCAGGCGTTGCCTTGGTAGTCGATCACGCTGGTGCCCGCGCAGCTGGTGCCGGGGCCGGCGGCGCAATCGTTCTCGCCTGCCTTGGAGATGCCGAAGCACTTTTCCTTGGCCCCTTCGGTTGCCGCGCCATTGGCGGCGACCTGGGTCGTATCACCACCGGCGGTGGTGGCTTCGGTCGGTGCGTCGGCGCCGCCCGAACAGGCAGCGGCAAGGCCGGCTGCGGCGGCGAGCGCGATCGAGCCCTTGATGCGAGTGGTGTTCATGGATGAATTTCCTCCGTTTCAAGCAATCCTGACGGCACGATCTGCGCGCCGTTCAACAGGCGATTCGCAGTCAACCAACAAACGGTTACAGTGCCAAGTGCAAAATAGTGCACCTTGCCATGGCGTTGCCGGTGGCGGCTACGGCTTTGCAGCGGGCATTCGAGCGGCTAAGCGCCCGGAGCACGGTCGATAATCGAACGACGGCCGAACAGCGGGGAAAGCGCACACCATGACTGCAGCCAACGACCAGGCGACACTGGCGAAAGCCGAAGTGCTGATCGAGGCGCTGCCCTATTTCCAGCGCTATGCCGGGCGCACCTTCGTGGTGAAATATGGCGGGCATGCGATGGGCAACCCGCAGGCCGCGCGCGATTTTGCCGAGGATATCGTGCTGCTCAGGGCGGTCGGCATCAACCCGGTGGTGGTGCACGGCGGCGGGCCGCAGATCGGCGAGATGCTGTCGAAGCTGGGGGTGGAGAGCACGTTCGTGGACGGGTTGCGCGTGACCGACGAGGCCACCGCGAAAGTCGCGGAAATGGTGCTGTCGGGCGCGATCAACAAGGAAATCGTCGGCTGGCTCGGCAAGGCGGGTGGCAAGGCGCTGGGCCTGTCGGGCAAGGATGGCGGGCTGGTAACTGCGCGCAAGGTCGAACGCACGACCCGCGACCCTGACAGCAATATCGAACAGGCGGTCGATCTCGGCTTCGTCGGCGAACCCGCGCAGGTTGATACCAGCGTGATCGACACGGCGGTCGCCGCCGGGATGATCCCGGTGATCGCACCCATTGCGGGCGGGGAGGACGGCGCGACCTACAATATCAACGCCGACACGATGGCGGGCGCGATCGCGGCGGCGCTGGGCGCGGCGCGGCTGTTCCTGCTCACCGACGTGGCGGGCGTGCTCGACGCCGACGGCACGCTGCTGACCGACCTGACGCCCGCACAGATCGCGAAACTGCGCGAGGACGGTGTCATCAAGGGCGGGATGGTGCCCAAGCTCGAAACCTGCGTCTCCGCGGTCGAGGCCGGATGCGAGGCGGCGGTGGTGCTCGACGGGCGGGTCGCGCACGCCATGCTGCTCGAATTCTTCACCGCCCGCGGAGCCGGGACGCTGGTGAGGGGTGGATAAAGCCGTATTAGTCGGGTAACACGCCCCTCACGGGACCCAATTGCGCGCGGATCACCCATGCCCGCGCCGCACAATGAGAGAATGTCGCACAATGAATGGACTCGACGTACTTTACGATATCGTTCGGCTGCTGACGAACGCGTTTGTGATGCTGATCATCATCCAGTTCGTGATCGGGCTGCTGTTCACCTTCAACGTGATCAGCCCGTCGAACGATTTCCTGCGGCAGGTCTATGAATCGATCAATCGCCTGCTCGATCCGGTGCTGCGCCCGATCCGCAATGTCATGCCTTCGACCGGGGCGATCGACTTCTCGCCGCTGGTCCTGATCCTGTTGCTGCAGATCGTCCTGATCGTGATCGGCAGCCTCGCCAGCGCCTACTGACCCGGACCGGCCCAATGACCGCTACTCGTATCGACGGAAAGGCCTTTGCCGCGCGCCTGCGCGAGCGGGTGGGCGAAAGCGCGCTGAAATTCGCCGCGCAGGCCGGGCGCAAGCCGGGCCTGGCGGTGGTGCTGGTCGGCGACGATCCGGCCAGCCAGGTCTATGTCGGCAGCAAGGGCAAGGCGACCGTCGCGGCCAATATGGAAAGCTTCGAACACCGGCTGCCCGCCGACACCAGCGAGGCGGAGCTGCTGGCGCTGGTTGACCGGCTCAACACCGACGATGCGGTCGACGGCATCCTCGTCCAGCTGCCGCTGCCAGACCACCTCGATGAGCAATCGATCATCGCCTCGATCAGCCCGGACAAGGATGTCGACGGGTTTCACGTCATCAATGCCGGGCGGCTGAGCGTCGGGCAATCGGGCTTCGTCCCGTGCACGCCGCTAGGCTGCATGATGCTGCTGACCGACCGGCTGGGCGATCTTTCCGGCCTCGAAGCGGTAGTGATCGGGCGCTCCAACATCGTCGGCAAGCCGATGGCGCAGCTGCTGGTCGATGCCAACGCCACCGTCACGATCGCGCACAGCCGGACCAGGGACTTGCCGGGCGTGGTCAGGCGCGCGGATATCGTCGTCGCAGCGGTCGGCCGGCCGGAGATGATCCGCAAGGACTGGCTCAAGGACGGCGCGACCGTGATCGATGTCGGGATCAACCGCCTGCCGCCCGAACCGGGCAAGGACAAGGGCCGACTGGTCGGCGACGTCGCATTCGACGAAGCGAGCGAAGTCGCGGCGGCGATCACGCCGGTGCCCGGCGGGGTCGGACCGATGACCATCGCCGTGCTGCTGCGCAACACCCTGGTCGCGGCCTGGCGCAATGCCGGGCTCGAGGTGCCCGAGGGGCTGTAGTCAGGCCCCGTAAATCCTTCGTGCACAAGGACCGCGCCCAAAGCAGGGAGTTCCGATGAAACCGCATACCGCTTTGCTGATGTCCGCTGCTGCAGCCCTTGCCCTTTCCGCCTGCGCCGCTCCGCGTCAGGGACCGCCGGCGCGCGTCATCGACCGGGTACTCGCCAACGCGCCGGGCAAGGCGCAGCCGAGCACGATAGTCGCCACCGAAACCGCCTATGCCCGCGACGCCAGGGAGATCGGCCAGTTCACCGCGGCCGCCCGATACGCCGCTTCAGGGGCCTTGCTGCACGGCCGCAACGGGCCCGTCGCCTTTTCCTCGGTGGCGGGCGCGCTCGATGATGCCGACGGAGTGCAGGAATGGGGTCCGCGCACCGTTGTCATGAGCTGTGATGGCGAGCTGGCGCTCAGCGTCGGGCGGTTCCGCGACAAGGATGGCTTCGTCGGGAACTACGTTACCACCTGGGTGCGGCAGTCCGACGACCGCTACAAATGGAGCTACGACGTGGCCGGGCGCGACGATCCGCAGCCGCCGCCGCGCGAGACCTTCGAGGACGGCGACATCGTGGTGACCGCCCTCGATTCGATCCTCGGGCTTGTCGCCACCTGCCCGCGCGAGGGCGAGACCGTGCCTCCCCCGCCTGCGATCCCGATCGGAAGCGACGGGGCGGGCGACGCGCAGCTTTCGCGCGACAGAACCCTGCGGTGGCGCTGGGAGCATCGCCCCGACGGCACCAAATTCGTCGCGGCGGACTATTACTACAACGGCGAATGGGTCACCGCGGTAGAAGAAGGCCTTGCATCGCCGCCCAAACAGTGATGAGGGGCGGCGCGACACGCAACCACGCATCGGGATCCGCCAGGCCGCCATGGTCTTCACCGAACTCTTCGTTTCCGCCTTCATCACCCTGTTCGTGGTGATCGACCCGCCGGGCTGCGCGCCGATCTACGCCGGGCTGACCAAACGCGCCACTCCGGCGCAGGCGCGGGTGATGGCGCTGCGCGCGACCGGGATCGCGGCGGTAATCCTGCTGATCTTCGCCTTCTTCGGCGAAGACCTGCTCGATGCGCTGCATATCGAGCTCGACAGCTTTCGCATCGCCGGGGGCCTCATGCTGTTCTGGATCGCGTTCGAGATGGTGTTCGAAAAACGCACCCAGCGGCGCGAGGAGCGCGCGGAGAAAGTCAGCGCCTCGGAAGTCGAGGATGTGTCGGTGTTCCCGATGGCGATGCCGATGCTCGCCGGGCCGGGGGCGATCGCGGCGGTGATGCTGCTGATGAACGAAGCCGACGGGGTAGCCGAGACGATCGAGGTGTTCGCGGCACTGGGCGCGGTGCTGCTGATTACCGCCGCCGCGCTGGTCGCGGCGGGGCCGCTTATCCGTCTGCTCGGCGACAAGGTCGAAGCGGTGATCACCCGGCTGCTCGGCGTGCTGCTGGCGGCGCTCGCGGCGCAATATGTGATCGACGGGCTGAAGGGCAGCTTCGCGATGTGACGGTCTGTCGCGCGGCGACCGCATGCCTTGCCGACCCGATCAACCAGCCGGGAATGCCGGAGCCCGATCTGGGGGATCAGTGCGACCTGAAGGGCTTGAAACCCGCGCTTGGCGCGGCCGTCTGGAGCGGCAGTTTCAAGGCCTGTCGGGCTCCGGCAAGAGAATAGGGGTGTCGGGAAAGCCGATCAGAGCCAGCGCCGCGCGACCGGCATCGAGCACGCGCTCCGGATCGGACGAGAGCCGCGCGGAAGCGTAGGCCCCGTGGAGCAACTGGACCAGCGTGCGGCCCAGCACCGCGCGATCGGCATCGAGGTCATTCAGCGCAATCGCTTCGCTTGCGATTACGGTCAGGAACGCTTCGATCTGGTCGAAGATGCGCTGCGATTCCTTGCGGATTTCCGGCATGTCGAGCCCGAGTTCGAGCGCCAGCCCCACAATCGGACACCCATAGACATCGCCGCTTTCGGTATGCGCGTCGGTATGGACCCGGTGGATGAGGCGGAAAATCGCCGCGAGTCGATCCTGCGGTGCTTCGAACCGATCGAGCGTCCCGGAAAAGATCAGCTCGTGCGTCACCGCGCCGTTGTATTTGACCACCGCCAGCGCAAGGTCGCGCTTGTCGGCGAAATAGCGGTAGACGGTGGCCTTGTTGACGTCGGCCGCGAGGGCAACCCGATCGACCGAAACGCCGTGAAACGAGTGGCGCCAGAACAGGCTGGCGGCAGTGGCGACGATATGCGCACGGGTACGCTCGCCTTTGGTCGGGAAGGCCGCGACATTCATAAATAACCGTTTAGTTACTTCGCTGCCGAGGGCCAAGCGCTCATCTGCGACGAATTGTCGCACGCCCTGCGGCGCGCAGGCGCGCTGGCGGGTTGCTGAGCGCGGGGATCGCACCTTGCGGTGCGCACGCGCGATCACTGCAGCGTGATGATTTCCTCGCCGCCGTCGCGGCGGCCGTAGAACAGCATCAGCTGCACCAGCAATTCGCACCGGGCCGAAAGGTTCTGCGCTTCGAGCAGCGCCTGTTTGGATGCCGGATCGAACGGGGCGATTTGCGATACCCCGTTGATCAGCGACTGGTCATCGAGCCGCTCGACCGAATCCCAGTCGACGCTGTAGCCCTGCGCATCGGCGAACTTGCGCGCCTCGTATTCGAAACCACCGCGCTGTGCATGGGTGAGCGTCTCGTCCTCGTCGTCGTCGATCAGCTCGGCTTCGATCTGGCGGAACGCGGTCGTGACGTCGAGCTCGCGCAGCAATTTGAACCGCGCTTCCCCTTCGAGGACGAGGTTGTAGCGCCCGTCTTCCATCGCCTCGATCTCACCGATCCGGCCGACGCAGCCGACCGTATAGAGCGGAGCGCCTTCGGTCGAACGCTGCGGCTGGATCATCGCGATCCGCCGGTCGCGCACCAGCGCGTCACCCACCAGCGCGCGGTAGCGCGGCTCGAAGATATGCAGCGGCAGTTGCAGTCCGGGGAACAGGACGGCGCCGGGCAGCGGGAAGATCGAGAGGCGCTTCGACATTGCGCGACTTATCCGAACAGGATTTTGGACAGTCGGCGGCGGCTGGCGACCACCCATTCGGCTTCGAGGCCCACGGCTTCGAAGATCTGCAGCAGCTTGGCCCGGGCGGCCCCGTCGTTCCATTCGCGGTCGGCCTCGATCATCGCCAGCAGCGTATCGGCGGCCTCGTCGCGGCGTCCGGCCGCGAAGGCCGCTTCGGCATAGGCCAGCTTGGCCTCCATCGAGGCATCGCCGGCTTCGGCAGCGGTCTTGAGCGCTTCGAGCTCGGTGTCGTCGACCTGCGTTCCGGCAAGTTCGAGCGCGCTCCTGGCCGCGGCGATCGCCGGATCCTTCGCCAGCGCTTCGTCCGCTTCGATCGCCGCCATGACCTGGTTCGCTTCATCGATCTGGCCGAGCTGCACCAGCGCGCGGACCAGCCCGGCATGCGCGGGGCCGTGATCGCCGGCGAATTCGGTAACCTGCGCGAAGATGCCCGCGGCGCGTTGCGCATCGCCGTCGCTCAGCGCCTGCTCGCCCATAGCGACGAACTGCGCCAGCTCTTCGGGCGAGGGGCCTTGCGCAGCGGGCGCACCATCGGCACCGGCCTGGATCGGCAGCTTTTCGAGCAGCTGGTCGAGCGCCTGCTTCAACTGGGTTTCGGTGCGCGCGCTGGAAAGATCGGCGACCGGCTGCCCCTGGAACATCGCGTAGACGGTCGGGATCGAACGCACCTGGAACTGGCTGGCGATGAACTGTTCCTCGTCGACATTGATCTTGGCCAGCACCACGCCCTTGTCGGCGTATTCGGCGGCAATCTTCTCGAGCGTCGGTGTCAGCGCCTTGCACGGCCCGCACCATTCGGCCCAGAAATCGACGATTACGAGCTTGGTTTGCGACGGATCGACGACCTCCTTGCGGAACCGGTCGACTGCTTTCTGTTCTTCGATATTGAGACCCATGCTGGCCAAGGGGCTGCTCCCTGTCGTTGGATTTGCGCCGTTTCGTTGCCCCAATGTGGGGCGTATCGCGGCATTGTGAAGCGTTGGCGTGCGCTGGCGGCTCTGCCCGGTTCGATCAAGCGATATTTGCCGCGCCTTTTTTGGCTTGCAGGCGGTGCAGCGCGCTGCTAATCGCGCCGCCTCCCCCGCAGGGACACGGAATTGCTGTCCTGCGAGCGTCAGTGAGCGGGCGTAGCTCAGGGGTAGAGCACAACCTTGCCAAGGTTGGGGTCGGGCGTTCGAATCGCCTCGCCCGCTCCAGTTTTTACAGCACTTTCGGTGTTTTGCAGCCTTCGGGCCGATCGGCGGGCGGATCGCACTTCCGATACTCGCCGTCGGCTTCCCGGCCAGGACCCGGCGGACGTTCGCCGACGTGACCTCCTCCGGTTTCGACCAACGGCTCGCAGCCGTGCTCTCCGCACCATCCCGGCACTCGTTCCGACCTGGTTGACGGTCTCGCCCGGCGTGCAGGACCGTGACGATCCCGCATCACTGATGCCGATTGTCCGCAGAAATGCGCGTTTCGTCGAAGTCGTGTCGGTTGGCCTTGCAGTTTGCGGAATGGCTGCTAGCTGCGTGATACGTTATTACATTATCAGCAACGGATATTCTCGATGAAGATCACCCCCTCCCGCCTCGCGCTCGCCAGCGCGCTCTCGCTCGGCATGGCGGCGAGCCCCGCATGGGCAGACGCCGGGACCGATGACGAGCAGGCGCAGCCGGGTGGCTCGACCGATGGCGACCAGCGGCCAGACGACGATCTCCACAACCGCCAGATCGACTACCAGGGCAATATCATCGTCAGCGCCGAAGGGTTGCGCCAGCTCGATATTCTCGCGGGCACCAGCGTGCTCGAAGCCGACGCCATCCAGCGCAATCTTGCCGGGCAGATCGGCGAGGTTCTGGTCAAGCTGCCGGGCGTTTCGGCCAGCGGCTTTGCGCCGGGTGCCTCGCGCCCGGTGCTGCGCGGCTTCCAGGGAGAACGCGTACGCATTCTGGTCGATGGGCTGGGGACCTCCGACGTTTCCAACACCTCGGTCGATCACGCGACCACGATCGACCCGCTCACCGCCGAGCGGATCGAGGTGCTGCGCGGGCCGGCCGTGCTGCTCTATGGCAGCCAGGCGATCGGCGGCGCGGTCAACGTGATCGACAAGCGCATTCCGACCCGCATTCCCGAAAAGGGTTATCATCTCGACGCACTCGCCTCGATCGACAGCGCGAGCGATCTGCGCACCGGCGGCGCCTCGCTCGACGTGCCGATCGGCGATGTCTTCGTTGTCCATCTTGATGGCAGCTGGCGCGAGAGCGACGATCTCGAGATCGCGGGCTTCCAGCTTTCAGATACGCTGCGCGCCGAATTGCTCGACGAAGCCGACGAGGAAGCGGCCGAAGGCGAAGTCGAGGAAGCGGCAGAATTGCGCGAGGCTGCCGGTCGGCGCGGTGTCGTTCCCAACACCGCGAGCGAAAGCTGGACCGTCAACGCCGGGTTTGGCGTGATCCTCGGCGACAGCAGCTTTGGCGCTTCGATCGGCTGGTACGACACCGATTACGGCGTCCCGGGCCGTCCGGGCACCGAACACGCGCACGAAGGCGAGGACGGGGACGAAGCGGACGAGCAAGAGGAAGGCGAGGAAATCGTCACGATCGGGCTCGAACAGTTCCGCGCCGATTTCCGCGCCGACATCGCGCTGGGCGACGGGTTCTTTTCGAAGGTGAAGGCGCGCGTCGGCTATTCCGATTACACCCATACCGAATTCGAAGGCGCCGAAATCGGAACCGTGTTCGACAGCGAAAGCATCGAGGCCCGGGTCGAACTGCTGCAACAGCAGACCGGCCCGTGGCGCGGCGCGAGCGGGGCGCAGTACCTGCACCGCGACTTCTTCGCCGAAGGGGCGGAAGCCTATATTCCGCCCAACCTCACCGATCAGTTCGCGCTGTTCACCCTGCAGGAGTTCGGCAACGGCCCGTTCCAGATCGAGGCCGCCGCCCGTTACGAGATGACCGACGTCGAGGCACCCGCGCTCGGCCTCCAGCGCGATTTCGATACCTTCTCGGGCGCGGTCGGCCTGGTCTACGAAGCCGACGAGGCGTTCCGCGCCGGGGTCAACGTCACCCGCGCCGAACGCGCGCCGAGCGCGGAAGAGCTGTTCTCTGACGGGCCGCACATCGCGACGCAGGCTTTCGAGGTCGGCGATCCCGACCTGTCGGTAGAAAGCGCATGGGGCCTCGAAGGTTTCGCGCGCGGCCGGATCGGAACCGCGACCTTCAGCGTCGCGGTCTTCAGCCAGTGGTTCGACGACTACATCTACCTCTCGGAAGCCGGGGGCGAGGAAGACGGGCTGCCGGTCTTCGTCTACCTGCAGCAGGATGCCGACTATTTCGGTGTCGAAGGCGAAGTGTCGTTCCCGCTGTTCGACACCGGCGGGGTCGGGCTGATCGCCGACTTGCGCGGATCCTATGTCGAGGCCGAGCTATCCGATGGCAGTGCGGTCCCGCGGATCCCGCCGCTGAGCCTGCTTGGCGCGCTCGAAGCGCAGACCGAGGCATTCGACCTGCGCGGCGAAATCCAGTGGTTTGCCGAGCAGGACCGCGTCGCCGCATTCGAGACCCCGACCGACGATTTCGCGCTGGTCAACGTGCTCGTCTCGTGGCGCCCGCTGCCGAGCCGCGAAAACGTCACCGTGCAGCTCGCGGCGGACAACATCTTCGATGTCACGGGTCGCCGTCATGCGAGCTTCACCAAGGAATTCGTCCCGCTGGCGGGCCGCAACGTCCGCGCGAGCGTGCGGCTCAGTTTTTGACGATTATGGGCTCCTGCGAAGGCAGGAGCCCATCTTGCCCGCATTGGATTGGTTCCCGCTTTCGCAGGAACTCTCTGGGTTCGTGACGGCTCAGTTCTCCGCCGCGAATGTCAGTTCGGCGTGCTCCTCGAGCCGCTTCACCAGGTCTTCGCCGAGGAAGTAGCCCGGCGTCCCGATCCCGCCCGGCTTGTCGCATGACAGCAGCGCGATCCCGGTCTCGGCCAGCATCCGGCTGGTCGAGCCGTAACCCGGATCGTACTTGCCCTTGACCCCATAATGCACCGTGTCGCCATCGGGCATTTCGGCGACGAACAGCACGTCGTAGTATCCGTTCTCGCGCTCTTCCTTGCTCGGCCCTTCGCCTGGCTTGGGCGGCTTCGCACCGAACGGGTTCTTCATCATCTCGACCGCCGCCTCGGCCATCTTCTTGCCCGCCTCGCCGGGGCTGGTGAGCACCATCTCGTCGTACTGGAAATCCTCCCCATAGGGATGCCCGGCGAGGAAGTTGGTGCGGTGCACGTTCTTGGTGTTGATCGGCGCCATCACGAACGGCGCAGCCCATTTGTCGAGATCCTTTTCGTACATCGGGATCATCCCGCTCGGCTGGCTGGGCCCATCGAAGCCCGGAGCGAGCGCAAACGGATCGCGCAGCACGTTGATGATCCTGGGGTTCCTGGCCGCCGCCTTCATCGTCGCGCCGAGGCTGGCCGCTGTGCCGCCCGAAAAGGTGCCGGCCATCGCCCGGACGCGGCCGCGGATGCGCGGCGCGGGCTTGCCGAAGCGCTCGTTCGCAACCTTCTGCGTCATCAGCACGCCGAGATCGAACGGGATCGAATCGAATCCGCTGGAAAAGCAAATATGCGCGCCGGTCCTAGCCGCTTCGTCCTGATGCTCGGCGATCTTCTCCGCCATCCACGCCGGCTCGCCGCACAGGTCGGCATAATCGGTACCGGTCTTGACGCAGGCGGCGACGAGGTTGTCGCCATAGAGCTGGTACGGCCCGACCGTGGTCAGCACGACATTGGTCCGCGCGCACATCGCCTCGAGGCTCGCCATGTCCTCGGCATCGGCGACGACCAGCGGCGTCGTCGCCGGCGCGCCGATTTCGTCGCGCACGCTTTCGAGCTTGTCGAGGCTGCGCCCCGCCATCGCCCATTTCGGCCCGTCATCGCGCGATCCGTAGTGATTGCTCAGATATTCGGCGACGAGGCGGCCGGTATAGCCGGTCGCGCCATAGACGATGATGTCGAATTCGGGGGTTGCCATGGGGTCTTCTCCTTTGGCTAAGCGCAATGCTCGCGCAACGCTGGCGAGTCAAAGGGCAGCTTTCGGGCGGACCGCGAAGTTGACACACTTGACACGGTGTCACCCGGCGATTTGGGCGAATTATCGAAGGAATAGAGTGTCGTACGCCCAGAATGCGAAGTTGACACTTCTCCAACTTGAAACGTGATTTCTGGAGCGAGGGTAAGCGATTCCAGCATGGCAGGGCGATCATGCCAGCTCTCCACGATGTAGGAAAACGATGTGCCTCCGAGCTCTTGAGCGGCGGGCGCAGCTCCCGGTGCGACGGGAACCTCGGCGGGGGAAGGCCATTGAATTTCATGAACCATCCGGCCCGCCGATCGGGCCAACCCTACTCACAGGAACCCCCTCATGCCGCACGATCTGACACTCAGGGCCATTCGCCCAGTAACGCACAACGTAAACGAACTGACCTTCGACCGGCCGGAGGGGTACGACTTCACACCCGGCCAGGCGACCGATTTAGCGCTCGATCGCGATGACTGGCGCGACGAGAAGCGGCCTTTCACCTTCACCTCGCTGCCCGGCGCCGAGCACCTGCAATTCACCATCAAGTCCTATCCTTCGCACAATGGCGTGACCGAGCAGATCGGTCAGATGCAGGCTGGCGACGGGGTGATTATCGAGGACCCGTGGGGCGCGATCGAGGACCGGGGGCCAGGCACCTTCATCGCGGGCGGTGCCGGGCTTACCCCGTTCCTGTCGATCCTGCGCGCGCGCCAGGCCGAGCACGGCACGCTCGACGGCTATCGCCTGATCTTTTCGAACAGCGAGGAAAAGGACATCATCCTGCGCGAAGAGCTGGAGCGGATGCCGGGGCTGGCGCTCGACCTCGTTCTCAGCGACGAGGATGTGGGGGCACGCACCACGGCCAGATCGACCGCGAATACCTCGAAAGCGCGGGCCTCGACTTTAGCGGAACATTCTACCTGTGCGGCCCGCCCCCGATGGAAGAGGGCATCGCCACCGCGCTGCAGGCGCTCGGGGTGAGCGAAGACAGGCTGGTAATGGAAGAGGACTGATCCGCAGGTGGCCTGGCCGGTCGGCGATCCCCGTCAAAGCCGCGGCAGCGTCACGCCCTTCTGGCCCATATATTTGCCCGCGCGGTCGGCATAGGTGACCTCGGGCCGCTCGTTCCCTTTCAGGAACAGGAACTGGCACGCGCCTTCATTGGCATAGATTTTCGCCGGTAGCGGGGTGGTGTTCGAGAATTCGAGCGTCACATGGCCTTCCCAGCCCGGTTCCAGTGGCGTGACGTTCACGATGATCCCGCAGCGCGCATAGGTGCTCTTGCCGAGGCAGATCACCAGCACGTCCTCGGGCACGCGGAAATATTCGACCGTGCGGGCGAGCGCGAAGGAATTGGGCGGGATCACGCAGACATCGGTCTCGCGATCGACGAAGCTGTTGGCGGCGAAATCCTTCGGGTCGACCACCGCGCTGTCGACATTGGTGAAGATCTTGAACTCGGGCGCGACCCGCGCGTCGTAGCCGTAGGAGGAGAGGCCGTAGGAAATGCACCCTTCGCGCCGCTGCGCCTCCACGAACGGCTCGATCATGCCGTGCGATTGCGCCTGCTCGCGAATCCACTTGTCGGAAAGAATCGCCATGCGGGAGGCTTCGCTCATGGCGATGCGGAGAGCAAGGAGGCGCCCTGCCTTTTCCCGACATTGTCTTTGCCATGGCCCGCAATAGCCTTCTGCGCTAGCCTTTGTGTTGTCGTCTGCGTTCTCGAACAGGAGCTGGCCGGGTGATCATCGACACCACTTTGAACGACGGGACACCGATCTGCATTCGCGCGGTTCGCCAGGACGACGAACAACGCCTGAGAGAAGGAATCGAGCAGCTTTCGAAGCGGTCGCGATACCTCCGGTTCTTTTCGGGAATGAAGACACCGCCGCAGAATGTTCTAGACAAGCTGGTAAACGTCGATGGCCATGATCACATCGCCTGGGGTGCGCTGCGCAGCGATGTCTCAGAGAAGCCTGCGATCGGCATCGTCCATGCATTTCGCGATGACGACGATCCGCTGACTGCAGAATTTTCCGTGGGCGTTCTCGATGCGTATCATGGTCTGGGGCTGGCGAGATTGCTCACTGCGGTGCTGCTGCTGGATTGCAGGCGAGAGGGATATCGCGAGTTCAGCGTGCACATCCTCGCCGAAAACAAGGCTGCTCTCGGTCTGGCGCGGTCGCTAGGCGCGGTGCCGCAAGCGCGGGAAGGAAATGTCACCGAACTGGAGATCGACGTCGAACACGCGATCGCCACGCTCAGGGCGGAACGCGAGGTGCCGGGCCTGACCGCGATTTTCGATGCTTTCGAGGATGGTAAGGACGCGTAATCCACGGTGGCGGTATGCGCCCGCTACTTGACCGCCTTCGCCCCCAGCTTCGGGTTCATCGCGGCGACATGGTTCAGCCATGCCTTGGGCCGGCGGAGCATCTTTTGCGGGTAATCGACCTTCAGCCCCAGCAGCTGCGCGATCTTGCCGACGAAATGGATGCAGTTGCGGCTTTCCAGATCGTAATACTTGCCCGGTGCGTTCTGCCATCGGCGCACTTCGGCGACGACCTGGCGATATTGCGCATCGGTCAGGTCGATGGTGAAATGGCGGTTGGTCTTGCGGATGTTCTTCTCGCTTTCGGCCAGCACCATGTGTTCGACCGGGCCGTTGAGGATCGCCGGGGTCACCTTGCGCGCGGAAAAGCCGTAATTCTCGTTCACGACCTCGCCGGTTTCCTCCAGCGTCCCTTCGAGCACGACGAAGGTGTGCGGATAGCGCCCGAACAGCACCGATCCGTTGAACGAATGGAAGTGGATCTGGACGTCGGCGAGCGCCGGGCCGCTCCAGACGAGCGCCAGCAGGGCAAAAAGATGGGTGAGGAAGCGTTTCATGCGGCGCTGCATAACAAGTCTCTGTTTCAGCTTGCAAGCAGGCTGGCGTTTCCGCCCGCCGCCGTCGTGTCGATGCAGGTCACGCGTTCGGTGGCGAAGCGCGCGAGATAGTGCGGGCCGCCGGCCTTGGGTCCGGTGCCCGACAGCCCTTCTCCGCCGAACGGCTGGCTTTCGACCACCGCGCCGATCTGGTTGCGGTTGACGTAGAAATTGCCGACGCAGGCGCGCGCCTGGACGAAGCGCCGGGTGGCCTCGATCCGGCTGTGCAGGCCGAGCGTCAGGCCGTACTGGCATGCGTTGATGTCTGCGATCACCCGGCCGAGATCGTCGGCGCGGAAACGCGCGACATGCAGCACCGGGCCGAAATTCTCGCGATTGAGATCGAGGATCGAATCGATCTCGATGATCGTCGGCGCGACGAAATGGCCGTTGGCGGTGCTTCGCGGCAGCGCCACGCGGTCGATCGGCCGCCCCTGCTTCTTGCAGCGCGCGACATGGCGTTCGAGCGCGGCGTGGGCATCGCCGTCGATCACCGGGCCGACATCGGTGGCGAGTTCCGCCGGATCGCCCACCGTGAGCGCTTCGAACCCGCCGCGGATCATCGCCAGCATCTCGTCGGCGACGTCGTCCTGCAGGTACAGCACCCGCAGCGCCGAGCAGCGCTGGCCCGCGCTCTGGAACGCGCTGGCGAGCACGTCGCGCACCACCTGTTCGGGCAGCGCGGAGGAATCGACGATCATCGCGTTCTGCCCGCCGGTTTCGGCGATCAGCGTCGCGATCGGCGCATCGCGCGCGGCGAGCGTGCGGTTGATGGCGCGCGCGGTCTCGGTCGATCCGGTGAAGGCGACCCCGGCAATGCGCGGGTCGGAGGTGATCGCCTGACCGACTTCGCCCGCGCCGGGGAGCAGTTGCAGCGCTTCGGGCGGAATGCCCGCTGCGTGGCACAGCTTCACCGCGAGCGCGGCGATCAGCGGGGTCTGCTCGGCCGGCTTGGCAATGACGCTGTTGCCCGCGGCGAGCGCGGCCGACGCCATGCCGATGAAGATCGCGAGCGGGAAATTCCACGGGCTGATGGTGGCGAACACCCCGCGCCCGTGGAGGCTCAGCGTGTTCTCCTCGCCGGTCGGGCCGGGGAGGATCATCGGTTCGGCAAACTGCCGCCGCGCCTCGCTGGCGTAGTAACGCAGGAAATCGACCGCCTCGCGCAGTTCGAGCACCGCATCGAGCAGCGTCTTGCCCGCTTCGCGCTGGCACAGCGACAGGAATTCGGGCGTGTGCGCTTCGAACAGGTTGGCGGCCTCTTCGAGCAGAACCGCGCGTTTCTCTCCGCCCAGCGCATCCCAGCCCGGCTGGATTTCGAGCGCACGGGCGATCGCAGCGTCGACTTCGGCGGGCGTGGCGTCGCGGCGGGTGCCGACTTCGATGCGCGTGTCCTGCGGCGAGGTGATCGGCGCGATTTCGCCCGCTTCTTCGGCGGGAAACGTTGGCTCGGCGCTCCAGTCGCGGCTCGCCAGCTCGCCCAACTGCGCCTGCAACGGCCCCAGCACCAGCGGATCGGCGAGGTCGATCCCGGCGCTGTTCTTCCGCTCGCCGAAAATGTCCTTGGGCAGCGGGATCGCCGGGTTGCGGCGCGGCTCCATCGCCGCAAGCTCCGCCACCGGATCGCCGACCAGTTCCTCCGCCGGAACATCGGCATCGCCCATGCGGTTGACGAAGCTGGTGTTGGCGCCGTTTTCGAGCAGGCGGCGTACGAGATAGGCGAGCAGCTCCTTGTGCCCGCCGACCGGCGCGTAGATGCGGACGGGGGTGCGGGAATTGCCTTCGAGCTTGTGCAGCGCGTCGTAGACTTCCTCGCCCATGCCGTGGAGCCTCTGGAATTCAAAGGATTTGCCGGAACTCATCTCCTTCACCGCTGCGATGGTGTAGGCGTTGTGGGTGGCGAACGCGGGCTTGATCACGTCGTCGTGCTCGAACAGCCGCGCGGCGCAGGCGAGGTAGGACACGTCGGTGGCGAGCTTGCGCGTGAAGACCGGGTAGTCGGCATAACCGCCGACCTGCGAGATCTTGATCTCGCTGTCCCAGTATGCGCCCTTGACCAGCCGCACGAACAGCTTGCGCCCGTGCCGCCGCGCGAGTTTCGCGACCCAGTCGCACAGCGGCACGCCGCGTTTCTGGTAGGCCTGCAGCGCCAGCCCGAACCCTTCCCAGCGCGAGCCGTCCGCGCGGGTGAACAGCTCGTCATCGCCGACCAGCGCCTCGATGATGTCGAGCGAGAGTTCGAGCCGCTCGGCTTCCTCAGCGTCGACGGTGAAGTGAATGTTCGCATCGCGCGCCTTCATCGCCAGCGCCTTCACCACCGGAACGATATCGGCGCGCGCTTTCTCGGCGTGGAAGACATCGTACTTCGGATGCAGTGCCGACAGCTTGACCGAGATGCCCGGGGACGGGTCGATCCCGCCGCTCGCCTCGGCCGCCAGCCGATCGAGCGCGCGGTCGTAGGCCTGGCGGTACTTCTCCGCATCACCATAGGTCATCGCCGCTTCGCCGAGCATGTCGAACGAATGCGTCAGCCCCTTCGCCCGCTCCGGCTTGGCGCGTTTGAGCGCTTCGTCGATGGTCCGGCCGTAGACGAACTGCCCGCCGAGGATGCGCATCGCCTGCAAGGTCGCCTTGCGGATTACCGGTTCGCCGAGCCGGTTGACCGTCCGCTTGAGCGTCGATCCCATGCCCCGCTGGTGGGCGTCGGGCTGTTCGAGCACTTCGCCGGTCAGCATCAACGAGAAGGTCGCGGCGTTGACGAAGGTCGAGGCGCTTTCGCCGAGGTGCTCGCCCCAGTCGATCGGTTCGATCTTGTCCTTGATCAGCGCGTCGGCGGTGTCGGCATCGGGCACGCGCAGCAGCGCTTCGGCAAGGCACATCAGCGCGATGCCTTCTTCGGTGTCGAGCCCGAATTGCTGCAGGAACGCGTCGATCCCGCTCGCTTTCTTCGCGCGTGCGCCCTCGATCAGCTCGATCGCCAGTGCCGCCGCGCGGTCGTGCACCTTGGCCGCCGGGCGTGCCTGTTCGAGCCGCTCGGCGATGCAGGCCTCCTCCTCGGCGCGGAAGGCGCGGCGCAATTCGCTGCGATCGAGCATCTGGGCAGAGGTAAAGTCGGGGGCGTTCACTTGGGGGCGGATCCTGAAACCGAGTCGAATGGCAGCGATCTGGACCCGGAAAGCGGCGACTTCAAGCGCAGCCTGCCCGCCCGGTCGTTTGCGCGCGATCAAGGACGGCGGAACGAAGCCCCGGTATGCAGGGTTGGAGTTGACAACACGGATGGTTCGCGCGAATTTGTCCGGACAAATTTACAATAGGTGAGTTCATGGCTTCCGATCTGCCCCCGCCCTACACCGCGCTGACGCGCCATCCGATGATGCCGCGCACCAATCACGACGAAGCGGCGCGGTTCAATTTCCTCACGCACTTCAACCGCTACCTTTCGGGGCCGATCGGCGCGGGCAACCGGATCGCGTACGAACGGCGCGTGCTGCCGGCGTTTCGCGCCGAGCATGGCCGCGATCCCGAACACCGCTACGAGATCCGCGACGCGATGAACAAGGATTCGTGGCACCGCATGTGGTCGGCGTTGAAGCGCAACTCGATGGAAATGCGCCAGCATTTCGGGCGGCAGGTTGTGCTGCGCCAGCTCGACGAACTCGACGCCATGGCGAGCCAGTATAACGAGCATTCGGACATGCTCGAACTCGATCCCGCGGTCGCGCAGCCGCACTACCAGACCGCGGTCGACATCCATTGCCAGCCGGGCGGCTATCATTCCGAGGAGCGCCCCGGCGACGTCACGGTCGGCGCGAATTATGATGTCGGGTTGTTTGCAACCACCGGCGGCGCGCTGGGCGGGCTCAACGATGGCGGCGGTCAGGCGGTGGTCGAATGGGTGAAGAAGGAACGCCCCGACTGGCAGCCCAAACGCATCCTCGATATCGGCTGCACCGTCGGCCACAACGCGGTGCCGATCGCGCAGGCCTTTCCGCAAGCGGAAGTGATCGCAATCGACACCGCCGCGGCTTCCTTGCGCTATGGCGCGGCGCGCGCGGCGGCGATGGGGGTCAAGAACATCCGGTTCGTGCAGGCTTCTGGCGAAGACCTGTCGCGCTGGGCCGATGGCAGTTTCGATTGGGTGCAGACGACGATGTTCCTGCACGAGCTTTCGAGCAAGGCGATGCCGAAACTGCTGGCCGAAGCCAACCGCGTGCTCGCGCCGGGCGGGCTGATCCTGCATATCGAACAGCCGCAATATTCCGACGACATGCCGCTGTTCGAACAGTTCATGCGCGACTGGGATGCGTTCAACAACAACGAGCCATTCTGGTCGGCGATGCACGGGCAGGACTTGAAGCAGGTGATGGCCGAGGCCGGGTTCCCGCGCGAAAGCCAGTTTGTCGCCGGCGTACGGGCGGTGGTCGATCCGGCGATCTTCCCGCCTTCGCCCGACGACGGCGAGGAGGATTTCGGCCGCGCCGCGATCTGGAACGCCTATGGCGCGTGGAAGCCCGCCCAGAAACAGGCAAGCCAGGCGGCAGCGGCGTGACCGAGGGGATCGACTGGGTCGCGCTGTCGGGCAAGCGCGCCAAGGGCAAGCGCCCCGAATATTTCGACGACCCGGCGCTTGACCGGCTGTATTCGACCGTGTTCGCGCTCGCCGCCGAGGTATCGGCGCTGCGCGAACGCAACGACACGATCGAGCGGCTGCTCGACGAAAAGGGCGTGCTGAAGCGCGCAGACATCGAAAACTATCAGCCCGATCGCGAGGCGGGCGAGGAACGCGCGCTCGCCACCCGCGCCTATCTCGCGCGGATCATGCGCGGGTTCCAGCAAGAGGTCGAGGCGATGGAAGCGAGCGACCCGCCGATCAAGGACATAGTGGAGCGATTGTCGCGCGAGTAACGGCTCGCGCACGGGGGAGGGATCATGGAATTCTTGACGGTGAACGAGCTCAGCATTCTGCGCTGGGTTCACATCCTCGCGATGGTGTATTGGCTGGGCGGCGAATGGGGCGTGTTCCAGACCAGCTATCACGTCACCAACCCCGCGCTGTCATTGGAGGAGCGCAGGCGGCACATGGAAACCGCCTACCGCATCGACATCCTCGCGCGCACCGGTATCGTGCTGCTGCTGCCGCTCGGTCTGCATATGGGCAAGATCTACGGTTTCGTTCCGTGGCTCGAAGGGAGCGGCATCTGGTGGATGTGGCTGTTCTTCGCCGTCTGGCTGGCGATTACCTGGACCGCCTTCATCAAGCGCGAGACCGATATCGGGATCACCGTCACTCGCGCCGAGGAACTGCTGCGTTATCCGCTGATCGCGGCGCTGTTCGTCAGCGCCTTCATGGCGTTCGGCGGCAGCGGGCCGATCGCAAGCGGCGAGGGGAACGACTGGTACCCGGCGAAGATGGCGCTCTATGCCTTTGCGCTGTGCATCGGGCTGTTCCTGCGGCTCGTCATGCGCCGCTGGACCGAGCGGTTTCGCATCCTGGCGATGGGACCCGACGCCGCACAGGAGGCCGCGCTCGCCCGCGAGATCGGGATGGCGCGGCTCGCGGCCTATATCTACTGGATCACCATCGCCTCGGTCTGTTTCCTGGGCGCGGTCAAACCCTTTTGAGGAGCAACGCCGATGCCCGCCTACATGATCGTCACCGCCGCCATCTCCGACCGCGAGAAATTCATTTCGGGCTACGGCGCGGCGGCGGCTGAACTCATCCCGAAATTCGGTGGCGAATACCTCTTGCGCGGCCCCGGCGCGGAATGTCTCGAGGGCGAATTCGGAGACGGTGCCTCGATGGTGATCTCCAAATGGCCCGACCGCGCTGCGGCGAAAGCATTCTGGAACAGCCCGGAGTATGCCGAGGCAAAGAAGCTGCGCGAAGGGCTGGCCGAAGTGCAGGTGCTGCTGATCGACGGACCCGACCTGTCGGTGTAGAGGCATGACGGTGCAGCGGCCCGATCCAGCTCTCTATGCCGGCGACCTGTTCGGCGAATACTATCAGGCGGAGCGTCCAACCGCTGTGCGTCGTGTTTCCCTGCGCGAGCTGGTGCCGGGATTGCTCACCTGCCTGATCGCGGCGCTCGCATCCTTGTGGCTGGCCGAGCACTACGGGTTTCCCGCGATCCTGCTCGGGCTGTTGATCGGGCTGGCGCTGAACTTCCTTGCGCAGCTGGGCGCGCTCGAAGCCGGACTCGATTTCGCGGCACGGCATTTCCTGCGCCTCGGGATCGTGCTGCTCGGCCTGCAACTGACGGTGATGGACGTATCCGGTTTGGGATGGATGCCGTTTGCCGGGCTGGTGTTGATCATGGGAAGCGCGTTTGCCGCCGGGATCGTCGGAGCGCGCCTTAGCGGACAGGGCCGCTACGCCGGCGCGCTGGCGGGAGGGGCTACGGCGATTTGCGGCGCGTCTGCCGCGCTGGCGCTCTATGCCGTGATCGGGCAGGACCGGCTCGATCAGGCACGCTTTACCATTACCCTCGTCGGCGTGGCGCTGGCGAGCGCATTTGCGCTGTCGCTCTATCCGGTGATCGCCGGCGCGCTGGAGTTGACCGACGCACAGGCGGGTTATCTCGTCGGCGCATCGATCCACGATGTCGCACAGGCGATCGGCGGCGGCTACGCCATTTCCGAGAATGCGGGCGAGCAGGCGACCATCATCAAGCTCACCCGCGTCGCCTTGCTGGCGCCAGTCGTCGCACTTGTCGCGGTCTGGCTGGGTGATGCGTCGCAAAGCCCGGGCGACGCATCGAGGACATTGCGCCCAATCTGGCGCAGGCTTTCCTTGCCGTGGTTCATCCTCGCCTTCCTGGCCACGGTTGCGGTCAGTTCGGTGGTCGCAGTCCCGCCGGACATTGCCGAGGGCGGGCTCGAAGCGTCGAAATTCCTGCTGCTTCTGGCAGTTATTGCCACCGCCATGCGGTCGCGCCTGTCGCTGCTGATCGAGGCCGGGTGGCGACCGCTGGTCCCGGTCTTTTCCGCGACCTTCGTCTCGTTCCTGGCCGCACTCGCTGCGGCGATCCTGCTGATCGATTAGAGGAGCCACCTTCGATGCCGATTTCCCGCCTGAGGCGCGCCTTCACCGAACACCCTGCGAGCGTGGGGGAAAGCTACTTCGAGCACTTCCTCCATGCGACGCGGTTTGGCGTGCGGATGGTGCTGGGCGGGTTCGCCTGCATGCTGCACGGCCTGCTGCCGTTCCTGTTCGTCAGGACCGGAAGCAATCAGATCCAGACCCTCCACGGGCAGATGGTGGTCAATCGCAGCAAGCTGCCCGACCCGATCGACTTCGTGATCTAGAGGCTCATTCCAGGATCTGGTTGAGCTCGATCAGGATCCCGTCGGGGTCGAAGAAGTTGCAGCCCATCACGCGAATGTCCGGCCCGCCATCGCGGCCGGGATAGACCTGCAGGCGCGGTTCGGCGGTGAAGGTCACGCCGGGGACCGCCTTGGCCGCTTCGCAGCGCCCTTCGACATCGTCGGTGTTGAGCACGATCACCACGCCGCCGGGGCCCATGCGCTTGGGGTAATCGCCCGCCGGGATCGGCGGGTCGAGCCATTCCATCAGCCCGATCCACCCGACCCATGGGTCGTTGGCGTTGAGCAGGACGAGCCGCGCAGTCGCGCCCGGCTCGCCCGCCGGCAGCGCGACGCCCGATGTGGTGACTTCGGTGTCGTAGTTCACCTCGAGCCCGATCACGTCGCGGTAGAGAGTCAGCGAATTCTCGATATCGCGCACGATGATGGTCGATCGGCGGACATCGGTCGGCAGGCGTTCGGTCGGAGCTTCGACCCCGGCGGCGCGGGGAGCCGGCGCAGCAGCCATCTCGCTGCGGTTGTCGATATCGACCACGCATCCGGACAGGATGCCCGCTGCCAAGATCGTAGCAATCCACCTCATTCGCTCTCTCCCACAGCGCCACCCTCGATCAGCGCGTCGATCCGCGCGGATCCGTAGCCCAATCCAGCGAGCACCGCGCGCGCATCGCGGCCGGGCTGGGGCAGGTGCTGCGGCGCACCGATCCGGTGCCCGCCCATTTCGAGCGGGATCGTCGGCAGGCGCACCGGCGTGCCGTTGTCGAGCGTCACGTCCTCCAGACCGCCGGTGTTGAGGTGCGGGTCGTCGAACATGTCCTCGGGCTTGCCGATCGGCGCAAATGGGAGCCCGCTGCCATCGAGCTTGGCGATGACCTCTGCCGCCGTCATCCCCCCAACGAGATCGCGGATCACCGGCATGATCCGATCGCGCGCCTGCACCCGGGCGTTGTTTTCGCGCAGGCTCTCGTCCGCCCACAGCTCGTCGAGACCGAACAGCGCGCAGAATTTCTCCCACAGCGCATCGGTGACCACGCCGATGAAGACCGGATCGTCGCGCGTCTCGAATACGTCGTAGATCGCCCAGGCGGAGACCCGCGCGGGCATCGGCGCGGCGGGCGTGCCGGTGACGGCGTATTGCGCCATGTGCTGGCCTACGAGGTAGATGGTGGTTTCGAACAGGCTCGCGGTGACCTTCTGCCCCTTGCCGGTGCGGTGACGTTCCTCGAGCGCTGCAAGCACGCCGATCACGCCGAACATGCCGCCGGTCACGTCGATCACGCTCGCCCCGGCGCGCAGCGGCTGGCCCGGCGGGCCGGTCATGTAGGCGAGCCCGCCCATCATTTGCGCGACCTCGTCGAGCGCGGTGCGGTTCTCGTAAGGGCCGGGCAGGAAGCCCTTTTCGGAGCAGTAGATCAGGCGCGGATTGGCCGTTGCGCAGCTGTCGTAATCGAGCCCGAGCCGGTCGAGCGCGCCGGGGCGGAAATTCTCGACCAGGATATCGGCACCGGCGATCAGGTCCTTCGCTACGGCGAGGCCCTCTTCGCTCTTCAGGTCGAGGCAGATCGACTGCTTGCCGCGATTGTACATCGGGAAATAGCCCGCGCCCGAACCCATCAGCCGCCGCGTGCGATCGCCGCCGATCGGTTCGACCCGCACCACCTCGGCCCCGAGCCCGGCGAGGATATGACCGACGGCTGGCCCCATCACCATGTGGGTGAACTCGACGACGGTGATCCCGGCGAGCGGGGCGGGTGCGCTCATGCGGCGACCCTCTGCTTGTAATCGAGCATCGGCCCGGCATCGGGGGTAAAGCCGTAGAGCGGTTCGCCCGGCAGCGCCTCTTCGATGATGTTGCGCACCTTGAGCAGCTTCTCGAGATCGATCCCGGTGGTGTAGCCCATCGAATTGAGCATCAGCACCAGATCCTCGGTGACGAGATTGCCGCTCGCACCGGGCGCGAAGGGGCAGCCGCCCAACCCGCCGAGCGAGGCGTCGAAAGTCGTGATCCCTTCCTCCAGTCCGGCAACCACATTGGCGAGGCCCAGCCCGCGCGTGTTGTGGAGGTGGAGAGTGGTGAGCAGGTCGCCGCCGACCGCCGCCTTCACCTTGCGGGTCAGCCGCCGGACCTGCGCCGGGTCGGCATATCCGGTCGTGTCCGACAGCGAGAGTTCCCGCGCTCCGGCTTCGACGGCCTTTTCGGCGAGGCGCACTACCTGATCCTCGCTCACCGCGCCCTCGATCGTGCAGCCGAACGCGGTCGACAGCCCGACTGCGAAGTGGATGCCGTGTTCGCGCGCGATCTCGGCGGCGGCCCGGATCTCCTCCAGCATAGCCGGATGATCCTTGCGCACGTTCTTGAGCGAATGGGTTTCGCTCATCGAGAACGGGATGCTCATCGCGTCGACGCCCGCCTGCGCCGCGAATTGCGCGCCTTTCGCGTTGGGCACCAGCGTAACGACAGTCAGACCATCGATCCCCTTGGCAAAGGCAACCAGCTCCGCGGTGTCGGCCATCTGCGGGAGCAGCTTGGCCGGAACGAAGCTGCCGACCTCGATCTCGCGCACGCCCGCAGCCGCCTCGGCGGCGATCCAGCGCTGCTTGGCTTCGAGCGGCATTACCCGGTCGATCGACTGCAGCCCGTCGCGCGGGCCGACTTCGGAGACGAGGATTTCGGTCATGCTGTGGCCTCCCAATAGACCCACGGTCGCGCCGAACGGTCGTGTGCCGTCCAGTTTTCGATAGCGCTTGCTTGCGTCAAGGTAAGATCGATCGCATCCAGCCCTTCGGCCAGCATCTGCTTCGCCTCGGGATCGATCTCGAACCGGTGATCGCCCGCATCGCTGCGCACTTCCTGCGCTTCGAGGTCGATCGATATCTCGCGCCCCGCCAGTGCTTCAATCGCGGTGCGCTCAAGCGCGATCGGCAGCACGAAATTGCGGATGCAATTGCCGCGGAAGATCGGCGCGAAGCTCTCCGCGACAATCGCGCGAATGCCGTATTCGGCGAGCGCCCAGACCGCGTGCTCGCGGCTCGATCCGCAGCCGAAATTGGCTCCGGCGGCGAGGATGCGCGCGTCGCGATATTCGGGCCGGTTGAGAGCGAAGTCCGGATCCGGAGTGCGCGTCACCGCGTCGGTGTAGCGCCACGGGGCGAACAGCCCATCGGCGAGACCGGTGCGCCCGGTCGAGCGCATCTCGCGGCTCGGGATGATCGTGTCGGTGTCGATATTGTCGCGCAGGATCGGCACGGCGATGCTGGTCAGTGGCTCGGGGAAGGCGCTCATGCCGGAACCTCTTCGCGGACGTATTCCCGCGGGTCGGCGATGGCGCCGGCGAGGGCGCTTGCCGCGACCGTTTCGGGCGAGGCGATGTGGGTGCGGATGCCGGGCCCTTGGCGCCCTTCAAAATTGCGGTTGGTGCTGGAGATCACCCGCGAGCCTTTGGGGAAAGCCTCGCCCCCGGCGAAGAAGCACAGCGAGCAGCCGCTCATCCGCCATTCGAACCCGGCGGCTTCGAACACCGCGTCGAGCCCCTCGGCCTCGGCCTGCCGCTTTGCCGCGAGCGAGCCGGGTACGACCAGCGCCTTCCTGATCGACGGTGCGATCCGGCGGCCTTCGAGAATTGCCGCCGCCCGGCGCAGGTCGGAAATCCGGCTGTTGGTGCAGCTGCCGATAAACGCGGCATCGACCGGGGTTCCGGCCAGCGCCGCCCCCGGTTCGAGCCCGATGTATTCGTGCGCGCGCTCCGGTCCTTGCGGCACCGTGCCACTTACCGGGATCGCCTGTTCGGGACTGGTGCCCCAGCTCACCATCGGCGCGATGGCGGACGCGTCGATGACGATCTCGCGGTCGAACGCCGCGTCCTCGTCGCTGGTGAGCGCGTGCCAGTAGGAACCGTCGAAGCTCTCGGGCGCGTATCGGCGGCCCGCGAGATACGCGAAGGTCTTTGCATCCGGAACGATCAGCCCGGTCATCGCGCCGAATTCGGTCGCCATGTTGCACAGCGTCATGCGCCCTTCCATGTCGAGCGCCCGAACGGCCTCGCCCGCAAACTCGACCACGTGACCCGCACCGCCGCCCGCGCCGTGTTTGGCGATCAGCGACAGCACCATGTCCTTGGCGGTGACGCCCGGCGCAAGCGCGCTGTCGAACTGCACGCGCATTGTCCTGGGCCTGTCGAGCCGCAGGGTCCCGGTGACCATCGCGTGTTCGGCTTCGCTGCTGCCGATGCCCCAGGCGAGCGCGCCGAACGCGCCTTGCGTGCAGGTATGGCTGTCGGGCGCGACCAGCGTCAGGCCGGGAAGCACGATTCCGTGCTCTGGACTGATGACGTGGACGATGCCCTGACCGGGATCGTTGACGTCGAACAGCGTGATCCCTGCCGCCTTGCAGGCCGCGCGCGTCTCGGTGATGAAGCCTTCCCCGCCTTCAAGAAGAGTGCCGTCGCCGCGCCCGGGACGCGTGTCGACGATGTGGTCCATCACCGCGAAAACACGAGAAGGATCGCGCACCACACGGCCCAGTTCGGCCATCCGGCCCAGCGCCGCCGCGCCGGTGCGTTCGTGCAGGAAGACGCGGTCGATCGCGATCAGGGTCGCACCGCCGGGCGTGTCGGCGACGGCATGCGTTTCCCAGATCCTGTCGAACAGCGTTCGTCCCATCGTCGCGTCAGGCCTCCGCCTTCATCTCCTCGTCGACGCTCCGCCAGTCCCTGGTCACGAAGGTCTCCTGGATCGCGGTGCGCGTTTCCAGCAACCCGTTGCGGATCCAGTGCCACGTGCGGCAGCGGTTTTGCCCGTCGTCCGAAATCTGGATCTGCTCATAGAGATACAGCGACGGATCGCCGGTCCGCTGCCAATACAGCATCATGGTGCGGTTGTATTCGTCGAGCGGGACTTCGGCGGCCCAGCCCTGGATCAGCTCGTTGTCCCACCAGATGCGCCCATCGCGATAGGTCGCGGGGAAATCGCGCGTCTCGGTGCGGCCGTCGGGCCAGGTGTAGTAATTGGTCTGGTGGTACGGAATGTCGTCGTCGCCGGTGATGCGGCACAGCAAACGGCTGGCATGCTCGTCGATCTTCTCGTTTTGGGCATTGAAATAGGAATAGGTGCCATCCCACACGCCTTCGTGGCGAGCGAGCAGCGGCATGGCTTCGGCGAACGTCGTCATCGGGGGGCTCCGTCGAGGTTGAGAAGGGTTTCGTGCCAGCGCCGCGCGGCATCGCCGGCGCGGATCCGGGCGAGGGCGCGGGCGTGGAGGGCGGCGGGGTCGAGGCGGGCAGGATCGAGCGGGATCGCATTGGCGGCGCTTGCTTCGTACCACGGCTGGAAGAATGCCTCGGCGCGAGCGACGGCCCAGGCGCGCTGGAGGTACTCGCCGAACCGGTCGGGCGTCATGTCGGGATAGAGGTGGTTGGGATCGCCCGCAGGTGGGGAGGGCCAGACGATATCGCTTGCACCGAGCGCGGAGGCGGCGGAATCGACAGCGGCTTTCGCGTCATCGAAAGCGTCCGACTGGCCGTGTCCGGGAACGTCGATGGCGATGTCCCCTTCACCCGGCTCGCACATTTGTTCGGCTGGACCGTGCAGGATGAGGCTTCCGCCCTTCGTGCCCTTCCAATGGATGAGGCCTCCATCCAGCGACAACCAGCCTTCATCCGCATTCTCGGCAAGCTCTGGGCATGCCGCATCGTCGACATGGTCCTGCAGGAAAGCGAGGCTTGCCGCCTGATGATCGGCTGGCGAGCGCACTTTCTCAGCGCGCCAGCCAGCAGGCATGTGGCCCAGCCGGTCGATATGCGCCTGCAGCGGGTCGCCATCATAGGCGGTGATGAGGCACGGCGGCCAATTTCCTGTTTCAGGGGGCGCATCGGCAGGCGGAATGTCGCGCGGCGCGCGCAGCACCGCGCCATAACCCGCGCGGTAGGCATTGCCCGCGTCGAGCATTTCGGAGACTGCCTGCGCCACCCGTGCCACATCGGCATGGGCGACCGACAGCCGCGCGTCTTCGCGGGTATCGAACCATGGGAACACCCAGCTCTGTTCGAGCATCCGGTTCCACAGCCAGGTGAGATGCTCGCCGTAATCGCTGGGGTGGAACTCGGGGAGGTAGCGGGTGCCGAAGATGCGCATTTCCTCCTCGGTCCATATCGCATAGCCGCCGACCGCGAGGCAGGCGAAGCGGTGCGGCTGGCGCTTGAGCGCGGTGACGAGGATGATCCCGCCCGAATGGAAGCCGTAGGCCGGGACCTGCCCGACCCCCAACGCGTCGAGAAATTCGCACAGCGCATCGGCGAATTCGGCGATCTCGGGTTCGCCCGGCAGCGGATCGGACTGGCCGAAGCCCGGCGTATCGGGCGCGATGCAGGTGAAATGCTCGCCCCATTGCTGCATCAGCGCGGCATATTCCGCCGAGGAGCGCGGGCTCTGGTGCACCATCAACAGGGCCGGACCGCTGCCGCAGCGGCGATAATGGACCTTCCGCGAGCCCTTTCCATTTTGGGCCGGGATGGTCAGGATATGGCGAGTGATCGGGTGCACAAAGTTGTCCGGACAAATTTTGCTCGACAAGCCTCTACGCGTCTCTATTGTCCGTTGTCAAAGCGGAATCGAAGGGAGCATCGATGGCGGAGCTGATCGGCACGAAAATGGTCGAGGATGGCAGGACCGCGCGCCAGATCTTCGACGAAGTGATGGCCAATCCGGCGCGCAAGAAGTTCGGCTTTGGCGCAAAGCTGGCAATCGTCAATGTCGATGTGCAGCAGGCCTATACCCGCACCGATTTGTTCAAGACCGCTTATGAAACCGATCCGCGCCAGATCGAATATATCAATACGATCAGTCGGTTGGCGCGCGCAAAGGGCATGCCGGTGATCTGGAGCCGGGTCGCGTACAAGCATGACGCGGGCGATGCCGGAGTATGGGGCACGCGCACCGATACCGAGGATTCGCTACAGAACATCAGGTATGACAGCGAGCGTCACCGCTTCGATCCGCGCTGCGCAATCGACGCCGACGATCTGACCTTCACCAAGCGGACGCCGAGCGTGTTTTTCGAGACGCCGTTGGCGAGCTACCTGACCTTTCACCGGGTCGACACCGTCGTGGTGACGGGCGGATCGACCTCGGGCTGCGTGCGCGCGACGGCGGTCGATGCGCTGAGCCACGGCTATCGCACGATCGTTCCGATCGAAACCTGCGCCGACAAGCACGAAAGCTATCACTTCGCCAACCTTACCGACCTTCAGCTGAAATACGCCGATGTCGAGCCGGTTCAGGCGGTGATCGACTGGCTGGAGGCGCGCTGAAGCATGCAGGAAGGCGCGCCCGATCCCGGGCTTTACGATTACCAACCGTACCAAGGACGCCCCAAGATCGAATGGCCCGGCGGCAAATCGGTCGCTGTGTGGGTCGCGCCAAACCTCGAATATTACGAAATCGACCCCCCGATCCATCCCAAGCGCAACCCGTGGCCGCATCCCGCACCGAGCGTCGTCGGCTATTCGCATCGCGACCACTCCAACCGGGTGAGCCACTGGCGCATGGCCGAGGTCATGTCGAAACACGGCTTTCCCGGTTCGGTGAGCCTGTCGGTCGCGCTGTGCCAGCACCATCCTGAAGTCGTCGCCGACGCGAACGCGCGCGACTGGGAGTTCTTCAGCCATGGCATCTACAACACCCGCTATTCCTACGACATGACCGAGGCGCAGGAACGCGCGATCATCGAGGACTCGATCAAGACGGTCGAGAACGCGACCGGCCAGCGTATCCGCGGCTGGCTCGCCCCGGCGCTGACGCATACGCCGCGCACGCTCGACTTGCTGGCGGAATACGGCCTCGATTACACCTGCGACCTCTATCACGACGACCAGGTGCAGGAGGTGAACGTCGCCAAGGGGCGGCTCGCCTCGATCCCCTACAGCCTCGAGGTCAACGACCATTACGGCTTCTTCGTCTACAACATGTCGGGCCGCGAATACGCCGAGACGCTGGTGCGGCAGTTCGAAAGGCTGGCCGAGGAGGGCGAGCGTTCGGGCACCGTGATGTGCATCCCGCTGCACGCCTACCTGATCGGCCAGCCGCACCGGATCGGCCCGTTCGAAGAAGCGCTGGAGCATATCGCCAAGGATGGCCGCGCATGGATCGCGCGCGCGGGCGAAATCGTCGATGCCTGGCGTGACCAAGTGGGGAGGGCGCAGCGATGACTCTCCCCGACAGCTACACCCAATACCGGAAGCGCCGCGAGGGCTACGATCACGAACTCTATCGCTGGTCGAACATGCACACCCGCCCGCCGGTCGAATGGCCGGGCGGCTCGGTCGCGGTGTGGCTGTGCGTCAGCCTCGAATGGTTCCCGATCACGCCCGGCGGTCCGTTCAAGGCACCGGGCCACATGGTCACGCCCTATCCCGACTATCGCCACTACACCGCGCGCGATTACGGCAACCGCGTCGGCGCATGGCGGATGCTGGAGGCGTTCGAAAGGGCCGGGGTGACAGCCAGTTTCGCCGCCAACGCTGCCGTCGCGGAACGTTATCCCGAACTGATCGCAGCGGTGCAGGCGGGCGGGCACGAAATCATCGCCTATTCGACCGACATGAACGGCACGATCGATTCCACCCTCTCCGAAGCCGACGAACGCGCGCTGATCGGCGATGCGATGGGGCGACTGGAACGCGCAACCGGCGCGCGGCCGAAGGGCTGGCTGTCGATCGCGCGGCAGCAAAGCTGGCATACGCTCGACATCCTCAAGGACGAGGGGCTGAGCTATTGCTGCGACTGGGTGAACGATGAACTGCCCTATCGTTTCGAGAACGGCCTGATCGACCTGCCGCTCAATCATGAGCTGAGCGACCGCCAGATCATCACCGTCCAGCAGAAAGGCGCCGACAGCTGGGCCGAGAGCATGCGCGACGCGTTCGAGTGGCTTGTGGCCGAGGCGGCGCGCGAAGGGTCGGGCCGGATGCTGCCGATCCACCTGACGCCCTACATCATGGGCCTGCCCTACCGCATCGGAGCGCTCGAATGCCTGCTCGCCGATCTCGCCCAGCGAGCGGAGGCATGGTTTGCGCGAGGGGAAGACATCGTGAGCGCATGGGAGAGCCAGCAGTGAAGGCCCGCAATCCGCGCACGGGAGAAGAGGATTACGAATTCTCTGGTTCCACCCGCGACGAGATCGCCACCGAAGCCGCGCGCTTGCGTGCAGCGCAACCTGCATGGGAAGCGATGGGGCCTGTTGGGCGCGCCAAGGTGCTGAGCCGCTTCGCCGATGCGATCGAGGCCGCAGCCCCTCAGATTGCCGCAACTCTCACCGTCGATACCGGGCGCGGTGCGGTTTCGTGGATCGAGGTGCAGGGCTGCGTCGGCAATATCCGTCGCTGGGCGGCGCGTGGTCCTGAGCTGTTCGCTGCGCTCGATCGCTGTCCCAAGCCCTCGGCGACGCCGGGGATCGAGATCGTAACCGAATACAGCGCCTTCCCCTTGTTCGGCGCGATCTGTCCATGGAACTTCCCGGTCATCCTCAGCCATATCGACGCGGTTCCGGCGCTGATGGCCGGCAGCGCGGCGCTGGTGAAGCCGTCCGAAGTCACCCCGCGTTTTGTCGAGCCGATGCGCGACGTGATCGCGCAAGTGCCCGAATTGCCGCTTGCCTATGTCATGGGCGGGCCTGAGGTCGGGCAGGCGCTCATCGAAGAGGTCGACTATGTCTGCTTTACCGGCTCGACCGCAACCGGACGCAAGGTGGCGGAAGCCGCCGCGCGCCGGTTGATTCCGGCCAATCTCGAACTCGGCGGCAAGGACCCGATGATCGTCACCGCTAGCGCCGATCCTGCATGGGCGGCGGGCGTGGCGCTGCGCTCTTCGATCGTGGCGACCGGGCAGGCGTGCCAGTCGATCGAGCGAGTCTATGTCGCGCGAGCAATCGCCGATCCGTTCCTCGCCGCGCTGGTGGCCGGGGCCGAGCGTGTAGACCTCACCTATCCCGATCCGGCGCAGGGTCATCTCGGCCCGTTCATCTTCCCGGCCCAGGCCGACAAGGTGCAGGCGCAGATCGACGATGCCCGAGCGAAAGGCGCGAGGGTGCTGACCGGCGGGACGATCGAAACGCTCGGTGGCGGGAAGTATCTGCGCCCGACCGTGCTCGCCGAGGTCACCGCCGACATGGCGGTGATGCGCGAGGAGACATTCGGCCCGGTCATCCCTGTGACTATCTACGACGATCTCGACGCGGCGATCGCGCAGGCGAACGACACCGATTACGGCCTGTCCGCCGCGGTGCTGGCGGGCTCGCTGGAAGAGGCGGCAAGTATCGGCACGCGGCTGGATGCCGGGGCGATCAGCCTTCAGGACGGCGCGCTCACCAGCATGGTCGGCGATGCGGCGAATGTGTCGCGCAAGGCCTCCGGGCTTGGTCCGAGCCGGATGGGCGATACCGGCATGCTGCGGTTCCTGCGCGAACAGGCGCTGATCCGCCAGACCGGCCAGCCGTTGCCGATCGACGCCTATCGCGAGGGGCAAGGCGGGTGAGCAACCGTGCCGAACTCGAAGCGGCGATGCCCGCGATGTTGCGCCACGAAGGATGGTGGGACGGCTGGTACCGCCATTGCGACGCCGACGGCTCGCCGATCGACGCCCACAAGGTCAGGACCCATTGCGAGTTTCCCGACACCGGCGAGTGGCATTACGTCCAGCACAACTGGCTCAGCTGGGAAGACGGGCGCGAGGCCACCTACGAATTCGGCGGCAGGCTCGATGGCAGCCGCCTCTACTGGGAGACCGACCGGTTCCGCGGCTATGGCTGGGAAACGGCCGAGGACACGCTGATGCTCAAGCTCGACCGGCTCGATGAACCCGGTGCTTATTATGTCGAGATGATCAACATCGCCCCCGACGGGCAGAGCCGCGCGCGCACCTGGCAATGGTTCAAGGGCGGCAAGCCGTGGAAGCGCACACTGTGCGACGAATGGAGGATTGAAAGCCCATGATTTCGCCTGCCCTCGTGCTGCTGTTGCAGGGTGTCCCCGCCGGGGCCGCGCCGCCGCCGCCTGCATCGACCTGCGACGCGCCGGTCTACATGGTGGTCGAGGGGCGCACGCTCGATCGCGACCGGATGCTGGCCTATGGTCGCGCCATCGCCGATAGCGAAATCTACCAGAAGCTCGGCGGGTATTACGTCACCATGCCGCGCCCGCTCGAGGTGTTCGAGGGCGACGTGTCGCCCGACTACGTCAACCTCACCGTGCGCTTTCCCTGCATCGAAAATGCCCGCGCGTTCTGGAACAGCCGGGTCTATCAGGAGAAGATCCTGCCGCTGCGCCAGAACCCGGCAGCGGGCGATTACACCGTTACCATTTATGCCGAGGCGCCGCTGCGCGAGGATATGGTAGGACGCGTGGGAGACAACCGCTTTACCGCCGATTTCGCCGACCCCGAGGTTCCGCAGGTCGACAAGCCCGTGGTCGGACCAGACGCCGAAGGAGACAGCCCATGACCGTCGAACTCCAGCACCCGATGAAACCCGATGCCACGCCGGACGAGATCGCGCGCGGGCGCTTCGTGTCGGGGATGCGCAGCCTGATCCTCAACGATCTCGCCAGCGACATGCGCTCTGCCTACGAACGCCGCGCCGCCCCCGCATTCCGCAAGGAGCACGGGCATGAGCCGAAGACCAGCCGCGAGGCGCATCAGGCACTGCGCGGCGATCCGGCGTTCAACATCTATTCCGCAATGCGGGTGCAGGCGCAGAAAATGGTGTGGGCGAGCGTCGCCGACAGTGTCGAGCGTGAGGCGGAGCGGCTGGCCGGGGAAGCGGCGAAGGCGGCGGACGCGCCGGGGTCGCTGACGCTCGATCCCGCGCTGGAAGTGCCGACGAACGTCCATGCGATCGACGTTCACTTGATGCCGGGCAGCTACACCCGCGGCGAGGACAGCCTCGAGGCGGGCGCGGTCTACGACCGGGGCCTTGCGGTGTTCTCGATGGGGCTGATGGGCGCAAATCTCGACGATATCGGACTGTCGATGAGCCAGTATGTCAGGCAGCGCTTCCCTGATTTCGCGCCGCAGCGCATCCTCGATACCGGCTGCACGATCGGCCACAACACGCTGCCGTGGAAGCAGGCCTATCCCGATGCCGAAGTGATCGCGATCGACGCCGCACCCGGTCCGCTGGCCTATGGATCGGCGCGCGCGAAGATGCAGGGGCAGGAGGTGCATTTCCGCCAGATGTGTGCCGACGATCTCGCCTTCGAGGACGAAAGCTTCGACGTGGTGTGGTCGAGCATGTTCCTGCACGAACTGTCGAAAAAGCAGCGCGCCAAGGCCTTCGAGGAAGCGTATCGCGTGCTCAAACCCGGCGGGCTGGTGATCCACATGGAGCTGCCGCCCAACGAACAGATGGGCGCGTTCGACGGGTTCTATCTCGACTGGGACAGCTACTATAACAACGAGCCTTACTACAAAGGCTATCGCGACGAAGTGCCGCGCGAGCTGTGCACGCGGGCGGGTTTCGGCGCGGAGGACTTTTTCGACTTCGTCGTCCCTTCGATCGGCATTTACGGCGCGCAGGCGGTGGCCGACGCGGCGAAGGGCGACCGCGCCGAAGGCGTGGGGCAGGAGACCACCGGACGCCTCGCCGAAGGGGTGATGTGGTACGGCTTCGGGGCGTTCAAGCGGTGAGCGAGCAACTCCGACCCGAAGACGCACCGCCGAGCCTCTACGACGACCAGGGCAATCCGCGCTTCTTTTCCGATCCGGGCATGGACCGGTTCGTCGCAGTGGTGGTGAACCTCGCGCAGGAAGTGTGGGTGCAGGAGGAGCGGCTGCTGGCGCTCGAGGAAGGGAAAACTGGCGAGGCGGCTGACAGGGAGGCGAAGGTGAAGGAATTCATCGACCGCGTCTTCGCCCCGATCCGGGAGGCATGATCCGATGAGGGCATGGGAAATCGGACCGCGCGGCGGCATTGAGAATCTGAGACTCGTCGAGCGCGAAGACCCTGTGGCGGGGCCGGGCGAAATACTCGTGCGCGTGATCGGGGCAGGCCTCAACTATCGCGATCTGATGATTCTGCGCGGCCACTACGGCAACAACCTGCCCGAAGACCGCATCCCGCTGACCGATGGTGTCGGCATCATCGAAGCGCTGGGTGACGGCGTCGAGGGATTTGCGGTCGGCGACCGGATCGTCGCGGCGAATTTCGTCGATTGGGATCCGGAAACCGGCTTCGGCTACCATATTTTTGGGCGCGATATCGGCGTGACGATGGATGGTTGGCTTGCCGAGAAGATCGTTCTTCCCGCCAAGGCTGCGATCAAGGTGCCCGACACCGTCGATGATGCGACGGCGGCGACCCTGGCGGTGGTCGCCTGCACCGTTTGGCACGCGATGGTTGCGTTCGGCGGCGCCGGTCCGGGAAAGCTGGTGCTGGCGCAAGGCACCGGCGGCGTGTCGATCTTTGCGCTTCAACTCGCCAAAGCGCTTGGTGCGCAGTTCGCGATCACGTCTTCGTCGGACGAGAAGCTGGCCAAGGCGCGCGAATTGGGAGCGGACTACACCGCCAACTACCGCGAGCGAGCCGATTGGGCGGCAGCGCTGCTCGAAGCGACCGGCGGGCGCGGCGCGGACGTAGTGGTCGACACGATCGGCTTTGGAGACTTCGCGCAAACGCTCGAGGCGACGGGGCTCGAGGGCCGCATCGGCACGCTCGGCGCGCTGTCGGGATCGCCGCAGGACAATGCGGACTTCGCGCAGGGTCCGATCCTCGGCAAGAATATCACGATCAAGGGGATTACCAGCGGGCATCGCGGCGTGTTCGAGCAGGCGCTTGCGGTGATCGCCGACAAGGGCGTCAAGACGCTGGTCGACCGGCAATTCGCCTTTGACGATGCGGCCGCAGCCTACCGCCATCTCGAAAGCGGCGGTCATATGGGCAAGGTCATGGTCCGGGTCGAAGAACGTCGCAAGACTCCGAGGGAATAGGGTCAGGCGAACTCGGCCGTCGGATCGAATTCCATCATCGCGCGATTGTTCACCGGCGCCCCGGCCAGCGCGAAGTCGTCCGGGTCGATGCTCTGGGTGATCTCGCCTTGCACCTTTGACGCGTGGTGGACTTCTGCGGTGCGCGGGATGCGCCGCCTTTCGTATTCGGCAAAAGCCTCTCCGACTTCCTCGTGCCGCGCCAGCATTTGCGCGAGCACGTATCCATCCTCGACCGCCATCGCCGCGCCCATGCCGAGAAACGGCAGCATCGCATGTGCCGCATCGCCGAGCATGGTGACGCGCCCGTGCGACCAGCTTTCAAGCGGTGCGCGGTCGTACAGTCCCCATTTGATGATCGCACCCGCCTCGCCGATCAGGCCGGTTACCTCCGGATGCCAGCCTGCGAATGCAGCCTCCAGTTCCTCGACCGAAGCGGCGGTGGACCAGCCTTCGGGCACTTCCTCGCGGGTTTCGACCAGAGCCGCTCCATTGACGATGCGGCCCTGTGCCATGGTGTAGCGGTTGAAAGTCCGCTGCGGCCCGATGAAGATCGCGCTGCGCCCCAGGCTCAGAAACGCGCTGGCGCGCTTGATCGGAACAAGGAAGCGATAGGCGACGTGACCCGTGAAGCGCGGCGCGTCTCCGGGCACCAACTGCGCGCGCACCGCCGAGCGCACGCCGTCAGCGCCGACCAGCACCGGTGCCGTCGCGCTCGTGCCATTGTCGAAATGCGCGGTCGCTGCTTCGTCCGACTGCTCGATATGCGCTAGCCGATGCCCGGTATGGGTCCGCCCGCCGAGCCGTTCGAGCTCCGCCAGCAGAACATTCTGTAAGTTCGCGCGGTAGATATGCCGCACGATGTTGGCTGTGCCATCGTCGCCGAGGCCGTCGCCCGTATCGAGCCCACCGAGCAGAATGTCTCCGCTGCGATAGTGCAGGAAAGGCAGGTTGCCGGCGGGGCACGCCTGCGCCGCGACCGCACCCTGCACGCCGAGCGCGCGGTACACGTGCTGCGCGCCGAGACCGAGTGTCAGCCCCGCGCCGGTTTCCTCGATCCGCGCGGCGGCTTCGTAGACGTCGACTTCGATATTGTTCCGACGCAGTGCGATCGCGCAGGTCAGCCCGCCGAGCCCCGCGCCGATGATCGCAACCCGATCGAGTGTCATCAGCGCTCCAGCTCGACCAGTTCGTAGCGGTTCATCATGTAGCCGTCGATCGAACCATAGACGAGGATCGAGTCGTCGTCGGCGGTCACCCACATGTCGAAATCGGGGTGGCGCGTGCCGCCCATGCCTTCGTCGCTTTCATCGACATAGCGATAGCGTCGGCAAGCGAAGGTACCAGCCTCGACCGTCTTCTCCTCCTCGCCGACATATTCCATCGTCATTTCGAGGTAGGCGATCTGCGGCGGCGTCGCGCCGCGATGGTCGGGGGAAGGAAGGTAGAACCTGAGCCGGCGGCGATGCGGCCCCTTGCTCACATCCATCAACCGCGTGGTGAAGCCGTCGCCGACCACCGGATGGGTGCCGAACGCGTCGAACTCGCCAGCTTCGCGGCTTTCCGAATTGCGTCCGATCGAGGGGCCGTAGCTTTCGCAGGTGATCCGGTCGGCAGCCTGATCGTAACGCATCCAGCCCGAGCCGAGGAATTCGTCGCCGAGCGTCAGGTGCACCAGCAGGTTCTGAGGCTTGCGATCGGGACCGATATGGCAGGTGATGTTGCGCAGGACGGTGGGATCGGGCTCCTCGATCTCGCATTGCGCGCTCATGATGACCGATCCGTCCGCGTGGTGCGAGAAGTTGAACCATTCGCGCCCGCGCTCCTGCCCCTCCATGCCCGGCTTCATCGAGGAATAGCGTATTTTTCCGCGAACGTTTCGGTGTTGCATCAGATCACTCCGGCCTTGACGAGGCGTTCGATCACTTCCTCCTGCGCGCGGCGGAAATAGTCGCGGTCGGGGATCGCCGGTTTCCCGTCTGCCATCATGCCGTCGGGGCCGCGAAACGGTTCGGCCGCAGCGGCATAGGCCTCCGCAAACAGTGCCGGGCGCTGGCGGGCGAGATAATTGGTCATGGCGGGCGTGCGGCGTGCCTCGCGCGAGGTGGCGAGGTCGATCGGGGCGAAGGCGGTGAAGGTTTCACCGTCGCCCGATTGCGCGATTACGCGGCCCTTCCAGTCGACGACCTGGCTGTTCCCCTCGGCGGAGTTGAGCGGCATCGCGGTGCCCGAGATCCCGGCGGTGTTGGCGCTGACCACGTAGGCGAGGTTTTCAAAGGCCCGGGCCTGCTTGGCCACATCCTTGTTGGTGGCGAGCGGGGAGCCGACTTCGGACGAGGAATGGCAGAACACCTCGGCTCCGCGCAGGGCGAGCGCGCGGGCGATTTCGGGATAAAGGATTTCCTCCGAAGCGATCGCGGCGAGATTGCCGATTTCGGTGCGCGCGACCGGAAAGACGCCTTCGAGGCCATACTTGTCGAGATAGGCCTCCCACACATCGTGCGGCGAGGGCGCGAACATCGACAGCAAGCGGCGATAGCGCAGCACCACTTCACCCGACGGCGCGACGATGAAGCAGGTCTGGAAATAGAAGGCCGGGAACGCCGCGTCGGTCTCGTAGGCGTTGCCGGCAAGGAACACACCAAGCCGCTCTGCCACGACGCCGAGCGCTGCGTATTCCGGTCCGTCCGCCGCCCATCCGACGCGCGCCGCGAAGTCGGGGATCGAGATGCGTCCGGGATAGGAGGTGAAGAGGTACTCGGGCAGCACCACCAGCTTCACTGGCTTGCCCGAATATTGCGCGACGAAGATCGCGCTGGTGCGGATTTGCCCCTCTATTTCGGCGATATGTTCGAGCATCGCGGCGCGCGCCGCAGCGGCATCGGGCAGCCGTTCGAGCGAACGCGCGGTCAGTTGCATCGCCATCGCGCAATAGGTCGAGCTGTCGTTCACGTTGTCTCCCTCATTGGCCGCAAGCGGGGCGTGGGTCGCGATCGCGGCGCACATGCCCGCCGCCAGCGCCCGTCTGCGATCGATCTCCAGCGACACCTATAGCCCCAGCGATCCCGGATTCATCAGCCCCTTGGGATCGAGCTCGGCCTTGGCGGCCTGCAGCAAGGCGTCCGCGCGCGGATGCAGGCTGTCGCGATAGCGATAGGTCCGCCCGATCTGGAAATGCGCTGCGTCGTGTTCGTGGAAGATATCGACGATGGCCTGTTTCAGCTTCCTCGTCAGCGCCCATGCCTCGGCATTGGCCGGGTGTCTGGGCAGCTTTTTCAGATGCGCCTTCTCGATCGTGTCCTCGATCACCGGATTGCGCGCATCGGGCCAGTACAGACATGGCTCGATCACCATTCCCGCACCCCCGACCGCCGCGATCAGCGTGCCGTAATGGACCCCGAGTTCGTCCATTTCCTCGGCATGATCGTCGAACAGCGACTCGAACGCGGCGAAGCACGCCGCCGAGCGGCCATGCGAAACGAGGCCGTGGATCGGTGCCCAGCGCTCGCCTTCGGGCCCCAGGATCGAGTTGAGCGGGCCGAACGGATTGGCGCGGATGATCTTGGGAATCGTGTTCTCGACCTCGCGCCCGCCGTAATGCTCGACCAGCTGCCGGGCGATGTCGATATCGGCATCGGCTGCGGCTGCAATCCGACCCTCGGTCAGTACGTGGAGCGAGTAATTCGCGTCCTTCAGGAAATTTCGTCCGGCGGTGACGACCTTCACGCCTTCCTTCAGCGCCTTCATCACGCCGCCCTGCTTCTTCATCATGCCCATCAGCTGCTTGGCGTCGCTCGTCAGGCTGTCGCGCTTCATCCGGATGGCGTTGAGATAGGGGTCGAAACCGAAGCATTCGGTGGCGATTCCGTGCCGCTCGATCGCGCTCGAAGCCGCGAACCAGCTCGCCGCATCGTCGAATGCGAAACTGGCATAACCGTGATGGTCGGCCTCGGGGACGAGCCTGAGCGTGACCGTTGCCTTGATCCCGAGCGCTCCGGTGTCGCCTAGGAACAGCCCGGTGAGGTCGGGGCCATAGGGCCGCGTGTGCTTCTTGCCGGTGTTGAGCAAGGTGCCGTCGGCGAGCACCACTTCGAGCGCGGTGCAGCTTTGCACCGCCGTGCCGTGGCGTCCGGTGCCCCAGAAGATGCCGTTCTGGCTCATCCCGCCGCCGATCGTCGCCTTGAGCCCCGACAGCGTGCCCCACATCGGAGTGCGCAGGTGGTGGTGGGCAAGCCGTTCCCTGAGCGCGGCCCAGGTGCATCCGGCCTCGACCGTGACCGTCATCGATATGTCATCGACCTCGAGCACGCGGTTCATTTGCGCCAGGTCGAACAGCACCGCGCCGGGTCGATCCTGGGTGTAACCGCCGGTGTAGCTCATCCCCCCGCCGCGCGGGGCGACCGGGTGGCCGGCCTCGGTCGCGGCCTTCACCGCGGCGGCGAGCTGGTGCTTGTCTTTCGGTCGCACGACCGCGGCGAGATCGGCCCCGCGGTCGTAGATATCGTGCGCGTAGAAATCGAGGCTGGCCTCGTCGGTCAGCACGTCCGCGCCGGATGCGCGGAGGCTGTCGGCAAGGGCTTCATGGGTGGTGGCGAGCGTGGCCATCAGGCAAGCTCCATGACTGCGGGGGAATCGTCGTCGACCATTTCGGGGAAGCCATCGGGATAGCGCCCCAGGAACAGCAGCAACGCCCCGCCGATCACGAACATGAATATCGCGATCTCGAGGATCGGATCGTAGCTGCCGGTGCGGTCGTAGACCTGCGCGTAGATCACCGGCGAGGCGGCGCTGAACAGTCCGAATGGCATGTAGAGCATGCCGTAGATCTTGCCATAATGCGCCATCCCGAAATAGCGCCCGGTGAGATAGGCGATGAGATCACTTTCCGCCCCGGCGGCAAAACCGAGCAGGAAACCCGCCAGTGCCGCGAGCGGGAAGGTGATGCTGTCGCCCAGCAGCAGCCAGGCCGAGATCGCGGGCAGACACAGCAGCGGGAACGCGACGAAACCCTGCCAGAACCGGTCGAGCAGCGCGCCGGTGATCAGCCGCCCGGCGAAGATGCCGATGCCAAGGATGCCCATCACGCTCGCGGCGGTCTGCGCATCGACCCCGCGCAGCCGCAGCATGGTCGGCATGTTGATGAACGCCCCGCCGAAAGCGCCCGCGATCATCGCGATCGACAACCAGATCAGCCAGAACCGGTAATCCTTGAGCGCGGTGCCGAGCGTCACTCCGGTGAGCCTGCCGGACTCGCTCTCAATCGCTTTCGGGCGTTCGTCCGGGCGCGGTTCGCGAAACAGGACATAGGCGACGATCAGCGCCACGGCGGGGAACAGCGCGACTGAAGCGAACATCGATCGCCAGCCATAGGCCTCGATCACCCAGACCGCGAATTTGGGCACGACGATCGCCGCGAGGCTGGTCCCCATCAGCAAGACGCCGAGCGCGAGCCCGCGATGCTTGAAGAACCACAGGTTGATCGCGCGGCTCCAGGTGACCGGTGTCGAACCGATCCCGACCAGGCCAAGCACGACCCAGAATCCGTAATAGACGTAAAGCGTGGTCGGCTCGTTCGCGGTCGGGGTCAGCGAAATCGCCGCGAAAGCCAGCGCGAAGGCGAACAGCGACCACAGCGCCACCGGACGCACACCGAACTTGTCCGCCATCCAGCCGAACACCGGGGCGAGGAAGCTCGCGATCACCCCGAACAGCGTGATCGGCAGCAGCACCTGCGTCTGCGACCAGCCGAATTCGGCCTGCAGCGGTTCGGCGGTGAAGCCGATGACGTTGTAGGGTATCGGCGAGGCGCCGCACATGACGCCGAGCACCCCGGCGAACAGGACGGTCCAGCCCTTCGAGAACTCGCCGCGCTCGGCGACGGGATCGGTCTGGCTGGCGCTCACTCGGTCTCTCCTCGATCGGCGGTGCCCCGCCATATCACGTTTGGCAGCAACGCGTCGTCCCAAGCGTCGGGCCATTGCCGCGCGGCGCGCACGATCACCAGCAGCTTGTCGGGCATGACATAGACCCGTTGCCCGCCGTGACCGTGGAAGATCACCACTTGCGGCGCGGCGAAGGGCTCGCTCTGCCACGGCACCAGCGGGACGCGCGGCGGACGCTCGCCGCCGACCTGCTGATCGTGCACCCACACCTGATAGCCGTAACCGCGATAGCCGGGCGAAGGCTGGAGCATCTCGGCGAGCCATGCCTCGGGCACCACCTGTTTTCCCTCATAGCGTCCGGCGGTCGCGAACAGCCCGCCTATCCTCAGCCAGTCGATCGGGCGCGAGAGAATGCAGCAGCTGGTCAGCACCAGCCCGCCCTCGCGGTCGAGCGGCAGCGCCGCGTCCTTCAGCCCGAGCGGCTGCCACAGCCATTCGGACAGCAGCACCTCGTAATCGCGCCCGCTGGCCCGCTCCAGCGCGAGGCCGAGCAGCTGGTTGACCTGGTTGTTGTAGTCGAACGTTTCGCCCGGCGCGCCGACCGGCTCGAGCGACAGCAGCAGCCGGGTGAAATCGCTGCCGAGACTGTGGCGCACAATCGGATTCTCGGGCGTGATCTCATAGCCGTAGCCATCGTCGCCCTGTTCGAGCCCGGCCGACATCCACAGCATCTGACGCAAGGTAATCGCGCCGCGCGGCTCGCGCGCCCATTCGGTGACGTAGCGTCCGATCGGATCGTCGACCGAGCCGATCACGCCCTTGTCGATCGCGATCCCGACCAGCATCGCCAGCACCGTCTTCGACATGCTCTGCGGGTTGAAACGCGTGTCGCGCCCGGTGCCCTGCCAGTAGCGTTCGAATGCCAGGTCGCCGTCGCGGGCGACCAGCAGCGCGGTCGAGTTCTGCGTCTCCGCCCATGATGCGGCGGCGGCAAGCGCAGTGGAGCTGATCCCGGCATCCTCCGGCGCGATCATCCCGACGCCGGTTTCCGCCCCTTCGACCTCGGCCACAGGATCGTACCAGTCGGTCGGGATGGTCAGCGGTTCGTATCCCCCGCGAGCAGGCTCTCCCAGCGACGCTCGAAACCGGGATCGGTCTCCTGCGCGGCCAGCGGGGCGCTCCACGCCGCTACCAGTGCCAGCATGAGCGCTCTAATCCGCATGGTAGAATTCCGTCAGGTTGCCGTCGGGATCGCGCACCGCGATCAGGTCGACCTTGCCCAGTCCGGCGATTGCGACATTCTCGGCAGCATATTCGACGGCGATCCCCTGCGTTTCGAGACGATCGCGGTAGGAGGCGAGCGCTCCCACCGGGTAGCGCACCGAGAGAATGCCCCAATTGGGCGGCGAGGCATGGGCGGCGAAATCGCGACCTTCGAACCCTTCGAACTGCATCACCTCGATCCGCCCGGTCTCGCCCGGCAGCACCGGCTGCGCCACCGCCGCGCGGCGCACCAGTGTGGTCGCAAGGTTGGCGGGGACTGAGAAATTGTTCGAGCGCGGCTCGGGATCGGTGAACGGCGCGTCGAACAGCACTCCGAAGCCCAGTCCGTCGCGATACCAGGCAAGGCTCGCGGGCTGGTCCTTCACCATCCGCATCGTGTTGAACGCCTGGCTCAACGGGCCGATCGGGAAGCCGGTGAAGGGCGGGGCTTCGCGTTCGTAGAGCGCGTAATTCACACCGTGCGGCCCGCGGACCACGACGTTGGCGAGATCGCTGCCGCCGAAACTGAAGCGATAAGGCTCGCTTTCCGCCCACCACCCGCGCGCGATCGCCGCGTCGAACGCCGCCTGCGCACTGTCGGTGCGGAGCATAATCGAGAAGATGCCGCCGGTGTCCCACGGTCGTGCGGCGAGCCGGATCGGGCGCTGGTTCTCGGCACCGTCGAACCGGACGAAGCGGATACAGCCGGTCTCGGCCTGCGCCGCGCAGACCCTGAGGAACGCACCTGCAACGCTTGTCGGCAGGTTCCAGTATTCGAGCTCGGCGCGGTCCAACGCACCGCTCGCAACCTTGCGCCACCCGCCGTGTTCGATAAGCCAGCCCGCGCTTTCTTCGAGATCGGCGACGCTTACAACGGCTTCGGACCATGGCTCGACACCATGGTCCGCGGCGGTCTGGGCTGAAAGAGGAGAAGCGGCGGCAGCGGTTAAAGCCACCGCCGCCGCTGCAAATCTAATCATCAGAAATCGTACTTGGCCCGGACCATCCAGGTGCGCGGCGGGTTGAGATAGCTGAAGTTGGCGAGCGCCGATTCCACCGCTTCCTCGTCGAAGCAGTTGCGGCATTCGGCGATCAGCGACCAGCCGGCCACGTTCTTGAGCGTGAGCGAGGCGTTGACGATCCAGCGATCCGGGCTGAACGATCCCGACGCCGGGTCGATCGGATTGCCGAGGCCGAGGGTGTTGCTCGGGAACACCGCGCCCGAGGGCCCGGTCACGCTCTGGTCGAACAGCGTCACTTCGCTGGTCCCGACCTCGCTGTCGCTGCGCCAGTTGGCGTTGATCGACGGGGTCAGCGTGAAATCGCCGAATTCGGCATCGTAGCTGCCGCCGATCGCGACGGTCCAGTCGGGCGTGCGAACCGGTTCGGCAATCGATCCGTCCGGGGCGACGATGCCGACCCCGCACGCCGGGGCGTTGTCGGCTCCCGCAGCATTGGGCAGCCGGCCGGCGGCCAGCTGGTTGAGGCAGTCCGCCTGCTGCGCGGCAACCGCCTGGACGCCGAATTCGTCGAGCGCCGGGGCGTTGGCATCGATGACGTATTCGTCGTCCTGATACCCGACCGAGGCGAACAGGTTCAGACCCTCCACCGGCACGGTCGTGATCTCGATCTCGACGCCCTTGTTCTCGTAATCGGCGAAGTTGCGGGTGATGAAGGCCAGCGATCCATTGGGACGGATGAAGGCCGACGGCGTCTGGAGATCGGATACGTCGAGCCAGAAACCGGTGACGTTGAACCGCACCCTGCGATCGAGCAGCTCGGTCTTCGCGCCCACTTCGTAGCTCCACGCCGTCTCTGGACCGAACGGCAGCAACTCGGTCGGCGAGGTGCCGCGCGCGTTCCACCCGCCCGACTTGAACCCGCGCGTCGCCGAGGCGAACAGCAGCACATCGTCGGTCACCGCGTAATTGATCGCGAAGCGCGGGGTCCACAGGTCGACCGATTGCTTGGTCGGGATCGCCCGGCCGTTGGTGGCGATCAGGTTGACCGTGTCGATGCAGGTCGAAGGGCCGAACTGGGCTGCCGCCCGGCACAGGCTGGAATTGCCGACCCGCGCCCGGTTGTCGCGAATGTCGAAGGTCTTTTCCTCGTCGGTGTAGCGGATCCCCGCGGTCACCGTCAGCTGTTCGGTGAGGTTGATGTCCGCCTGCAGGTATCCGGCCCACGCCTCCGCCGTATTGGTGAGCGTGCGGTCGGCCAGGATCAGCGGAAACCCGTCCGGCGGAGGGCCGCCCGGACCGAGATTGAGCGAGAAGATGTCGCCGAAATCGGTGCGGTTGTCCTCGTAGAAATAGTAGACGCCGCCGACCACGTCGATCAGCCCATCGGCGATCGAGCCGGTGAACTTGACCTCCTGCGTGAACTGGGTGTGTTCGCCTTCGTTGGAGATGGTGAAGCCGCCAAAGGTAAAGCCGACGACCGGCGGAACCGGATTCGAGGTGCTGGGCAGCCCGCGCCCGTCGGCAAAATCGAGCGCGAACTTCTGCCCGATATCGACGAAACCGGTGATGATGTTGAGCGTCCAGTCTGGCGACAGTTCGAATTCGAGATTCGAGGAGATGAAATCCATCGTCGCCCGGTTGCCGAGGCCGTAACCGTTCTTGTCCCCGGTCAGCAGCGGGCCGAAGATTGCGCTGTCGAAAGTGCCGTTTTCGGTCAGCCCGGTGGCGACGAACCGTCCATCGCAATTCGCCGGATTGGTCGGGTCGCAATCGAAATTGAGTAGGTTGGCGGAGTCCGCGAAGGTGTGGATGTAGGAACCGGTCCAGCGGGCCGTGTCCGAGAGCTCGCCGCGCAGGCCGAGGCGCACGCCCCAGCCGTCGTTCTCGTTGGTGCGTTCGCCGGTCAGGTTGTTGATCGCGTAGCCGTCATCGTTCTGCCAGTAGCCCGAAACCTTGACCGCAAAACTGTCCGCCAGAGGCACGTCGATCGATGCCCGCGCGAGCTTCTGATCGTAGCTGCCATAGCCGAGCTCGACATAGCCGGCGAACTCGTCGCCCGGCTCGTTGAGGAATACGTTCACCGCGCCGCCGGTGGTGTTGCGGCCGAACAGCGTGCCCTGCGGGCCGCGCAGCACCTCGACCCGGTTGACGTCGAACAGCGACAGGTTGTTGGCGTTCTGCCGCGAAAGGTAGATGTCGTCGACATAGGTGCCGATCGGCGGATCGAAGGTTGCGATACTTTCGGTGTTGCCGATCCCGCGCAGGTAATAGGCGTTGGCGGTGCCAAGGCCGGTGTTGTTGAGCCCCACGAGATTGGGCACGAATTGCGCGACTTCGAGCGCGTTGGAAATGCCGCGCCGTGCGAGCTCCTCCTGGTTGAACGCGCTGATCGCGATCGGCACGTCCTGCACGTTTTCGTCGCGCCGCTGGGCGGTGACGATGATCGTGGAAACGCCGCCTTCGTCCTGTTCCGCGCTCACCTCATCCTGCGCCGCAGCGAGGGACGGGAAGGCCGCCAAAGCGATGAACGAGGTCATTCCAAGCAGCGAAAGCCTCGTCGAATTGCGCAGAACCATGTGCGATTTCCTTCCTCAAACCTGGTGGTGCCGGCTCGAGTGCCGGTCGTATCTCCCATTCTCTTCACAAATTTGTCCGGACAACCTCTTGCTTGTCAAGCGGAGAAGTGCAATTTGTCCGGACAAATTTGCCGAATGTGTCGCGTGGCGTGCCGTTTGAGCAACAGTTTTGCGAAGGGAGACCGATGGCAGTTTCCGATCTTGCCTATCCGGCGCTTGTTTATGTGCACCTGCTGCTGTTCGTGCTGTGGCTCGGTGCGGATGTCGGGGTGTTCGTGCTGGGGCAGCATTTCCGCAGGCGGGAGGACTACACGCTCGACCAGCGGATCGCGCTACTCAAGCTGCTGGTGGAAATCGACATGGTCCCGCGCAGCGCCTGGGCGCTGATGGTGCCGCTGTCGCTGAGCGTGGTCGATCTCGGCAACTGGTGGGACGTGCCCGGCTGGCTGCTGTGGGGTGCCTGGGCGATCGGACTGTTCTGGCTGTGGCTGGTGTGGGATTCGCACTGGCACGACCAGACGCCGCGCGCCGCGCGCAACCGCGCGATCGAAGGCTGGCTGCGCTGGATCATCGGTGGCTTCTATCTCTGGCTGGGCGGCCAGAGCCTGCTCACCGATGCGCCGCTCCAGCCCGACTGGCTGGCGTGGAAGGCGCTGTTGTTCGGCTTCATCTTCGTTGCCGCAATCATGATCGACGTGGCGTTCAAACCGGTCGGCGCGCAGCTCGCGGCAGTGCTCGAACAAGGGTCGAACGACGAGACCGAGATTCCCTTGCGCAAGACGATGGATCGAACCCGAATCTGGGTCTGGGCAGTCTACGTGCTGCTGTTGATCACCGCGTTTCTCGGCAACGTCAAACCGATCTGACCGCTGGAGGGCACCGCGCAAATGGCTCGGATCAAAATCGGGGGACACGCGCAATAATTTGTCTGGACAAATTTTGAGGCTGCGCCAGATTTGGCGGAAGGGACGGATCACGCCGCAACGGGATCGCGGCAACTGGATGGGAGGAAAGACATGAGAAACGTATTTCGCGGCGCATTGCTGGCCACAGCGCTCACGCCATGCGCAGCCTGGGCTCAGGACGAGGTCGCTCCGCAGGAGCGCGCGTCGGCCAATAGCAACCCGAGGGAAATCATCGTCACCGCACGCAAGCGCGAAGAGACGCTGCAATCGGTACCGACAACGGTCGCGGTGGCGACTTCCGAGACGATCGAGCGGCTCAACCTCAACAATCTTCAGGACATCGCGCAGACCACGCCGGGCCTCGTCTTCGACGACAGCTTCGGTCGCGACGGCAACCGCCCGGTGATCCGCGGGCAGGCCAACATCCTCGGCGAATCCGGCGTCGCGTTCTTCATCGACGGTATCTATTACACCGGCAGCCTCGCCGATTACGACGTCGACACGATCGACCGGATCGAGATCGTCAAGGGGCCGCAGAGCGCGCTCTACGGCCGCAACACCTACTCGGGCGCGATCAACATCATCTCGAAGCTTCCCGGCGACACCTGGGAGGGGCGAATTTCGGCCGATATCGCCCAACACGACCGCTACGAACTGACCGCCGGGATCCGCGGACCGATCAGCGACGGGCTGTCGCTCGGAATCAACGGCCGGTTCTACGATTTCGGCGGGGAGTTCACCAATCAGTTCGACGGCAACAAGGTCGGAAAGCAGAGCTCGTGGTCGGCATCGGGGGTGCTGCGCTGGGACGATGGCGGACCCTTCACCGCTACGCTGCGCGGCTATTACAACCGCACCGATGACGGCCAGCCCGCGATCTTCGCGCAAGGGGCGGGGCAGAACAATTGCCTGTTCGACAACGGCGCGCTCTATGCCGGGGGCGGGCGGTATTTCTGCGGCATCATCGCACCGGGTCAGATCAACACCGATTACGCCCGCCAGTTCGCCGACCCGAGCGATGTCGGGATCGAGGCCGACACCTACAACGTGTCGCTGCGGATGGAATACGAACTGTCCGACCAACTGACGCTGGTGTCGCTGACCGGTTACAACGACCGCACCCAGACCATCCTGACCGATGGCGACTATGGCCCCAACAGCTTCCAGACCGCGGTCTTCGCGCGGTTCCCGGCAGGCGCTCCGATCGGGTTCGGCCCGGCCGGTCCGATCTTCCCGTTCGGTTTCGTCGGCACCACGGTCGATTTCAGCTTCGCCAATCGCAACGAGACGCAGGACTGGTCGCAGGAACTGAAGCTGGTTTACGAAAGCGACGCCTTCGATTTTATCCTCGGAGGATATTATTTCGACCAGAGCGACGACAATTTCTCGATCCGCGATGTGCCCGCCGATGCGGCGGCACGCGCAGGCGCGAGTTTCGGCGCGCGGCTGGCAAACGAGATCGCGCGCTGCAATGCCAATCCGAACTGTGGCCGGGTCGCGCCGTTCTTCGGCCCCTCGACCCCGAACGCGCGCGATGAGAACCTGCTCGATATCGAGAACATCGCCGCCTTCGCCGCGATCAACTGGCACATCACGCCCGAGATCAATCTCGGGCTCGAAGGGCGCTATTCGGAAGAGAAGATCAGCCAGGTCGCGTTCGACTTCAACGAGGGGCAGGCGCGCCCCGCTCCGGTCACCGCCTCGCGCACGTTCAAGGAATTCACCCCGCGCGTGACGTTCGACTGGCAGCTTTCGCCCGACAATTTGCTCTATGCGATCTATGCCGAAGGACAGAAGCCGGGCGGTTTCAACGGTCCGCTGGCGATCGCCGCCGGGGTGCCCAGCTTCGACGCGGAAGAAAACGCGTCCTACGAGCTTGGCTTCAAGAACAGCTTTGCCGACGGACGGGTGATCTTCAACCTCGCCGCGTTCTTGACCGACATCGAGGGCTACCAGCTGACCCAGAACGTGTCGGTTCCGCCCAACCAGGTGAGTGTCATCACCAACGCCGGCAACGCCGAGATCATCGGCCTCGAAGCCGAGCTGGTGGGCGAGCTGTCGCGCGGGCTCACGCTGACCGCCAACTACGCGTTTGCCAACAGCGAGTTCACCAGCGGGTTCGACGAGAACCAGGGCGTGCTCAACGATGTTGCCGATGACGGGCTGGTCAATTGTTCGACCGGCGACCAGTTCGCCGATGTTGCCGGCTGTCAGAGCCTGTTCGGATCGATCAAGGGCAAGAGCATTCCGCGCGCGCCGCGCCACCGCATCTTCGCCGACCTCGATTACCGCTCGGCGACCGACATCGGTGGCGGCGACTGGGACTTCTTCGCGGGCGGCAACATCACCTTCACTTCGACGAGCTTCGCGCAGGTCCACAACCTTGCCGAAACCGGCTCGGCGATCGAGGTCGATGCGCGGATGGGGATCGAGAACGACCGTTTTCGCGTCCAGCTTTACGTCAACAACCTGTTCGACGAGGATGCTGTGCAGCAGATCATCCGCTACGCCGATGCCGATCTCGATTTCCGCCGCAGCTTCATCGCGGGTCTGCGGCCGGGCCGGCGGTTCGGCGTGGTGCTTTCGACCGGGTTCTGACGCGCCGCGACTGCGAAACGAAGATCGGGGTGGGGGCGAATGCTCCCGCCCCGTGTTCTCGAAGCGGCTCAAGCGCGGGCGATTACCCGTTGCGCGGCGCGCTCTCCGCTTTCGAGCGCACCTTCCATCCCGCTGCTCGCAATCGCGAGGTGCTCTCCCGCGAAGTGGAGATCGGTGCCTGCCTCCCTGCATGCGGTGGCGAGATGGCGAGCCATACCGGTGCCGATGTGATGGTAGATTCCGCGCGCGCCCGCCATGCGTTGCCAACTGAACAAGCGCTCGACCTTGCATTTTCCCCGGGCTGAGGGGCGCATGGTCTCGATCCGTTTCACGATCGCGTTTCCGGCATCTTCCGGCGCCATGCGGTCGAGCAAGTCGGCTCCGGCGCCGGTGGTCCAGAGCTTGAGTCTGGGCGGCGCGTCTGCACTGCCGTCAGACAGCGCGAACACCCGCCCGATCAGCGGATCGTCGGTCCAGAGCGTGTCCGGATAGCCATCGTGGAGCCAGAACGGTTCGGTGGCAGCCAGATAGGCGAAGCTGGCGCGGGTGTAGGGCAGCTGGGCCATGGCGTGGGCCATGTGCGGCGACATCGCCGAATGCACCGGCACGCTGCGCAGCGCCGAAAACGGTATGGTGCAGATCGCCTGCCGCGCCCGGAGCGCATTGCCGGACGGTGAAAGCAATAGCGACACGCCGCGATCGCGCGCGAAGATTCCCTCCACCCTTGTGCCAAGGCGCATCTCGCCGCCAAGCCTCGCCGCCATAGCTTCGGGCAGCCGCTGCGATCCGCCCGCCACCGTGGATATCGGGCCGGGCTGGCTGCGAAAGATCGCCAGGCTCCGAGCGAGATGCAGCTGCGACATTCCCGCGAGGCTGTTGCCGTTGAAATTCGCCGCGATCAGCCGCCGCGCCTCCTCGCTGGCCCCGGCATTGTGCAATGCCTGCGCGACCGAAATGTCGTGGTCGGACGACGCATCGAGCCAGTCCTGCGGCCCGACGAGATCGGGCAAGGCCCTGGAATAGTGCCGCAGCAAGGCGGCCGGTTCGGTCTGTCTTTCGTTTTCCGGCAAGCGGTTTGCCGGACTTTCGGGCCAGCTTGGCGCGGTGCTGGTCATCCCGCCGATCGCATAGAGATTGCCGTTCGATTCGGCTCCACCCGCGCCCGTGCTCGCACCGTCGGACAGCTCCACGCCCAGTTCGCCGGCGATCGCATGCAGGCGTGCATAGCCTGCACCGATCTGGATTCCGCCAGCTTCCGGTCGTCCGGACATATCGTCCAGCGTGAAGAGCCGACCGCCGACGCGATTTTCGGCTTCGATCACGACCACCTTGAGACCCGCTGCTTCGCACATGCGAGCCGCGTTGAGGCCGGCGAGACCGGCCCCGATAATCGCGACATCGACTTCGGTTCGGCCCCACGCGATCCGCGGGGCAGCGCCGGCAATAATCGCCGCCGAGCTCCCCGCGAGAAAGCCGCGCCGGGTGACCATCGACCGGGGCTAGTGCCCTTCGCCCGGCTTGGCCGCGTCCCCTTCGGCTGCGCGCGCGCGGTCGGTCAGCAGCTTGAACTTGGTCCAGGTTGTCTCGTTCGGGCGGGCATCGTCCTTGGGCGGAGCCTGCTCGTAGATCGGGTAATTGGCCCGGATCTCGGTCTTGAGAACGTCGGGCAATTCCTCGAATCCGCCGGGCAGCTTGCGGCCCATCGCGTTGAACACCATCTGGCCGGGCCGGTCGCCCATCTCCATCCACGGCGCCCAGCCCGAAATGCGCACCCAGCTGATCATCGGGTAGGCGGTCGGGCTGGTCGAATCGAAAAGTTCGTCCTTGAGCGCGGCGAAATCGAAGATCTCCATCGCGTGATAGGTTCCGCCGACATACTGTTGGTATTCGCCCGCCAGCGGGTTGGTATAGAACAGCGGCACTTCGAACGGCATGAACACATAGGGTCCGGCCTCGCGCAGCGTGCCGAGGCTGAACGGTTCTCCGCGCCGCCCGATCGGGAAGTTGGGGCGACCGTTCACCGGATCATTGTGGATCTGCATCACCGACACCGTCTTGCCCGTGTAGGGATTTTCCCATTCGTTCACGACTTCGCCGGTTGCGGGATCGAGCATCAGCATGAGCTCGCGGCTGATCAGCCGCCAGCCGGTGCCGCGCTCGGGATCGGTGACCTCGACGCAGCGTCGGATGTTCATCCCCTCGCCCTTGAACAGCAGCTTGTCGGGCTGTCCGGGACTGCGACCGTAGATATTGCCCGACCAGTGGTATACTGCCGGCTCGTCTGCGGAGACGCCGCATTGCATCCGCTTGGATATCTCCAGCGCGTCTTCGGGATCGGAGGGATCGAGCATTTGCGCGCTGACCGGTTGCGACAGGGCCAGAGCGCTCGCGGCGAGGCTCGCGGCAACCAAAAACGGCTTCGTGGATTTCATCAGTTCCCTCCGACTGTACGCCCGGATCGGAATTTGTCCGGACATTTGCTCATTTCGTCCTTGACTTTAGATTTGTCCGGACAAATTGTGAAGCCTGTAATCGCCCTTTCTGCGGGCCTCATTGGGACTGATCGCTCGACCGTGTTTTCTTCAGCCAGCCTCCTGTTCGTGCCCGGATCGCGGGAAGACCGCTTCGGCAAGGCCAGAGCGGGCGGTGCGGACCTGACCGTGATCGATCTCGAAGACGCGGTTGCGGCCGGCGACAAGATTGCGGCCCGAAACGCTGCGCTCGGCCAGATTGCACGCGATCGCGCCGGCTGGGCGATCCGGATCAACGCGGTGACGACTGCCGCCGGGGTGCGCGATCTTGCGGCGCTGTCCGACAGTGAAGCGCTGCCGGAGGTGCTGCTGGTCCCGATGGTCGAAGCCGCTGCCGAGCTCGACGTGGTCGCCGGCGCGCTGGGCGATCGCTGCCCCGATCTCGTTCCGCTGGTCGAAACGCCGCGCGGATTGCGGCATGCGCTCGACATCGCTTCGCATCACCGGGTTGCAGCGATGATGTTCGGCGGCGGCGATTTTTCGGGCGAACTGGGGGTCGAGCTGGCGTGGGAGCCGCTGCTGGCGGCGCGCCAGCAGCTGATCCTCGCCTGCGCAGAGGCTGGCAAGCCGGCGATCGATGTTCCCTACATCCGGCTCGAGGACGAGGCCGGCCTCGCCGACGAGTGCGCACAAGCGCGCAGCATCGGCTTTGCCGCGAAGGCTGCAATCCATCCGCGCCAGGTACCAGCGATCAAGACGGCTTTCGCACCAAGCGAGGCCGAAGTCCGCGAGGCGCGCGAAGCGCTCGATGCCTACGAGGCGGGCGGCGGGCGCGCGATCCGGTTCAGGGGGCGGATGCTCGAAGCGCCCTTCATCAAGAAATACCGCGCCGTGATCGCGCGGCATGAGGAGCAGGCAAATGCGTGATGGTGTGATCGAAATTTCCCCGGGCCGCTTTCGCGAGGTCCAGGGACGCTACTTCGAGGATTTCGAAGTCGGCCATGTTTACGAGCACCGTCCCGGGCGGACCATCACCGATGCCGACAATGTCTGGTTTACTCTGCTGACGATGAACACCCATCCGGCGCATTTCGATTACGAGCTGTCGAAAGACACCGAATTCGGCAAGCCGCTGGTGGTCAGCCCGTTCACCATCGCCTTGATGACCGGGATGAGCGTTTCCGACACCAGCGGAAAGGCGATCGCCAATCTCGGCTGGGACGAGGTGCGGATGACCAAGCCGCTGTTCGTCGGCGACACGCTCTATTGCGAGAGCGAGGTGCTCGAAAAGCGCGAAAGCAACAGCCGCCCTGAACAGGGCATCGTGACGTTCAAGACCATCGCCAAAAACCAGCATGGCGACGTGGTCGCGCATTACAAGCGAACCGTGCTCGTCTGGAAGCGCGGCTTCGGCAATCTCGACGCTTAATCACCCCGCAAGGAACCTGCCATGGCTACCGCCCCTCATCTCGACAACCAGATCCGCACCATCGACCCGGACGAGGAACGCGCCTTCATGGATGCGATCGACCGCTGGCTCGAACGCGAAGTGATCCCGGTCGTGAAGGAGCACGATCACGGCGATATCTGGCCGGAAAAACTGGTCGAACAGATGGCCGAGATGGGCCTGTTCGGCGCCACGATCGGGCAGGAATATGGCGGGCTGGGTCTACCCGCGACCACCTATGCCAAGATCGTGATGCACATCTCCAGCTACTGGATGGCGATCACCGGCATCTTCAATTCGCACCTCATCATGGCGGCGGCGGTCGAGCGCTTCGGGACGCCGCAGCAAAAAGCCAAATGGCTGCCGAAGTTCGCGACCGGCGAGATCCGTGGCGGGCTGGCGCTGACCGAACCCAACGCGGGAACCGACCTGCAGGCGATCCGCACGGTAGCGAAGCGCGACGGCGACGACTACGTCCTCAACGGCACGAAGACCTGGATCTCGAACGCCTTGAACGGCCAGTGCTTCGCATTGCTGGCCAAAACCGATCCGAACGCCGATCCGCGCTACAAGGGCATGAGCCTGTTCATCGCCGACAAGCGGGAGGGGCTGACGACCGGCAAGAAGTTCGACAAGCTCGGCTACAAGTCGATCGACAGCGCCGAGCTGATCATGGAGGATTACCGCATACCTTCCGACCAGCTGATTGGCGGGGTCGAGGGGCAGGGGTTCTTCCAGGCCACCGGCGGGCTCGAACTCGGGCGCATCAACGTTGCTGCGCGCGGTGTCGGACTTGCCGAAGGCTCGCTCAGGCTGGCGACCGAATATGCCCAGCAGCGCGAGACCATGGGCAAGCCGATCGCGCAGCATCAGGCGATCCAGCTGAAGCTCGGCGAGATGGTCACGCGCGCCCGTGCCGCGCGGTTGCTCACGCTCGACGCGTCGGAAGCCTACGACCGGGGCGAACGCTGCGACAAGGAAGCGGGCATCGCGAAATTCTTCGCCTCCGAAGCGGCGGTCGAAAACAGCCAGGAGGCGATGCGCATCTATGGCGGCTATTCGTATTCCAAGGAGTATGACATCGAGCGCTATTATCGCGACAGCATGCTGATGTGTATCGGAGAGGGGACCAACGAAATGCAGCGGATCATCATCGCCAAGCAGCACATCAAGGAAAACCCGGCCTAGGCCGGGTGCGCGCATGCACCTGCCGCTCAAGGGATTCCGCGTCATAAGCGCCGAGCAATACGGCGCGGGCCCCTATGGCACGATGTTCCTCGCCCAGATGGGTGCGGAGGTGATCAAGATCGAACCGCCGGGCAAGGCGGAGCCCGACGGCAAGCGCCGTGGTGCAGGAGACACGGCGCGCGCCGTCGGGCCGCACTTCCTGCGCGAGGGCGAGAGCACGTATTTCCAGAGCTTCAACCTCAACAAGCGCTCGCTGACGCTCGACCTCAACAGCGACGAGGGGCAAGCAATCCTGCACAAGCTGGTCGCCACCAGCCACGTCGTCGCCAACAACATGCGCGGTGACCTGCCCGCTCGGTTGGGGCTCGATTACGCCGCGCTCGAAGCTGTCAATCCGGCGATCGTGTGCGCGCACCTCTCCGCCTATGGCCGCGACAATGCGCGCACCAAGTGGCCGGGCTACGACTATCTGATGCAGGCCGAAGCGGGCTATTGCCAGGTGACCGGCGAACCCGGCGGCGAGCCGCAGCGCATGGGCCTGTCGATGGTCGATTTCATCACCGGCACGATCTTCTGCATCGGTCTGCTAGGCGCGCTGGTCGATGCGCAGCGCAGCGGCAAGGGGCGCGATGTCGACACCGATCTGCTCTCCGCCGCGCTGCACCAGACCAGCTATCCCGCGCTGTGGTACATGAACCACGGCGACGAGACCCAGCGCACGCCGCGCAGCGCGCATCCGACCGCCACGCCCAGCCAGATGTTCCGCGCGTCCGACGGATGGATGTTCGTGATGTGCCAGCTGCCCAAGTTCTGGGATATCCTGACGACGCGGATGGGGCGCGAAGACCTGAAGGACGATCCGCGCTTCGCCGACAATGCCGGTCGCCTTGCGTATCGCGAGGAGCTGACCCGGCTGCTCGACGAGGAATTCTCCAAGGCCCCGATGGCGCATTGGCAGGAGCTGCTCGCCGGTCACGTGCCGGTCGCGCCGGTCTATACGCTGGCCGATGCGCTCGACAATCCGTGGCTGGACGAGATCGGGATGCGGGACGAGGTCGCGCATCCCGACAATTCGCAGCTGAAGGTGCTCGCCAGCCCGCTCAAGTTCGATGGCCAGCGCCCGCCCAATCGCGCCGCGCCGCTGCTGGGAGCGGACAGCGAAGCGCTGCTCGAAGAGCTCGGTTACGATTCTGGCGACATCGCGCGGCTGCGTGCGGGCGGGGTCGTCTGAGCGCAATGGGCAAGCTGTCGGGCATCAGGGTCGTCGACCTCACGCAATTCCTGCCGGGTCCGATGATGACGGTGATGATGGCCGATCAGGGGGCGGAGGTGATCAAGGTCGAACCCGCCCACGGCGATCCGGCGCGCGAACAGGCCCCATTCGATACCTATGGCGATGCCGAGCATTCGGTGTGGTTTGCGAACCTCAATCGCGGCAAGAGCAGCGTGGTGCTCGACCTGAAGAGCGATGGAGGCAAGGCAGCGCTGCGCGAGCTGATCGCCAGCGCTGACGTCTTCGTCGAAGGGTTCCGGCCCGGCGTGATGGCACGGCTCGGCTTCGACTATGCGGCGGTGAAGGCGATCAGGCCCGATATCGTCTATTGCTCGATTTCCGCTTTCGGTCAGGAGGGTGCGCTGGCGCACCATCCCGCGCACGACATGGCGGTGCAGGCGCTGGCCGGGTTCCTCGCGGTCAATGACGGGCCGGATGGTGCGCCCGTGGTTCCCGGCGCGCCGAGCGCGGACCTCGCCGCGGGCCTGACTGCGCTGTCGGCAGTGCTGATGGCGCTGGTTGGACGCGAGCGGACCGGCGAAGGTGCCTATATCGACTGCGCGATGTTCGACAGCCTGCTGCCGTGGTGCGCGCACACGGCTGGCAGCGCGATAGCCGGCGGAGAAAGCCCGGTTTCCGCGCGGCAGCGCTCGCTCGGCGGGGCCGGGTTTTACCAGGTCTATCGAACCAGTGACGGCAAGCACGTCGTGCTGGGCGGGCGAGAAATTAAGTTCGCGCGCAACCTGCTAACCGCGATGGGGCGAGAGGATCTCATCCCCCACGCCGAGCGCGAAGCGGGCGAACAGGGCGAGCTCATCGCCTTCCTGCAAGCGACCTTCGCGACGAAGACCCGCGACGAGTGGGTGCAATGGTTCGCCGACAAGGACGTCGCCTTCTCGCCGGTGCTCGATTTCCGCGAAGCGCTGAACGAGCCGCATGTCGCCGAGCGTGGCTTGTGGGTCGAAAGCGCAGGCGGCGGGCGGCACATCGCGCCCGCGATCCGCTTTGCCGGGGAGGAATGGCATCCCGGCGCGGTGCCGGAGCTGGGCGAGCGCGACGGATGAGCGGGTGCCTACCCCTCGACGTCGATATGCATCGCGTAGGCGAAACGATCGCCGGGGTGATGGCTCACCGAAATCTCGAAAATGCGCCCGTCGGGATCGAAGTAGCAGCGCAGGATGCGCAGCACCGGGCTGCCTTCCTCGACTTCGAGCGCATCGGCGGTCGGCGCGTCGGCAGCGATCGCCTGAATGTCCTGCGTGACCTTGCCGATCCGAACGCCCGCGAGCGTTTCGATCTGGCTGAACAGGGTGCCCGCATCGAGATCGAGCTGGTCGACCGCATCGCCGAGCAATTCGTGAAAATAGGCGTCTGTCACCGCGATCGGCAGGGCATCGTCGGCGTGGCGGCGCACCCCGCGAAAACACCTCCATTCGCCGTCGGTGGGATCGCCGATCTGTTCCGCCACCTGCTCGGGCAGCGCCCCGCATTCACTCGCGGCGTAGCTCACCTCGCTGTCGCGCGCATATTGCAGCAGCTCGCCGACATTGGACAGCGGCTGGTGCAACGCTCCGCCGCGCGCGGCCGCCGGCTGCACGGTGGTGCCCGATCCGCGCTTGCGCTGGATCAGGCCCTCGGCTTCGAGCCGCCGCAGCGCCTCGCGCACGGTGAAGCGGCTGACGTCGAAGCGCTTGCACAGGACGGTTTCGGTCGGAAACTGCTTGCCGCCGGCGAAATCGCCCGCAAGGATCGCCTCGCGCAATTCGCCCGCCAGCTGCAGGTAACGCGGTGTGCGCGCAGGCTTCTTGCTGTTGTGCGGCTTGCTCGCCAATACCTGCTCCATCGTCCCACGGGCAAACACGGAGCGATGGTGTGAGCGACCCGCTGCTTGCCAAGTTTGTCCAGACATTAGCGCGCCCGGTCGGGAAAAGCGAGCGTGCGCGGGCACGTCTCCACCTGCTCGACTGGCTCGCCTGCGTAGCGGGCGGGCGGCGCAGCGAGGCGGGCGAGCTGGGCGGGGCGATCTCGCTGAAGGGCTGGGAGCGCGCCACCTATCTCGGCAACGTGCTCGAGATGGACGACGTCCACCGCACCGCGCTGCTCCATCCGGGCCCGGTGGTGTGGCCTGCCGCGATGAGCCTGCCGAGCGCCGGCATGGACGCGCGGCTCGATGCGGCTGTGCGCGGTTACGAGGCGATGATTGCTATCGGGGCGGCGTTCGATGCGCATCATTACGCGCACTGGCACCCGACCGCGACCATGGGCGTGCTCGGAGCCTGCACGGCATTCGGCTCGCTGCTCGGCTTCGCGCCGGTCGAATACGCCAACGCGCTGGGCAACGCGGGATCGGTCGCGGGCGGGCTGTGGCACATGCGGCACGATGCGAATGTGCTGACCAAGCAATGGCATATCTACCACGCGGTGCGCACCGGGCGCGATGCGGCGCTGCACGTGCATTACGGCGCGACCGGGCCGCAGGCGGTTCTCGAAGGGCCGCAGGGATTGTTCGCCGCCATGACCGAACAACCCGGCGATCTGGCGTCGAACGGTGAGCGCTGGCTGATCGACACGGTGAGCTTCAAGCCGTTCGCCGCCTGCCGCCATGCGCATCCGGCCATCGACGCGGCGCTGGAATTGCGCGCGGCGGGCAAGCTGGAGCCGCCCTTTACGGTCGAGACCTTCCGCGACGCGCTGACCTTCTGCGACCGGCCCGAACCGGCGACCGAGCTCGAGGCCAAGTTCTCGCTCCAGCACGCGGTCGCGGTGGTGGCCGATGGACGCAAGGCCGAGCCGGAGGACTTCACCGAGGAGGCCATCGCGGCGCTGGCGCCTCTTCGAAAGCAGGTTTCGGTAAGCGAGGACCCGGCGATCACCGCACGCTATCCGGCGCATTTCGGCGCACGGGTCAACGGGTTCGAACTGCTCGATACGCGCGGTGATCCGGAGCGCCCGATCGGCGAGAAAGAACTGATCGCCAAGATGCACAGCCTCGCGCGCTGGGGCGGCCTGCCCGAAGGCGAGGCGAGCAAGGCGGTGTCGCTGGCGCTGCACGAGCACGATCCCGAAGCAATCGACGCGATGCTCGAGGAGTGGATCCGGTGAGCGCGACTGCGGACCTGCTGGAATTCGCGGCGGCGGATCACGCCTTGTCCGAAGCCGTGCGCGCCGATGCGGTGCGCTTGCTCAGCGACACGCTGGCGGTCGGCGCGGCAGGGGCGACGGCTCCGGGCGCGGATGCGATACTGGCGGCGGCGCGTGCGATGGGGTCCGGCGAGGAGTCGCGGGTGGTCGGCAGCGACGAACGCCTGCCCGCGCCCGGCGCGGCATTCGTCAACGGATATCGCATCCACAGCCTCGAATGGGACGCGGTGCATGAGCCTGCGGTGGTTCATGCGCTCAGCACGGTGGTCGCAGCGCTCGGTGCGGCGATCGACCGCAAGGGCGGCTGCGACCCTGAGGAAGCGTTGATCGCTCTGGCGGTCGGCGTCGATGTCGCTGCGGGTCTGGGCCTTGCCGCCGACAGCGCGCTCACCTTTTTCCGTCCCGCGACCGCAGGAGTGATCGGCGCGGCGCTGGCGGTGGCGCGGATCGATGGTGCGCCGATGGATGAGGCGCTCGGCATCGCTTACTCGTCCGCCGCCGGGACGATGCAGGCGCATGTCGAGGGGCTGGCGACGCTGCCGTTCCAGATCGCCAATGCCGCGCGCGCGGCGGTGACCGCCAGCGACCTTGCGAAGGCGGGGTTCCCAGGCCCGAAAGACCCGCTGGAGGGCGAGTTCGGCTATTTCAAGCTGTTCGATAGCGGCGACTTGTCGCGCTACACCAGGGATCTCGGCAACATCTGGCGGATCAGCGAGGTGAGCGTAAAGCCGTTCCCCTCCGGCCGGGCGAGCCATGCCCTGGTCGCTGCAATCCAGGATCTGTCTCTCAGACCGCCCGACGTCAAATCACTCTCGATGAAGGTGCCGCCGCTGGTCCACCGCCTCATCGGGCGCCCCTTCAAGGTCGAGATGACCCCGGCCTATGCCCGGCTGTGCGGGCAGTTCCTCGGCGCTTTGACGATCCGCGACGGGTTGATCGACCCGCGCCGCTTCACACCCGAAACCTTTGCCGATCGCGAACTCGCCGAACTCGCGGGACGTATCTCCATCCGTCTCGACGACAATGCAGATCCCAACGCGCTGAGCCCTCAGGAAATGGTGGTCGAACTGCGCGATGGGCACATCGTCGTCGAGGTTCCGCACACGCTGGGCAGTCCGCAAAGCCCGCTTTCCGACACGCAGGCCGAGGCAAAGCGTACGCTCGCCCGCGAACTCGCCCCTGATGATGCCGACCCGCGCATATTCGACGACCCTCTCGCCTATTTCACGGACCCGCAATGACCTACCCGACCTATTTCGAAGCGCTCGATCACAAGCAGTTGCTCGACGATTACCCGATCGGCGATGCCTTCACCGCGCGCTATGCATCGATGTCACGCGACGAGCTATTCGCGATTCAGGATAAGCAATTTCGGCGCTTGATGGAGCGCGGCTGGCAGGTGCCGTTCTATCGGCGCCTATGGGGGGCACAGGGGATCGAGCCAGGCGATATTCGCGGCCTTGCGGACATCACCAGACTGCCGGTCTACGACAAGAGCGACCTGATGGCATCGATCGCCGAGCATCCGCCCTATGGCGATTTTCACGGCATGGGTGCGCCTGAAACCCGCCCGCCGACAATATTTCACACCACCAGCGGTACGACTGGCAAGCCGCAGACGCTGATGTTCGGGCCGAAGGGGCGCGAGGTCGGCAATTTGCTGGTCGGGCGGATGTATCGCTGGATGGGGCTCGAGCCGACCGATGTTGTCCATTCGGTCTATGGCCACGGCATGATCAATGGCGGGCACTATATCCGCGAAGCGGTGACGCACTTCACCAACAGCGTGTTCCTGAGCGCTGGAACGGGGATCGAGACCCGCAGCGTCAACCAGGTGCGGCTGATGGCCGATTTCGGCGTGACCTGCATCGTCGGCTTTGTGGATTACGTCCGCAAGCTCGCCGAAACCGCCGAGGCCGAAGGGCTGTTCGACAGGATCGATATCCGCATGATCATCGGCCATCTCGGGACCGAGGACCGCGCCAGCACCGAGGCCGCGTGGCACGGCGCGAAGGCATACGACTGGTACGGCGTCGGCGACACCGGCTCGATCGCGGGCGAGGGGCCGGAGCGCGACGGCATGTACGTCTGGGAAGATGCGCAATATCTCGAACTGCTCGATATCGACAGCGGCGCTCCGGTGGCGAAGGGCGAGACCGGGGACATGGTGGTCACCTGCCTCTACAAGGACGACATCGCGCCCTGCATCCGGTTCAACACCCACGATATCACGCATGAACTGGATGGGCGCGGGGAGATCGCGTTCAAGCGGATCGCGGGCTTCAAGGGGCGCAGCGACAACATGGTCAAGCTGCGCGGGATCAACGTCTTCCCGCACGCGATCGGCGCGATCATCGAGAACCGCAGCGACCTCACCGGCGAGTATGTCTGCCACCTGCGGCGCGACGCGCAGCAGAAGGACCACATGACGGTCACGCTCGAAAGCCGCGGCGGGACCGATGCGGCGGCGCTGGCGGAGACGCTCAAGCAGGGGCTCGGCGTCGAGGTAGACGTGGTGCTGTGCGAGCCCGGCGGCACGGCCAAGGCGACCGAAATCGACACGCGGCAAAAGCCGCTGCGCCTGATCGACGAACGGGGTGTGTGACCATAGCCATGCTCGATCCCTACAACGCCTTTCTCTACCGCGACGAGCACGCAACCGGCGGCGAGGGACCGCTCGCGGGAATGGCGATCGGCGTAAAGGCCAATATTGCGGTGGAGGGGATGCCGTTCCACGCCGGGCTGGTCGCATGGAAGGATCGGCAGGCCGAGCGCGACGCCGAAGTGGTGCGGCGGCTGCGCGAGGCGGGCGCGGCGATTGTCGGCATCACCAACATGGAAGAGGGTGCGCTCGGCGCGAAGACCGATAATCCGCATTTCGGCCCGACCCATAATCCGCATCGGCACGGATACTCGCCCGGCGGCTCCTCCGGAGGCAGCGGCGCGGCGGTCGCGGCGGGCCTGTGCGACGCGGCGCTGGGCACCGACACGATGGGCTCGGTGCGGATCCCGGCGGCGCATTGCGGGGTCTACGGCTTCAAGCCTGCGACCGACCGGGTGAGCCAGGATGGTTTGATCCCCGCCGATCCCACGCTCGATGCGATCGGTCCGCTGGCGCTCGATCTTGATACGCTGGAGCGGGTTGGAAGGGCGATCTCGGATTTCGGCGATGGGGATTTGTCGGGAGCCGGTGCAACACTGGTGGAACACGGCGTGGATATCGATCCGGAGGTCGCGGCGGTCTTCGAAAGCGCGCTGTCGGCGCTGCCTCATCGCCCTTCCGAACAGCGGTTGAGCGAGAGCAACTCGCGAATCCGGTTTGCCGGTTTCATCCGCGTTTCGCACACGATGGCTGCCGACCTGGCCGGTGTCGAAGGGCTATCCCCGCACCTGCAAGACCTGCTGACCTACGGCCCGAACCGGGGCGAGCGGAAACTGGCGGTGGACATGGATGTTCTCAACCAGGCGCAGCTTGAGGTCCAGCACATCGTTCGCAAGCACGGCTTCCTGATCCTGCCGACCGTGCCCAACCCGCCTTTCCCGCATGCCGAACCCGAACCGGCGGCGCAGGCGGACTTCACCTGTCTCGCCAACATCGCGGGGCTGCCCGCGATCAGTATTCCGGCCGGTTGGACCACGGACGGCCTGCCCATCGGTGTGCAGATGGTTGGTGCGGCCGGCTCGGAAGCGGGGCTGTTTGCGCTCGCCCGCCAACTTGACGACAATCTCGGCGCCTATCGTGCGCCCGCAGCCATGGGAGAAACGACATGCGAATAATCGTTCCGTTCAACCTCAAGCCCGGTACCGACATCGCCGAATACGAAGCGTGGGCGAAGGACAAGGACATCCCGACCGCCAGCGCGCTGCCTTCGGTCACAAGCTTTACCGTGCACAAGGCGACCGGCCTGTTCGGCGACCCGGATGCGACACCGCCCTACGCCTATTTCGAGGTGCTCGACATAACCGACATGGATGCCTTCATCGCCGATGTGTCGGACCCCGAGTTCCAGGCCAAGGCCGCGCCGTTCCAGGACTATGCCGACGGCCCGCAATTCATCCTGACCGAGGATTTGTGAGGTGGGAAAATTCACCGGCAAAACCATCATTGTAACCGGATCGGGCAAGCAGAAGGGGCTCGGGCAAGGGATCTTGCGGGCATTCGCCGATGAAGGCGCAAACTGCATCGTTTCCGACCTGACGATCGATGCCGAAGCCGACACCGTCGCCGAAGACTTGCGTGGGCGCGGTGCCAAGGTTGCGACGGTTGCTTGCGATGTGTCGAGGGCCGATCAGTGCCAGGCGCTCGTCGCAGCGGCAAAGGAGCATTTCGGCGGCGTCGACGTGTTCGTCAACAACGCCGGGATCGGCTTCAAGATGAAGCCGCTGCTCGAGGTCGACACCGCCGACGAATGGGACCAGGTGATCGCGGTCAACCTTTCGGGCGCGTTCTACTGCACGCAGGCGGCGGCGCGCGCGATGGTTGAGGCGGGCAAGGGCGGACGGATCATCAACATCGCTTCGCAGGCCGCCAAGACCGGCTTTCCGCACCTGCCCGCCTATGTTTCCTCGAAACACGGCATGGTGGGGCTGACCCGCGCCTCGGCGGTGGAACTGGGCGCGCACGGGATCACGGTCAACGCGGTGTGCCCCAATCATGTCACCACCGGGCTGGGCGCCAAGCAGAACGAGTATTTCTCGAAGCTGCTCGGCTTCGGCACGGTGGAAGAATATCTCGCCAACATGAGCGCGAAAAACCCGATGGGCCGACCGGGCCTGCCGTCCGATACGGCGGCGGCGTGCCTGTGGCTGGCGAGCGACGAGGCCTTCTATGTTACCGGAGAGGCGCTCAACATTTCGGGCGGGGAGGAAATGCACTGATGCCGCTTACCGAGGAACGTATCGACTGGCCCGACAACGCCAGAATGGCTCTGTCGGTCGTCGTCAATGTCGAGGAAGGCAGCGAGATGACCATCGCGCGCGGCGATCGCGGGATGGAACCGGTCGACGAGTTGGGCGTGTTCGTGAAGTCCAAGATGCGCAATTACTCGAACGAATCCAACTACCTCTACGGTATCAAGGCCGGCGCGCCGCGGATCGTCAAGCTGCTCTGGCAATACGACATCACGGCCAGCTGGACCGTCGCGGCGTTGAGCCTCGAGAACCATCCCGAAATCGCCGAGGCGATCGTGGACCTCGGCCACGAGCCGGTGAGCCACGGCTGGCGCTGGGTGCACCAGTTCAAGATGGACGAGGACGAGGAGCGCGACTTTATCCGCAAGGCAGTGACCAGTATCGAGAAGACCTGCGGCGTGCGACCCTACGGCTGGCTCAGCCGCTACCTCCTCACCGACAACACCCGGCGGCTGCTGTCTGAGGAGGGCTTCACCTATCACATGGACGATTACAGCGGCGACGTGCCGTTCTGGGATCGGGGTACCGGTCCCGGCAAGCCCCCAAAGACAAGCCGATGTGCATCGTCCCCTACCAGCTCGACAACAACGACATGAAGATGTGGACCGATCCGGCGCTCACCCCGCATCAATGGCTCGATTATGCCAAGGCGAACTTCGATCAGGTCTATCGCGAGGGCGAGGAGGGTAACCCGAAGATGATGAGCCTCGGCCTGCATCTGCGGATCATCGGTCGGCCCGGACGGATCTGGGCGCTGGAGGAATTCTTCCGCCACGTCCGCCGGCACAAGGGCGTGTGGGTGACGACCCGCAAGGCGATCGCCGATCACTTCATCGCGACCCACCCGGCATGAACCTGCGGCTCGAGACCGAAGGCCGGATCGCGCAGCTGCTGATCGACCGCGCCGACAAGCGCAACGCCTTCGACATGGCGATGTGGGAAGCGCTGCCGGGCCTGCTCGACCAGGCGGCGCGCAACAGCGAACTGCGTCTGCTGGTGGTGCGTGCGGCGGTGAGCGGCCCGTTCTGCGCCGGGGCGGATATCAAGGAATTGCTGGCCAACAAGGACGATGCGGATTGGCGCGCCAGGAACCAGGCGGCAATCAACCGCGTGCAATACGAGCTTGCGCGCCATCCGTTGCCGACGCTGGCGTTCATCGAGGGTGACTGCATCGGCGGAGGCTGCGGGATCGCGCTCGCCTGCGACCTGCGGGTCGCGACCCCGGCGGCGCGGTTCGGGATCACCCCGGCCAAGCTCGGCCTCGTCTACCCGCTGCACGATGTGAAGCTGTTGACCGACCTCGTCGGGCCGGGGCAGGCCAGGCGCATTCTCTACACCGGCAACCTGATCGAGGCCGCCGAAGCGCAGCGGATCGGGCTGGTCGAAATGGTCGCCGACCATCCTGCCGAACTGGTCGACGCGATCCTCGCCGCCAGTCCGCATTCGATCCGCGAGACCAAGCGCTTCGTGCGCCGTGTGCTCGACGGTCAGACGGAGGACGACGCCGAGACCCTGCGGATCTTTGCCGAGGCGTTTACGGGCAAGGACTTCCTCGAAGGGACCCGCGCCTTCGTGGAAAAACGCAAACCGGAGTTCGGCAAATGACGATCCCCCACGGAACCATCTTGGGCGGGCTCTCTACCTTGCCCGATCTCGCGCAGGGGCTCGCCGCCTATCGCGATGTGCTCGGCCTCGAGCTGGTCGAGCAGGGCGAGCTGGCGCATGATCTCGCCGCAAGCTGGGATTGCCCCGCCAATGCCGGTTCGCCCTATGCGGTGCTGCGGCCCACAAGCGGCGCGCCGTGCTGGTTCCGGCTGGTTGAGCAGCCAGCGCATTCCGACTTTAAGCCGACCACCACCTATGGCTGGGCCGCGTTCGAGACCACGGTCGCGGATGTGTGGCATTGGCCCGAGGCGCTGCCTCCCGACCTGTTCGAGATCGTCGGTCCGCCCAAGGTGCTCGAGAACATCGAGCCCGCCTTTATCCCGATGCAGGCGCTGGGGCCGGGGCGCGAGATGATCTACCTCAACCAGGTGCTCGGCGACCTGCCCGATACCGATCTGCCGCGCGCCGGATCGCCGGTCGACCGGATCTTCATCGTCGTGCTGGCGACCCCGAGCCGCGAAGACAGCATCGCGTGGTATTGCGATCGGCTGGGGCTGGTACGCGGGGCCGACTACACGCTGCCCTACAGCATGATCAACGACGCGTTCGGCCTGCCGCCCGAGACGCAGACGACGATCACGATGGTCAGCCATGGCCGGATGCCGATCGTCGAGGTCGACGATTATCCGGAGAACGCATCCGCACGTGCGCGCCACGAGGGGATGCTGCCGCCGGGAAACGCGCTGGTCACGCTGGCGGTGCGCGATCTCGACGCGTGCGATGGGGATTGGCTGACACCACCCCAGGTTCACGGAGGCGTGCTCTACGAAGGCCGCCGCGCGGCCACGACAATCGGGGCTGGCGGCGAGCTGGTCGAATGCGTAGAGGTCGGCTGATGCCGCTCTATTGCTTCTATTGCCAGGACGGGGAACACGCGCCGAGGATGCGCGAGCGCCTGCTGGCCGAGCACCTCGCCCATATCGAGGCGCATATCGACGATTACGCGGTCGCCGGGCCGCTCAAGCGGGGCGACGAGACGATCGGTTCGCTGTTGGTGATCAAGGCCGACGACGAAGCCGAAGCGCGCGCCAAGTTCGAGGCCGACCCCTATTTCGATGCGGGCGTGTGGCAATCGATCCGCACCAGCGAATTCCTTGGCGTGGCGGGCGACTGGGTCGACGGCGCAGCGTGGAAGAAATAGCGCGCCCGCGCTAGTGCGCGCCGCGGTCCCAACCTCGTGAACTGAGAATCGATTCCGCGAAGTCGCCCGGTTCGGCTTCGAGGCTGGTCGCGAGCGTGTCGTTCCAGCGGTTGAGAAACCCGAACATCGCGATCACCGCCATGATCTCGACCTGCTCGCGCTCGTCGAAATGTGCCCGAAGACGTTCGAAATGGGCATCGGTGGCGGCATTGGGCTGTGCACCGGCGGCGAAGGCGAGCGAAAGCGCGGCGCGTTCGGCATCCGAAATCAGTTCCGAATTCTCGAAGTCGTAAAGCGCCTCCAGCTTGGCCGGGTCGATCCCCTGCTCGATCGCGCCGTGCCCGGTATGCGCCTGGCAATAGCGGCACCCGGCGGCAAGGCTCGCGGCGTGGCCGATCAGCCGTTTGAACCCGTTGTCGAGTCGGCTCTGGCCGTAAATCACGCTGACGAGGCCGCGAAACGCGTCGAGCAATTCGGGCCAGTGCGCCATCGTCAGCACCGAATTGGGGATATAGCCCATCATCCGGCGGGCAAACTCGGCGGCCTCTTTTCCGCCCAGCGCTTCGGCCGGGTCTTTCGGCGCGATCCGGGTCATTGCTCGAAGTCTTCGGCCGTCGCGTCGGGCGCAAGGTTGTCGATGTCGCGCCACAGCTTCCACATGCCGTCCTGCCATTTGTAGACCAGCAGCGATCGCCCCGCGACAACGACCGGGTCGCGCCCGGCGAAGGCGATGTCCATGCGATATCTGGCGGTGACGAAACCCAGCCCGTTCTCGACCAGCGCCTCTTCCGGCTCGAACCGGAACGACACCTCGGCGCCCGATTGCGACAGACGCTGGAGGAAGGCGAGGATCGCGTCGGCGCCTTCGATCTTCGGCTGGCCCTGCGTCATCAGCACCGCATCATCGGTGTAGAGCGTGCGCAACGTCTCCCACTCGCCGGCCTCGTAGAGTACCCGCCAGCGTTCGCCAGCCTCCACCAGCCCTTCCGCCGATTGCTCGTTGGTCGGGGTGGCAGCGAGCGGGGCTTCCATGGTGGTGCATGCGGTCAGCGCCAGTGCGGCGAGCGGGATCAGCAGTCTTTGCATGACAGGCTCCTCAGGGGATCAGGATTGTCGAACCGGTGGTCTTGCGCGCCGCGAGATCGCGGTGCGCCTGCGCGGCGTCGGTCAGGGCGTAGGTTTGGCCGATTTCTATTCGGACCTTGCCGCTGCCGATCATGTCCCACACGCGCGCCATCCCGGCGCCGCGTTCCTCGGGAGTCGCGTAATAGTGGAACAGGGTCGGGCGGGTGACGAACAGTGAGCCTTTCTGGGCGAGGATGCCGAGATTGACATTCTCGACCGGTCCGCTGGCATTGCCGTAGCTGACCAGCAGCCCGCGCGGGGCGAGACTGTCGAGCGACGCCAGGAAGGTATCCTTGCCGACCCCGTCGAATACCACCGGCACCCCGGCGCCGCCGGTGATCTCGCGCACTTGCGGCGCGATCTCTGTCTCGGTGTAGCGGATGACATGATCGCAGCCCGCCTCGCGTGCATGCTGCTCCTTGGCTTCGGTCGACACGGTTCCGATCACCTGCGCGCCGATCGCCTTGAGCCATTGCACCATGATCAGCCCGACGCCCCCGGCGGCGGCGTGGACCAGCACGGTGTCGCCCGGCTGCACGTCGGCGCAGCGATCGACGAGTCCCTCGACCGTCGCGGCCTTGAGGATCGCGGCGGCGGCGATTTCGTTCGTGATGGCGTCGGGAAGCCTGAACATTGCCGAGGCGGGCATGACCCGGTGGGTCGCATAGGCACCGAGCCCCGGCCCCATGTAAGCGACGCGATCGCCCACCGCGTAGTCGTGGACGTCTTCACCCAACGCGGCGATGGTTCCTGCCGCTTCGAGCCCGAGGCCGCTTGGCAGTTCGACCGGATAGAGCCCGGTGCGGTGATAGGTATCGATGAAGTTGAGGCCGATCGCGCTATGCTCGATCAACACTTCGCCGGGGCCGGGAGCGGGAATGCCGTCCTCGACCCAATCGATCACCTCGGGACCGCCATGCTGCGCGATTTGTGCGCGTGTCAGCGTCATTGCTCATCCTCCTCGATCCGGCTGCAACTGCCCTGCACCCAGCGCAGGTTGATCCCGATCAGCGCGGCATCGGGCGAGGCCCAGCTGTAGCTTTCGGCGCGCTCCGGATCCTGCTTGTGAACGTAAAGCACCAGCGAGGGGCGGTTGCGGCTGCCCCTGGCCCAGGTGACATTGCGCAGGCGGAACGTGACGTCGGGGGCTTCGCCCTTGCCGGGCACCCGCACGCGCCCGCCCTGGTCGAAGGTGTCGAGACCGTGCACGAAAGACCAGTCGTCGCTGCCATCGGGCTTGCCCGCAAACTTGCGGACCGAGATCCAGCAGGAGAACCGCTCGGCCTTGCGCAATTCGCTGTCGAACACCTGCCAGCCCGAACCCTCCCCTCGCCGCGAGAGGTTGGGGATCGGCGCGTCCGAGAATTCGCCTTGCGGTTGGCCGAACGCGTCGATGACGCGCCAGCTGCCATCCTCGGCAACCTCGTATCCGACCCACGCATGACGCTCGCGACCTTCCTCTTCGGCGAAATAGACGTCTTCGGTGTTGGTCCAGATGCCCGGCGGCAGGCTGTCCTGCGCGATAGCGGGTGCGGCGAAAGCGAGCAGGGCGAGCGCGACGGACCTGAGCGAAATGATCATCGCACTTGCGTAGACCACGCCCTCATGGTTGGAAAGATGTCCGGACAAATTCGGGAGGGCACAATGCGGCGTTGGATGGTCTTTGTGACTGGCATTCTGGTTGCGCTGGGCGGACCGGTTGCGGCGGACGAACCTCCGACCCCGCGCGACATCGTCGAACGGGGTGTCGCGGCGCATGGCGGCAACGTCTGGCTGGAGCCCGGCACACTGACCCTTTCGGGTGAAGCGACCTTCTTTGCGCCCGATGGCACCGCACCGCGCAGTCACGCCGATGACTACCGCATGTGGCGCGTGATGAACCCCGATCGCGATTCCGCCCACGGGGCCGAAGGGAAGGTGCGCATCACAGCGAAGGCGGGCGAGCGGATCCTCTTCGAAGTCGGATACGATGGCGAGACCACGTGGAACGAGCGCGGAATCGTGCCCAAGGCGGAGGCCGATGCGTTCTGGGCGAGCAATTTCGGCTTCGGGATCATCCGCTCCGCGCTCGGCGAAGGCTTCACGCTGGAAAGCGCGCCACCGCGCGAGATCGGCGGTCGTGCGGTCGATCTGGTCCGGGTGATCGACCCGCAGGGATCGGCGACTCTGTTCGGATTCGATGCGGAAAGCGGCTTCATCCGCTATCTGGCGTTCCGGTCCCCGCGCGGCTGGCACGAGCGGCTCTACGATGACTTCGTGAAGCTCGACAACGGCTGGGTCCAGGCGCGCTCGGTAACCCTGCTTTACGACGGGACCGTCAGCAACATAGTGCGGTGGACCGAAACCCGCGTCGGCGAACCGATCGACCCGGCGATCTTTGCTCCGCCTGTAGAGTAGCTCTCCTACTCCGCCGCTTCGGCGAGCCGAACCGTGTCGCCGTTCCATTCGGGCTGCTTGGGAGCGGGCAGACCGGTCTCCTCCTCGCAGCGTGCGCGCAGTTCCTCGATTCCGGGTCCATAGTCGAACAACGGCAGCTCGCCGCGTTTCGCCTTCATCTCGCCGCGCAGTGTGTCGGTGGCCGCGGTGTCCACCGTGCCCTCGGCATCGGCGACCACGCCGTAATCGCGCGCGCCTTCGGGTGTGACGAGGCCCTGCCGGATCTCGAGCGCGACGGTTTCGGGATCGCGCTCCAGCGGATCGCCCCAGCCGCCGCCACCCCAGGTGATGTAGTGCAGCAGGTCTCCCGCCTTGACCGGAACGTCCTCGATCTTGTTGCCGACGATCTTGGTCGAACCATCGGCGCGTTCGAGCACCTTCCTCGCGCGCTTGCCCGGATGCCCGCCATTGACGCCCCACGGCGGCACGAACCAGCGATCGTCGTGGATCGCGATTTCCCCATCGGCGAGGAAGCGGTAGGTCATGTGGATGCCGTTGCCCCCGCGATGCAGCCCCGCGCCGCCGCTGTCGGGTTCGGTCGAATAGCGCTCGATCCTGAGCGGGAAATAGCGTTCGAGGAACTCGTTGGGCACGTTGGTAAAGCCCGGCCATAGCGAATGCCCGTCCGGCCCGTCGCCCAGCGGCCTGCCGGGAATGCCGCCAAAGCCGATCTGGAACAGCTGGAACCATTCGCCCCCTTTGGCGGGCCGGTTGTCCCAGCCCGAATAGAACAGGTGCGGCGACGATGAGAACCCGGCGGCGTTGAGGAATTCGGGCGTGCCCTGGCCCAGCAATCCGCCAAGGATGTCGAAGATCCGGCCCAGCGCATGGGTGCGGCCCGACAGCGCGGCGGGGAACTGCGGCTTGAGCAGCGAGCCTTCGGGAATGCGGACTTCGATCAGGTCGTAGAACCCGTCGTTGAACAGGATCTGCGGGTCGAAGACCATGATCATGTAGATGCCGAAAAACATCTTGAACATGTTCTCGTTGAGGAAGAAATTGATCGAAGCGGCGCTCTGCGGGTCGGTGCCGTCGAAATCGAGGATCACGGTTTCGCCTTCGCGCCACATCGAGCACTTGATCTTGTACGGGCCGAAGCCCTTGCCGTCGTCGCAAACGAAATCCTCGAAGCTGACCGGGTTTTCGCCCACCGCCTGCAGCAGCAGCGCCTTCATTGCGCGGTGGTTGCGCGCGAGCAGTTCCTGCGTCGCCGAAACGTAGACGTCGTCGCCGAACCGCTCGGCCATCTCGATCACGCGGCGCGAAGCGACGCGGCAGCTGGCGATCAGCGCGTTGAGATCGGCCTGGCACCAGTCGGGCTTGCGCGTCTGGTGCATCACGAGCTTCATCAGGTCGTCGTTGTATTCGCCCCTTTTCCAGATCTTCACCGGCGGGATGCGCACCCCTTCCTCGAAGATGCTCGACGCACCGATCGGCATCGATCCGGGGACCGAGCCGCCGATATCGGACTGGTGCCCGAACATCGCGGTGTAGGCGATCAGGCGGCCGTCCTTGAACACCGGCAGCAGCACCAGCCAGTCGTTCGAATGGCTCACCGCGCCGTCGCAGGAATAGGGATCGGAGAGGAAGATCATGTCGCCATCTTCGATCGTTCCGTCGAACTGTTTCAGGAACCCGTCGATGAAGCTGCCGAACTGGCCGACGATCATCTTGCCCGCCGGATCGGCGATCAGCGGGAAGGCGTCGCCCTGTTCGCGGATGCCGGGCGACATCGCGGTGCGCACCAGCGTCGCGTCCATTTCGATCCGGGCGTTGCGCAGGGCGTTTTCGATGATGTCGAGCGTGACCGGATCGATCTCGATCGTCTCGAATGGGGTGTCGTTGGTCTGGACGATTTGTGCGGGCATGTCTCAGGCCTCCTGCACGAGATTGATGAGGATGTTGCCGACCCTGTCGACGCTCGCGGCGCAGCCACTTTCGACCAGCGTGGTCGAATCCATCTCGGTAATGATCGCGGGGCCGTGGATCGTGTCGCCCTGTCGCAGCCTGCTGCGGTCGTAGATCACCGCCGCTTGCTCGCGTCCGTCCATCCACAAGGTATGATCGCGGATCTTCGCGGCGGAGGGATCGCCGTCGCCTTCGGGCAGTTCGGCGGCGGGCAGCCCCGGCGCCTGGCCGAGTGCGACTGCGCGCAGGTTCACGATCTCGTGCGGCGTATCCATGTTAAAGGTGAACAGCCGCCGGTGCTCCTCGTCGAAGCGGGAGAGGATGCCTTCGATCCCGTCCCGGTCGAGTACTCCCGCGTCGATCGTGAGCGGCACTTCGAAAGCCTGCCCGGCATAGCGGATATCGACCTCGAACTGGCTGGTGATCTGGTCTTCGGGCACGCCATCGGCGAGCAGCTCGCCGCGCGTCTGCCCGGCCATCTCGTCGAGCACCGTGGTGAGATCGGCGACCGAGGTATCGCGCGCCAGCCGCGAGAAGCTGCGCGCGGTCTCGGTCCGCATCCGGGTGGTGGCATCGCCCAGCGCGCACAGCACGCCGGGCGAGACGGGTGAGACCGCAGGCCAGCTGCCCATCAGCTTTGCTACGGCATTGACGTGCAGCGGCCCCGCGCCGCCAAAGCCCATCAGTGCGAATTCGCGCGGGTCGTAGCCCTGCTGAACCGAGATCATCCGCAATGCGCCGAACATGTTCTCGTTGACGATGTCGATGATCCCGCGCGCGGCCTCCATCAGACCCACGCCGAGCGCGTCGGCCACGGTCTGCACGGCCTTTTTCGCGCCCTCGCGATCGAGGTGGAAGCTGCCGCCGAGCAGGTCTTCGGGCAGGTAGCCGAGCACGACATTCGCGTCGGTCACGGTCGGCAGCTCGCCGCCCTTGCCATAGGCGACCGGGCCGGGCACCGCGCCGGCGCTTTCCGGGCCGACGCGCAGCGCCTTGGTCAATTCGGGCACGTGCGCGATCGAACCGCCGCCCGCGCCCACGGTCTTCACGTCGAGCGCGGAGGCGCGCACCGAGAGGTGGCCGACTTCGGTGGTGCGCTGGCGGCGCGGTTCCAGCCGTTCGATCAGCGCGACATCGGTCGAGGTGCCGCCGACATCGAGCGTCAGGATGTTGGTGAGACCCGCATTCTTGGCCACCCACAGCGCGCCGGTCACCCCGCCAGCCGGGCCGGACATCAAGATGTTGACCGGATGCTCTTCCGCCTTCTGGCTGCTCATCAGCCCGCCATCCGAGCGCAGCAGCGACAGCCGCCCCTTCAGACCCTGCTCTTCAAGCTTTTCGCGCAGGCTGGACACGTATTTGCTGACCACCGGGCGGACGGCGGCGTTGGCGACAGTCGAGAGCGTTCGCTCGTATTCCTGCATTTCGGGCAGCACTTCATGGCTCAGCGAGACTGGCAGGCCGGGCAGCTCCTCGGCGACGATTTCGCCGATACGCTGCTCGTGCGCGCCATTGACGTAGGCGTTGATAAGACTGACCGTGACCGCCTCGACCCCGTTCGCCTTGAGCTTGCGCAGCGCAGCGCGGACTTCATCCTCGTCGAGCGGGGCGACTTCGTTGCCGTCGGCGTCCATCCGGCCGGGTACTTCGACCGTGTCTTCGAGATGCGCGAGCGGCTGCGGCTTGGGCCACACGATCCACGCCGCAAGCCCGCCGGGGACATAGCTGCGCGCGATCTGCATGATGTCGCGATAGCCCTGCGTGGTGACCAGCCCGACCTTGGCGCCCTTGCCTTCGAGCACGGCGTTGGTCGCGACCGTGGTGCCGTGCAGGAAATAGGCAATATCCTCCGCCGACACTCCGGCCTCCTCGGTGATTGCCTTCACCCCGTTGAGGATTCCCTCGGAGCTGTCGTGCGGGGTCGACGGGGTCTTGTGCCGCCAGAAGTTCCCGGTGTCCTCGTCGAAAAGCAGCAGGTCGGTGAACGTGCCGCCGACATCGACGCCCATTCTGTAGGTCATATGGTCTCCCAGCTCCTCAACCGGTTGTCGCTACGCGGCGCGCGCCACGCGCGATGGCAATTCGCGGCCCAGCTTTGCGGCAAAGCCGCGATTGGCGGCAATCACCGCTTCGAGATCGACTCCGGTTTCGATACCTGAACGCTCCATCATGTAGATCAGGTCCTCGGTCGCGATATTTCCCGTAGCTTTGGGTGCGAACGGACATCCGCCCAGCCCGCCAAGGCTCGCATCGAACGTGCGCACGCCCGCGCCATAGGCGGCCCAGGCATTGGCGATCCCCGTGCCGCGCGTGTCGTGAAAATGGCAGCGCATCGGAATGCGTCCGCCGAGCAATTCGCCGAGCCTGCCGAACAGCTCCTCGACCTGCGCGGGCACGCCGACGCCGATCGTGTCGGCGAGCGCGATTTCGGCGGGGTCTTCGGCCGCCATTTCCTCGGCGATGGCGAGCACGGTATCGGGCTTCACCTCGCCTTCGAACGGGCAGCCGAACGCGGCCGAGATCGTGACTTGCGCGCTCAATCCCTCGGCCTTGGCGAAGCGGAGCATGGCGCGGTTCTCGGCGATGCCCTCCGCGATGGTCTGGCCCTGGTTCTTCTGCCCGAAGGTGTCGCTGGCGACGAGCACGCAGCCCGCCTGATCGATACCGCGCTTCCCGTTGTCGCGGGTGGCCAACGCGCGCAGCACGCCGCGCTTGTTGAGCGTGAGGCCGATGTAGGTAACGTCGTCGCGATCGGGCAGGCCGGCGATCACATCCTCGGCATCGGCCATTTGCGGCACCCGGCCCGGATGCACGAAGCTTGCGACCTCGAGCCGTCGCGCGCCATAGCCGATCATGCGCTCGATCAGCGCGATCTTGTCGGCGCTCGGCACGATATCGGGCTCGTTCTGGAGCCCGTCGCGCGGGCCGACTTCGACCAGTTCGATGCTGTTGCGGGTCATGTCTGTCGGGCTCTCGAATCTTTCGAGGAATGAGCGCGTGATACGCAAATTGTATACAAATGCAAATCCAATGCGTATAGGCCCGGCGTCCCTTGCGGTCCTCTCTGCGGCGTTCAGCCCCTTCTGGGATGCTTTCAGCACCCCTTGGGCACGGCGGTGAGGATCTGGCGAATCGGAAAGGCTTCGACATGGCTCAGGGTGCGCTCGACGGATTGCGGCTCATCGAGATGGGGCAACTCATCGCCGGGCCGTTTTGCGGGCAGCTGATGGCGGATCACGGCGCGGAGGTGATCAAGATCGAGCCGCCCGGGATCGGCGATGCGATGCGCAATTGGGGGCAGGGCATCCCGCTGTGGTTCTCGGTGGTCGCGCGCAACAAGAAATCGATCACGCTCAACCTGCGCGAGAAGGAAGGCCAGGCGATCGCCAGGCAACTGGTCGCCAAGGCCGATTTCCTGCTCGAGAATTTTCGCCCCGGCACGCTCGAACGCTGGAATCTCGGCTGGGACGAACTGCACGCGCTCAACGAGGCGCTGATCATGATCCGCGTCTCGGGCTATGGCCAGACCGGCCCCTATTCGAGCCGTGCCGGTTATGGCGGGATCGGCGAGGCGATGGGCGGGATGCGCTATGTCGCCGGCGAGCCCGACCGCCCGCCGAGCCGCGCCGGGCTTTCGATCGGCGACAGCCTGGCGGCGACCTATGCCTGCCTCGGCGCCCTGATGGCGCTCGAGCATCGGCACAAGACCGGCAAGGGCCAGGTGGTCGATTCGGCGATCTACGAGGCGGTGCTGGCGATGATGGAATCGACTGTGCCCGAATACACCGTGACCGGGCACATCCGCGAGCGCACCGGCTCGATCCTGCCCAAGATCGCACCGTCCAACGTCTATCCCACCAGCGATGGCAGCGTGCTTGTCGCGGGCAACCAGGACAGCGTGTGGAAACGCATGGCGACGATGATGGGGATGCCCGAGCTGGGCGACGATCCGCGCTACAACAGCCACGTCGCGCGCGGCGAGCGCCAGGCCGAGCTGGATCAGTTGATCGGCGAGTGGACGAGCCAGCTGACCAGCAAACAAGTGCTTGATCTGTGTGAAGAACATGGCGTACCGGCGGGCAATATCTACCGCGCGCCGGAGATGCTCGAAGACCCGCATTTCGCTGCGCGCGAAGCGATCGTCGCGCTGCCGCATCCGCGCCACGAGAACTTCAGGATGCAGAACGTCGCGCCGAAACTGTCGGAGACACCGGGAGAGATCGAATGGGTCGGCCCCGAGCTCGGGCAGCACAACGAAGAAATCTACGGCGCGCTGCTGGGAATGGATTCGGCGCAGCGCTCCGACCTGGAACAGCGCGGCATTATCTGACGCCGGCTATTCCGCCGCCTGTGCCGGATCGTCGTTGGCGGCGCTCTCTGCCGCGTCGGCGAAGGTATGGAAAGCGCGGCGCAAGTGACTGCCCATGACGGCTTTGGCCCACCCCGGATCTCCCGCGCGAAAGGCCGCGATCAGCTCGTCGTGATCGCGCGCCGATTGCTTCAGGTCCTCCGTCGAGTAATGCCGCGCGGTGCGCAGCACCACCGGCGCTTCGACCAGCATCGCCAGCACCTGCGCAAGCCGCGGCGAATGCGCGGCGTCGGTGATGATCTGGTGAAACACGCGATTGGCATCGAGAAAGCGGTTGATGTCGGGCGGTGAGCGCTCGACGGCATCGTGAAGCTCGCGATTGACCGTTTCCAGCCGGTCGATTTCTGCCGGGCCGAGGCGCCGCGCCGCGCGTTCGGCGGCGTGCCCTTCGAGCATCTGCCGTAGCGTGAACATCTCGTCGATATCGTCGCGCGACCAGTCGGCGACGAAGATCCGCTTGGACGGGCTGCGCACCAGCAGCATTTCGCCTTCGAGCCGCCGCATCGCTTCGCGCACCGGGGTGCGGCTGACCCCGGCGATTTCGGACAATTGCTCTTCGGTCAGCTGGTCGCCGGGCCGCACGTTGCCGCCCAGCAGGAAGTCGCGAATGCGCGCATAGGCGGCGTCCGAGGCGCGCGTCACTGAAGGGTGCTCAAAGCGGGCTGAAGGGGGCCTGACCGGTCCGAACCGACGCCTGACCATTGCCGAGTGTCACCAGAAATCATCAATCCCATCCGCCGCGAAAGCTTATTTCCAACAGCTACCAATTTTCCTTGACGCAGGCAAATTGTATACAATATGGCGCGGCCTAAAGGGAGATATCACCGATGGCGCAGGTCAGGCGTATCAAGGTTATCGTCCCCATCCCGATGGATGAGGCCGGGGTTTCGAACCGCGCCGAGCAATTGCCGGACGATTTCGTTCGTGCCGGTTTCCAGCCCGAGTTCGAGGCGGTGCGCTGGGGTGCAGCGCTGGGCGATTCCTATCACGATACGCTGCTGATGGACTGGACGGTGTTTCAGGCCGGGGTGACCGCCGAGGACGAAGGCTATGCCGGGGTCCTGATCGACACGGTCAGCGATAGCGGGATGCGTCCGCTGCGCAGCGTGCTGTCGATCCCGGTCGTCGGCCCGGGCGAGGCGAGCTTCGCGATGGCGATGATGCTCGGCAAGACATTCTCGGTGCTGACGATGTGGCCCGAATGGTTTCCGCTCTACGAGAAGACGCTCACCGAATACGGCTGGTGGAGCCGGTGCGCTTCGCTCCGTTCGATCGACACCCGGCCCGACGTGACCGAATTGCTCGAAGGCAAGGAAGAGGTCGTGTTCGGCAAGCTCAAGGCCGAGGCGACCAAGGCGATGGAGGAGGACGGTGCCGACGTGATCGTGCTCGGATCGACCACCATGCACCAGTCCGCCGCCTATCTCGACAGCGAGCTGCCGATCCCGGTGCTGAACCCCGGACAGGTCGCCTACAAGCTGCTCGAAACGCAGATCGAGCTGGGTCTCACCCATTCGAAGAAGGCGTTTCCCGCGCCCGAAGTTCCGAAGACCGAAGACATCCGAAAGGGGTGGTACTGATGAGCGAATGGACCGAAGGTGGAAGCGGCCAGGTGCCGCTGCCCTACCCGTTCTACGTCGATATCGTGACCAAGCGCTATTTCGACGGGGTCGACAACAAGAACCTCGACCGGGTGCTCAACTGCTTCACGCCCGACGCGAATCTGCACGAGGTGACGAGCGATACGCTGCACGAGGGGCGCGAGGCGATCCGGGCGATGTTCGTCAAGCTGTTCGCCGATTTCGAGAACATCTGGCACGGCAATTTCGTGCACACCGCCGATCCGGCGACCAACGCGATCAACAGCCAGTTTACCGTGCTGATAACGCCCAATGGCGGCGATCAGCTGCGCTACGAGAACTGCAACCGCTTCTACCTCAAGGACCGGCTGTTCCACCGCGTCTACGTCTACATGAGCGGCGACAACCTGCTGAAGGAAGGAGACGCCTGATGCAGTACGAACCCACGCTGGGCCGCGCGCAGCTGATCGAATTCGCGACCAAGGCATATTTCGCCAATGTCGATGCCAAGGACATGGAGGCGACGCTCGATTGCTTCCACGACGAAGCGCTGTTCTGCGTCCAGACCGATTTCACCCGGCACAGCGGCAAAGACGAGATCCGCCGCATGTTCGAGGATTTCTTCGCCGCCTACGAAACCATCATCCACCGCGATTTCATCTGCACCGTGGACGAGGCGAACGGGCGCATTTCCGCCTGTTTCGTTGCCGAGCTGCACGATTCGCAAGGCCAGGTGACCCTGCTCCACAACACCAACTTCTGGCGTCTGCGCCCCGGCGATGACGGTCCGAAATTCCAGGAAGTCTACGTCTACATGAGCGGCGCGAACGTCCTGACCTGACACGAGAACAGCCTTCTGGCCGCCACCGCGCGCGCCCGACAACCAAGGACCAAGGAGGTCTGAATACGATGAGGAACTTCAAATTCGCACTGGCCGGCGGCGTCGCCATGGCCGCGCTGCTGCCCGCTGTCCCCGCGCTGGCCCAGGACCAGGACACCGAAACCGCTGCCGACGATGGCAACCAGATCATAGTCACCGCCCGGAGGCAGTCGGAATCGCTTGCCGAAGTTCCGGCCTCGGTCACGGTGTTTACCGCCGATACACTGGAAAAGGCGGGGATCGAGCGCGCCGACCAGTTCGTGCAGCTCACCCCCGGCGTCACCATCGTTACCGGCACCGCCGAAGCGGGCGATACCCAGATCAACATCCGCGGAATCAACGGCGCGCGCGACGCGGAAAGCTCGGTCGCGCTGGTGGTCGACGGTATTCTCAAGACCAACACCGCGCAACTCAACCAGAACCAGGGCACGCTGCGCCAGATCGAAATCCTGAAGGGGCCGCAAGGCGCGCTCTACGGCCGCAACGCGGCGGCGGGTGCGGTCGTGATCCAGACGCTCAAGCCCGGCGACGTGCTCGAAGGCGGCATCCAGCTTTCCGCTGCGCAGGACGATACCTATGCGGGCAGCGCCTATATCTCGGCACCGATCGGCACGAATGCCGGGATCGTCCTGTCGGGCAGCTATTCCACCACCGACGGGTTCTTCTTCAACCGCTTCCTGAATTCCAACTCGGTCGACGATCAGGAAGTCTGGTCGGTCGACGGACGGTTCGTGGCGCAGCTCGGTCCGGCTACCGAAGTCGACATCAAGGCGCGCTATGCCGATCTGTCGGGCGGATCGATCAATTTCAACGCCGCGTTCCACCTGCCCAATTTCGCGGGCGTCAATCCGGCGTTCTTCGAGGACGTGAACGATCATCCGTTCGACTATTTCTCCAACATCCGCCCCACCAACGAACAGCAGACGTTCGAGGCGTCGGCCAAGATCGAACATGAATTCGACGGCGTCACGCTGACGGCATGGGCGCTCTACAGTGATGTCGACCAGGCACTGACCGCGGACGGAACATCGGCCGACTTCGCGCGCTTCACCTTCCCGGGCGCGACGCAGGCATCGGTCGATGCGTCGAATGCGTGCTTTGCGAGCACCGCGGCACTGACCGGCTTCCCGATCAACCCGCCGACCTTCATCGGCCAGACGCCGGTCCCGTTCATCTTCGACCCGGCGACGGGATCGACCTTCGGCCCCTACAGCCCGACGACCTGCGACGGGACGCAGTACCAGATCCGCGAACAGAGCGACATCAGCGCCGAAATCCGCCTCGCCTCGAATGGCGACGGACCGTTCGAATGGCAGGTGGGGGCCTATTACCTCCATATCGATCGCGAGGTCGGGGTGAGCCTAGGCGCGGATCTCGGCGGCGGGATCATCACCGAGCTCTACAACGCGCCGGGTTCGATCAACCCGACCACGCAGCTCTACAACGATGATTTCTCGACCGATGTCTACGCCGCGTTCGCGTCGGTCGATTTCGAAGTCACCGACCGGTTCGAGATCGGCCTGGCCGGGCGTTACGACATCGAGGAACGCAGCGTGCGCAACCTCGTGCCGACCGTGTTCGATCCGTTCACGGGCGGCCCGATCAATCCTGGTCAGCAGGTGCTCGGCGGGGTGGTGCAGCCGATCGCCGACCAGTCGGAAACCTTCAAGCAGTTCCAGCCCAAGGTCTCGCTGCGCTACGCGTTGAACGACGATCTCAATTTCTACGCCAACTGGGGGATCGGCTTCAAATCGGGCGGGTTCAACAACCAGGGTTCGGCAGCGATCGTCGACCAGGCGTTCAACCAGTTCATCGGCACCAACGTGCTGATCGAGGACATCTTCCGCAAGGAGAAGTCGAGCGCGTTCGAAGCGGGGCTCAAGGGCTCGCTGATCGACGGGCGGGTGACCTTCGACCTCGCCGGATATTACACCGAGATCGACGACATGCAGTTCTTCGAATTCTTCGTCGGCGCGTTCGGGCTGCTGCGCGTGGTCTCGAACATCGACGAGGTCGAGGTCTACGGGGCGGAGCTGAATCTCAATGCCGAGATCATTCCCGGCTGGGATATCTTCGGCGCGTTCAACGTCACCGAAAGCGAGATCAAGGCCAACGCCTCGCGACCGATCACGGTGGGCAACGAATCGCCCTACACCGCCGATTACACGATCAACCTCGGCACCCAGATGGTCGCGCCGATTGCGCGCACTTTCGACCTGGTGCTGCGCGCCGATTATCGCATTACCGGGCCGACCTGGTTCCACACGGTGCAGGACGATCCCTCGCCGACGCTGTTCAGCGGGCTGCTGCCGATTTCGGCGCTGATGCTGCCGGGCTTTGTCGGGGATGCCGATTATTCGATCACCGAGCGCGAGGCGTTCGGGGTGCTCGATCTGCGCTTCGGGCTGGAAGGCGACAACTGGAACATCACCGCGTTTGCCGATAATTTGCTCAACCGCAAGTATCTCAACGAGGTGATCCCGGCGATCGAGTTCGGCGGATCGTTCATCTCACCCGGCGGCAGGCAGCGGCTGGGGATCGAGGTCGGATACAATTTCTGACGGCACGCGCCGCATGAACGGGAGCCCTTCGGGTGGGCGATAGCGAAGACGCAGGGAGCAACTATTCGGGCGTCTTCGACGGCCGGATCGGATTCGGGCGGCGTCCGGCGCTGATCCTGATCGATTTCGTCGCGGCGTATTTCGCCAAGGACAGCCCGCTTTACGCCGATGTCGAACCCGCGCTCGCCGCCGCGCTGGAGCTGCGCGAAGCGGCGCGTGCGGCGGGAGTGCGGGTGATCTACACCAACGTCGAGTTCCATCCCTCGATGGTCGATGGCGGGCGGTTCGCCCAGAAGATCGGCGCGCTGACCAGTTTCGTGCGCGGCAATCCGATGGGCGCGTGGCCCCGGGGCTGGAGCCGCGCGAGGATGAACTGGTGATCTCGAAGCAATACGCCAGCGCGTTCTTCGGCACCTCGCTCGCCTCGACGCTGACCGCGAACGGGCACGACAGCCTGATCATCACCGGGCTATCGACCAGCGGCTGCGTGCGCGCGACCTGCGTCGATGCCTGCCAGCACGGCTTCATTCCGATCGTGGTCGAGGAAGCGGTTGGCGACCGGCACGCGGATGTGCACCGCGCGAACCTGTTCGACATGAACGCCAAATACGGCGACGTGGTGGGCAAGGCCGAAGTACTGGAGCACCTGGCCGCGCTTGCCGGCGCCTAGAGGTCGCGAAGCAACCTGCCAGCCACCGCGTCGAGCTTCGCCATCATGTCGGGATCATGCTCATCCGGCGCGGTGATGACTGCATCGTCGAGCGCGGTGTCGATCGGCGAGGGTTTGCGCTTCTTGGGCAGGGCGTCGATGACATTCGCCACCATCGCCCGCGCCAGTTCGCCGTTGGCTTCCATCTGCGCGATCACCTCTGCCACGTCGACTGCCTCTCCGTCGCGCCAGCAATCGTAATCGGTGACCATGCCGACCAGCGCGTAGGGCAGCTCGGCCTCGCGCGCGAGCTTGGCTTCGGGCATCGCCGTCATGCCGATCACGTCGGCGCCCCAGGCGCGATACATCCGGCTCTCGGCGCGGGTCGAGAATTGCGGGCCTTCCATCGCGAGATAGGTCGCCCCGGTCGCGACCTTGCCCTCGGCCTTGGACACGGCCTTGGCCGCCATGTCGGACAGGCGCGGACACACCGGATCGGCCATCGAGACGTGGGTGACGAAGCCGCTGCCGAAAAAGGTGTTTTCGCGCTTCCTGGTGTTGTCGATGAACTGCTCGACGACCGCGAAGCGGCCCGGATCGATTTCCTCGCGCAAGCTTCCGACTGCCGAGATGGCGAGAATATCGGTGCAGCCCGCGCGCTTGAGCGCATCGATATTGGCGCGGCTGTTGAGCTCGGTCGGGGAGATCGGGTGCCCGCGGCCGTGGCGCGGCAGGAACCGCACCTTGACCCCGCCGATCGTGCCGCACAGGATATCGTCCGAGGGCTCGCCCCACGGCGTCTCGATCGCGATCCACTGCTCGTCCTCGAGCCCGTCTATCGCGTACAGGCCCGATCCGCCGATGATCCCGATGCACCATTCGCTGGCCATAGATGTGCAGCCCCCTTCGCGAAACGCGGCTTCGCCACGCTGTGTAGGCAAAGGGCCTTAAGTCAGGTTAAACCGCTCGGGCAAGGCCTTGCGGATGAAGCCGTCCGCCTTTGCGAACGGACCAGCGATGGATGGGCGCGTCTTCATCCGCTCGAAATGCGCGGCGAGGCGCGGCCAGCTGTCGATCGGGGTTTCGGCCACCAGCGATATCTGCATCAGCACGCAGGCGACCGCAATGTCGGCGATCGACAGCGCATCCCCGGCGTAGAACCCGTTATCTCCCAGCGCGCCGTCGAGGTAATCGAGCACCGGCGGCAGCTTGGCGGCCCATGTCTCGCGCGCGGTCGCGAGATCGGGCTCCTCGCCCTTCTGCGCCGCGAAGAAGATCGGGCGGAAGATGCCGAGACCGCCGACCGGGGCGAGCACGGTGTCGGCATATTCCTCGATGAAGAGCGCGCGGCCGTGGGCGTAGGGATCGGCGGGATAGAGCGGCGGTTCGGGATGTTTCTTCTCGATCAGCGCGCAGATCGCGCTGGAATCCGCCACCGTTCCCGCGACCCCCTCCGCCGCGATCGAGCGATCGCGCAGCACCGGGATGCGCTTCATCGGCGAAATGTCGACAAACCATTGCGGCGGGTCGAACACGTTGACCGCTTCGGTTTCGAACGGAACGTCCTTTTCGAGGCACAGCGCCGCGCACTTGCGCACGAACGGCGATACCGGGCTGCCGTAAATCACGAAGTCTGGGGCGGATTCGGTCATCGGGGTCTCCTTTTGCAGCCTTGCATACGGTTTCGGTTGCCAGAAGCAACGGACTTGGTGCAACTGATAGGCGCAAGCTTGCGTCCCAGGGCCTAGGGTCCTGACTCTGGATCGCGATCGGTTTTCGCAATTGATTTTTGCGCATGAAAGTCCACTTTCGCGCAAGAGAGACGTCCCCGCGCGGGGATTCGAGAGAGGAACACACATGGTCACCCAGTACAAGAACCTGATCAACGGCGAGATGGTCGCCACCGGCGAATGGCTCGACGTGGTCAACCCCGCGAATGAGCAGGTGATTGGCCAGGTCCCGGCCTGCGGCCAGGACGAGCTCGACCGCGCGGTCGCCGCCGCGCGCGCCGCGTTCAAGACCTGGAAGAACACCTCCTTCGAAGAGCGCAACGCCGCCTGCATGGCGATCTCCGGCGCGATCAAGGAGAACGCCGAGGAGCTGTATCGACTGCTGACCAGCGAGCAGGGCAAGCCGCACGAACAGGCCAAGGGCGAAATCTACGGCGCGGCGGGCATGTCGGCGGCGCAGGCGACGCTCAAGCTCGAAGAGGAAATCGTGCAGGACGACGACACCCGCCTGCATCGTTCGCGCCGCGTGCCGGTGGGCGTGGTCGGCGGGATCGTGCCATGGAACTTCCCGGTGATGATGGCGGTGCAGAAGATCATCCCGGCGCTGATGAGCGGCTGCACGATCGTGCTCAAACCCTCACCCTTCACCCCGCTGACGACGCTGCGCCTCGCCGAACTGATCGCGGACAAGGTACCGGCGGGAACGGTCAATATCATCACCGGCGAGGATTCGCTCGGCCCGCTGATCACCCAGCATCCCGATATCGACAAGATCACCTTCACCGGCTCGACCGCGACCGGCAAGAAGATCATGGAAGGCGCGAGCGCCGATCTCAAGCGCATCACGCTCGAACTGGGCGGCAACGATGCCTCGATCGTGCTGCCCGATGCCGATCCCAAGAAGGTTGCCGAACAGCTGTTCTGGTCGAGCTTTTCCAATGCCGGCCAGATCTGCGTCGCGGCCAAGCGCGTCTACATCCACGAGGATATCTATGACGAGCTGAGCGAGGCGATCGTCGAATACGCCAAGACGGTGAAGGTCGGCGACGGATCGCAGCAAGGCACCGGGGTCGGGCCGATCCAGAACAAGAAGCAGTACGAGCGCGTGCTCGAGCTGATCGAGGACGCCAAGGACAAGGGCTACAAGTTCCTGACCGGTGGCAATGTCGATCCTTCGGGCACCGGCTATTACGTCCCGATCACGATCCTCGACAACCCGCCGGAAGACGCGCGGATCGTCGCCGAGGAGCAGTTCGGCCCGGTCATGCCGCTGATGAAATTCTCGACCGAAGACGAAGTCATCCAGCGCGCCAACAATTCCGACTATGGCCTTGCGGGCGCGGTGTGGACCGCCAACCCGGACAAGGGTGTCGAGATCGCGGAACAGCTCGAAACCGGCACGGTGTGGGTCAACGAGTACCTGCACCTGTCGCCTTTCGCACCGTTCGGCGGGCACAAGCAGTCCGGCTTCGGCGCCGAATACGGCAAGGAAGGGCTCAAGGAATTCACCTATCCGCAGGTCATTACGGTGAAGAAAGACAACGTGCCCGCCTGACGAGGGCATTCGGCACTGGCTTGCGGCCGTCCGGAGCGATCCGGGCGGCCGTTTGCTATTCGCCTGCTTTCTTCGAGAACAAATCCAGCCCGGCCGCCCAGCGTTTCTGGAAGCCGCGCCAGTGGTCGGGCTCGTCCGACCCGGCAAACTTGCCGTTGAGCTGCTCGCCGAAGCCGGTTTCCCATGTGCCCGCGTTGGCGTCGGTGGTCGGCACATCGAGATAGGCCGCCTTGTCCGCATCGCCCTTCAGGTGGAGGTCGAGGAAGGCGGCGACGAAGTGCTGGTTGATTCCGTTGATCCGGTCCTGCCGCCACACCGGCTCGCTGACGAATTCGATCGCGCGGAACGGCGCATCTTCGGGCATGGCGAAGGCGTTGCCGACGATATTGTGCCGCGCCTCGCGGAAGACGAGCATATGGCGGCTGGTGCCGGTGAGCTGGTCGAAGATCCAGCTGACGCCCTCGGCGTGGTTGGAAACGTCGTCCTGACCGCCCGAGACGATCAGCACCGGTGCGGTGATCCGGCTGAGCGTTTCGCTGCTCCACACGCGGTTGTCCGGCTGCCCGCCCCACGGAGCGAAGGCGACGACCGCGTCGATCCCGGCATCCTCACCCGCAACCGCGCGCAAAGGCGCCAGCGCGTCGCCGGGTACGGTCGCGAAGGTGCCGCTTTCGTAATCGTAATCCGCCCCCGCCGTCGCCAGCGCGCCATAGCCGCCCATCGAATAGCCGATCAGGCCGACCTGTTCAGGGTCGATCAGCGCAAAGGGTCCTTCGGCTCCCTCACCGCTCGCCGCCAGTATCTGCGCCAAAACCTGCCGCTGGTCGAGCGAACGGCTGGCCAACACCCGGCTGAACGACAGCACGAAATCGGAGGTCCCCTCCAGCTTCATGTCGGCATGGTCGATCGACGCCACCACATAACCGCGCGAGGCGATGTGTTCGGCGAGGTTGCTGAACTGCGTGCTCCAGCCGTTGAAGCCGTGGCTCATGATAACGAGCGGGAACTGCCCCTCCGCCAGCGCCTCCGCGCCGTCCAGCGCGCGCCCCTGATAGTCGAGCGTCACCGGCTCCATGTCGGGCGGGTCCATCGTGTGGGTGTAGGCGACCGCGCCGGTCCCGGTGCGTTCGACCGCCGGGTAGTACAGGCGCACGTCGAGCACGCGGTCCCCGGTCTCGGTCTGGCCGGTTGCCATGCCGAGCGCGCCGAAGGTGACGCGGTCGGGCAGGGTCATTTCGAGCAGGCTGGTGCCGACGGTGTAATCGCCAAACCGCCCCAGTTCGGGGGTTTCGCCCGGCGCGCCTTCGTGCACCGTCGGCGTCGCGACATAGGCGGCGGTGCCCGCGCCCACGGCGAGCACTCCCAGCGCGGCGAGGGCGATATGGCGTTTCTTCATGCGTGATCCTGTCATTTGAGAGCTTGCCGAAGGGCCGGTTTTGCAGGCACTCATGGCAGCGAATGGGGAGAGAAGGAAGCGATGGCGGCTACGCCTGAGGAATTGAACGCGGGACTGACGCGGGCGATGGAGCGCGCCGGGCTGGGCGTGCCAGAGGGACTGCACCGGCTGACCGGCGGCGCGACTATGGAGAGCTGGCGGTTTTCGTGTGCCAATGACGGGCGGCGTGACGAGTTCGTGCTGCGCCGCGCGCCGTCGCTCGCATTCATGGAGGACCGCCCCTATGGCCACGATGTTGAAGCGGCGGTAATCCGCGCGGCGAAGGCGGCGGGGGTGACTGCGCCCGAGGTGGTGGTCGAGCTCGAACCCGAGGACGAGATCGGTTCGGGCTTCGTGATGCGCGCGCTGCCGGGTACGCCAAATCCCAGGGAAATCCTTGAGTTCGACGGTGCCGACGCGCTGCTCGGGCAGGCGGCGCGCGATCTGGCGCGGATTCACTCGATCAAGCGGGGAGACGTGCCCGATGCGGTGCCGGTGATGGACTACCGCGCGGCAATTGCCGACCTTCGTCAGCAGTTCGAGGAAGCGGGCGGCGACCGTCCGATCATCGCGCTGGGCCTCAAGTGGATGGAGGACAATTGCCCCGACCCGGCCCACCCGGTGCTGGTCCACGGCGACTATCGCATGGGCAATCTCCTCGCCGAGCCGGGCAGGCTGACCGGCGTTCTGGATTGGGAACTGGCGCATTTCGGCGACCGACACGAGGATCTGGCGTTCGGCTGCATGGCGGTATGGCGCTTCGCCCGCTACGACCGCCCCGCGCTGGGGCTGGGGTCGTTGGAGGACTACTTCGCCGCCTACGAAGCCGAGGCGGGGGTGACAGTCGACCGCGAGCGCTTCCGCTACTGGCTGATCCACCGCACCGTTTGGTGGGCGCTCGGCTGCCTAAAGATGGCGCAGCACTGGCGCAGCGGGCAGGACCGCATGCTGGAGAGGGTGGTGATCTCAAGGCGGACCAGCGAGCAGGAGCTCGATTTGCTGATGCTGCTGGAAGAGGATGCGCCTCTCAAGCTGCGGCGGGCGCAGGTTGGGGACAGTCTTACGGACCAACCTTTCGAACCGAAGGGTGAGGCGACTGCAAGTGAAATCGCCGTAGCGGTTTCGGAATGGCTTGCCTCAATGAAAGATCAAATGAAGGGGCATGATCGCTTTCAGTTGGCGGTGGCGCGGAATGCCTTAGGGATTATCGAGCGGGAAACGTCTTCGGCCTACCTCAATCGAGTCGCCGATTATCCAGAAGACCTGTCTTTCGCTATACTCTCGGGCAGTAGAGACCTGAGCGACAAGTATCTCCTATCCGATCTGAGATTCATGGCTCTCGAATGTGTGAGGACTGATTCCCCCAAATACCCGGCGCTAGCTGTGGCGCGCGAACGGTGGCTGTAGTGACCCGCCCGGGTTCTGCACCACTCCCGCTCATCCTGAGCCTGTCGAAGGACACGCGCCGACGCTTGCCCCACGGCTGGGCGGACCTTGCGGCTGCCCTTCGACAGGCTCAGGGCGAGCGGGTGCTGAAGAGTTTGGAGACACAATAATGGACTTCGCAATTCCCGCCGACCTGCAGGCCTATTTGGGCGAACTCGACGCCTTTATCGAGGCGGAGATCAAACCGCTTGAGCAGCAGGACGACAACATCCGCTTCTTCGACCATCGCCGCGAATGGGCGCGGACGGACTTCGAGGCGGGCGGGCTGCCGCGTGAGGAATGGGAGGAACTGCTGAAGGCAGCCACCGCTCGCGCGGACAAGGCTGGACACTGGCGATTCTCCGCGCCCAAGCAATATGGCGGCAAGGACGGATCGAACCTCTGGATGGCGGTGATCCGTGAGCATTTTGCGCGGATGGGCCTCGGCCTCCACAACGACCTCCAGAACGAACACTCGATTGTCGGCAACTTCCCTTTCGTCGCCATGTTCGACCAGTGGGGGACCGAGGAGCAGAAACAGGAATTCATCCTCGGCGGGTTCAAACGCACCCGCCGCGTCGCCTTCGGCCTGACCGAACCGCATCACGGCTCAGACGCGACGCATATGGAAACGCACGCGGTCAAAGAGACCCGCGACGGGGTCGATGGCTGGCTGATCAATGGCGAGAAGATGTGGATCACCGGCATGCATGTCGCGACGCATTGCGCGATGTTTGCGCGCACTGGCGGCGCGGCGGGCGATGCGAGCGGGATCACTTGCTTCCTCGTCCCCAATCCCACCCAAGGCCTCGAAATCGAGGAGTGGATGTGGACCTTCAACATGCCGACCGACCACCCGCGCCTTTCGGTCAAGGACGTGTGGGTGCCCGATAGCGCTATGCTCGGCGTCGAGGGACGCGGGCTCGCGCTGGCGCAAAGCTTCGTCCACCAGAACCGCATCCGGCAGGCGGCCTCGAGTTGCGGCGCGGCAATGTTCTGCATCGATGAGAGCGTGAAATACGCCCGCACCCGCAAACCGTTCGGGCAGGAGCTGTCGCGCAACCAGGCGATCCAGTTCCCGCTGGTCGAGCTCGCGACGCAGGCCGAGATGCTGCGGCTGCTGATCTTCAAGACCGCGTGGGAGATGGACAACATGCCGCACGAGGAGATCGAGCGGACGATTTCGGACAAGGTCTCGATGTGCAATTACTGGGCGAACCGACTGTGCTGCGAGGCGGCGGACCGCGCGATGCAGGTCCACGGCGGCATCGGCTATTCGCGGCACAAGCCGTTCGAACACATCTACCGCCACCACCGCCGCTACCGCATCACCGAAGGCAGCGAGGAAATCCAGATGCGCAAGGTGGCGGCGTATCTGTTCGGGTATCTGGGGCCGAAGAAGGGGATGTTTGGGTGAAAAGGGTGTCTGATCTGACAAGACTGCAAAAGATCAGGCTTTGGCTAGCAAGGACGTTCGTGCTCATACCGCTCGGACTTGTGGCCCTCCTATACTTGCTTGTCTTCGGCAACGGTGACTATCTGCAATGCGGCAGCGGTCGGGATATCGTCATCGAACTAAGGGGCATCCCGCACTGTGTCGGAAGTTTCTGGGCGACGATTCACTACATGATGATACCGTGGCTAATCGTATTTGGCGTGATGCTGACCTCAATGATCTTCTGGCCACGCAGCAGGGGTTGGTTCGATCCGAGGTATGAACGCCCCTAGCAATATCCTTTCGCGCCGCTAGTCTCTCGTTCCAACACAGGGAGACACTCATGCGCCGTTTTGCCACCGCCCTTCTTGCCGGTTCCATACTCGCGATGCCGTCCATCGCGCTCGCGCAAGATGACGACAAGAAGGACGAGAAGTGGGACGTCGAGGCTCCGCGCGGCGCGACCATCGAGCAGGTGCCGATCCGGACGGACGAAGGAACCTGGATGGATGTCGACGTGTCGCCCGACGGGCGGACCATCGCCTTCACCATGCTCGGCGATATCTACACCATGCCGATCACCGGGGGGACGCCGACGCGCATTGCCGAGGGGCTGTCGTGGGAGGTGCAGCCGCGTTTCTCGCCCGATGGGCAGCGCATCGCCTACACTTCGGACCGCGGCGGCGGGGACAATATCTGGGTCATGAACCGCGACGGCTCGGACAAGCGGCAGGTGACCAAGGAGGACTTCCGCCTGCTCAACCAGCCGACCTGGTCGCCCGATGGCGAGTTCATCGCAGCCAAGAAGCATTTTACCACGCAGCGCAGCGCCGGGACGGGCGAAATCTGGATGTACCATGTCTCCGGCGGCGGCGGCGTGCAGGTGGTCGAGCGCGCGAGCGAGAGCCTGCAGAAGGAGCTCGGCGAGCCGGTCTTCTCCCCCGATGGCAGCGCGATCTACTACACCCGCAACACCACGCCGGGCAGCACCTTCATCTACGCGCAGGACAGCCAGACCGGCATTTTCGCGATCGAGAAACACGAGCTCGCGACCGGCGAAGTGACCACCGCGGTCGATGGCTATGGCGGCGCGGTGCGTCCGGCGCCCTCGCCCGATGGGAAGGAAATCGCCTTCGTCCGGCGCGACAAGGATACCAGCCAGCTGTGGGTCAAGGAGTTCGCCAGCGGCCGCGAACGGATGATCTACGACGCGCTCGATCTCGATCTGCAGGAGACCTGGGCGGTCTACGGCGTCTATCCCAACATGGACTGGACGCCCGACAGCCGCAGCATCGTGTTCTGGGCGGGCGGCAAGCTCAGGCGGATCGACCGCAACGGATCGAACCTGGCCGATATCCCGTTTGCGATCGACGATACGCGCGGCGTGGCCGATGCGCCGCATCCGGCGATCGCGGTCGCACCCGACCGCTTCGTCACCGCGATGCCGAAATACGCGACGCTCTCGCCCGATGGCAGCCGGGTGGTGTTCGAAAGCCTCGGACGGCTCCACACCAAGTCGGCGCGGGGCAAGGACGCACCGCGCCCGCTGACCGGCGACAGGGCCGACGCGGTCGAAGCCTGGCCCGCCTACAGCCGCGACGGGCGCAGCCTCGCCTACGTGCGGTGGAGCGACGAGGGGCTGGGCGAAATCGTGGTCGCCGACGCGAACGGGCAGAACCGGCGGGTGGTGACGCAGCAGCCCGGGCATTATGCCAGTCTCGCGTTCTCGCCCGACGGTTCGCTGATCGCCTATGAGAAACGCTCGGGCGGGTACCTGACCTCGCCCGAATATTCCGAGAATCCCGGGATTTACGTCGTGCCCGCACGCGGCGGCCAGCCGCGGCTCGTCTCGCGTTCGGGATCGAACCCGCAGTTCGGCGCGGATGCGAGCCGGATCTTCATGACCACCAGCGACGACGGCAAGCTCTCGCTGGTCTCCGCCGATCTCGATGGGGAGGCGCAGCGCACCCACGCGCGCGGCGAGCTCGCCAACGATTTCCGCGTTTCGCCCGATGGCAGGACGGTGGCCTTCCGGCAGAACTACGAGGTCTTCGCGATGCCGCTGCTGCCCGGCGGCAAGCCGGTCGACGTCGGCGAAAGCGGCGGCGCGTTGCCGGTCACCAAGATTTCGACCGGCGGGGCCGACTATCTCGGCTGGGCGAATGGCGGGGCGACGCTGTTCTGGTCGATCGGCCCGCAGCTGCAAAGCGCGCAGGTCGGCGCGTTCTTCCGCAACGCGCCCAAGGGCGAAGAGGAGGAGCAGGGCTTCACCCCGCCCGAAACCGGCATTTCGCTGGCGATGACGGTGCCCAAATCCGCGCCAACGGGGACCACCATAATCACTGGAGCGAAAATCCTCACCATGGCCGCCGGTCTTGATACCGAAGATGCAGGCGTGATCGAGAACGGCGTCATCGTGATCGAAGGCGACCGGATCGCGGCCATCGGCCCGGCGGGCGAAGTGAATGTTCCGGACAACGCGACCACCATCGACGCCAGCGGCAAGACGATCATGCCCGGCCTCGTCGATGCACACGCGCACGGGCCTTACGGCACCGGCGACCTGATCCCGCAGCAGAACTGGGCGCTGGTGCAGGACCTGGCGCTGGGCGTCACCACGATCCACAATCCGTCGAGCCAGGCGAGCACGGTGTTCGCCGCTGCCGAACGCCAGCAGGCGGGTCGGATGCTGGGGCCGCGCATCTTCTCGACCGGGGAGATCATCTACGGCGCCAAGGCACCCAGCGTCTATGCGCGGATCGACAGCTACGAAGACGCGCTCGCGCATGTCCGCCGGATCAAGGCGCAGGGCGGCATCTCGGTCAAGAACTACAACCAGCCGCGCCGCGAACAGCGCCAGATGGTCGCCCGCGCGGCGGCGGCGGAGAACATGCTGGTGGTGGCCGAGGGCGGTTCGCTGTTCGGGATGGACATGAACCTGATCGCCGATGGCAACTCGACCATCGAACACAATGTGCCGGGCGACGTGTTCTACGAGGACGTGCTGCAATTCTTCGGCCAGTCGAACTCGAACTACACGCCGACGCTGGCGGTGACCTATGGCGGGCTTGCGGGCGATCCCTACTGGCGGCAGGCGATGGACGTGTTCGCGCATCCGCTGATGATCCACACCCCGCCCAGGCAGCTGCTGGCCGACAATGCGCGGCGGACCAAGGCGCCCGACTGGGCGTTCGTCGACGACGATGCCGCGCGCGAGGCGAGGAAGATCGCGCAGCGCGGGGTCAAGGTGGCGATCGGCGCGCACGGGCAGCAGGCCGGAATTGGTGCGCATTGGGAGTTGTGGAGCTTCGCACGCGGCGGCATGAGCCCGGTCGAGGCGCTCAAGGCCGGCACCATCGCCTCGGCCCAGTCGCTAGGGATGGACAAGGATATCGGCAGCCTCGAGGTCGGCAAGCTCGCCGATCTGGTGGTGCTGAGCGAGGATCCGAGCGCCGACATCCGCAATTCCGATTCGATCGTGCAGGTGATGCTCGGCGGGCGGCTCTACGATGCGAAGACCATGAACGAAGTCGGCACCGGCACTGCCAAACGCCGGGCGTATTGGTGGGAGGCCGATGGCGGTCGCGGCGCGGGCGGATCCGAAGCGGCCGCGCACGCGGCAGGGGCCGGGCATTCGGACGGCGGCTAGGCGGCTCGCTTCGCTCGATGCGAACGGACGGGGGTAACTAGGCCAGTTCCGCCTCCATCAGCGCGCGCAGGTCCTTCAGCGCCTTGGCGCGCAGCTGATGGACCCGCGGGACGCTGACTTCGAGCACTTCGGCGATCTCGGTGAGGTTCATTTCCTCGACGAAGAACAGCTGCAGCACCAGCTTCAGCCGATCGGGCAGCGCGGTCATCGCGCGCACCAGCCGCTCGCGGTCCTCCAGCGCGCACAGGGCTTCGAACGGGTCGGGGCCGTCGCTGGCGAAGGCGGTGTTGCTTTCGTCGTACTCATCGCTGATCGAGGAGATGGCGACGCCCGAAGCCTCGATTTCGAGCAGCTCACCATCGCCGATCCCCATCGCCTGCGCGATTTCGGCCCGGCCTGGCTCACGGCCGAGCTGCTGGCGCAGGCGATCGAGCGTGTCGTGATAGGCCGCGCGCTTCTTTCGCGCGGTGCGGGTATCGTTCATCAGCTTGCGGATGCAATCGAGCATCGCCCCGCGCGCGCGGATCTTGGCATAGGCGGCGAACCCGTCTTCGCCCGGACCGGAATGGCGCTGCGCGCACTCGGTCAGCGCGACGATCCCCGCCTGGATCAGGTCTTCGATTTCCAGCCCTTCGCGCCCCATGCCGTAGATGTGCCACGCGGCCCGCCGGACCATGGGTAGGAACCGGCGCACCCGGTCTTCGACCTCGGCGCGCGAGGCGTTGCTGTAGGCGACCGGCGTGGCAGCGGCGAAACTGTGGGGATCGTGCTTCATGCCGCCAGGGCTCCTTCATTCGGCAGGGCGGCCGTCTCGTCCGCATTCTCTTCCGCGCCGATCACGCCGACCACTTCGACGCCCTGGGTGGCGGGCAATTCGTTGATCGAAAGGACGAGGCACGACCGGGCGCGCTGTTTGAGCAGCCCGGCCAGCGCGCGACGAGCCGGGGGCTGGACGATCAGCGCGATCGGGCCGTCGGCTTCGGCGATGAAATCGTTGACGCGCCGGGCGATCATCGCCCCGCAATCGGGCTCGATCAGCGGCTGACCGGTGGCCGGATCGGCCATCCCGCCCAGAATCGCGCTTTCGAGTCCGGCATCGAGTGTCGCGACCTTGAGCCGCTCGCCCGGCTTGCAGACCCGCGCGACCAATCGCGCGCCAAGGTCGATCCGCACCGCGTCGACCAGCGCGTCGAAATCCTGCGTTGTCTGCAGGGCGAGCGCGAGGCTGGTGAATATCGGCTGCGGATGCGACAGCCCGATCCCGTCGGCGATCAGCGCGCGGAAGATGCGGGTGACCGCGGCGAGCGAGAGCGGCTCGGGATGGACCGCCTCGATCAGCGCGGGCGCGCGGTCCTTGAGCGCATCGAGCAGGTCGCGCACCTCCTCGGGGCCGAGCAGCTGGTCGCTGTGCCCGAGCAGCGTCTGGTTGGCATGGGTCGCGATCACCGTGCTCGGATCGACCGCCATGAAGCCTTCGGCGACGGCATGGTCGCGCAGCGCGGGGTCGATCCACAGCGCCGGGCAATCGAAGCTCGGATCGCGGGTCGCCTCGCCGGTGAGGCCGTGACCGGTGCGCACCTCGCCCGCATCGATGGCGAGCAGTTTGCCCGGACGCACGGAGCCGCTGGCGAGCGTGACCCCGCCCAGCATGACCGCGTAATCCTGCGCTCCGGCGTCGAGCGAATCGCGAATGCGGAATTGCGGCAGGACAAAGCCGAGATCGCGCGAAAGCTGTTTGCGGATACCGGTGATGCGGGTCAGCAGCGGCGCGCCCTTGGCGGCATCGACCAGATGCACGAGGCCGTAGCCGAGTTCGATCGTCACCAGCGTCTGGTCCGAAACATCGGCGAGCTCGATCCGGTCGGGCGACGCCTCCTCTTCGACAGCCGGTTGCTCGACAGGCTGCGCCGCACGCCGACGCAGGGTCCACCAGATCGCTCCGGCGATCCCGGCGGCGGGGAAGAACACCAGCTGCGGCATCGCCGGGACCATGCCGATCGCGGCGAGGATCAGCGCCACCGGCAACCACCCGCGCGGATCGGCGAATTGTCCGCCGATCTGGCCGGTAAGGTCGCGCTTGTCGGCGACGCGGGTGACAATTGCTGCGGCGGCAATCGACAGCAGCAGCGCGGGCACCTGCGCGACCAGCGCGTCGCCGACCGCGAGCGTGACGTATAGCTCGCCCGCTTCGGCGGCGGACAGGCCGTGGCTGATCATGCCGAGCGCAAAGCCCGCCACCACGTTGACCGCGAGGATCAGCAGCGCGGCAATCGCGTCGCCCTTCACGAATTTCGAGGCACCGTCCATCGACCCGTAGAAATCGGCTTCGATCGTAACCTGCGAGCGGCGCTCGCGCGCCTCCTCGGCGGTGATGAGACCCGCAGCGATATCCGCGTCGATCGCCATTTGCTTGCCGGGCAAGGCGTCGAGCACGAACCGGGCCGACACTTCCGAGACGCGTCCGGCGCCCTTGGTGATGACGATCATGTTGATGATCAGCAGGATCGCGAAGACGAACAGGCCGACTGCGAAATTGCCGCCGACCAGAAACTGGCCGAAACTTTCGATGATCTCGCCCGCCGCAGCCCCCCCTCGTGCCCGTTGACCAGCACGATCCGGGTCGAGGCGACGTTGAGCGCGAGCCGCAGCAGCGTCGCGAACAGCAGCACCGACGGGAAGGAGGAGAAATCGAGCGGGGTGCGGGCGTTGAGCGCGACCATCAGCACTGCGATCGTGATCGCGATGTTGAGCACGAAGAAGATGTCGAGCAGCAGCGTCGGGATGGGCATCACCATCAGCGTGAACAGCGCGAAAATGCCGACCGGAAGCGCCATCGCGACCGGGGCGTTGCGCCAGCCGGAAGTGAGAGTCGCAGAGGTCACAGGCCGAGCGCTTTCAGCCGGTCGTAGGCGCGCCTGACCTGGGCGCTGCCTTCGGCGCTGAGCGGCTGCAACCGCTCCCCGCCGGAAGCGGCGCGCAGCAGGCCAGACATCGCGGACGAGCCACCGCCCCGGCCGGCGGCGACCGACGCGAGCGTCGGGATCGGGGCGACCGTGGACCTATTGCGCGGCATAAATGCGGCCCGATCGGCAACCGGATGGGGCCCGACGCCCCTCTCCGGGCCACCGGCGCGGGCGAGGGCGTGGCTCATCTTGCCGTCGATCACGGTCATCACCTGCGCCAGGCTGCGCGGCGATCCGTCGCGCTCGTAGAAGATCGCGCGGTTGGCCGAAGCCGGTCGGCGAAACAGGTCGGCGGCGCTCTGGCCGGGATCGCGCGCCAGTTCGGACAGGAACCGGCCCGCGCCGCCCGCGCCGAGGAAATGCGCGAGATAGAGCTCGCCGTGATCCGGCTGGCGGCCGAGGATCGGCACGAGGTGCGCGCGGTTGTCTTCCGCCAGTCCCGCCGCCATCCACGATGCGACCTGCGGGTTCTTGCGCAAGTCGAGTATGGCCTGACGCTGCGCGGGGTCGCCGACATAGGACGATCCGCCCTGCGTCGTTCCGATCTGCGCCGCGACTTTTCCCAGCCCGAAGCGCGGGCCGTGGCGCTTGAGCGTGTCGAGCCAGGTGTTCTCGATGAACTGGTAAAGGCCGGTCGCGCTCGAAGTGCGCGCCTTTGCGCGCGGGTCGAGCGAGGATTCGACTTCGGCCTGCGCGAGCAGGTAATCGAAGTCGATGCTGGTGCGCCGCGCGGCATCGGCGATCGCGCGCTGGACGCTCGACGCAGCGTCCGCGCCGGTGGTGACCGGAGCGGCTGGCGGGATGCTGGCGATCGGGTTCTGGTTGCTCACAATGGGCCCATCGTCTTGCCTGGTTTTTCGGGCGCATCACGGACGATGCGCACGCACAGCCTCAGCAACAGGCGTGCCAAACCGGGATCGGAGCGATCCCCGGCGATCAGACGTGGGCGAATTGCGCCGGGGAATAGGTCGCGCGCGGCCCGCCAAGCGCGTCGATGCGGGCGGCGACATTGGCGGCGAGCAGGTTGCGCACCCGGCGGTTGACCTCGTTGAGCGCCCGCGCGGTTTCCGCCAGCGCACGGCTTTCGGCATCGAGCGTATCCGGCCCCGCCGTCGCCAGCGCTTCGCACAGCTGTTCCTTGGCGCGGGTCGATTCGGTCAGGCCATCGGCATCGAGCGAGGCAAGCGCTTGCCGCTCGCGCTCGAGAACGGCAATCATTTGCCGCAGGTTGCCGGCGATATCGGCGCGCGCGTCATGACGGTCGGGCACGGTTTCAGCGCTCCCCGGCCAGGGTGAAGCCGACCCGCGCCGCGATCATCGCATCGGCGATGCGCGCCGGGACGAGCGGGTAGCTGCCGTCTTCGAGAGCGGCACGAATTTCCGCCACGCGGTCGCTGTCGACCGGAGGCTGGCCTGCGTCGACCAGGGCACCGACCTCGATCGCCACGCCGGGCGTGGCGGCACGGTCGGCAGCGCCGTCGGCGCGCGGTTTGGCACGGGCATCGAGCTGCGCGCGGTCGCTTTCGGAAAGCGCGCGGGGGGCACTCACTCCCTGCAGTCTGCTCAGTTCGATAGAGGGCATGTTGCGTCTCCAGGTGGATTTCTGATCATCAGAACGGCGCCGTTCGGGAAGTCTTAAGTGGCGTAGCGAGGAATTTTCAGCTGGCCGGAATCACCGCAAGTCCCGGGCGTTCGATCCGCGCGCGGACCGGGTCGGCGTGGCGTGCGGTCCGGATTCCGATCCAGTCTCCGATGGCCCCGTTCTCCAGTGCCTCGCCCGATTGCTGGACCGAAAACCCGCGTCCGCGCACCAGCACGGTCACCGGGTCTCCGCGTTTCACCACACGCTGCTGCTGCGCGTCCTGCGGATGCGGCCGGGTGGCGACGAAGATACGCCACCCGGCGGCGGCGGGGCATTCGACCCGCACCGTGGTCTTCGCAGTGCCGTGCCAGTCGGCGAGCAGCGGCGCGTCGCAACGCGCCAGCTTCAGACGCCGGTCGGCAGGCGCGCGCGCGCCGCCCACCTCGCCGATCGCGGCGCCGGTGAATTCGGCCACCGCGCGGTCGATATCGCCCGGGTCGGTGAAGGCCTGCCCGGCACCCGCCCCGAAAGCGGGAGAGAACAGGGGCACGAACATGATCAGCGCCACCGGCGCAAATCCGAATAGATTGATGAAAGAACGCATGTCTGCCTGCCTTTTGTCGTGATCGGCAATCGGGACCGTCCCGATCATGCGCAGAACGCAGCAAGGGTCGTGCCAGATCGCCGGAAGGCAGTGGGCTAGGTGTTGTCCGCAGGGCCTCATGCAGTCCGGCGTTGAGGATATGCCGCTACCAAGTGACGCGAAACACAGCAGATCAAGAGGATCGTGTCGCACCATGTCGTATCCGAGCGTCGTCCGTCGCCCGTCGCGGGACAGCAAGGCCCCAGGCCCGGGGCCGAAAGGCGCGGGCAGCGCGGCACGCGACCGACCCTCTCCCCAGGTGCGCGAGGAACGGCGTGCCTTGCTCGGCAGCATCACCGAATTCACGATCAGGCACGACCTGGCGGTCACCGGCCCCAACCTGTCGGCAATATGCGGGGCGCTGTCCGGTTCCAACGGCCCGCTCGCCGAAGCATTTGCCGCGCGCGAGAGCGCCGGCGAGCCGATCGATCAGCGCTGGCTCGATACGATCGTGCGTCTCGATCCCGGTTCCAACGACCGCATGAGCGAGCTCGAGCGGCTGATGGATCGGCTCGAATATTCGCTGATGCGGTTCGCGCAAACCGCCAAGTCCGCGCAGGATGAAACCAGCGACGGCCGCGAAGCGCTGGGCGCGCATATCGACGCGATCGCGCGCGCCTCGGAAAGCGTCGACCGGCCCTCCGGTGGGACGGTCGACATGGCACAGGTGCTCGATCTCGCGCGGGTCATGCTCGAACGCATCGAACGGGTCGAGCAGGCGATGGAACGCAGCCAGTCCGAATCCGCTCAGCTGCGTTCCAGCCTGGCCAAGGCGCGAATGGAGGCCGATGTCGATCATCTGACCCGCCTGCCCAATCGCCGCGCGTTCGAACGTCGCTTTGCCTCTGCCGCCAAGGAAGCTCGCGCAAAGGGCATCCCGCTGTGCGTCGCATTCTGCGATGTCGATCATTTCAAGGCGGTCAACGATACCCACGGCCACGAGGCCGGTGACCGGATCCTGTGTGCGATTGCCAGCACCCTCAACGAGATCGCCGGCGATCAGTGCTTCGTTTCGCGTCATGGCGGCGAGGAATTCGTGCTGCTGTTCTACGGTCTCGACAAGGAAGCGGCGTGGCGCAAGCTCGACGGTTTGCGCCGGGTGCTTGCCGGCCGCCAGCTGATGAACCGCGAAACCGGCAAACCGTTCGGCAAGATCACCTTTTCGGGAGGTATCGCCGAAGTCACCGAAGACGCCGACGATCGCAGTGCGCTGACCCGGGCCGATGCCGCCCTGTACGAGGCGAAATCGTCGGGCAGAAACCGGATCGTATCGGTCTGACGCGGATCGCGCGAAAACGCCTGCGCCTCAATCGCGCTGCTGCACGTCGTATCCCAGGGTCGCATAGAGGTCCGGTGTCGACGCCGGACCGATCACGATCCTGACATCGATGCCGCGTCCGCGCGCCTGCCCGGCCAGCGCCTCGGCCCGTTCCCAGCCCTCGCGCGATTCGCCCGGGCGATGGGTCGCGACGATGCTGAGCGTGGAGCGCGGATCGCGCTGTTGCTCGTCAAGCCAGTGCGCGATCGACGGGCCGTTGGCGGAAGGCCGGAACAGCGCCTGCGCCGGGGCGATCTCCACCGTGTCGCCCTCGCGGAGCGCCGCGCCTGCCGGTTCTGGCGCGTCCTGCTCGTCCGCTTGCTCCGCCAGGGCAGAGATCGTCACGAGAAACAGGATCAGCGCCAGATCGGCGAGGATCAGTTGCCATCCGGCGGCGTTGCGCATCGTCGTCGCTCCTTCCTAGGCCACGCCGCGCATCGGGCGCAGCGCGATCGGTGTGGCGGTGCCCAAGTGGGGCGCGAGCCAGTCGACAAGCCGTTCGCGCGCCTCCTCCTCGCGCTCGCCCCGGCGCTCGATCGCACGGGCGAGCGGGATGCACAGGAGGTGCGCGGTGAGAACGCCGTACAGCGTCGACAGCACGGCCGTGGCGATCGCGGCCATGGTGGTCTCGATCGTATCGCCGGCACCAGGCACCAGTCGCGTGATCCCGAACAGCGTGCCGACCAGCCCGAAGACCGGGGCGAGCTCACCGGCATATTCGAAGGTTCGCACGGCAACCGCGCGGGCGGCCTCGCGCGTCGCGCGATCGGACCCGGCCTGCTGGTGCATGGCGTCGAGCGAACCGTGACGCACATAGGCATCGATCAGCCGCGCCAGCGAAGCGTCGGGGGGCATTGCGACTGCGGCGCACAGTTTCCCCCGCTGTTCGACTTCATGCGCCGTGCGGGCGAGCGCGACGCGATTGGCGTCCTCGTCGAACCGGGTGCGGCCCAGCGCTGCCAGGGCAGCGCCGGCGACGCCGAGGTCGCGGGCCCCGCAGCGGGCTGCGGTCGCGATCAGCGTTCCGGCAAGGACGATGACGAGCGCGCCGGGGTCGTACATCTGGGCGATCACGCCGGTCACTCTTGCACCCCTTCTCCTGTCGTCGTCCCAACCGAGAACGGCTGCGGCGCGCGGGAATTAAGCGCCCCCGCACGATCGGGGCAGTTCCTTGCACCCCGATCGGCAAGAGCTTGCCGCTCGCCGTGGGCGATACCTGACGCCCATTCCTGAAAGACAGGGATTTCAACCACTTGAATGAGTTTGGCACGCTTTCTGCTGTTGGCATGGCGAACCAACCACGAATGCCCTTGTGAAAGGCAATCGCCATGAACGAAACGATCTTCGGCATCCACGGCGCGGCGCTCGAATTGCGCTCGCAGCGCATGGGGGTGCTCGCCTCGAACATCGCCAACGCCGCGACGCCCGGCTACAAGGCGCGCGACATCGATTTCGGCGCGGCGCTGCAGGCGCGGCTCGACGGTCGCGACGCTACCGCCAGCGCCGACGCGCATCTGGTCTACAAGATCCCGACCATGCCCTCGCTCGATGGCAACACGGTCGAGCTGGGGCGCGAGCAGATCGCCTTTACCGAAAACGCGGTGGCCTATTCCGCCACGCTCGCGTTCGTGCAGGGCAAGGTCAACACCATCACCCGCGCGCTGAAGGGCGAATGACGATGCCCGGCGACCAGCGCATGACCCTGTTCGGCATGACCGAGCGCGCCCTGTCGGCACAATTGGTGCGGATGAACGCGGCGACGTCGAACCTCGCCAATGCCGGATCCGTGACCACCCGGGAGGAGGACGCCTATCGCCCGTTGCGGGTCGTGTTCGCCAGCGAGCTCGACCAGGCTTCGGGCCTCGCCAGCGTGCGCAGCGACGGGCTGATGCGCGACCGGACCGCGCCGACCAAGCGCTACGACCCCGGACACCCGCTCGCCGACGAAACCGGCCACATCTTCGAAGCGCCGGTCGATGAGACCGCCGAGATGGTCGAGATCATGGAAAGTGCGCGCCAGTACCAGAACCTGGTCCAGGCGTTGACCACCGCCAAGCAGCTGATGCTCGAAACACTCAGGAGCCAATGATCATGCAGACCCAGGCGACAGCCTCTGGCAATCCCGGAATTCAGGACACGCTCGAACGGCTCAACGCGCCGTCGACGATCCCGCGTCAAAGCGCGGCGGCGTCGCTCGATTCGGCCGATTTCCTGCGCCTGATGACCGCACAGCTGGCCAATCAGGACCCGCTCGAACCGCAAAGCAACGAACAGATGCTGGCTCAGCTGGCACAGTTTTCGAGTCTCGAGGCAACGGTGAGTTCGCAAGCGCGGCTGAGCGAAATTTCGGCCAAGCTCGATGCGCTGATCGAGGCCCAGCGGGCCGCTGTCCAGGCGGCGCAGCCTGTCATCGCCTGAACGTCTTCCCATTCCACGAAAGGATAGTCCGCCATGTCATTCTTCACCTCGCTCAGCGGCATGAAAAACGCCGAAACCGACCTTCGCGTCATCTCGCACAACATTGCCAATGCCGAAACGGCGGGCTTCAAGAAGAGCAACGCCAATTTCAGCGATCTCGTCGCCAGCGGTTCGGCCAGCGATCCGCGCCGCACGCCAGGCATCGGCGCGACCGTTGCCTCGATCAACCAGGATTTTTCTCTCGGCCCGATCGAACAGACCGGGCGCAGCCTCGACATCGCGATCAACGGCGGCGGGTTCTTTGCCACCGCCAATCCGATTTCGGGTGATCTCAACTTTACCCGCAACGGCGGCTTCGTGCTCAATGCGAGTGGTCAGCTGACCGATTCCAACGGCGATCTGGTGCAGTCCTTTCCCGTCGATGCAAACGGCAATGCGACCTCCAATGTGCCCGGCAATACCGTCGTGCCGATCACCAATGCTGCGGGCTCGGGCCTGTCGAGCATCACGATCGATCGCCGCGGTGTCGTCACCGCCGCCTATTCCGACGGGACCACGCAGCCGGTTGCGGAAATCGCGCTGGCCTCGTTCGCTTCGACCAATGGCCTGCGCTCGCTCGGTCAGTCCAAGTGGGAGCAGACCGGCGCATCGGGTCCGGCCGAATTCGGCGAGCCGGGGATCGGAAATTTCGGCGAATTGCTGAGCGGCACGCTCGAACGCTCGAATGTCGACCTCGCCGAAGAGATGGTCGCGTTGCTGACCGCGCAGCGCAACTTCCAGGCCAACGCGCGCGCGATCGATACCGCGACCGCGATCTCGCAGACCGTGCTGAACCTGCAGCGCTAACCGCGCTGGATCGCCGCGAGGATAAGCCATGGACCGGATGATCTACACCGCCCTTACGGGCATGAACGCGGCGATGGATCGCCAGCGTGCGACCGCGAACAACCTTGCCAACGCCAATACCCCCGGGTTTCGGCAAGAGGTGTTCGCGGTCACTCCGGCGACGCTGCGGGACGGTTCGCTCGAAGCCCGTGCGGTGGCGCGCGGCGCGGTGCGCGGGCGGACATGGACGCGGCCAAGGTCAATCCGACCGGCCGCCCGCTCGACATCGCGGTCGATGGCGCGGCGCTGATCGCGTACCGGGGCCCGGCCGGCGACGAAGTCTATTCGCGGCGCGGCGATCTCCGGATCGCAGCCTCCGGCATACTCGAAAACGGCGAAGGCCTGCCCGTGCTGGGCAATGCCGGTGCGATCACGGTGCCCGCCGGGTTCGAGATCAGCATCGCCAAGGACGGCAGCGTGCTCGCGCGCGATCCCGCCGCGCCCGATCAGCCTGCGCAGCAGCTCGATCGGGTGAAGCTGGTTTCGCCTGACGGCTCGCTGCTGGCCAAGGGCATCGACACTTTCCTCAAGGTTCCGGGCGGCGGGGTGCTTCCGCCCGATCCGACCGCCACCGTCACCAGCGGCGCGCTCGAAGGTTCGAACGTCGAAACCGCGCAAACGCTTATCGCCATGATCGAGGCGCAGCGCGCCTTCGAACAGCGCGCGAAGATCATCAGCACCGCCAGCGATATCGACGAAGCGGGCGCGAGCCTGATGACGCTGCGCTGATCCCATTCAACCGGAGTAACACGACATGCCAACTTCAGCCCTTCACGTCGCCCGCACCGGGCTCGAGGCGCAGGACGCGCGGATGCGCGTCATCGCCAACAACCTCGCCAATATCGGCACCACCGGGTTCAAGCGCGATCGCGCGGATTTCGCTACGCTCGCCTATCAGGAACAGCGTGTCGCCGGGCAGCAATCGACCGGGCAGACTGCCTATGCGGTCGGCCTCAACCTCGGCACCGGGGTGCAGGTCCAGGGCACCAGCCGGATCGACACGCAGGGCACGCTCAACACCACCGGCAACAACCTCGACGTTGCGCTGGACGGCCCGGGCTTCTTCCAGGTCGAACTGCCGGGTGGCGGGCAGACCGGCTACACCCGTGCGGGCAATTTCACGCTCTCGCCCGAAGGCCAGCTGGTGACGTCGCAGGGCTATTCCGTGACCCCGCCGATCCAGATTCCGCAGGGTGCGACCTCGATCGCGATCGCACCCGACGGCACGGTCAGCGCGACCACCGGCCAGGATGCGAGCGCGGTCCAGATCGGGCAGCTGCAGATCGCCAGCTTCGTCAATCCCGCCGGCCTGCGCGCCATCGGCGACAACTTTCTCGTCGAAACCGCCGCCAGCGGAGCCGCCGATGTCGGCGCCGCCGGACAGAACGGGCGCGGGCAAGTGCGGCAGGGGATGCTCGAAAGCTCGAACGTCAACGTCGTCGAGGAACTGGTCGAGATGATCGAAGCGCAGCGCGCCTACGAGATCAATTCCAAGATGGTGAGCGCGGTCGACGAGATGCTGCGCAACGCCAACCAGACGCTGTGAGGGAGACTGCCACGATGCGCCTTCGCACGATCACCCCGCTTCTCTTCGCGCTGCTCGCTTCGGCCTGCATGGGCATGGGCGGCAGTCCGCAAACCGGCTTTGCCGCGCCGCCGCCACCCGGCGGCCCGGTGGCGATCGCGCAGGCGCCGGCCATGCCCGCGCCTGAGGAGACCGCCGGTGCGATTTTCCGGGTCAACACCGGCTATTCCGGGCTCGTCACCGGCACCCGCGCGCGCGCGCTGGGCGACATGGTAACGATCGTGCTGGTCGAAAACACCAGCACCTCGAAAAGCACCACCGGCCAGACCGATCGCGAGGGCAGCCTTGCGCTGACCCCGCCGACCGCCGGGCCGCTCGCATTTCTCAACCCCAACGCCCTTAATGCTGCGGCCACCGGGTCGTTCACAGGAGGGGGCAAGGCCGCGCAGCAAAGCCGGCTGAGCGGAACTGTCGCGGTCACGATCGCGGCGATCTACCCCAACGGAACCGCCGAAGTGCTCGGAGAAAAGCAGATGTCGCTCAGCCAGGGAAAGGAATGGGTCCAGTTTTCGGGACGCATCCGGCTGATCGATATCGACGCCAACAACCAGCTGGCGTCGTCGCAGGTGGCCAACGCGCGAATCATCTATTCGGGCAAGGGCGCGGTCCAGCAGGCCAGCAGGCCCGGCTGGCTGTCGCGCTTCTTCAGCCTGATTTCACCGTTCTGAAGGGGAGAAGATCATGCGTTACCTGCTTCTCCTGTTCGCCGCTCTTGTGGCAGCCATGGTCCCCGCGAGCGCTTCTGCCGAACGCATCCGCGACATCGGCCAGTTCGACGGGCTGCGCGCCAACCAGCTTACCGGCTACGGCGTGGTCGTCGGGCTGCAGGGCACCGGCGACGACAATCTCGCCTATGTGACCGAGGCGATGCGCGGGGTTTCGGGCCGGCTCGGGCTGCAATTGCCGCCCGGGGTCAATCCCAACCTGCGCAACGCCGCAGCGGTCATCATCACTGCGGAACTGCCCGCCTTTGCCAAGCCCGGCCAGCGGATCGACATCACCGTTTCCACTCTCGGGCAGGCCAAGAGCCTGCGCGGCGGAGCGCTGGTGCTGACCCCGCTATACGGTGCAGACGGGCAGATCTACGCGATGGCGCAGGGCAATGTCGCGGTCGGCGGGCTCGGCGTCTCGGGCCGCGATGGATCGCAGCTGACCGTCAATGTGGCCACCGTGGGCCGCATCGCAGACGGGGCCAGCGTCGAACGCGCGGTCGCCACCGGGTTCGACCGCGAAGGCACGCTGCGCTTCAACCTGCACCAGGCCGATTTCCTTACCGCCGCGCGGGTGCGCGATGCGATCAACGCCGAATTCCCGGGAACCGCACGGATTGCCGACGGGGTCTCGATCGAGCTGGTGCTGCCGTTCGGAAACGACGAGCGCGCGGCGAGGCTGGCGATGATCGAAATGCTCGACGTGACTCCGGCTGCGGTCGCGGCGCGGGTGATCGTCAACAGTCGCACCGGCACGGTGGTGATCAACGAGGCGGTGCGGCTGTCGCCCGCAGCGATCAGCCACGGGAAACTGGTGATCCGCATCGACGAGGCTCCGCGCGTGGTCCAGCCCGAACCCTTCGGCAGGGGGCAGACCGCGATCGAGGAAGCTTCGGACATATCGATTTCCGAACGGTCCGACCGGGTGGCGCTGATGCCCGGCGCGGCATCGCTCAGCGAGATTGTCGATGCGCTCAACCTGCTCGGCGTCGGCGCGGCCGATCTCGTGGTGATCCTCGAAAGCCTCAAGCAGGCCGGGGCGCTGCAGGCCGAGATGGTGGTGCTGTGATCGGCCTGCCCGCCTCGTTGCCCGCCGACCCGGTCGATGCTCCCCTGTCCAGGGAACGGCTTGAGCTGCGCAAGGCAGCCGAGGGGTTCGAGGCGATCATGATCCGCCGCATGCTCGAAACCGCACGCGCCGCGAGCTTTGCCGAGCAGACGCCGCTGACCGGTGGCGGGCTCAGGCAGTTCGAGAAGATGCGCGACGAACACATCGCCGAGATCGCTTCGTCATCGGGGGCCTTCGGGTTTGCCCTGAGTATCGAGCAACAGCTTGCGCAATATATCGATGCGAAAGAGGGCGGATAATGTCGAGCGCTCTCATCACCATCGGACGCAGCGGCGCCGCTGCGGCGCGCGCCGGCCTCGAGCTCACCGCGCAGAACATCGCCAATGCGGGCAGCAGCGACTATTCGCGCCGGTCGCTCGGGCAATCCGAGCTGATCGGCAGCGCCACCATCGCGTATTATTCCTCGACCAGCTACGGCGGCGTGCGGCTGGGCGATGTGCGCCGCGCCGACAACGTGCTTGCCCGCGAACAGGTCCGCGCCAGCGCCAGCGATCTCGCGCGCGCCGATGCCGAACTGGCGGGCCTGCGCGGGGCCGAAACCGCGCTCGAACAGTCGCGGCTCTACGAAGGCCTGGTCGATTTCGAAGCCGCGCTGACGCGGCTGGCGAGCGACCCGCTGGATCCCTCCCTGCGCATCTCCGCACTCGAAAGCGCGCGGCAGCTGGCCGAAACGTTCCAGGTGGCAAACACGGCGCTGGGCCACGCGCGGGATTTGGCCCGGTCGCAAGTTGCCTTCGGGGTCGACGAGGTCAACAGCCAGGCAACGGCGCTCGCCCGGATCAACGATCGCCTGACCCGGACCGAACCCAACACGGCGGGACACGCGGCGCTGCTCGACCAGCGCGATGCGGCGCTCGCCGCGCTGTCGGATGAACTGGGCATTTCGGTCTCGTTCGGCGAGCGCGGAATTGCCAATGTGCGCCTTGGCACTGCCAGCGGCCCCCTGCTGGTCGATGGCACCAGCGCGACGAGCCTGTCTTCGAACTTCGCCGCAGACGGCACCGCCAGTTTCGATCTGGGAGGCAGCGCTGTCGCTCCCGCCACCGGTGCCCTGGCGGGCCGGGCAAGCGCGCTCGCCGCCCAGGCCGATTTGCAGACCCAGCTCGATGCGATCGCGCTGTCGACCATCACCCGCGCCAACAGCGGGCAGGCCAGCGGCGCCGCGCAGGATGGCAGCGCCGGACAGCCGCTGTTCTCGGGCACGGGCGCGGGCGACATCGCGCTTGCCCTCGGCGGTCCGAGCGGTCTTGCCACCGCGCCTTCCGGAGCGCCCGCCAACAGCCGCGACGCCGGCAATCTGGCTGCGCTGATCGCCGCGATCGGGGCCGATGACGGCCCCGTGGCCGGGTCCGACGCGCTGTTGCTCGGCCTGTCGAGCCGCATTTCAGGACAGCAGGTCACGCGCTCCGCGCTCGCCACGATTGCGCAGAGCTCACAATCCGCCCTGCTGATCGAAACCGGGGTCGATCTCGACGCCGAGGCGACCAATCTGATCCGCCTGCAACAGGCGTTCGAGGCCAACAGCCGGATCATCCAGGTCGCGACCCAGCTGTTCGACACTATCCTGGCGCTGCGGTGACGGGATCGAAACGATGAGCATCATCAGCAATTCCAGCCAGACCTTCTTTCAGCGCTCGCTCGGGCAGATGAGCGCGCTGCGCGAAGCGATCGAGACGCTGCAGACCCAGATCGCGACCGGGCAGAAGCTTCAGCGCGCCTCGCAGGACCCCGCGGCTGCGGCCCGGCTGCGCGCGATCGCCCGCAGCGAGAAGCTCGGGGACATCGAGGAATACAACGCGACCAAGCTTTCGCAGGACCTCACCTCGGCAGCGACCGAACTTGCCGGGGTCGGCGAGGTGATCGCGCGCGCTCGTGAACTGGCTTCGCAGGCGGGCAACGACACGCTCGGCGCCAGCGGACGCGAAGCGATCGCCGCCGAGCTGGAGCAGTTGAGCGAGGAGCTTTTCACCCGGGCCAACGGGCAGACCCTGACCGGGGAGCCGTTGTTCGCCGGAACCGCAGGGGGGCCGGCCTATATCCGCGCCGCCGACGGCAGCGTGGTCTATGCGGGCAATTCGGATGCCGGTTCGGTCCCGGTCGCGCCGGACACCGCGATCGAGCGCGGGGTCGCCGGGCCACAGGTCTTCGCTTTCGATGTAGCCGGAACGCCGACGACCACGTTCGCGCTGATCTCCGGACTGGCCGCGGCTCTGCGTGGCGGTGCTGCCGACCCCGGGGCCATCGCGCGCGATACCCTGGCCGGGCTCGACGTCGCGCTCGACGCTGCGAACCGCAGCCAGACGGTGGTGGGAACCCGGCTCGCCTGGATCGAGGTGGTGCAGCAGAACCAGTTCGACCGCACGATCGCGCTTGCGGAGGAACGCTCGCTGGTGGGCGATACCGATGTCGGCAATGCGATCGCACGGCTGCAGCAGACCCTGACCGCGCTCGAAGCGACGCAGACCACGTTCACCCGCGTCAGCTCGCTGACTCTTTTCAACGCGCTCTAGGCAGGAGGCAGCGCCCGTGTTTGCCGCGATCGGTATCGTCGTTCTGATCGTCCTCGTGTTCGGGGGCTACGTGCTGGCGGGCGGCGCGCTCGGGCCGATCGTGGCAGCCTTGCCGCTTGAGCTGATGATGATCGGCGGGGCGGCACTGGGCGCGACGCTGATCGGCAATTCGATGCACGAAATCAAGCTGCTGGGCGGCGGGGTCGGCAAGGTCTTCAAGGGCCCGAAATATTCCGATCAGGACCATCTGGATGCGATCGCGCTGACCAGCAAGCTGATGAAACTGCTGCGGGCCGAAGGCGCGGTCGCGCTCGAAAGCCACGTCACCGATCCCGACAATTCGGCGATCTTCAGCGAGTATCCCAGGCTGCAGAAGGACGAGATGGTCCGCAATTTGATCTGCGATCCGCTGACGCTGATCGTGGTGTCGTCGGGCACGCTCGATACGCATGCGGTCGAAGACGTGATCGACAATGCGATCAAGACCCAGCTGCACGAGATGGACGAGCCCGCGCACGCGATCCAGGCGCTCGCCGATGCCTTTCCCGCGCTCGGGATCGTCGCCGCGGTGCTGGGGGTGATCAAGACCATGGGCTCGATCAACGAGCCGCCCGAAGTGCTCGGCAAGATGATCGGCAGCGCGCTGGTCGGAACCTTTCTCGGGGTGCTGCTCGCCTATGGCTTTGCAGGGCCGATGGGAAGCCGGCTGAAGCAGGTCAACGCCCACGACCAGCAGATTTTCCATTCGATCAAGCAGGTTATCGTCGCCTCGCTGCACGGCTATCCGCAGCCGCTGGTGCTCGAGGCGGCGCGTTCGGGCCTGCCTCCGGCGCACCGCCCGCAGCTGACCGAGCTGCTCGACATGATGCGGGGCAAGTGAGGTGGCACCAAGAGACCCGGGCCCCGATCCCACCCAGTCGGGCGAAGCTCTGGCGGCTGCCGCCGCGCTTCCGCCGATCATCGTCAAGAAGATCACGATCGAGGAAGGGGGGCATCACGGCGGTGCGTGGAAGGTCGCCTATGCCGATTTCGTGACCGCGATGATGGCGTTCTTCCTGCTGCTGTGGCTGCTCGGCGCGACCACCGAGGACCAGCGCAAGGGGCTCGCCGACTATTTCACCCCGACGCTGGTCAAGTTGCGTCAGCAAAGCGCCGGGTCCGACGGGATGCTGGGGGGCAGTTCGATCACCGATGTCGACAATTATCCCAACGCCGCAGGCCAGACCGGCACCCGCTCGATCACCATTCCGCGCGCGGCCAGCGGCGGGCCGGTCGAGGGCGGCGGGCGCGGCGAACAGCAAGCCGAGCAGATGCAGAAGATCCGCGAGGAGATCGAACAGCGGTTGCGTGAGAACGAACGGGTCCGGCACCTGGTGCGTCAGGTGCGGGTGCAAAGCTCGCCCGAGGGCATCCGTATCGATCTGGTCGACGACGCCGATTTCTCGATGTTCGCGCTCGGCACCACGATTCTCACCGGAGAGGCGCGCGCGCTGCTCGAGGTGATCGGACAGACCCTGCAGGACCAATCCGCGCAGCTGATCGTTCGCGGGCATACCGATTCGCTGCCGTGGCGCGACGGGATCGTCGCCAACAACTGGTCGCTGTCGGCCGGGCGCGCCGAAGCGACCCGCCAGGCGCTGATGCTCGAAGGGCTGAGCGAAGCCCGTTTCGCCCGGATCGAGGGGGTGGCGGATCGCGAACCTCTGATCGCGGGCGATCCGACCGATCCGCGCAACCGCCGGATATCGGTGCTGCTGCTCGATCAGGCCCGATCGCCCGCCCGCCTCGCGTCGCGACCAGGTGAAACCCCTGAGGATCGGGCACCGAAGCGGTAAACCATACCTGTTTAGCCGTGCGCTCCAGAGACATTCCGGAGAGCACGATGACCGACACGATCCTGCCGCACGAATTGCCCCACGCGCTCGACCGCGCGCCCGCCGGGATCAGGGTGCTTTCGCTCGACTGTTTCGATACGCTGTTGTGGCGCGATTGCCATGCGCCGGCGGACCTGTTCGGCGAACTCGGCGAACCGACGACGGGCCAGCGAATGGGCGGCGAAGCCCAGGCGCGCAAGGCCGAAACCACGTGGAACCGGCGCAGCGAAGTGACGCTCCCGGCGATCTACGCGCATGCCCTGCCCGGTGCGGACGACACGCAACTCCATGCCGCGATCGCACGCGAACTCGCTGCCGAAGCGCGCGCATGCTTCGCCTTTGCGCCGACGGTCGACCTGATGCGCGCCGCCCGGGCGCGCGGAATCCGTGTCGCGATCGTCAGCGACACCTATCTCGATGCAGACCAGCTGCGCGACCTGATCGCCACGGCAGCGGGAGAGGAGGTCGCCGGGCTGATCGACACGATCATCGTCTCCTCTACCGCCGGGATATCGAAGACCCAGGGCCTGCTTGCCCACGCGCTCAAGGCAGCCAGGTGCCGTGCGCACGAAGTGCTGCATATCGGAGACAATCTGCGCGCCGATTACGAAGGGGCGCGAGCGCTCGGCATCCCGGCGCTGCACCTCGTGCAGTTCGGCGACGCGGCCGCCCGGCGCCTGCGGTTCGAGCGGGCATGCCGACAGCTGGCGGGCGAGGCGCGGCAGGGCATTCGCGGTCTCCAGCCGCATCGCGCTCTGCTCGCCCGCGACGAACCGGTCATCGCGGATCCCGCCAGGCGGCTCGGCTTCGCCGTGCTCGGCCCGCTGTTCCACGCTTTCGATCAATGGTTGCGCCGCGAGGCGGAGGCGCTGGAATCCGCGCGGGGCGGCACGGTCCACTGGCTGTTCATGCTGCGCGACGGGCACCTGTCGCATCGGGTCAACCGGGTCGGCGGCCCGGCGACCCGCTCCGCGCCGGTCGAAATCAGCCGCTTTACGGCTACCGCTGCATCGCTGACCTCGCGCGAAGCCTATGACCGGCACGTCGCGCTCGAACAGGGTCTGAACCCGGCCACGCTCGCCCGGCAGATGCTGATGACCGAAAGCGAGATCGAGCTGCTTGTCGGTCGCGCCGAGAGCGCGGAAGACAAAGCCAAGGCAAGCACGCGGCTGCTCGCCGAGTTGCGCAAGGGCCAGCGCCAGAAGGTTACGCTGCGGCGTGCCCGCGCGATGGCGGACCGGCTGGTCGAGCACGTGCGCGCGGCGGTCGACCCGCAGCCGGGCGATACGCTGATGCTGGTCGATCTCGGCTACAACGGTTCGGCGCAGAACCGGGTCGATGCGCTGCTCGCCGAGGCGTTCGACGTGCATGTCGCCGGGCGATACCTGTTGCTGCGCGAGATGGCGGCAAGCGGTCTCGACAAGCGCGGCCTGATCGATGAAGCCCATTTCGAGCCCGAATTCTGCGAAGCGCTGTGCGGCAACGTGGCGGTGCTCGAACAGCTGTCTACCTGCGAACTGGGATCGGTCACCGACTACAGCGAAACGGGCGAGCCCATTCGCACCGCCAGTGGACTCAAGGGATCGCAGAGCGCGGTGCGCGACGCAGTGCAGGCGGGCGTTTGCGACTTTGCGCGGGCCGCGCTCGACCCGCCGATCGTCCGGGTAGCGGATCCGCACCGGGAGCGTGCCTGGCGCGAAGGCGCGGCGGCGGCGCTGGCGCGATTCATGTTCCTGCCGCAGCCGGATGAGCTGAAGGTGGTCAAGAGCTTCGAGCACGACATCAACATGGGCAGCGCGCGGATGGTGCCGCTGTTCGATGCCGATCGCGCGCGGGAAGGGATGCGCCGTCGCGGGCTGTTCTACATGAAAGGCTCGGCGCGGATGTACCTGCCCGCCGAGCTTGCCGAAGCCGACATGAGCACCCGCCTGGCGCTGTTCGCGCAAAAGCGCTTCGGGCTGGGCCTGACCTACGAGGATTACGCGCCGTCCGTCCTCGAGATTCCGGCGTTCTTCGTCGGGGCGCAGGGCAGCGCGCACGCGCAGGTTCAGGCGCTCCCCACGCATGATGGCTTTGCCGCGATCCGCGTGCCGGTGGGTGAGGGCGGGACGGGAGTCGCGGTGCAGCTGGGCGCGGCCTGCGAATGGATCGAGGTGGCGGGGATTTCCTGCGCGCCGGTGCGTTCGCTCAAGGGCGGGGCGCAGAACGATGCCGTCCCGATCCCGGTGGCGGCGCGGTTCGACGCCATGACCGAACACGCGCCCGGGATATTCGAATGCCTCGGCGAGACCGCGTTGCTGCTGATCGAACCCGAGGCACTGCCCAAACTGGACGAACCGGCGATGATCGAGATCGTGGTGCGACCGCTGCGCCTGCGCGGCGATCCGGCGCTCCAGCTGGCGCGGACAACGGGTCTCGCCCAGAGCGCGATCGCGCGGCTCGGCTCGGCTGCGGCCTAGCTCTTCTTTCCATCCATCTACAACGGCAAGAGCCCGGGACCTTTCGGCCCCGGGCTCGCCTGCCGGCTCCCGGACGCGGTGCCTGGCGGGGGGTGGTTACCGCAGCAGCGAGAGGACGTTCTGCTGCGACTGGTTGGCCTGGGCCAGCATCGCAGTCGACGCCTGTCCGAGGATCTGCGCCTTTGCGAGCGCTGTGGACTCGGCCGAGAAGTCGGCATCCTCGATCCGCGACCGGGCGTCGGCAAGGTTGGACGCCGTGGTCGTCAGGTTGTTGATCGCCGAGTCGAGGCGGTTCTGCCCCGCACCCAGCGAAGAGCGGGTCGTGTTCACATCGCTCAGCGCAGCATCGACATTGGTGACCGCAGTCGCCGCGTTGGTTGCCGAGGATACGTCGAGCGCGGTGGCCGAGAGGTTCGCGCCGTCGATCGCGGTGCTGGTCAGCGTTACGGTGCGTCCGGCGTCGATCGCGATGTCGACCGACACGTCGGTGCCGCTGGTGGTGCTGAACAGGGCGACTCCGTTGAAGGTGGTGTTCGACAGGATGTCGCTGATCTGGGCCGAAAGTTCGGTGACTTCGGTGTCGAGGAAGCTGCGGTCTTCGGCGTCGAGCGTGCCGTTCGACGACTGGATCGCCAGTTCGCGGACGCGCTGCAGCATGTTGGTGACTTCTTCCAGCGCGCCTTCGGCGGTCTGGGCCAGCGCGATGCCGTCATTGGCGTTGCGGATGCCCTGGTTGATGCCGCGAATGGCCGAGGTGAAGCCGGTCGCGATCGACAATCCCGCAGCGTCGTCGCTGGCGCTGTTGATGCGGCGACCGGTCGACAGGCGCTCCATCGCGTCGCCGAGCATCTTGTTGGCCTGCATGCTCGCGTTCTGCGCCCGCAGGGCCGAGATGTTGGTGTTGATGACTGACATTGTTTCAAACTCCCGATTGGTCCGTGCAGTGCGAAGGGGCACGCAGCTGCTGGGGCTAAGAGCGACCATCGGCCCGATTGTTTAAGGGGCTGAATTTTCATGCAGCCTCGCTGCTCGACGGGAAGACAGGACCCGGCGCATGCGCGCGAGGATACGGGGTCCTACGGGGTCTTAAATTTGCCGTATCTTGTCCGGCACGGCGGCAATCTCTTTCCACCCAGCAACCACAGGTGAACCAGGGTGAGGGAAATGAGGACCACTTCCGGCTCGATGCCGATCGTTAACGCCGCCGACCCGCAGGACTTCGCGTGCGAAGGAGAATCCGGTCTGCGCGCGCGCCATCGGTCGCTGCTCGCCCCGGCCCTGCCGCTGCTCGGCACGACCTGGCAGGCGGGACGGCTGGCATTCGGAGAGCACAGCAAGTTCGAACGCACCCCCGGCGGTCGCGGCGCGGACACTGTAGAGATCGATCTGCGGCGGGCGGAAACCCCGGCCCTGGTGCGGCTCGGCGAGCGCCGGTTCGCGCTGTCATACGAGAATTCGGCTCCCGCTGCGGCGCGATCGGCGCTGGTCGCCTGTGCCGCACAGGGCGGCTGGCCGATCGCGGGCGACGAGGAGAGCCTCGCGCTGCTGACCCTGGCCGAGCGGATCGCCAAAAGCGAAATTCCGGTGCTGCTCGAAGGTCCGACCGGAACTGGCAAGGAAGTGTTCGCACGGTTCGTGCACCGCATGTCGGCGCGCGCCGACGGGCCGTTCGTGGCGGTCAATTGCGCGGCGATGCCCGAAGCGATGCTCGAAGGGCTGCTGTTCGGCCATCGCAAGGGCGCCTTCACCGGCGCAGCCGAAGCGCGCGAAGGACTGTTTCGCGCCGCCCACGGCGGGACCTTGCTGCTCGACGAGATCGGCGAACTGCCGCTCGCCCTGCAGGCCAAGCTGCTCCGTGCCCTGCAGGAAGGCGAAGTGCTGCCGCTGGGCGCGACCAAGCCGGTTGCAACCGACGTGCGGATCGTCGCCTGCACGAACCGGACGCTCAGCGCGGAAGTCGATGCCGGGCGGTTCCGCGAAGATTTGCTTTATCGGCTGAACGTGTTCCCGCTGGCGCTGCCTGCGCTGCGGAACCGGCGCGGCGACATCGCGCCGCTCGCCTTCGGAATGCTGCTGCGCCACGCCTGTCGTAAGGGGCAGCCGCAATGGCTATCGGGGCAGGCGCTGGCGCTGCTGGAAACGCACGCTTGGCCGGGCAATGTCCGCGAGCTCGAAAACGTTATCCGCCGCGCGATCCTGCTGGCGGGCGAAGAACAGCGCATCGGCTCCGAGCACGTCGTGTTCGATCAGGCGGTGCGGATAGTCGATGGAGAAAATTCGCTCGGCGCGACCGGTACGGCGAACCGATCGCTATCGGAGGTGGCCTTTACATCCGAAGCACAGGCGATCCTCGCCGCGCTCGACGAGCATGCCGGGCACCGCGCGAAGACCGCGCGCAGCCTCGGCATTTCGGAGCGCACGCTGCGTTACCGGCTCGCCTCGATGCGTGAATCCGGCCTGATCGCAGCGGGAGCCGGGGCATGACCACGATCCGGCCGACTTCAGGGCTGCAGGATATCCTCGCCCTCCGGCAGGAAGTGCTGGCGCGCAGCCAGGCGCTGAAGGATGTGCGCGATGCCGCCGGTGTACAGCCGGCGAGCGGATCGGGCCCGTCCGCGCCGCCGGTCGCAGATTTCGGCGACACGCTCGGCCATGCGTTGCAGCAGGTCAGTGCCGTCCAACAGCGCTCGTCCGACATGCAGGCCGCCTACGAGCGCGGCGAAGTTACCGATATCGCGCAGGTCATGCTCGCGCGGCAGGAAGCGGGGGTAGCGTTCGAAGCGACGCTGCAGGTCCGCAACAAGCTGCTGAGCGCCTACCAAGACATCATGCGGATGGGGAGCTGATAAGTGGCCGACGCAGCACTTCCGGTCGCCGCCGATGGGCAAGCCTTGCCGGCGACGACATCCCGAAACCTCGCCCCCGCGCCCGATTGGCGCGCGCGGCTCGGCGACCTTGCCAACCAGCCTGCGGTCCGGCGGGCCATGCCCGCGATCGTCGGGGTTGGCGCAATCGCGGCGGTCGCCGCGCTCTACATGGCGATCGCGGACGGGCCGCAGCGTGTCCTGTATTCGAACCTCACCGATGGCGAGCGCGCCAAGGTGGTCGAAACGCTCGAAAGCGGCGGGATCGGCTACGCGATCGACAGCGCCACCGGGATGGTCAGCGTCTCGGAAGACGATCTTTATCGCGCGCGCATGCTGGTCGCGAGCGACGCCGGACTTGCCGCGCCGCAGGGGGCGAGCGAGATGCTCGATTCGATCCCGCTCGGCAGCAGCCGCACGCTTGAAGGCGAGAGGCTGAAAATGGCGCGCGAACGCGAGCTGATGCTGACGATCCGCGAAATCGACGGGATCGAAAGCGTGCGGGTGCATCTCGCCACCCCCGAACGGTCGGTGTTCGTGCGCGACGCGAATGCGCCGAGCGCTTCGGTGATGGTGCGACTGGTGAGCGGCCGGACGCTGTCGCAAAGCCAGGTCGAGGCGATCGTCAATCTCGTCTCAGGATCGGTGCCGGGATTGACGGCCGATGCGGTGCGGGTGGTCGATCAGAACGGGCGGTTGCTGTCTTCCGAGCGCGACACGTCGCTGGACGGCTTGACCTTGCAGCGCGAATTCGAAGCCAAGCTGCGCGATCAACTGGGCGAATTGCTGCTGCCGTTGCTGGGCGAAGGCAACTTTTCGAGCCAGGTCCAGGTCGAACTGGACCACAATGAAATCACCTCGGCGCGCGAAACCTATCAGCCCGACGGAGTGGTCCGCAGCGAAAGCGAGCGCAATTCGACCAGGACCGCCGCGAACGGCGTCGGCGGCGTACCCGGCGTCACCGCCAATACCCCGCCTCCCGACGCCGAACTGGTCGACGGCGCGCCCGAGCCCGGAGCGGTGGAGGGAGGTGCCGTGCCGACCGACAGCGAAAGCGCGGCGCAGCGCAATTACGAGCTCGACCGCGAAGTCGCGGTAACGGCGACCCGGCCCGGCGGCCTGGTGAAACTGTCGGTGGCGGTGGCGATCAGCGAAGAGGCGCTCAAGGCTGCCGCCCCGCTGACCGCCGAGCAGGTGCGGAACCTCGTCAGCGCGGCGGTCGGCGCGAATGCCGATCGCGGCGATCAGGTGCAGGTGGTGGTGAGCGCATTCGAAGCGAGCGAGATCGAACCGCTGGCCTTCTACGAAGAGCCCTGGTTCGCGATGGCGCTGCGCTATGGCGCGGCCCTGCTGGCAGTGCTGCTGGTGCTGCTGCTCGCGGTGCGTCCGCTGATTGCGAGACTTCGCGGCGCACGGGATGACGACGAAGACGCGGCTGCGGATGCCACCGCCGCACTTTCCGGCCAGGGCGGCGAACCGCAGCGCCGGGCTTTACCGGGTGATACTGCCACAGCCGGGCAGAGCGACCTGCCGCAGCAGGTCGAACTGGCACGGCGGCTCGCCGCTGCCCAGCCCGAGCGCGCGGTCGAGGCGTTGCAGCGCATGCTCGAGCCGCCCGCCGAAGGATCGCGATCGTGACCGGTGCCGACGAGATCGAGCAACCGGCTGATGCACAGGCACCGGCCCCGCTGCTCAACCGGATCGATCGCGCGGCGGTGTTCCTGATGCTGCTCGGCGACGAGGAAGCGGCCAATCTGCTCGCACGGCTAGGCCCCAACGAACTCGAACGGCTCGGCAGCGCCATGGTCGCGCTCGGCGAAGTCGATCAGCCGGGTATCGCAGAGGCGTTGCAGGATTTCGTGTCCGAGGCAGATCGCGAAGTCCTTCCGGCCAAGGATCGCAGCGTGCAGGTGCGCAGCCTGCTCGAACGCTCGCTGGGCAGCACCAAGGCCGAAAGCATGATGCAGCGGATCGAGCCCGAGGCCCGCCCGCGCAGCATCGAAATGGCGCGCTGGCTCGCCCCTAATGTGCTGCTCAAGCTGGTCGAGGACGAACATCCGCAAGTGATTGCGGCGCTGTTGCTGATGCTCGATCCGGAACCGGCGGCCGAAGTGCTATCGGCGCTGCCCGAAGACAAGCAGGCCAACGTGGTCACCCGCGTGGCGAAGATCGGCCCGATTTCCTCGCAGGCGATCGCGATGATCGACAGCCTGCTGTCGCAGCGCATCGGCGCGAGCTTCGGATCGAGCGCACTGGTGCTCGGCGGCCCGCGCGAGGCGGCGAACCTCATCAATCTCGCAGAGGGCGAACTGGCGCGCACGGTGCTGCCGACCATCGCCCAGCTCGACCCGGCACTCGCCGAAGCGATCGAGGAGGAGATGTTCACCTTCGAAATGCTGCTCGAACTCGATCCGCAGGCGATGGGTCGCCTGTTGCGCGATGTCGAGAACGAAGCGCTGGTCGATGCGCTCAAGGGTCTGAAGGACGAACAGCGCGCGCCGTTCTTCGCCGCCATGTCGAGCCGCGCGGCGGATGGTATCCGCGACGAGATCGAGCTGCGCGGACGGCTCGCGCGCAGCGAGGTCCAGGTGGCGCAGCGCAAGATCGTCGAGGTCGCGCGTTCGCTCGCCGATCAGGGCGAGATCGTGATCGGAAGCGACGATGGCGAATTCGTCTGACTGGATTGCCGCGGCGCGCGGCGACCAACGCGGGCTTCCCGGCTGGCTTACCGCTCTTCAAGAAGCAGAGGGCTTCCGCGAGGCCGCGCCGTACGCATCCGGTCTGCCATCAGGCGGGCACGGACCTCTCGAACAGCAATCGCACGTCGACGAACAGCCGGATGCCATCGCACGCGCCTTTGCCGAGGGCGAGGCCGCAGGCCGTGCGGCGGCAGAAGCGGAGGCCGCGATCGAAATCGGCCATCAGCGGGAGCTGCGGCTGGCGTTTCGCGCGCTCGATCAGGCAGCGCTCGACAGTCTTGCCTCCGAACTTGCCGACACGGTCGTCGCGCTGTGCGGGCAGGTGCTCCAAGCGAGCGCGCTCGACTGCGACGGCTTGCTCGTACGCTGCCAGGCTGCCGCCAGCCGGATCGGCAGCGCGGCCAGCCACGCCGCGCTGCACCTCCATCCCGACGACATCGCGCTGATCGGCGAGAGCGCGCTGGCCGGCTGGCAGGTGCGGCCCGACCCGGCGCTCGATCGCGGGGCGTTGCTGTTCGAAGGGGCGGATGGCGCGGTGCGCGATGGGCCCACAGAATGGCGCCGCGCCATTGCCGAGGCGGTGCGCGGATGATCGCCGAATTGCAGCTCGATCTGGCGCGGATGCGCAGCGCTCCGGTCGCAAGCGGCCCGGTGCTGACCGGGCGGGTGATCGCCTGCGATGGAGGGTTGATCGAGGTGGCGGGCCTGCCGCTGCCGATCGGTTCGCTCGGCGCGGTCGAATCCGAGGACGGCGGGGAGAGCCTTGCCGAAGTGATCGGGTTTCGCGCGGGGCATTCGCTGATGATGCTGCTCGGCGATACGGAGCTGCTGCAACCGCGCGCGGTGGTGCGCGCCTGCGGCGAGCCGGGCACGGTCCGCGTCGGCGAGGCGCTCCTGGGCCGGGCGGTGGACGGGCTCGGCGCGCCGATCGATGGCGGACCACCGGTCGATTGCCGCAACAGCTGGCCGCTGGCCGGGCACCGCGAGGGCGCGCTCGAACGCGCCCCGGTGATGCAGCCGTTCGATTGCGGAATCCGCGCGATCAACGCGCTGGCGACCATGGGCGTCGGGCAACGGCTGGGCGTGATCGCCGGGTCGGGGGTCGGCAAATCGGTGCTGATCGATACGATCGCGGGCCACGCGGTGGCCGATGTCACCGTGGTCGCGCTGATCGGCGAGCGCGCGCGCGAGGTGTCGGACTTCGTCGCGCGGCACATGGCCGGGTCGCGGCGCGGGCGGATGGTGGTGGTGGCGGTGCCGGCCGACCATGCGCCCAACCTGCGGCTGCGCGCGGCGCAATACGCAACCAGCGTTGCCGAATATTTCCGCGCGCAGGGCAAGCGCGTGCTGCTGATCCTCGACAGCCTGACGCGGGTCGCGCATGCAGCGCGCGAGCTGGCGCTCGTGCTCGGCGAACCGGGTGCGGCGCGCGGCTATCCCCCTTCGGCGCTGGCGACAATTACCAAGCTGGTCGAACGCGCGGGCAATTCCGCGCGCACCGGCGGGGCCGTGACCGGGCTCTACACCGTGCTCGCCGATGGCGACGATGCCTCCGACCCGGTAGTCGACACCGCGCGCGCGATCCTCGACGGGCATATCCTGCTGTCGCGCGAACTGGCACAGCGCGGGCATTACCCGGCGATCGATGTTCCCGCTTCGCTCAGCCGGGTGATGCACGACCTCGCTATGCCCGAAATCGCCGAAGCGGCGCGGCGCCTGCGGGCGCTGATCGCGACGCGCGAGGACAACCGCGACCTGGTGATGATGGGTGCCTATCGCGCCGGGTCAGACACGGTGCTCGATCGGGCGCTGGAGCTTTCGGGGCCGATCGACGCGTTTTTGCAGCAACCGCGCGGTTCGGCGGTGAACCTTGCCGATGCGCACGCGCAATTGCTCCGGGTCGTGCCCGATGCGTGAGCGCCGCCGCCTGCGGCTTGCCGAACGCCAGCTGATGCTGGCGCGGGTCGCGCGGCGCGAAGCGATGGCTTCGCTTGCCGGCACAATCGAAGAGGAAGCGCGCAGCGCCGATCTGGCGCGGCGCAGCAAAGCCATGGCGCGCGACTACAGCGGCCGCAAGGTCGTCGGCGAAGCGGGTGACCTGCGCGAACTGAGCGCGATGGCGGCGGCGATCGCCAGACTCGCCGAACAGGCCGAAAACAAGCGCGACGATGCGCGGCTGCAGGCCGCATGGCAGGCCGACGCGCTTGCCGGGGTCGAAAACCGCGTCAGGCGGCTCGAGGATCGCGCGCTCGAAGCGCGCCGTGCATCCATCCAGGCCGCCGAAGCGCGCTCGCGCCCGACCGACGGCGGACTGGCACGCAAACTGCAGGGGCATGAACGCCACCAGACCAGGAACCCGCGATGATCCCTGCCTTGCCCGATTTGCCCTCGACCCCTGCAACCGCGAAGACCGCCTCGCGGCCCGGACGCGCTGGTACAGCGGGCGACGGGACAGGCCCGGCTGTCCGAAACGACCCCGCGGAAACCCCGGTTCGCGCCGGTTTCAGCGATCTCCTGGCTTCCGCGCTGGCTCCCCCGCAGGTTCCGCAGCCAGTCGTGGCACCGGCGGATGCAGCCACGCTGGTCGCGCTGCCCGAGCCCCCGACGTTGCCGGTTCCCGGCAAGACCCTGCCTGCAGGCGGCGGCGATCTGCCGAGCGGGTCGAGCGCGAGCGAACACTCCCCCGATGGCGCGCGCGGTCGCGAGCAAGCCCGGCCAAGGTCGACGATCACGCCGCCGGATGTTCGGTTTTCGCGGGAACCGGTGCAGGCGATTGCCCAAGAGGTCTCCATCCGGCCGTCCTTTGCAGGCCTGGAAGCAACGGACCCCGTGCCGGCGATCGCCAGCATTGCCCCGCAGCAGATTCCGCAACCTGCAGCGATCGCCGAAACGGAAGTCGGACAACCGATCGCACCGACGGCGACCCAACCTCGCAAGATTGACCCGGCGCTGCCGGTGCTCACCGATTTCAGGGGTTTGCCGCCTGCCGTGCCTCGGGCGACAGCGCTTTCGGAGTCGCGTGATCTGCAGCAGCATGACCCCGAGCCGGAGATCGTGCCGCTCCCCCTGCGCGCCGCGCCAGCGTCCGAGGCAGGGCAAGACGTTTCGCCGCTGCCCCTGTCGCGCGCCCCGATACCGTCGCACGCCAGGAACGTCAGCGAGAGCCGCGTAATTCGTCCAATTCTCGCGGTCGATGGTGAAGCGGACACGGAACCCTCGCTCGGTTCGCGCATGCCGCGCGCGAGCAGCGATCCGGCGCAGGCTCCCCTTCCTGCGCCGCATTCGTCGGGCGCGGCAGCGGCCCTTTCCGAAGCCGTCCAGCCCACCTCCGGCTCCCCATCGCCGACCGCTAGCGCCTTGGCCACACAACCGACTGCGACACCCGCTCCTCCCGCAGCCGAAACCCGGATCGACCAGCGCATCGCCCCGCAGATCGAGCGCGCGATCGAGGCGCTGACCGACATTCGCGAAGTCGTCCGCAGCGTGCGGCCCGAAGTGCTGATGCGGCACGGGGAGTTCGGTCTCGTGAACATGCGGCTCGATACCGCCGCCGGCGACCTGCGAGCGTCCTTGTCGAGCCGCGACCCCGGGTTCGTCCCGGCGATCCAGTCCGCGCTCGCGGAGCGCGCCATGGCCGCGTCGGGTGACACGGCGGCCAGCCACAACCAGCGCGGGCAGGAACACGGAAGCACGGGCCAGAACACCGCCGCGTTCTCCGGATCGGGAGCGAACTACGGGTCTTCCCCAGGGTCCTCGCAAGGGTCGCCTCAACCACGTTTGCCGCAGCAGGGGAACGCACAGCATGGCACCGACCAATCGGGTCGAAGCCAGGCGGATGAGAGCCGGGCGGCGAGCGCCGACGGCAGTGGGCTGTTCGCGTGAGCTGCTCACCGCACAGTCAAGGAGGTAGGAAATCATGGCCAAGGCGAATGACAAGGCCGAGGGCAACAATGAAGAGGCGAAGCCGAAGGGCGGGATGCTGAAGATGGTTATCGTCGCGGTGCTGATGCTCGGTGCCGGGGCGGGGGTGCCTATGGTGCATTCGCTGCCGGACTGATCGGCGGGAGCGAAGATACCGGCCCCGAGGTCCCGCAGCTGGTGCGCAAGGGGGATGCCGATCCCTATGCCCCGGCCGCCGGCAAGGGCGACGCGGAAGCAGACGGCGCGGTCTATGGCGAAGGCGGCAGCGAATTTCGCACCGCCTATTACAGTTTCGATGAAAGCTTCACCTCGAACCTGGCCAATTCGCCGGGTCTGATCCAGGTCGATCTCGCGGTGTCGACCCAGCGCGACGGGCGCGTGCTGCAATGGGTCAAGAGCCACGAGCTCGCGATCCGCTCGGCGATCCTCGTCCAGCTCGCCGCCACCCCGGAAGAAGATGTGTACACCCCCGAAGGGCGCGACAAGTTGGCCAAGCGGCTGACCGCTGCCGTCAACGCCGTGCTCGAAGAGCACGAAGGCTTCGGCGGCATCGATGCGGTTCATTTCGAAGCGTTCCTCGTCCAATGAACATGGCCCAGACCTTCGCTCCCGAGCGGGCGCTGGCGCAGCATTGTGCCGAACTGACCGCACGTGACCCGCGGCCCGAAGAGCGCGCGGAGGTCATCGCCGCCTGGCGCCGCGACGTAGGCAAGGCGCTGTCGGAGCGCACTGGCGTGCTTCTCGGCGGTGCCAGGATTGCTGCCAGCCTTGGCGAACCCGAATGGCTCATCGGCAAGCAGATTTTCGAACGGATAGGCCCGGTGGCGGCCAACAGCTTGCTGCGCTGCGGAGGTCCGGATCAACAGCTCTTGCTGTCGGTCGATCTGGCCACGACGATTGCGCTGACCGACCGTTCGTTCGGCGGAACCGGCGAAATGCCTCAGGACCCGCTCGAGCAGCTGACCCGCTCGGCAGGATTGCTGATCGATCAGCTGGCAGCGATCGTCGCCGAAAGCGTTGTCTTGGCAAGCGGAGAGCAGGTCGAACGCGAATGCGACGTTATCTTCCATCGGGAAAACGTAACCCGGCTGAAGCCATTCGGCGCTTCGGCGTCTTGCGCGGCATTCAAGATCGAATTGGGCGAGCCGGGAGGCTCGACCTGGCACTTGCTTCTGGCGGCAACGAAGACCGTGCTGGACAGCCTTCTCCCCGGACAAGGTGAAGGGGGAGGCGCAAGTCGCAAAGCATCCGGACCTACCGACGGCGGCGCTGCCCACCTTGGCGCGATGCCGCTGCCGATCGAGGCAGTGCTGACCGAATTCGACCTGCCGCTCTCGCGGCTCGAACGGCTCGCCCCTGGCGACAGCATTCCGATCGCCATGCCGCGCGAGATTCCCCTGCGGATCGGCGCGCAGCGCTTTGCCCACGGCAATGTCGGCACATTCGAGGATCGCCTCGCGATCCGTCTCACCCGTATCGCAGAGGGAGCACCCACCCGATGACTGCCTACAATCCCGCGCTGCACCGTTTCGGCGACGTGTCGGTGCGCCTGTCGGTCGAGCTCGGCCGCACCGACATGCCGCTCAGGGAGGTGCTCGCGCTCGGCGAGGGCAGCGTCGTCCCGCTCAACCGACTGACCGACGAACTGCTCGACGTCACGGCCAACGGCCGGATCATCGCCAAGGGTGAAGTGGTCACGCAGGACGGGCGATTCGCGCTGCGGATCGTCAGCCTTGCGGGCGACGATACTCCCGGTGCACCCGCCGCCGACACCGGTCGAGCGAAGCCAGAGGTCCCGCCGCTCGACGAAGCGGGCCGCGACCAATGATGCTTGAATACTTTGCCCGGCTGGCGCTGCTGCTGCCGCTGCTTGCGCTGCTGATCTGGGGCAGCCTTAGGCTGACACGCTATCTGCAAGGGCGAATGGTCGGCGCGCAGGGCGGTGAGCGCGCGCTGCAACTGGTCGAAACCAGCCTGCTCGCGCCGGGCCTAAAGCTTGCGGTCGTGCGGTTTCACGGACGCGAGATCCTGCTCGGCTGTTCGCGGCAGGGTCTGGTGCGGCTCGGCGAAGCCGAAGCCCGCACCGCCGGGCCGGAGCGAGACTGATGGCCCGCGCGCTTTACCTTGCAGGCGCATTGATGCTGGGCGCCTTAACCATGTTTTCGCTGCCCGATGCAGCCTACGCGGCGGCGCTTCCCGTGCCAGCCGATTCCGTTCCGGGCGTGGGCGGCGCGATCGAGCGCGCGCTGGGCGGAGACGGGGCGGGCGATTCCACCCCGCTGAGCTTCTCGTTGCAGCTGCTCGTGGTGATGAGCCTGCTGACGATCCTGCCCGCGCTGGTGCTGATGATGACCAGCTTCCTGCGGATCCTCGTGGTGCTTTCGATCCTGCGGCAGGCGATCGGGTTGCAGGGCTCCCCGCCGACGCAGGTGCTGGTCGGGCTGGCGCTGTTCCTGTCGCTGTTCGTGATGGCTCCGACCTTGTCGGCAGTGAACACCGCAGCGATCGAACCCTATGCCAGCGGCGCGCTGAGCGCCGATGCTGCGATCGCCAGCGCGGGCGAGGCGTTTCACGGCTTCATGATCCGCCAGACGCGCGAGGCCAACCTGCTGATGTTCGCCGATCTCGCGGGCGGGGCGACGTTCGCCAATCCCGACGACATTCCCTTTTCGATCCTGCTTCCCGCGTTCGTCACCAGCGAACTCGAGACCGCGTTCCAGATCGGCTTCATGCTGTTCCTGCCGTTTCTCGTGATCGACCTGGTGGTTGCCAGCGTGCTGATGAGCCTCGGCATGATGATGCTGTCGCCCACGATCGTCTCGCTGCCGTTCAAGCTGCTGCTGTTTGTGCTGGTCGATGGCTGGGCACTGCTGATGGGCAGCCTCGCGATGAGTTTCGCCCAATAGGAGGGGACGATGCAGCAGGACGCGCAACTCCTCGCCCTGGCCGACCAAACGCTATGGGTCACCGCGCTGATTGCCGGGCCGGTGCTGATCGCGGCGCTGGTGGTCGGCCTGTTCGTGGGGATCATCCAGGCGGCGACTTCGGTGAACGAACAGACGCTGACCTTCGTGCCCAAGCTGGGCATCGTCGCGCTGGTATTCGTGGTGCTGGGCGGGACGATGATGGCGCTGCTGGGCGATTTCCTGCGCGAGATCTTCGCGCAGATTTCGGCGATCGCGATCTAGCGCGCGATGAGCATCCTCGATCCCGGTTTCGGACCGCTCGATCAGCAGCTGTGGCAGGTGCTGTTCCTGTCGATCCGCGTCGGAGCCGCGCTGCTCGCCGCGCCGGTGTTGGGCGGGATGACCGTGCCGTTTCAGCTGCGTGCGCTGCTCGCGCTGGCGCTCGCGGTGTTCATCGGCAACTGGATGCCGTTGCCGGAACTTCCTGACATGATGAGCTTTTCTGCTGTTGTTGCGGTGGTACAGGAAATCGTGATCGGCACCGCGCTCGGTTTCCTGCTGCAGGTTGCCTTTGTCGTCCCGCAGATCGCCGCCGAACAGATCGCGGGGACGATGGGCCTTGCCATCGCCACTTCGATCGATCCCAACAGCGGCGCGCAATCGGGCGCACTCGGCACCTATTTTGGCCTAGTCCTGACGCTGCTGTTCTTCGCGATCGGCGCGCATCTGTTGTGGTTCGAGCTGCTGATCGAAAGCTACCGCGTGCTGCCCGCCGGAAGCTTCGCGCTCGCCGAGGTGGCCGGGCGCGATATCGTGCTGTTCATGGGCTACGGCTTCGCGACCGCCGCCGCGATCGCCTTTCCGGTGGTGCTGGTGCTGCTGCTGGTGCAGACCGTCACCGGCGTGATCTCGCGCTCGGCCCCCGCGCTCAACCTGTTTGCGCTGGGCCTTCCCGCCGGCGTGCTTGCCGGGATCACCGCGCTGATTGTCGTCATGCCGATCGTGGTCGAACAGTTCACCGCGCTGATCGAGACAGCGCTGGTCCGGTCGTCGGATCTGCTGCTGGCCGGAGGGGCGGCGGGATGAGCGAAGAGAGCGCGGGCGAAAAGACATTCGAGCCAACCGACAAGCGCAAGCGCGATGCCGCGCAGAAAGGCGACGTGCTGCGATCGAAGGAGGTCGGCACGGCGGCGGCGATCGCCACCGGGGGCGCGGTGCTGCTGTCCGCCGGGCCGTGGCTGTTCGACAGTCTTACCCGCGTCGCGCACGCGAGCTTGCGCTTCGACCATGGCACGCTCGAAACCTTTGCCCCGAACGCGCTGTTTGCCTTCGCCGCCGAAGCGCTGCTGCCGCCGATCTTCGCGATCGGCATTGCGGTGATCGCCATCACCGCCGGATCGCAATTGCTGCTGGGCGAGGGGCGCTGGGTGCCCGAAAACCTTGGGTTCAAGGGCAAGCGGATCAACCCGTTGTCGGGACTCAAGCGGATATTCGGTATCCAGGGCCTGATCGAGCTCGGCAAGAGCGTGCTCAAGCTCGCGCTGCTCGGCGGGATCGCGGCCTACTGGGCTTTGGTGAACATGCCGCACCTGCTCGGTCTCGGGCGGAGCACGCTCGAAGCGCAGGTCGGCTATGCCTGGAGCACGGTTGTGAGCCTGCTCGGCCTGCTGGTGCTGGGCCTCGCGGTGATCGCGCTGGTCGATTACCCGCTTCAGCGGTTTCAGCGCAACAAACGGCTCAAGATGAGCCACCAGGACATGCGCGACGAAGCCAAGCAGACCGAAGGATCGCCCGAGGTCAAGATGGCCCGGCGCCAGCGTCAGCGCGACCTCGCGCGCGGAAGCATCGGCAAGGCGATGAAGGACGCGCAATTCGTGATCGTCAACCCGATGCACTTCGCGGTCGCGCTGATCTACGATCCGGCCAGTGCGCCCGCACCGGTGGTGCTGGCCAAGGGACGCGGCGAAACCGCGCTGGCGATGCGCGAACTGGCGGGCGAAGCGGGGCTGCCGGTGCTGCATTATCCGCAGCTCGCGCGCGCGGTCTATTTCACCACGCGCGCCAACCAGATGGTGCGCGAGGAGCTGTATGTCGCGATCGCCGCGCTGGTCGCCTTCGTGCTGTCGCTGAGGCGCGGCGAAGATCCGCGAATGCCGATCGTCGAAGTGCCCGAAACACTGCGGTTCGATGCGGACGGGAAGCCCGAGATTTCCCCTTAAGCGGCGCAGTGATTGGCCGTTCTTCGAGCCATGGAGAATCCCGGCTCATCGATCATCTCGGCGCTCGGCGCGGGCAGCGGCGTGAATTTCGCGCAGCTCGCCTCCGACCTGTCGGACGCCAGCTTCGCGTTCCAGCGCACCAACCTGCAGTCTCGCAACGAAACGCTGCAGGCGCGGATTTCCGCCGCTGCGCTGCTGCGCAGCTCGGTCAACGACCTTGCCAGCGCGCTGGGGGACCGCATCCGCAACGGCGACCTGTCGCCGCGCGCGAGCATCGGCAACCCGGCAGTCGCCAGTGTCAGCACCCCCGCAGGCAGCAATCCCAGCGGCACCTATGCGCTCGAAGTGACCCAGCTGGCGCGCAGCCAGACGCTGGTGTCGCAATCCTATGCGAGCGCGGGCGATCTCGTCGGCGAGGGCAATCTGCGGTTTCGGTTCGGCACTGTCGCGGGCGCGACTTTCACCGAGGACACGGCGCAGGCCGCGCTCGACATCGCGGTCGACGCCTCCGACACGCTGGCGACGCTTGCGGGCAAGATCAGAAGCGCCAGCGGCGGCAGGCTCGACGCATACGTGGCGAGCGGCACCGGCGGCGCGCAGCTCGTGATCAAGGGCGCGGAAGGTGCGGCGAACGGGTTCGTGCTCGAACCGACCAGCGCTGCCGCCAACCCGGCGTCGACGCCGGGCGATCTCACCTATCTCGCCTGGAGCCCGGCGAGCGATGCCGGCGAGTTGCGCCAGACTTCGCAGGACGCGCTGTATTCCCTGGACACCGTCCAGCGCAGCAGCGCGAGCAACACCGTCACCGGCCTGCCGGACGGCATGACCCTCAATCTGAAGGCGACCAACACCGGTTCGCCGACCACCATTTCCTTCACCAACGACAGCGGCGCGATTACCGGGGTGATGAACGACTTCGTCGCCGCGCTGAACGACATCGTGCGGCTGCTGGGGGAAACCGCCGCAGCGCAAGGCGGGACGCTGGGCAACGATCCCGGTGCGCGCGAGCTGAAGCGCGATCTGGCGCGGCTTACCAGCGAAGCCGTCATGCCTAACGCTGGCGTAGGCGAACCGCGAACGCTTGCCGATCTCGGGCTCTCGCTCAACCGCGACGGCACGTTCCGGCTCGATACCGCGCGGCTCGATACGACCTTGTCGGATAGCCCCGAGGCCACCGCCGCGATGTTCACGACCGGCGTGTTCGGCGTGTTCGCGACCTTCGACAAGCTCGCTCGGGCCAATTCGCGGATCACCGATCCGGGCTCGCTCGGCGGCTCGCTCAAGCGCTACGAAGCGCAGATCGAGCGCAACGACGTGCGCCTGGAACGGATCGCGGTGCAACAGGAAAACCTGCGCGAGCGGCTGACGCGCAACCTGATCCGCGCCGAACAGAACATCGCGGTTTCGCAATCGACCCTGAGCTTCCTCGAGCAGCAGGTCGAACTGTTCGCCAACCAGCGGTAGGCGACGATGCAGCTGCTCTCTCGCAACCCTGCCGCCGCCTATCGCCGGGTCGATCTCGACGCACGGATCGAGGCATCGCACAGCGGCGATCTGACCCGGATATGCCTTGAAGAAGTGGTCGCTGCGCTGGGGCAGGCGCTGGCAGCGCTCGATCGCGCTCCCGCCTCGCCTCCGCGCGAGCCGTTGGCGCGGGCGCACGCGATCGCGCTGTGGCTGGCGCAGTCGGTCGCCGACGACAATCCGCTGCGCGAGCATTTGCTGCAATTCTACGGCGGCATCGCGGCGGCGATCCGGCGCAACGTTACCCACCCCGACCGCGATGAGATCGCCCGCGCGCGCGCCGATCTCGCCGACGTATTGGCAGCGGCGCGTGGAGCTTAGGCCTAGCTGTCGATCGCGGCGCGGATGATGTTCGCCGCGTCCTCGGGATCCTCGAACGGATGGAAATGCGTGCGATCGGGCCGATACAGGTCCCTGCCCTGCGGCATGCTCGCAGCGAGGCCGGACCAGGTCGGTGAACTCTTGAAATCGTTCAGCCCGGAATGCCGGGCGCGCACCACCCACACCGGGATATCGACCGCACGTGCCGTTTCGAGAATGCCCGCATTGCTGCGGCTGGAGGCGTAGACGCTGGCTTCGACCTCGGGCGGGCAGGCCAACTCGCAGCCTTCGCCATCGGCACGCGGCAGCAGACCGTGTCGGCAGTAATCCTCGAACACGCGGGCGTCGAACAGGTCGTACGGATCGCGCTCGCGGAACCGCTCCATCATGGCCTCGGGCGAAGCGAAGTCGCGCTTGCGCCTGGCCGCCGGGTGCGGGTTGTCGGCGCTGAACAGCGGCTCTGCCGGAGCGTAGAATTCGGGGGCGAGAATGACCGGGTCGAACAGCACCAGTCGTGCGAAGGCGCCGGGCCGGTCGTGCGCCACCTGAAGCAGGGTGTGCGCACCCATCGAATGCCCGATCCCGACCGCACTTTCGATACCCAGCTGGTCGATCAGCACGCACACATCGCTCGCGATCTCGTTCCAGTGCATGATCGGCCCGCCGGTCGAGCGCCCGTGCCCGCGCAGGTCGATCGAGATCACCCGCCGATCCGGGAAATGGGCGATGATCGCATCGAACACCCGCGCGTGAAACCCGGTGGCGTGGGCGAAGATCAACGGTGGATCGCCGCCCCGGTCCGCGCGCCATTCGAAATACGACAGCTCTATACCGTTGATATGCAGACTGTGGGCGGCGGGTTCATTCGGCGAAAGCAGGGGCGGTATCCTTCTGGTCGTCTTGGTGAGCGACAGTCTCGGGCAGTGCCGATTTGAGCATGAAGAAACCGGCCAGCGCCGCGACCAGCGAGCCGGACAGCACGCCGAGCTTCACCGCATCGACCTGCGCCTGGTCGGCAAAGGCGAGATTGCCAATGAACAGGCTCATGGTGAAGCCGATCGCGGCCAGCAGCGAAAGGCCGTGGATCTGGCGCCAGCCGACATGGTCGGGCAGCTTGGCGATCCCCGCCTTCACGGCGAGGAAGGCGAACCCGAAGATGCCGATCTGCTTGCCGATCAGCAGGCCCAGCGCGATGCCGAGCGGCAGCGGCGCAAGCAGGTCGGCAGGCGACAGGCCGATTAGAGTCACCCCGGCATTGGCGAAGCCGAACACCGGAATGATCAGAAACGCGACCCATTTGTGCAGCGCGTGTTCCATCTGCTCGAGCAGGCGCGTGCCGCCGCGCGCCACCATCGGCACGGTCATCGCCGCCGCCACTCCGGCGAGGGTCGCATGGACGCCGGACTTGAGCACGAACACCCACATGATCACCGTCAGCACGACATAGGGAATGCTCGATCCGACCCGCAGTCGGTTGATCGCGATCAGCACAGCGAAAGTTACCGCCGCGCCGATCAGCATGGTGGTGTCGAGCTCGCCCGAATAGAACAATGCGATGATCGTGATTGCGCCGATATCGTCGATCACCGCGATCGCCAGCAGCAGCGCCTTGAGCGCCACCGGCACGCGCGGGCCGAGCAGCGAAAGGATGCCGAGCGCGAAGGCGATATCGGTTGCGGCGGGGATGGCCCAGCCGTTGATGCTATCGGGCGAGTTCCAGTTGAAGGCGAGGAACACCAGCGCCGGCAGCGCCATGCCGCCGATGGCGGCGGCGAGCGGTAACGAGGCTTTGTCCCAGCTCGACAGCTGCCCTTCGATAATCTCGCGTTTCACCTCGAGCCCGATGAGGAAGAAGAACACCGCCATCAGCCCGTCGTTGATCCACAGGATCAGCCCCTTGTCGATCGCGAACGTGCCGAACGAGATGCTGAGCCTGGTGTTGAGCGTGCCGAAATAGGCGTCGGCCAGCGGGCTGTTGGCGATCAGCAGCGCCAGCGCGGCCGCTGCAATCAGCACGATCCCGCCTGCGCTTTCCTGTTTCAGAAAGTCGCGGAGCGCTGCCCCGACCCGGTCGATCATTTCCTGTCCTCTGTCTGCATTGCCAGTCCCGAATACGGTATTGCATGTCCAACGGGCAAGTTGCGGGAGAGTGCCCGAAAATCGGCGGTGTGGAACCGATTCCTGACGACACTCCGGGATTGGTGGCGAAATCGCCTGTGATCGCTATATCGCGGGTTCGTTTGACTTTGCGCGCGCCTTCGGGGAACGCGCGTGTTCACCGGTTCGAATTGCGGAGACATGAGTGCGAGACACAGCGTCGGCAGACCCGGTCGATCCGGCCGCGTTTCGCCAGGTCATGGGCTTGTTCTCGACCGGGGTGTGCATCGTCTCGCGCGCGCGCGAGGACGGTTCGCCGAGCGGCATCACCGCCAATTCCTTCGTGTCCGTGTCGCTCGATCCGATGCTGGTGTGCTGGAGCATCCAGAATTCCTCCAGCCTGTTCGAAAGCTTTACCAAGACGGACAGCTTCGCAATCAGCATTCTCGCCGAGAACCAGTCAGGGCTGGCCCGCCGCTACGCCTCGCGCGGGGACAGTCTGATGCAACCGGCTGATTTCACCTGGACAGCGCGCGGGCTGCCGGTGATCGCGGGGTCGATCGGCCATATCGAGTGCCGCCACTGGTCGACCTATCTGGCGGGCGATCACACCATGGTGTTCGGCGAAGTCGCCGCGATCGAAGCGCGCGAGGATCTGCGCCCGCTCGGATTCTATGCCGGGCGGTTCTGTCGCATCGCCGATTGATCGTGACGTCCGACCGGACGCGCCGGGCGAATCAGACCAAGCTTGCGGCGGATGAACAGCCACAGTCTCAGCGGCGCGTAGAGCCACGCAAGCGCGCGCGGCAGCATGAACCGTTCGAGCAACTCGCGGTCGTGCACCAGTTCGCGAGAGAGCGCGCGGCGGTAGGCCCGGTCGTCGCGCAGATGCACGAGATGGCGCCGCTGCAGGCTGTTGGCGATACTGCTGTGGCGGCGTTGCGGCCCCCGAAGCCGCTGCCACGATGCCTCCAGCAGCTGCGCGAGCCTGGCGTCCGTACGTTCCAGGTCGGCAACGCGATCGGGCAGTTCCTGGTCCCACAGCCGACCACACAGCAGCAGCCCCAGCGCGGTGCAGCGCTGCGTCCCGAGCCGTTCGGAATGTGCCTGCAGCGCCGCAATGGCGGTCTGATCGCAATCGGCCAGCATCGCGCGCAGGTCGGCAAGCCATTTCAACCGGTCCCACAGCGAGGTTGCGGCGTGGACACAGAGGTACGCGAACAGGTCTTCGCGCCCGAACGCGGCGAAGCTCTTGCCCGCGAGCGAGACCGTGTCCATCGCTTGCGAAATCCCCAGGCCGGGCAGCAGCGCATCCGGAGTCTTGAGCCGGTGATGCAGTTCGAGCGCGAAGCGTTGCTGCGGTTCGATCAGGGCGATGTCCTTTGCCAGGGTGCGCCACGGTTCTATCCGCCAGTCGTCCCACGGCGGCTCGTTGCCGTGCAGGCGATAGCCGAGCTCGCCCAGTACGGCGCGAGCGGGCCGGAAGTCGCGCCATGATACCAGCAGGTCGAGATCGACGCTGTGGCGCATCGCCGGATCGCCGTAGAGCGTCTCGCTGAGTACCGGGCCCTTGAGGAACACCGCAGCGATGCCGGCCTCTCCCAGCCGGTCGATCGCGCGGCTGCCCTGACCCAGCAGCTCGAGCGCGCGCAGTTTTTCGCTGGCCGCGATCCGTGCCAGCTCGTCGGGCGGCTCGATGTCGGCATCGCGCAGTCCTTCGCAGGCAAGGATCGCGAGGTGATGCCGGTTCGCTTCGCGCACGAACGCCCCCCAGTCCGCGCCCAGCTGCGCCCGCGCTTCGCGAACCGCCGCATTGCGCCGTTCGCAACGCGGCCGGTCGGCGCAGGCAAGCAGCAGCGCAAACGCGCGATCGCCATCGGTTCGGGGAGCCAGCCGGTGCATCCCGCCTGCCTAGCGGGCGAGGCGCGCTGCGCCAAATGGTTGGACGCGTCGGCGCCGCTGCACCGCAACCCTTCCCCGCTCCGCATCCGGCGGCGATCGACGCTGCCGAGCATCCGGACGCCAGTTTTAATGCCTTACTATTTTCTGTAGCCTTGAACTCTGCGAAGCGCGGAACTGCGGGATTTCAAGTAATCGTGTCTACGTGTTCTTTACTCACCCGCCTTGACGAAGACCTGTTCTTGAGAAACGGTGCTGTGGCTCGTGTCTTTTGGTTGCAGGGGTAGATGCAATGATGCAGGGTCGAAACACGCATAATTTGTCGGGAACCACGCGCGGGAAACGGCGGCCGTTGGGCGACCGCCTGACGGTCAGCGTGATCGCGGCGCTCGCTGCCGCCAGTTTCCCGGTTCCGGCCCAGACTGCGGCGTGGCTGGCGATCGGCCCGCAGGCCGGTGCAACATTGCTGGCCTCGCTGCCCGCAGGCAGCGGCTGCTTCCAATACACCTACGATCGCAACGGCAACCGGATCGCGAGTTCAACTGCGAGCGTGATCTCCGGCGGCATGGTGTGGGGATCGGCAACATTCGGTTGCGCCATCTGGGGCGTGTGACCGCCGGGACTTTGGGGTGTTCGAACGCGGGGGAAACGGGTTGAGACTTTCGCTGCGGACAATCGGGTTCCTCCTCGCCTGTTTCACGCTGGTGCTCGGCACACAGCTGCGCGCGCAGCAGCCCGAGGATGCCGAGCCGCTGGGCTGGATCTCGCAGTCCGGACCGGGCGGCGTGTTCGAAACTCCAACGCAGGCCTGCAAGGCGCAGTGGCGGGACCAGGGGATGGACAACGGCCATTCGCGGTTCATGGGCATCAAGCGCAAGTCCGACGATCTGCGCTTCATCCACTGCGAATGGACCCGCTACCAGTACCTTTGCCCCGAAGAGACCGGTGCCGGTTTCAGCTGCGGAGTCAAAATCCCGAGCTACGTCCAGATCGCTTGCCCGGAAGACTACCTCGCGACGCCCGACGGGCGATGCACGCTCAACGGGGCCTACGAGCGCCCATGCAGCGATCCATGCGGCGAGGATGACGGGCGCGCCAATCCCAAGACTCGCAACCCGGTGGTGCTGGCGACGGGGGCCAAACGCCTGAGTGCGCTCGATTATTCTTCCGCCGACGGGTTGTTCCGGATCGCTCGTCAATATCGCAGTTTCCAGGTCGGGCGACCGATCCAGCAGCGCGTGCTGCCGCGCGATCTCCCGCGCGGACTCGACGGATACTGGAATTTCGATTTCAATCACGAATTGCAGTTCGGCATCGTCACCGGGTCGCCGGCCGAACCGAACGCCACGGTCGCGATCCTGATGCCCGACGGGACCGGCTACGGGTTCGTTCTGCAACCCGACGGGACATGGATCGAACACCCGGATGCAGGCGGTGGCAACGCATCGAACAATCTCAAGCTCGAACTGCTCGACGCGCTGCCGCCCGATCTCGCGACGCTGCGCGACGTGCAAACCACCTGGAAACTGACCGACCGCAACGACACGGTCTGGACGATCCAGACCCGCATCGGGCCCAATGGCGGCTCGTATCTGTTCGGCTGGCCGGTCGCGATGGAGACCCGCAGCGGCTACTGGCAAAGCTCCACTTACGGTGCCGATGGCGCCCTCGCGACGATGACCGACAGTTTCGGGCGCAGCGCGAGCTTCACCTGGGACAGGCACCGCATCACAACGATCGAACCAGCCCCGGCGGGCAGCGAACCGGTTCCGGTGCGGGTTCGCACCATCGATCTGCCCGACGGGAGCTCGCTCGAATACGATTACGAAGACGCGACCGCTCCCGGGATCGGCATTGCTTTCGGCGGACCTAAGTGGCGCAGGACGTGGGGCGGCGGGGGCAAGCCGGGAACGGTACTGGTGGTGAATGCCGTGCTGCTCCCCGAAATCCAGCGCCTCACCAAAGTCGAGCGTCGCGCCGCGAACGATGCGGTGCTCGATTCGGTCACCTATCTGCACGAGAACGCCGTCTACGCCCGCAACGTCACCGGGATCGTCGACCACCGCGGCGAGCCGGTGTCGACCTATTCCTATGACACCGCCGGGCGGGTCATTTCGAGCGAGCTTGCCGACGGGGCCGAGCGCAACAGCTTTGTCTACGGCTCCGCCGGTTCGGCGCGCACGCGCGCGGTCACCAACGAATACGGCAAGCGGGAACTCTACACTTTCTCGGAATTTTCGGCGAGCCAGCGCGATTACCGGCTGACTTCGGTGGCTGGGGACGCCACCGCCGACACGCCCGCGACCACCGCCACGATCGCCTATGGCGGAAACACCTATATTTCGAGCGCGACCGACGCCGAGGGGCGGTTGATCACCACCACGCGCGATGCGCGCGGACGGCCGGTCAGCATCACCGAGGCGAGCGGCACGCCGGAGGCGCGCACGACGACGATCACCTGGCATGCAGATTTCAACGTGCCCGTCTCGATCGTCGGGCCCGGGCTGACCGAAACCCGCGGATACGACGCGCAGGGCCGGCTGACCTCGGTCACGCTGACCGACACCACCGGCCACGCGCTGCCCTATCCGACGAATGGCCAGACCCGCACCTACACCTACAGCTGGGATGCCAACGGCCGCCTGCTTTCGGAGAACGGCCCGCTTCCCGCGAACGGCAGCGAGGATGATCTCACCAGCTATACCTATGATGCGGGTGGCAACCTCCTCGCCGCCACAAACGCGCTCGGCCATGTGACCAGCTATGCCGGGCACGACGCCAACGGCCGCCCGGCTTCGATCACCGATCCCAACGGCATCGTGACGACCATCGCCTACGACCAGCTCGGGCGGGTCGAGGCAATCACGGTCAGGGATCCGGGCGATCCCTCGCTCGATGCCACCACCGCGATGGCCTATGACGCGGTCGGCAACCTCATCCAGCTGACGCTGCCCGGCACCGCTCCGCTGCTGATGGAATACGACGCTGCGAGCCGCATGACGGCCATGAGCGCGGCGAGCGGCGAACGCTGGGAATATACTTACGATCTCGCCGGCAATGTCGAGCGCGAGACCGTGAAGCGCGCCGATGGCACGACCGCGCGCCATGTGCGCCGCCAGTTCGACCAGCTTGGCCGCCTGCTGCGTGAGACACTCGGCACCCGCTCTCCCGCGCGGTTCGGCTACGACAAGGTCGACAACCTCACCAGCGTAACCGACCCCAACGGCTTTACCACCGCCGCGTCTTTCGACGCGCTCGACCGCGTGGTCGCATCGGTCGCGCCCGATGGTGGCACCCTAGGCTCGAGCTACGATGCGCAGGGGAACCCCGCCAGCTTTACCGACCCGGTCTCGGTCACCACCCGGTTCGTCCACAACGGCTTCGGCGAGGCGATCGAAGAGACCTCGCCCGATCGCGGCACCAGCACCTATGTGTACGACGCCGCCGGGCGGATGGTGCAGTCGACCGACGGGCGCGGACAGGTGCTGGCCTACACCCACGACATCCTCGGCCGCGTCACCCGGATCGAACCGCTCGGCCGCCCTGCCTCTGAAGCGATCGACTATCAGTGGGACGGCGGCGGGCTCGGCGACTCCTATGGCATCGGCCGGGTCGGGAGGGTCACCGACGGTTCCGGCCTCACCCGCTTCAAATACGACCATCGCGGCAACCTGCTGATCCGGGAGCAGGCGATTGGCACCGATTCCAATGCCCGCCTGTCGTATTCCTACGACACTGCCGACCGCATCACCCGGATCATCTACCCCTCCGGCCGCTGGGTGCTCTACGATTACGACGCCTGGGGACGGGTCGCACAAGTCCGCACGCGCGCAAATTCGAGCAGCGCCTCTGTGACGGTTTCGAGCGGGCATGAGTACGAGGCGTTCGGGCCGCTGACCGCGATGGCGCTCGGCAACGGGCTGTCGGTCGCGAACGTTTGGGGCGACGACGGCAGGCTCGCCGCGCGCCGGCTTGCCCCGACCGGCGGCGGCGCCGAGCTCTCGCATCTCGCCTATCGCCGCGATGCGGTCGGTCGGATCGGGGCGATCGCCGACTACGTCAACCCGGCGAGCTCGGCGCTGTATGGCTATGACGAAATGGGTCGGCTGACGATGGCGGTTTCGGGGGGCTCGGCACAATCCTCGGAAAGCTACAGCTACACGCCCGGTACCAACCGGCTGGCGAGCTTCAGCGATGACAGCGGCACCCGCACGATTGCCTATGACGGCCGGGGCAACACCGTGTCCGAGACTCGCCCGGGCAGCGAGACGGTCTCCGCGAGCTATGACGGGCACGGGCGGCTGGAAACCTACGACCGCACCAGCATCGGTGCGCAGAGCTACACCTACAACGGGTTGGGCGACCGGGTGCGGGTCGACAAGCCGACCGGCACCCGGCACTTCGTCTATGACGAGTGGGGCCGGGTGGTGGCGGAGTATGGCGCGTCGGCGAGCGATGTGCGGGCCGAATTCGTCTGGGCGGAGCCGCCTGCCGCGAATGACCCCGGTTCGGGGTCCGGGGCAGGCAACCCGTTCGGCGGCGGCGACCATATCGCCGGCTACGCCCCGCTCGCGCTGGTAGCACCGAACGCGCAAGGGGCGCTCCAGACCTACTGGGTCCACGGCAACCATCTCGGCGTGCCGATCGTCACCACCGACGCGCAAGGCAGCGTGGTAGACCCCGGCAACGACTTCCTGCGCCCCGGCTTCCCCGGCCAGTCGCAGGTGCTCGCCGACCTCTACTACAACCGCAACCGCGACTACGACCCGGTGACCGGGAGGTACATCCAGGCGGACCCGATTGGCCTGGCGGGCGATGTGAACCCGTATGTGTATGCCGGAGCGGACCCGGTGAACATGATCGATCCAACTGGGAATGTTGCAGTTTGCTTCACACCTCTGGGTGCTGCAGTGTGCGGGGCTGCAGTGGGTATGGCTACTGATCTTGCTATCCAGGCCGCAGGTAACTGGTGGACCGGTCGAAGTATTTTTGATGCAGATTGCTACGATTGGAATAGTGTGTTGGTTAGTGGAGCGATTGGTGCTGTAGGAGGAGGCATCGGAAGAATAGGTGCCGCTCCCGGTAGGGGATTGGAGTTCTCTCATGCTATTCCCGATCGATATTTTAGGCCACTCACATTATCAGGAAGAAACATAAACCGTGAATACAAGCCGCTCTTAGACAAACTATTACCGAATAGCTTTCGAAGAAGCAGATGGAATGGTAACTACGTAAGCACGAAATTCCACGCTAGGACCGATCCCTACAGAAATCCGAAAGGGACTAAGAAGTCTGATACACTCGCTGCCCCTTGGCGGCACATACTCAGAACTCCTACTGTTTATGCCTATCCCGCAAGCGGAGCAGGAGTATTGATCAATGCTTCAAACCGTGGCGATTAGAGCGAGAAAGAAACGATGGACCATCGCGAATTATCGTATCCGATCTTGGTTTGGAGCAAGGAGTATGTGTTCCTAGCCAAAACGACAGCCGATTTCGAGCGAACTCCTCGCACGATGTTTGAAGAGCTACGCCAGCAGGCGCGCGATGGAGAGGTTAAGCTCATCGACTCGAAAGGATTCCTATTTCATGTGGTTGATGAGTTAATCATATCCACCAGAAACCCGATCCTTAAATGGCTTGTTGAGTTCAAGACTGCGCCTGTTCTCGCAGGAGGACAGAAGCTAAGTCTCGAAGAGTTCAAGCAATGCATTAAGCAGGCGATTCGGGTAAGGCAGAGGGGAGAATATGACAGCGATTTTGTCGGAGAATTGAACCAAACTCTCACGTCCGCCGTTAGCTACGAGGACGCTTTGAACTCTGTCCCAAGAGGGATGTGAGAACGATATCCTCGCGGTCCCTCAGACAAGAATGTAGTCGGCTAGCACTCGCGCAATCGCCTATGACGGGCACGGGCGGCTTGAGAGCTACGACCGCAGCACGATCGGCGCGCAGAGCTACACCTACAACGGGCTCGGCGACCGGGTGCGGGTCGACAAGCCGACGGGCACGCGGCATTTCGTTTATGACGAGTGGGGCCGGGTGGTGGCGGAATACGGCGCGTCGGCGAACGATGTGCGGGCCGAATTCATCTGGGCCGAGCCGCCTGCTGCCAACGATAACGCGCCGTTCGGCGGCGGCGACCATATCGCCGGCTACGCCCCGCTCGCGCTGGTAGCACCGAACGCGCAAGGGGCGCTCCAGACCTACTGGGTCCACGGCAACCATCTCGGCGTGCCGCTCGTCACCACCGACGCGCAAGGGACGGTGGTCGACCCCGGTAACGACTTCCTGCGCCCCGGCTTCCCGGGCCAGTCGCAGGTGCTCGCCGACCTCTACTACAACCGCAACCGCGACTACGACCCGGTGACGGGGCGGTACATCCAGGCAGACCCGATTGGCCTCGCGGGCGACGTGAACCCGTATGTGTATGCGAATGCGGACCCGGTGAACGGGATCGATCCGTTGGGGTTGATGACCAAGTGGGAGTACTACGCCGGCCTTCCCGACAGCTATCGCCGGAATACGATGAATGCCATTGCGGGTTGGTCGGACGGACTCACCTTCGGGGCGACTTGGTATGTTCGCGAATGGATAGGCTCCAATCGCGATATCGATCTTTGCAACGATTTCTACAACTATGCTGGCTTCTTCTCAGTTAGAGGCGCTGCGCGTCGAGCGGGGAAAATTGGGGGGCGTCAATTCTTCCGAAAGCTTTGGGCGGATGAAACGGGCGGAGCCACGATTGGACGCTCCGGAAAGCAGGCACGTCTCAGAGAGCTTGTGAACGACCCAAAACTCTCATCAAGGATTAGAGGAGAGCTTAGGCGGGACCTGAACGAAATCGCCAGAGGGAAAAGAAGAAGGCTAAGAGTCCCCCAAGGGATGAATCTCGCACACAAGCGTGGCTTTGAAGCAAGGCGCGGATACGGATATGATAACAGTGATCTTCAAGATATACAGCTGCACAAGATTCAGCACAGAATCGATCGTCGGAGGCGTAGATGAGTTGGAGCCTTAGCAAGCACGAGGAAGAAGCTCTCCTCGCTGCAGCTGGGCATTTGAGATACGAGTACTTTGTCAAGAAGACGTGCGATGAGGAAAGGTTATTCTCGCTTTGGGGCGACGGTTGGGTGCTCGCAACAGACACTGCCGGTAATCCATTGGTTCCGGTCTGGCCGCATTCGGCATTTGCTGAGAGATGCGCAGTCGAAGCGTGGAAGGACTGTACTCCGAGGGAGATTCCAGTCTTAGACTGGCTTCGATCATGGACTCCCGAGTTAGTGACGGAGGGCCAAAGTGTTGCCGTATTTCCCATTAGCGGTGACTTGGGCGTCTTAGTAGATCCTCAACGGCTTGCTGTGGATTTGAGGGCCGAATTGGCAAAATACTGATTCAGGCGCTTCTCAACAACGAATCGAACTAATAGCCGACGCTAGTTTTGGCGAGCTACGACCGCACCAGCATCGGCGCGCAGAGCTACACCTACAACGGGTTGGGCGACCGGGTGCGGGTCGACAAGCCGACCGGCACGCGGCACTTCGTCTATGACGAGTGGGCCGGGTGGTGACGGGAAGCGCAGCTGAACGAGCGTAGCGAGGACAATACGGCTCTTCAGCGAGCGATGTGCGGGCGGAGTTCATCTGGGCCGAGCCTCCGGCTGCGAATGACAACTCCCCGTTCGGCGGCGGCGACCATATCGCCGGCTACGCCCCGCTCGCGCCCGACGCGCAAGGGACGCTCCAGACCTACTGGGTGCACGGCAACCACCTCGGCGTGCCAATCGTCACCACCGACGCGCAAGGGTACGGTGGTCGACCCCGGCAACGACTTCCTGCGCCCCGGCTTCCCCGGCCAAAGCCAGGTGCTGAGTGACCTCTACTACAACCGCAACCGCGACTACGATCCGGTGACGGGCAGGTACATCCAGGCCGACCCGATCGGGCTTGCGGGCGATGTGAACCCGTATGTGTATGCGAATGCGGACCCGGTGAACGGGATCGATCCGTTGGGGTTGCGTTCATGGGAGCGTGACGCAGCCGACTGGATTCCCGTGCTCGGCTCAGGCTGGGACGCATACGATGCTTATATGTGCGGAAACTATGGATGGGCGCTCGTCCACACTGGACTTGCGCTGACCGACCTGACCGGTGTTGGCGCGCTCGCCAAGATCGGGGTTAAGCAGGGTGGTCGCCGCCTGCTCCGGGAGATATTGAGAGATCAGTCAGGGTCAGTGCCAAGGCGGCTACCGCCAAACCCGTACGGACGCTTGGGGAAAACCATCGACTAGAAAGCACGTAGGGGATGTTGCTGACGAACTGGAGAGACGTGGTTGGGAAATAGCTGCTGGAGGGAACCGTTTCCCAGAGGAATACATCAAGCCACCAGGCGGAGGGCGAAAGGGGGGGGTTGTCGATATTTCCGCGACAAAGAATGGAAGAACGCTTCGGATCAACACGGTCGATACGCTTGTTGACGGAAGAACTCTGACCAAACGAGAGAGTCGCAATGCTGGGAATATCCGTACAAACACGAAGGGGGACCATCTTCTCACTGTCCCCAAGCCAAAGCAGTGAAGATTACAAGTAATGTCTAAATCCATTGAAATATTCGCGACTCGTGCAGATTGGATCGAAGTATTATCACCCGTTGAAGAGGATATCCCCTTCGATATTTTTCAAGGCGGTAGTCACTCCCAGTTTCCAATCAGAACTACAGGCTTAACTCATATGAAATCAGTGGGGAAGGCCACGACGGGAATTTCAATACAAGAGAAACGATATTTGTTTGTTCCTCGGGACGCCGAGATAAATCCGAGGATAGTTGAACAACGAATAGGCGGTCATCGCGTTATCGTTGATCAGTTGGAAAATGCCAACTCGATGGTCATTCATTTCGGTGGTATCTTCGGCGAGAAAACCTTGATTTCGGGGGTATCGGGACAATTTCACAGAGGGAATGGTCTCTCCAAATATTTAATAGAGCCAGATTAGAAATTCGAAAGAAGTTCGGACGGATTCGTTCGTTCTTCGTTGGGCCTGAAGCGCAGATAATGCTCCGGGACGGGTGGCGATTGACTTCAGATTTTAGGAAGAATGCAGATTACAATTTGAAAATTTGAGAGGAGTTTCGTCCGACCCGGATGCAAGCAAGAAATTATAAATTATACCAAGCGGTTGATTGATTTCTGCCGTTCCAGTCGATTCGGGAATTTGGGGAGATACTTCTAAGTTCAATGTGCGGGCCGAGTTCATCTGGGCGGAGCCGCCGGCTGCGAGTGACCCCGGATCGGGGTCCGGGGCAGGCAACCCGTTCGGCGGCGGCGACCATATCGCCGGCTACGCCCCGCTCGCGCTGGTAGCGCCGAACGCGCAAGGAGCGCTCCAGACTTACTGGGTCCACGGCAACCATCTCGGCGTGCCGCTCGTCACCACCGATGCGCAGGGCTCTGTCGTAGACCCCGGTAACGACTTCCTGCGCCCCGGCTTCCCCGGCCAGTCGCAGGTGCTCTCAAACCTCTACTACAACCGCAACCGCGACTACGACCCTGTGACGGGGCGGTACATCCAGGCGGACCCGATCGGGCTAGCGGGCGATGTGAACCCGTATTTTTATGCCGGGGCGGATCCGGTGAACGGGATCGATCCGTTGGGGCTTTTCAGAATGCCTGCAGCGCCCAATCCCCTACTTCTTCGTGTGGCTCCACAGGCAACGGTCCTTTATGCGGCGGGCTTGACCCTCGCTGCTGCCAATCAATGGGCTTTGTGTCGGCCAATGTCCGCGCGCGAGCCAAAAGACCCGACCCAGATAGACTACTATATTCCTAGGCGATCAAAAGAAGAGTGCGACGAGCAATGGGAGCAGGCTTTTGAGATATGCGAAGCCGAATTATCAAAACCCAATCCAAGCAAGAGAATTACAGGCGGTCACATGAACTTGACTGACTGTGCGAAAGGTTATGTAGATGAAGAGTGCGGAGGGAACCGAACGACCAAATTCTTAGACTCAAGAACACCACGCCCACCGGGACGTCATTCGTCGCGATCCCGAAAACGATGGAGGTGAGATGACTGAAGAGGTTGAAGGGCGATACTTGTCAATCGTTGAGACAGCTAAGTCTGACCCAGAATTTGCCTTGAATGAAGCTGAGAATATTCTGAAAGATCATAAGGAATATGCGTTATCTTGGCACGCAAGGTCATATGTTTATTTAGTCATGGGGAAGTACGAGAAAGCTGCTCATGACATCAGGCAAGCAATCTTGATTGAACCAAATAAACCTCGCGGGTATCTCAAGGCAGATCGAATAGAAATTAAGCAGAAAAACTTTGAACGAGCAGCAGCGCATTTTGGACAAATAATCGAATGCGACAATAAAGAACACCGGGAAAGGTTTATCGATGAAGCTCTATTTTTTAGAGCATATTACTTCACTCATCTGAAGAGATTCGATGCGGCGTTGAATGATTTGGAGCGCATTGAGAGCGTCGAGGAAATCTGGATTGACGGACTGCAAACCAAGAATGACCTTATTTTGGACTGTAGACGAGGTTTGGGTGGAATTCATTGACGAACCATCGGATGGATTTCCGACGCGGATGCTTAGGGTGGCGATCAAAACACTTTCGGAGCCAGTCACCAATCCGCATTCATAGCGAAGCCTCTTTGGTCTATCCAGCCACGGCCGGCTCGAGAGCTACGGCCGCAGCACGATCGGCGCGCAGAGCTACGCCTACAACGGGCTCGCCGAGCGACCTGCCGGCCGCATCCATCGGGGTGGTCCGGGCAACTGCGCGCTCGACACCTTCCTTCTTTTTCAAGACAGCGTACAAATATTTCTTGAGTTGACGCCTTACCTGCATAAGAATTGTGCGCAGTCATACTGAAAAACGGGGGTCGGTTATGCGCAATATATTTGTCGGTAGTGTTCTGGGGGTTTTCCTGTTCTTCGGATCGCACTTGATCGCCGGTCCTGCACACGCGCAGCAGTGTGTCGTCCCCAACACGATCTCGAACGGACAAGTGGCCGACGCCACCGAGGTCATGGACAATTTCACCGCGGTCGCGGCCTGCATCGACGAAACGCGCGACAATGCCGTCACGCACGAAGGTTCGCCCAACGCGGGCGAAATTGCGGTATTCGAGGGGGCTACTGGGATAACCGGCGGAGACCTGACCGGCGACGTCACCACTTCGGGTGGCACTGCGACCTCGCTCACCGCAACCGGCGTCACCCCCGGTACCTACACCAATGCCACCATCACTGTAGACGAGAAGGGCCGCGTGACCTTTGCCGACAGCGGCGCGCTGGGCGGTGGCGGCGGAGGAGGGGGCAGCGCGCTTGCTACCAAATACACCGTCGTCACTCCGGGCGACAATTTTATCGACGTGAAGCTCGATGCCGATGACGGCTATGCCTACCGCGTGCTGGTCAAAGGAACGAACGACGCCGATACCCGGATCTACTTCCGCATCTCGAGCGACAATGGCCAGACGTTCTTTGACGGTGCGGGCAATTATAAGTCCTACGATCTGGGTGCGTCGAGCGCGATCGATATCAGTGGCCGGCGCACCGTCGATAGCGGTCGCAACACGATCATCGCCTTCACGCTCGCAGGTCTGAACGTCACGACAACCGAGAAGTTCGCACTCGTCGGAGAGATTTTCAGCGTCGACACCGGTATCGGCAACATCATCCGGAATGTCGGCGGGCACAACAACGACCTGCCAGCGGGAGACTTCAACGCGTTTCGCATTTACACGTCAGCCGGGACGATGGATGGGTTCGCGGTCTATGTCGAACGGGTATACTGACGCGGGAACGGAGGGGGGATGACGAGCACACTCACAGCCGCGCTCGATTGGCTGGTCGCGCTGGTGACCGGCCCGCTGGTCACCGTGCTGCTGACCATCGCGGTCGCGGTCGTCGGTTTCCAGCTGCTGACGGGGCGGATCGCGGTCCGGCGCGGGGCGCTGGTAATCCTCGGTGGGTTCATCCTGATCGGTTCGGGACAGATCGCGACTGCGCTGATCACGGCGGTGCCGCAGGGCAGCGTCCCCGTCGCCGCGCCGCCGGTGCCCGCGGTCGCGATCGCGCGGGAACTCGAATCGACAGCCCCGCCGCCGAGCCGGCGCGGCAATCCGTTCGATCCCTATGCGGGCAACGAAACGGTCGACTGAAATGCTGGCCTAATCCGCGGCAAGCACCTGGCTGATCCGGCGCTTGCCTTCGCGCCGTTCGAGCTGGACGAACACGTCCACGCTTTCGCGCACATAGTGCCGCACATCGTCGCGGCTGAGTTTGGAGCCGGCTTGCAGCACAAGCAGGGCGAGCTGTTCGATCGCTCGCTGCGGCGTGTCGGCGTGGATGGTGGTCATCGAACCGGGGTGACCGGTGTTGACCGCGCGCAGGAAGGTAAAGGCCTCGATCCCGCGCAGCTCGCCCAGAATGATGCGGTCGGGGCGCATGCGCAACGCGGCAATCAGCAGATCCTCGGCGGAAATCTCGGCTTCGCTCAATTCCCCGCGCGCGGCGATCAGCCCGACGGCGTTATCGTGGCGCAGGTGCAGCTCGGCCGTGTCTTCGATCAGCACCAGCCGCTCGCCCGCGGGAATTTCCGCCAGCAGCGCGTTGAGGAAGGTGGTCTTGCCGCTCGAGGTGCCGCCGGAGACGAGGATGTTGCGCCGGTCCTGCACCGCCGCCCGCAGGCAGGAGGCCGCCTCGCGCCCGCCCAGCGCGCGAAAGCGCCGATCCGCGCCGACCTCGACCGAGCCGGTGGCGATGTCGGCGAACGCCTCCGAGTCTTCCCAGTCGGCCAGCGACAGATCCGCCGAAACATGCCGCCGGATAGCGAAGACATGGCCGCCGCGGGTGGCCGGAGGCGCGGCGATCTGGACCCGCGATCCATCGGGCAACGTTGCTGCGAGCAGCGGCTGCGCGCGGCTGATACCTTGCGCCGAATGCGCCGCGATCTGGCGCGCGAGCCGTTCGAGCAGCTTTTCGTCGAGCCCCGGTTCGGCCATCCGCTCGATCCCGCCGCCGATGCTTTCGATCCACAATTCGCCGGGACGATTGATCCAGATATCGGTCACGTCGGCGCGCTCGAGCACCGGGGCGAGCGGTGCGAGGAAGCTGTCGAGGTAATAGCCCGCGCCGACAGCGCTCATTGTTCGACCGTCGAGAAATCGAGATCGCGCGCAACGAACACCGAAACGCTGGTTCCGTGTTTGACCTTGAGCGTCGGCTGCACGCTCTGCTGGTCGGTGACCTGCACGTTCTGGGTGCTGCCGGGGAGCGCGACGATCACGCCGTTGCTGGCTTCGTTGACCGCGAGGCCGACCCCGATATCGAGCACCGATTGCAGGATTGCCCCGCCGAACCGCTGCAGGAACTTGGTATCGACCTTGCCGCGAATGCCCGCCCGGCCGAGCGGATCCGAAGACGGTGAATCGAGCGCGATCGTCACGCCGTCGGGCCGGATCAGGCGGGTCCAGCGCACCAGCGCGCGGTTCTGGCCGCGGCGCAATTCGGCTTCGTATTCGCCATACAGCCGGCTGCCGCGCGGGATCAGCACCCGCGTGCCGTCGAACCCGGAAACGTCGCGTTGCACCAGCGCCCGCGCGCCCCCCGCGCGAGTCGAATCGAGCGCGGTCTCTAGCACTGCCGGGATCACCGTGCCCTGCGGGATCGTGCGCGAGGGGTTGCGCAGTCGGCCTGCGGCCACGCGCTCGGCCCCGGCCGGGGCGGCAGATTCCGCAAGGATGCTCGCAGCGGATGTGGCGTTGTCGAACACCACGCGCGGCGGTGTCGGTGGCGGGATCGCGCGCGGTGGCTCGGGCAGCGGCTGCGGCGGCAGCGGCGCAATCTGGCGCGGTGCAGGCGGAGGAATGAATTCCGGAAATCTCGCAGCCTGCGCTGGCGTGGCAGGTTCGATCGGCGCAGCCGGTTCGAGCGGACCGCGTCCGGCAAAACGATCGGGCACGCGCAGCGGCGCGGGCGAGGCGATGCGCCCGTCCGCCTGATCGCTGGGCACCAGCACCGAATGCGCCTGCGCAGCCTCGCGCGAGGCGTTGAGCGCGTTGAACAGCACCAGTCCTCCGATCGCGAGAAGGCCAAGAAAGGCCCACAGGCCCCAATTGCCGGGCGAACCGGTCGCGATCACCGGGCGGACATCGCGCGGGTCCTGGGCGGATTCGGCAGACTCGCTCATGTCGCGCCGTCCGCGTGCGCGTTGCGACGTGCGGTCGCCTTTTGCTTGTCGATCCGGAACACGAGGCGCTGGTGGACACGGTCGATCACGAACTTTCCGCCGCGCATGTAACCGTCGACTACCTCTTCGTCGCCAGTCGCACCGATCGCGAACACTGCGGGCAGCGGCTGTCCGGGCGCGTATTCGATCACTGTCTTCCGGCCGTTGTCGCGGATCGAGGCGGGGCGGACCGAGCGATCGCCCCGCAGGCGATAGGACCAGCTGAGGTCTTCGATTTCCTCGACCGATACGGCCTGCGCGGTTTCGGCAGGCGCTCCGAAATCGAGCCGCACCAGATACGCGGCCTGCAGGTTCTGCCCGGTCTCGAGCGCGAATTCATATTGCCGGGCATCGGTCTGGACGCTGAGGGTCGCCGGTGCCGCGTTAACCAGCGGTTTGACCTGGAAGCTGTCGCTTTCCGCCGAGACCGTCACCTCCCACAGCCGGTTGCCGCCCAGCACCGCGCGCTCGATCGTTTCGCCCGGTTCGAGCATCACGGTCAGTGCGGTTTCGGGCAATGCGGTGAGGACGATCGGTTCGCCCGGCTGCCACGCGACCGTCTGGATGCGCGGACTGTCGTGGCCCGGCATCGGGAAGACCTGCGCACTTGCCGGAGCGGCGCAGACCGCGGCCAGCGCAAGGGTGATGGCGCGGATCATGGTGCGCCGTCCGCGTCTTGCGGAATCGCCACTCCGTTGACGATACCGGCTTCGGGCAGGGTCTCCGCGCTGCGGCGATAGCTGGTCACCCGAAAGCCGAGCGGATTGATGTAGCGGTCGGCTTCGCTCATTTCCGCGGCGGTGAAACCATAGCCGATCACCGCGACCCAGTGTTGTGTCGCTTGCGGCGCGCCACCCGCGTCGGTGCGGGTGGTGGCGTAGCGCACCATCGCCCGACCTTCGCCCAGAGTCGAGACGCTCTTGACCTCGGTCTGGATCGTGGCGCCTCGCGGCAGGTAGGAAAGCGGGCTTTCCGGATTGCCCGCGTCCATCGCGCGGGCATATTGCGCGCCGACGAGAGTGTCCGACCACAGCGAGACCTTGCGGAAGTCGGCCTGCACGCTGTCCTGCGAGAAGCTTTCGCGACCGATGACGTATTGCACCAGGAACGAACGCGTGAGCGCCGTGTCAGGGGCGACCACCTGTGCATCGAGCGGTGCGAGCGCTTCTACGTGGCCGGTCTGGCGATCGACCAGCAAGGTGTAGGGTTCGACCTCCTTGAGCGGGATCAGGAACACCAGCGCGAGCGCTTCGATCAGCGCGATCAGCGCGGCGATAATCGCGACGATCCAGGCGCGCCGGTTCGATCGTTCGAGATCGTCGGTGACGCTGGTCGCCCAGCTCTCGGCCACCGGCAAGTCGGCGAGATCATATTCGGGTTGCGCAGTCATGGCGTATCGTCCCGTCTCTGTGCGGCGCGCGAGATGCGCGGCGCGGGGCGGCGATAGGAGCTGCCCAGCCGCTCGGGACCCTGCCCGTATACCACCGTCTCGCGCGAGGATGCGGTGCGCGTATCGGAGCGGCGGAGCACCCTTTCGCTGGTCGCCGTTTCTTCGCGCCGGAGCGAGCGTTCGATCGTGTTGCTGACCTGTTCGGCGCGGACGATCTGCGCCGGCGCGCGGTCGACAGGGGCGGCGACCAGCGGCTGACTGACAATCTCTGCCGGGCGCCAGCGCGGCATGTCCGGCAGGGTCAGCCACCCGCGATGAAACACCACCTTGGCCAGAAACCAGATCATCGCGAAATGCACCACCGCAAAGGCGAGCATGATTGCGAACAGTTCGATCGGTGTCGAGGGGGTTGCATAGCCGAACGCGCGAACCCGCAGCGCGTCGACAAGCCACGGTTCGATGATCGCCAGCTGCACCGAGAGCACGATCGTCGCGCCGATCGATCCGGCGATGGTCAGCACCAGACCCTTGAGCCACCCGGCGAATATTCCGCGCGACTGGTTGAAGAAATAGAGCCCGGCGACGACCGGCGCGAGCGCAAGCAGCAGCCCCGCCCCGATCCTGAGCAGCGCGAGCGTTCCGATTACGCTGGAAAGGAACAGCAGCCGCGCGGTGCCGAACGCACTGTCGTCTTGCAGGGCGGTGCCGGCGAAGGTGTTGCCCGGCTCGCTCTCGTTGAGAAACCGCCCGGTCTGGCGACCGGTCCCGGTCTCGATCAACGCAACGATCTGGCTGTCCGCCTGCTGCAGTCGCTCGACCAGGTTGCCGGTCCCGCCCGACGGGCTGGTATTCTGGATCACGCTCGCGATCTCGGCTGGCCCCTTCAGCGTTACGTCGTAAATCACCGTGCGAAACGCCGGCCACGAAAACGCCAGTGTCAGCACGATCCCGATTTTGAGCACATCGTAGACCACGTCGCGCGCGCCCGGCGGCGGGCCGAGCAGCAGGCGAATGCCGAAAAAGGCAATGAACAGCGTAAGCAGCCCGGCCACCAGGGTGGAGGCCAGCGATCCCGGCTGCCCCAGCGCGACATAGCCGTAGCTGCCGATGATTTCGGCCTGGCAATCGACATGCGCGAGCGTGCGGGTCAGGAACTGCTCGCCGGTGATGATCTGCGGACACGCCATCACGCGGCCTTCTCGATCAGTAGGTGCAGCCAGTTGGCGGGATCGGTGCCGGTTTTTTCGACCAGCGTATCGAAAATCCGCACCGTGCTTTCGCGGCCCGAAAGGATGGTCAGCAGCTCGGTCTCGCCCGACAGATCGAGCCGCGCGACCACGCTGTCGCGGCCATGCTTGATGAGGAAGCAGCGAGACGTGTCGGGCAGGGTGCGCACGAGGTCGAATTCGTGGCGGCTGAGACCGAAGCCGTTGATGTAGTCCTCGGCCCGCGCCTTGGGATTGACCATGAAGATCTGCGTGGCAGCCTGCTCGATGATGGCGCTCGCGATCTTGCTCTCGAGCGCGTCTTGCGCGCTCTGGGTCGCGAACCCGACCACGCCGTTGCGCTTGCGGATGGTCTTTTCCCAGTCCTTGATCCGGCGCACGAACACCTCGTCATCGAGCGCCTTCCAGCCCTCGTCGATCAGGATGATCGCCGGGCTGCCGTCCAGTCGCTGTTCGACCCGGTGGAAGAAGTAGAACATCGCCGGAGTGCGCGCCGCCGGATCGTCGAGGATCGCGGTCATGTCGAAGCCGACGGTCTGATGAGACAGATCGGTCTGGTCGATCGGATTGTCGAACAGCCAGGCGCGCTCGCCTTCACCCCACCATGGGCGCAACCGCGCGCCAAGATCGTCGGGCCGGGGCCGGTCGCCGCCGCGAAACAGTTCGACCAGGTAGCGCAACCGCCGCCGTTCGAACGGCTGCTGGAAACTGGTGTCTATCGCATCCCGGAACCGGTCGGTTTCCGCCGCGCTGGCGCCGCCCGCGAGCAGCGTGAGCCAGTCGATCAGGAATTGCCGGTTGTCGGGCGTGTCGTCGAGCTGGAGCGGATTGAGGCCCGAAGGCGAGCCGGGACGCAGCCGGTCGTACTGACCGCCGATCGCGCGGATGAACAGCTCCGCCCCGCGATCCTTGTCGAAGAAGATCGTGCGCGGGTTGAACCGGCGCGCCTGCGCCAGAAGGAAATTGAGCAGCACCGTCTTGCCCGAACCCGACGGCCCGATGACGGTGAAGTTGCCCAGATCCTGCTGATGGAAATTGAAGAAATACGGGCCCGCAGCGGTGGTTTCGAACAGGGTGACCGCATCGCCCCAGTGGTTGCCGCGTGCGCGCCCGACCGGAAAATTGTGCAGGCTGGCAAGTCCGGCGAAATTGGTGGTCGAGACCAGTCCCCGCCGTCCGATATAGCGGAAATTGCCGGGAAACTGCGCCCAGTAGGTCGGCTCGAGCGCGATATCCTCGCGCACGGCGTTGATCCCGAGATCGGCCAGCAGGGCAATCACTTCGGCGACATGCTCTTCGAGCGCGGCGAGGTCTTCGGCATGGACCGAGATGGTCGAGTGATGTTCGCCGAAACCGGCACGCCCGGCCGCAACCTCGTCCTTCGCGACCGTCAGTTCCTCGCGCAGCGACAGCGCCTCGTCCTCGGCGGAGCGCATCCGCCGCAGCGCGAGGTTCATCTGGCCCAGCGCCTGGGCGCGTTCGACCATCGCGAAGCTTTGCGACACGTGCAGCTCGAACGGCAGGCGATAGAGCTCGTCGAACATGCCGGGAAAGGTCGCGCCGGGATAATCCTTGATCGAGATCATCGCGACGAAGCGGCGGGGCAGCTCGCCGGTCGGGCCGAGTTCGACGCAGTCCTGCCCGAAGCTGATCCGCCGCGCCGGGATGAAGTGACCGAGATCGCCATGCGGCAGCGCGACCGGGCGCATATCGGCGTTGAACAGGCAGGAGAGGAATTCGAGCGGTTCGGATCGTGGACCCGCGTCGCTTTCATAGACCGTAAGCAGCCGCGGATCGTAGGCCGACAGCGATGCCATCAGCGCATCGCGCGCGCGATCGAGCGCGTGCTTGTCGGCTGCGATCTGCCCGGCATCGCGGTGAGCGCTGCGCAGCAGCCAGCTGCGCATCCGGTCGGCCAGCCCGATCCGCCCCTGCAGCGGGCGGCGTACGATCGTCAGGAACAGCTCGTTGACGTACAGCTGCTTGCCCGCAAGCTTCGCCTGCCATCGCTCGTCGAGCCGGGCCGAGAAATCGTCGGCGATGACCGGCTGAAGCGACGCTTCGGCGCGCCGCCGGACGACGTGGTGGTAGACCGCAAAGCGCGAACTCCCCAGCGTCCGCAGCATCGCATCGCGCAGCTGGCTGCGATAGTTCAGTTCATCGCTGTCGGCGGTTTCGAACAGCAGGCCGCCGAGCCGGATGGTCTGCATCAGCAGCCCGTCGCGGGTCTCGATCGTGGCGTCGTCGATATGCCGCGCATAGGGCAGGTGCGCCCCTGCCGGTGCCTCGCGGGCGATCACCTTGGGATCACGCGTCAGGGGCGATAGGAATTGCATTTCCAGATCGCGTAATTTCTTACGCGCGGGCAATTGCGCACGCGGGTTATCCAGAGGTCGAAGATCCGCGGTTCACGCAGACAGGCGAGCATTCCGATACCGTGGATCACCACCGCCACCAGCAACACCCACCAGGCGCGAAAGATCAGGAACAGCTCGACCGCGATCACGGCGTTGATGACGAAAAACGTGTAGGTGACGCCGGCGAACATCTGCGGACGCGTCAGCGCGACAAACAGCGTATCGCGGCGCAGTTGCTCTTCCACCTATCCCCCCTTGGTCGTCGCGACACGGTCGCCGACTCGCTACCGAACTCTGGCCATTTATCGGGGCAATGCAACCGAAAACCGGGCAATTCCGCCGGTTGCGACCATTTCGGGACATCAGGGGAGCAGCGCCGGGCCGGCTGGTGCCGCCCGCATGGCAGGTCGAGACGCTCGACCTCGCGGACTAGCGCTCGGCCGCCGCGCGCTTCAATTCGATGAGTTCGGATTGCGGTCTGGCGGAAGCAGGATCGAGGCGCCGTTCCTCGGCGTTGACCACGCGATCGCGCCCGTTCGTTTTCGCGCGGTACAGCGCTTCGTCGGCGCGGGCGAACAATTGCTCATAGGTCTCTCCGTCGCGCGCCGTCGCCACACCGAAACTCGCGGTCAGGCGAATGTCGTCGTTGAGACCGGAATGCTCGAGCGAGGCGAATGCCTGCCTGATCCTTTCGGCCAGCCGCACCGCCGGGCCGGTTTCGCAATTCCATACCGCGATGCAGAATTCCTCGCCGCCGATCCGACCGGACGTGTCGCATCCGCGCACCATCTTGCCCACCAGCTCGCCGAAGGCCGCGATCGCCTGGTCGCCAGCCTGATGCCCCCAGATGTCGTTCACCTGCTTGAAGTGATCGATATCGGCAACCACGAGGCTGAGCGCGCGGCGTTCCATCTGCGCCCGCGGGAGAAGCTTGCGCATGGTTTGTTCGAACGAGCCGCGGTTGTGCAGCCCGGTGAGCAGGTCTTGCTCGCTGCTTTCGCGGAGGGCGGTCGTCCATTCGGCGATCGTTGCACCGATCAGGACCAGGGCGGTCGTCACGCCCTTTATCCCGAGCACGAGACCGATCACGGAATAGTAGATCGAATCGCGGTAGATTTCCGCCGGGATCGAGCGTTCGAACAGCAAGGTCAGCGTCGGCCTGATGAGGAAGTCGGCCGCCTGAAACGCCATGACAGCGATCACCGCAAGATCGATGAGTTCGCGCCGACGTGCGGTCAGCAGGGTCGTGACGCCCATCGCGAACATCACCCCGTAGCCCATGTTGACGATGATCAGGCGCGGGGCGACATCGTTGGAAACGCTGATCGTGATCGCCAGCACCGCTGCGGTGAGGAGGTAGACGAACGTCATGCTTCCCAGGTGCAGGCGCTGCCCTGCCCGCTCGCAGGCGGCCGCCAGAATGACGGCCGAAGCCGTAGCGTAGAACAGCTGCGTGGTGTGGAAGGTGTAGAGCGCATCGGCCGGGAGGAAATGGGTAATCAGAAATCCGATCGCCGACAGGACGTAGGCGATGGCAAAGCCCAGCACGTGGCGCTTGAGCCGCCCCGCCCGCCAAAGCGCCGTGAATGTCGCTGCAAAGAACAGCGCCATCAGCGGCGGCAACAGTCCTAGGATTTGAGTTTGCATCGACCCGTAGCGCTCCCGTGCAAGCGGGTTAGGGCAACAAGGTTAAAGACGTATTTAGGGTCTGCCCTATGTCAGCGGTGCTTCTGGTCGTCGGCTGCGGGAATGCCATCGCGGTTCGGATCGCACTCGAACAAGGCGACGACCGCTGCCCCAGGCGCAGCTGGAACCGAAGGATTGGACACGCCATGGTCGGTATCGCGTTCCCGGTCGGGGGTCGCATGTTCCGTGCGCGCTGCCGTGTAATCGTCAAGTAATGACGAGAAATTGTTCATACAGTAGATTTCAAGCGTTTTGTATCTTTACTGCCGAAACGCGCCATTAACCATTCTTCAGTAGCCCTGTGAGCTGGAGCGCACGGCACCTTTGCCTTCGTGCGCGAGGGGGCGCACACAATGAATTTGCCAGCAGGCTTGTCTGCAAGGTCAGTGACGCAGGGATCAGGACCTGGTCCACGGACAGGCGGCTACGTTGCCGCGGGCTTCGAACCGGTGGCCCATGCTTTCCAGGCATCGATCGCTTCGGGCGCGGCACTGGGTGCGGCGTGCACGATTATGCATCGCGGCAAGACGCTGGTGGATCTTCACGGCGGATGGAAAGACCAGTCGCGCAATCGTGTCTGGGAAGCCGACGATATCGCGCTGGTCTATTCGTTGACCAAGGGGCTGACGGGGATGGCTGCCGCCGTGGCGGTTTCGCGCGGGCTGTTCACGTACGACGAGCGTGTTGCCGACATCTGGCCGGAATTTGCCGCTCACGGAAAGGGCGCAGTATCGGTGGGCGAGGCGCTGTCCGAGCAGGCGGGTCTTGCCGCGATCGACACCAGGCTCACGCTCGAAAATATCGGCGACGAAGCGGCGATCTGCGCGGCTATCGCCGAACAGAAGCCCAACTGGGCGCCGGGCGATCATTCCGGGAACCACGCTTACACGCTCGGATGGATCGCCAGCGAGCTGATCCATCGCCGCGACCCGGCTGGACGCCGCCTGCCGCAATTCTTCGCCGAGGAGATCGCCGGGCCGATTGGGGCCGATGTTTTCGTCGGCCTGCCCGAAAATTTCGACCGCGATCGGATCGCGCGGATCGAAGGGTTCGGGATGCAGGATCTGTTCTTCCACCATACCACGATGCCATGGGCGCTCACCTTGAAGATGTGCCTGCCGGGCACGCTCGCCTTCCGCACGCTCAACAATCCGCTGGTCCTCGAAGGGCCGGGGGCGCTCGACAACGAAGCGTTCTGGCGTGTGGGGCAGGGCGCGGCCGGTGGGATGGCGTCGGCGCGCGGGCTGGCTGCGCTCTACGGTGCTTTCGCCGAGGGTGGTGACAAGCTGGGTGTGACGCCCGAAGTCATGGCCAACCTTTCCGCCGGCCATCCTTACCCGCGCAAGGGGCTCAAGGATCAGGTCCTGACCGCCGACATGTACTATTCCTACGGCTTCGAAAAGCCGTTCAGTGAATGGGAATTCGCCCGGACCCGCAGCGCCTTCGGCAGCTTCGCGGTCGGCGGTTCTCTGGCGTTTTGTGACCCCGAAGACGGCGTTGCCTACGCCTGGATCACCAACACACTTGGCACCGGCAAGTGGGACGATCCCCGCGAAAAGACGGTGCGCGAAGCCTTTTATGCCTGCCTGGAGAACCGCTCATGAGCATTCGCCACGTCGTCCTGTCCGATCTACACCTCGGTGCGCGCGACAGCCTGCTGACCCATGTGCACGGAAGCGGCGAGATTGCTGACGGTCCGTGCGAAGTGCTTGCCGCCTTCGCCAACGGTATGCGTGAGACTTTGGCCGATCAAGAAAAGCCGCAACTCGTCTTGCTCGGCGATGCGCTCGACCTGGGCCTCTCGCCGTTCGGCGACGTGTCGAAGAGCTTTCTCCAACTGCTTGACGCATTCTTCCCTGCGGATGGCACCGACCTGTTCGACCGCGAAATCATCTATGTCGCTGGCAACCATGACCACCATTTGTGGCGCATGGCGCAGGACCATGGCTTCGTCAGCGCGATCGCGGGCGGGCAGATTCCCGGCGATCTCGATGCGGTGACGACCATCTTCGGAACGCCCTCGCATCGCTGCCGGATGATGGAATCGCTCATCGCTCACCGGCCGCATTTGCAGGACGCATCGGTGAGGATCGCCTACCCGAACTGGGGACTACACGATGCCGGTTCAGGACGCGCAGTGGTCATGCATCACGGGCACTATCTCGACGGCATGTACCGCGCGCTCTCGCATGTGCGGGGCTTTCTCGGCGATGGCGATCCGCGTCCTGCCACGATGCGTCAGCTGGAGCAGGAGAACGGGCCGTGGATCGATTTCCTGTGGTCCGACCTCGGCAGCGCGGGCGAGATCGGCGGCGAAGCCGGTTCGCTCTATGGGACGATGCTGAGCGCGGGCGCCAGCCACGACTTCGCCGAAAGCATTGCGCGGCGGGTGACCGGTGGCCTGCATTCCAGGCTCGGCATCGACCCGAAGATGGAACTCAAATATGGGGTTACGCTAGACAATTTGATCCGCGCTGCGGTCGATCTGACGGCGGGTCGTGCCGCCGAGCGCCAGCGCGACGGCTATGGACACGTGCTTGGCGAAGCCGAGATCGAGGATATCGGCTGGTATCTCGGCAAGCCTCTGGCTGAGCAAATGCGTCAGGAACTGGCGTACACGCCGCGCGAGCTGTCCTTCATATTCGGCCATACGCACAAGCCATTCCAGGACGAGCTGCTGGTCGATGGTTGCGACGTCCCCGTCGGCATCTTCAACACCGGCGGCTGGGTGCTCGACGAGCCGACGCTGATGCCGGTGCAGGGCTGTGCGGCGATGCTGGTTTCGGACGATCTGGAGGTCGCATCGCTGCGGCTGTTCAACGATCCGACCGACGGCACGATTGCCCCGGTCCGGGTCGAGGGCAGCGGTCGTGAAACACGGCTGGTCGATGAGGCTGGCGAGGCGGTGGAGCGGGCTTCCAGGCACTGGGCCGAGTTCTCGCGCATCGTCCACGCGCACATTGTCGAGGAGGCCGACAAACGCGTCCGCCAGATGCTCGATAAATCCAACGAACAGCTGCGAGAGGCGGCGGAATGACTCTTCAGAAACGTATCGCTCGCGGCCTTTCCGAGGCGAAATCGCATTACACCGTTCTTGTTGTCGGGTCTGGCTATGGCGCGGGCGTCGCCGCCTCACGTCTCGCGCGGGCAGGGCAGGACGTGTGCGTGCTCGAGCGCGGCAAGGAAATGCTGCCCGGCGAATATCCGAACAAGCTGGCCGATGCGCAGGGCGCGATGCAGTTCAACGTCAAGGCCGGGTGGATCGGATCGCCCGACGCGCTGTTCGAAGTTCACGTCAACGACGATCAGTATGCGCTGGTGGGATGCGGTCTCGGCGGGACCTCGCTGATCAATGCCAACGTGTCGCTGGAACTGGACAAGCGTCTGCTCGACCAGGCGCACTGGCCCGCGGCCTTCCGCGACGATCCGCACGCGATCGACACCTATTACGAGCGCGCGCGCGAAATGCTTGCGCCCAACGTCTATCCCGACACGCACCCGCCGCTCGGCAAGCTCGAAGCGCTCGAGCATTCGGCGAAGGCAATGCGCAAGCGCTTCTACAAGACCCCGATCAACGTCACCTTCGAGGACAAGACCAACAAGTTCGGCGTCCCGCAGCCCGCCTGCACCAATTGCGGCGACTGCACATCGGGCTGCAATGTCGGTGCGAAGAACACCACGCTGATGAACTACCTGCCCGATGCCGCCAATCACGGGGCGGAGATCTTCACGCAGGCGAAGGTGCTGTGGATCGAGCGGGATGGCGACCAGTGGCGGGTGCATGTCGAGCACAATGGCGAGGATGGTGCGCCGGTGACCATCACCGCCGATCACGTAATCCTCGGCGCAGGCGCGATCGGATCGACCGAAATCCTGCTGCGCTCGCGCGACAAGGGCCTGCCCCTGTCCGACCGGCTCGGCGAGAGTTTCTCGGGTAATGGCGATGCGCTCGGCTTCGCCTATGACAGCTACTTCAAGGCGCACAAGGACGGCGATGATGTCACCGCCGCGCCCATCTACGCCATGGGTGTCGGCACGAACAACGTCGCACAGGAAGCCTATCCCGGCCCCTGCATCACCGGCGTCATCGACATGCGCGACAGCGAGGACGTGACCAAGGGACTGGTGATCGAAGAGGGCGTCGCCCCTGGAATTCTCGCCGCAGGCCTCGGCCCCGCCTTTTTCTTCGGCGAGGCTCTCGCCGATGGCTTCACCCGCTTCGGCTTCGACCAGGTCAAGCCGCGCCTGCTCGATGCCAAGGCGATGGGCGAGGCGGTGCAGACCGATCCCGGCAGCATCGCCGAATGGGCGTACAAGGGCCCGATGTCGCGCACGCTGACCTATCTCGTCATGAGCGTGGACGACTCCCAAGGGCAACTCGCGCTCGAAGACGACCGCATCACCATCCGCTGGGCCGAAGATGGCCAGCAAGCGACGTTCCGTCACGACGACGACACAATGCGCGAGGCGGCCGAAGCGATCGAGGCGCAGTACTTCTCCGACCCGCTATGGTCCGAACAGTTGGGCCGCAAACTGATCACCGTGCACCCGATCGGCGGTTGCGGCATGGGCGACGACGCCGCTTCGGGCGTGGTCGACGATACCTGCCGGGTGTTCGCGGGCACCAGCGGCACCGATGTTCACCAAGGCCTCTATGTCTGTGACGGTGCCGCGCTCCCGGGCGCAGTCGGGGTCAATCCGCTGCTGACCATCACGGCTGTTGCCGAGCGCGCGGTCGAAAAGCTCGTCCAGCGCGAAGGCTGGACCATCGATTATTCGCTCGGCGAGGAGGGGCCGCTGCCTCAGGAGGTCCCTGCCGAAGAGCTGGACGAAGCGGAGCCGCAAGAGCTTCCGCATCCCGAGCACCTCAAGCTTTCCATCGCCAAATGGGTCGGCGGTCATGCCATCGAACCCGTTGCCGATGCTGTCACCCATGCCGCCAAACACTTCGAAAGCGGGGCGATCGAGGAAGGAAAGGCCGCGATCCGCCAGCTGGTGAAGGAGCATCCCGAAGCGATGAGCCCGGGTCTCGCCTTCACCGAAACCATGGCGGGCCACATCAGCGCCACCGGTTGCCACCATCGCCCCTGCGGCCATGTCGAGCGCATTCGCGACGACTACGCCAACGGTGCGGCATGGGGTCAGGTGGAAAAGAGCGTGTGCAGCTTCAAGCTGACCGTCACGACCGACAATCTCCACCGCATGATCGAGGAGCCGGAGCACCGTTCGCGGATCACGGGCGAAGTGCTGCTGACCGCAATCGCGCCCGATCCTATGCCGGTGCGCGAAGGCACATTCCGCTTGCTGGTCGCCAATCCGGAGAAGGCTGAGAGCTGGAAAATGCTCTACGACATGGTGCTGGAGGGGCCCAAGGGACCGATCCATTTTCATGGCTTCAAGACGCTGGAAGAGCGCGGCCAAGGGAGCGCAAAGTCCGACCCGTGGACCGATCTGACCACGCTGTTCGTCACCCTGCGCCACGGCGAAGACGCGACCGGCAAACTGATCGGGCGCGGCGTGTTGAAGCTCGGGATCGATGAGTTCATGCGCCAGCTCACCACCATCACCGTCCACGATGCGGACACGCTGGTTGGCCATGTCGTCAACCTGATCCCGCGTGCGAAGAAGGCGATCGAGACCTATTTCGTCGCCAAGTATGCGGGCTTTTTCGCGATGACGGTGTTCCGCGCCTATGGAGGGATGCTGGCGACGCTCAACGATTTCTCGGGCAAGGACGCGGCGGCACTCAAGCTGCGCGACCTGCACCTTCCGCCTGCGGAGCGCCACATCGTGCCGACCGGCGACGGGGTCAACATCGCCCTCACACGCTATCGCGGCGGCGCGCGAGGTCCGGTGGTGCTGGCCCCGGGTTTCTCGGTGCGCGCGTCGAGCTTCGCGACTCCCACGGTCGACGAGAACCTCACCGAAAGCCTCGTTGCGCAGGGATATGACGTGTGGCTGTTCGATTATCGCGCGAGTGCGGATTCGGGCAACGACACCGAGCATCCGCCCGAGTTCACCATCGACGATATCGCTCGCTACGACTGGCCTGCTGCCGTCACGAAAATCCGCGCGGTGACCGGTGCCGACAGCGTCCAGGCGCTCGCACATTGCGTCGGATCGATGAGCCTGCTGATGGGCATCGGTGCGGGTTGGGTCAGTGGTGTCAGCTCGCTGATCAGCTCACAGCTGACCCTGCATCCGGTCACCGATTGGCTCAACTACATGAAGGCCGATCTCGGCGTCGCGGGGATGCTCGGAGAGATTTCCTTGCTCGACGGGCATATGGACTTCGTCAGCCAGGGCACCGAAGCGGATTACGAGATCGATGCGGTCGCGTACCAGATTCCCGTGCCCGAAGGGCAGGCGTGCAAGAACCCGACCTGCCGCCGCGTGTTCGGCACGTTCGGTCCAAGCTGGGATCACCGCCAGCTCGGCCACGACACGCATCTGGCGCTCGGCAGCATGTTCAGCCGGGTCTCGCTGTCGCCGTTCAAGCAATTGGGCGAGATCATGCACAAGGGGCTGGCCGTCGATGTCGAGGGCAAAGCGATCTACACCGGAAAGGAAGCGGCGCGGCGTCTGGCCTTGCCGATCACGTTCCTGTCGGGCGCGACCAACCAGATCTTCTACCCTGAAAGCGGTCAGCGCACCCGCGTCTGGCTGGCGGAACACAATGGCAGTGAGCTGTATCGCCAGCAGATCATTCCCGGTTACGGTCACATGGACCTGTTCATCGGCCGCAACGCGCACCGGGATGTGACGCCGTTGATCGTGGAAGAGCTCGATCGGCTCGACCGACAGGGTGGCTTCGAAGAGGTTCGCGATACCGCCTGAGAATTTCCTCGAGCCTGGCGCTGCGTCCACTCGCGCTGCGGTCAAATTCGCCGCATCAGCTCCGAGATGTGCGAGTCGCGGTTGGCCAGGAATACGCCGAGACGCTCGTCATAATCGTGCAGGGCCGCTGCGACGACGCTGTCTCGCCCGGAAAGGGCGTGGCGCCACTCCACCACTTTCGGCGTGTTTGCGAAGAACCCGAAGTCCGCGATCTTGTCGAATGTGTCGAAGTAGCGGAACACCGGCCCGAAGACCGTATCCACCAGAGAAAAGCGATTTCCATCGAACCACGGTGCCCCAACGAGACGCTTTTCGGCGCGGGCGAACTTTTGCGACAGCGTGACGATGGCCGCGTCGAACCCGGTCTCGTCCCTTGCGTTGTAGAGGCGGGCGATATCGTCGAGGATGCTCGAGCCGAATTCGATCCATGATCGATGCTCGGCGCGCTTCAGCGGATCGGCCGGGTGCAGGGGGCGGGGCTGGGTTTCCTCAAGGTATTCCAGGATCACCGCAGACTCGAATATCGCCGTTTGCCCGACCAGCAACAGCGGCGTTTTACCCAGCGGGGACAATTCGGCGAACCAGTCGGGCTTGTTCGCGAGATCGACGTAGATCCGCTCGTGTTCGACCTGCTTTTCCGCCAGAGCGATGAGCGCCCGCTGGACATACGGGCACAGGTCATGGCTGATCAGTGTAAGGGCTAATGTCATGTTCGTGAGATGCGTTGTCGATGCGACCGTCGCTCCCGGGGCTGCGGTCCCCGGTGGCGGCGGTGTCCGTTCCAGATGCGGTTGCGTCAGGCGAGCGCGCGCTGCTTCGAGATGAAGCCGGATCCCAGGATCGCCACCGCCAAACCGGCGTGAAGCCAGCGATCAGCTTCGTTGATGTGGATGATGCCGAGCAGCATGTTGCCGGTCGTCACAAACCCAAGCAGAGCAACGGCGACATAGGCGACGCCGATACCGATGACGGTATGTCTCGGTTTGCCCATCGACGCGCCAATCAGGAAGCCGGCCCCTGTTACGATGTGCACGAGATTGTGCATCGTGTTGACCGCGAAGAGTCCGTCCGGCGAGACGAGTGGATTGGGAACGAAGCCCAGCAGGCCGACCCCGATGAAAGTTGCGCCGAGCACGCGCGCGAGAAGCTTTGCTTCGATCATGTCTGGTTCCTTGTTCTGGCGGTGACTTGTTGTTGAATGTCGCTCGCAGCTAGATCGGTTGGACGCGACTAAACCAGACTGCGCACGGAAATATGGACGCTGCGCAATGCATTCCGGATCGCGTGCAAGATATGGGGGCCGCTGAACGCTGGGCCGGCACTTATTGCCTGTCGCGAACCACTGCCGATACATTGCCGATAGGTGGTCGTTTGCTGGTCTGCGGCGCGCTTTTTTTCGATTTTTCTTGCCGATCGTCCGAAGTGCTGTGCCGCCAGTCCTTTATGCAGGTGAGCCTATTTTCCTGATCGATCGGGAGTGCCAGTCCTTGTGCGTTCGCACATTCGAACGCCCCTTAACCGAAACAAGGAAATCCCAATGATCCGCAAGCTTACCAACGCGGCCGCTGCTGTTCTTCTCACCGGAGTGGCCCTTGCAACCCCCGCTGCGGCGGAGGAAGGCCCGTCCGACATGCAGATCGCGCATATCGCGTATACGGCCGGCAATCTCGACATCCGCTACGCCCACCTGGCGCTGGCGAAATCGAACAACCCCGAAGTGCGCAAGTTCGCCGAGCTGATGATCCGCGACCACGAATCGGTGAACGAACAAGCCGTCGCGCTGCTGACCAAGCTGGGCGCCACGCCCGAGGACAACCCGACCAGCCAGCAGCTGACGGCCAGCGCCAACACCAAGCTCAACGAAATGGCGCGGATGGATGGTGCGGCCTTCGATCGCGCCTATGCGGCCAACGAGCTGGGGTACCATCAATTCGTCAACCAGACCGTCGAAACGAGCTTCATTCCGGCGGTCGACAATCGCGAGTTCAAGAATCTGCTGAAGTCTGCGCTGCAGGTCTTCAAGGTTCACGAGCAGCACGCCGAACAGATGGTTCAGGCGCTGCGGTAATGCGGAAGCAGGCAACCCCCGCATCAGGAGGCCGCGCGCGCGGCCTCCTGATCTATGCAACGCTGCTGCTGGCTCCGCTGACCTACCTGGTCGTCGGCTTCGCGGCCGACCACGGCAACCCGGCCTACGCCAGGGAAGCCGGCTCCCGGTCGCGCACGCACGTGGTGGAGATACGACAGTTCAAGTTCCTGCCTGCGATGATCAAGGCGAAGCCGGGCGATGTGATCGTCTGGAAGAACCTCGATATCGCGCCGCATACCGCGACGGCGGAGGCATGGGATTCGGGCAACCTCGTCCGAAACCAGAGCTGGAGCCTGAAGGTCACCCGCAAGGGCACGATCGAATACATCTGCGCCTATCATCCGGCCATGAAGGGCAAGATCGTGGTCGAGTGACCCCGACACCGGGCCGAGCCACGCGCATCCCCCAACCGATCGACAGGCCTGCATGGCCAACCGTCCTGAAGCCGGGGTTCGGCCACGCTTTCTCAAGTCCGCACGAGACGTTTCAAGCGCTTCGAGCCGGATGCCCCCAATCGCAAAGAAACCAGATCCATGATCAGCAATACCAAATCCATTCTCATTGTGCCGGCAATCGCCCTGTGGGCGGTATCGGGCGGACCTGCCTGGGCACACCATGTGTCGGTGTCCGGCCCCTCCAACCAGGCCGGCCCGATCACGACCATCACCGCGGCTACGCCCGAGCAAGGCACGCTTTCCATCGGAACCGATTTCTACATCGAAGACTACGATGCCTTCCGCGACGCGCAACTGCTCGACTTCGCCGAGATGGACCTTGACGGCGTGCACAACACCGATGCCGCCTATGTCACGTCGCTCAATGTGGAATACGGGCTGCTCGACCGCCTCAGCGTGAGCCTGACCGTCCCGTTCTTCATCCGGACCGGCATTCGCGAGGCCGAGCACCACGAAGACGACGGCGCTGCTGCCAGCGCCCACCCCGAGATCGAACAGCTCGGAAGCTCGACCGGGATCGGCGATCTTCAGCTAGGCGCGAAGTACGCGGTGCTCGATCGCAATGCCGATGGCGTTGGCCTCGCATTGCTCGCCGGGCTCAGCATTCCCACCGGAAACGCCGACGAAGATACCAACGACGGGGAAAGGTTCGAAACCGAGTTCCAACCCGGCTCTGGCTCGTGGGATCCTCGCATCGGCCTGGCGATCGGGAAGGGCTTCGGCCCGGTCTCGCTCGACGCCAGCGTGCTCTACACGCTTCGCACCGAAGGCTCGCAGGATACCAATCTGGGCGACCATCTCGCGTTCAATGCGGGGTTGAGCTGGCGGATCGGGAAAGGCCCGCACATCCACGCAGACGGGACTTTCGAGCGGCACCAGGCGCTCGACCTAATCGTCGAGGTCAACGGCGAGTGGGAAGAGCGCGAGCGGGTCGGTGCGGTGCGGGACGTGCACAGCGGCGGGACCCAGATCTTCCTCGCTCCCGGATTGCGCTACAGCTCGGCCCATGGCTGGGCGATCTATTCCTCTCTGGGAATTCCGGTGCATGAAGATCTCAACGGTATCCAGAACGATACCGACATCCGCTTCAAGCTCGGGGTGGCGCTATCCCTTTGAACTCGCGCTCCCATGCTGACGACCGCGGGACGGACACCGACGCTCCATCCCGCGGGTCGCCCGGTAGCCGTTGCTTCTCCGGTCCACCCGAGAGGAGCCGGCCATGAACGTCCTCGATGACATTCTCAGCACCCTCAATCTCAAGGGCGTGCTGTACTTCAGAACCGATTTGTCTTCCCCTTGGGCGGTTGCCGTGCCCGAGCTGGACCAGGCAGCGCGGTTTCACCTGTGCGTGCAAGGTACCTGCTTCGTCGGCTTTGCCAGTGGCGACCGCGTCGAACTGAAAGCCGGCGATCTTATCCTCGTGCCGCGCGGCAGGTCGCACACGATCTCCTGTTCGCAGGCGGATGGTGCTCCTGCGCTCGAATCGGTCCTGGCCGATGCCGAGTATGACGGCGAAGGTGTGTTGGTCGTCGGAGACGGAGACCCGAACGCATCGACCCAGTTGATCTGCGGCCATTTCTCGTTCCGCAACGGTGCCGATCACCCGCTCCTGCGGGCCTTGCCCGATTATCTGCTCACCTGTTCCTCGATCCGCGCACGCGAAGTGTGGCTGGACGAGGTCTTGCGATTGCTCACGCGCCGGATGTTCAGCGAAGGAGCGGTCGCCAACGCGACGATCACGCGCCTTTCCGAGGTATTCTTTATCGAACTGCTCCGGCTCGGGGTGGGTCGGACGCCAGAAATGACCTCGCTTCTCAAGGCCCTGTCCGACCGCCAGATCGGAAAGGCACTCCAGTTGATGCATCGCCACGCGGAACAGCCGTGGACTGTCAGCCTTCTCGCCAGCGAAGTCGGCATGTCGCGAAGCAGCTTCGCCGATCGCTTCAGCGAGTTGCTGGGCATGGGGCCGATGAGCTATCTGTCGGAGTGGCGCCTGCAGAAGGCCCTCTCGCTGCTCGAGGACACACGATGCTCGGTGCAGCAGGCAGCCGCCGGAACCGGGTACCAGTCGCCCGCAGCCTTCACCCGCGCCTTCACCTCGCGGTTCGGCTGCTCACCACGGGAATTGAAGCGCAGAACCGGCTGAACCTGCCAGTGGCGCGGATGACGCTGCCTCTCCCGCCCCACCGACCGGTTACAGCCAGTGTGCTCATGGCGCCGGAAAGTCGCCAACAGGATTCTTCGGTACTCGCAAAGACTTTTTGGTGCGGTCGAGAAGACTCGAACTTCCACGGGCGTTAGCCCACAACGACCTCAACGTTGCGCGTCTACCAGTTCCGCCACGACCGCACTCGGGAGTCCGGGGTGCGCCGCGGCGCTGCCCCTTGGTAGGCGCGCGCCATTAGCAAGCGGTCCTGCCTTCCGCAAGGCTTTTGACACCTGGGCATCGCGACCCCGCGTCTGACTGCGCCCGCGCGTGTGTCCCGGCCCGGGACCACCTTTCCAAATCACTTGCGAACAGGGTTAATCGCGCGTCAACCATAGCCGATGAGCGCCGGAGCAGCCCTTCTGATGATCGTGCAGAGCGCCGCGCCGGTCGCGGCCGATGCCCAGACCACGCGCAGGCCCGTGCCCGGGGTGACCGTTTCGGCAAGCGCGCGGATTTTGCAGCCAGCGATTGTCCGCTACCGCCCGCGCGACGCGGTTCAGCAAGTGAGCGCTGAAAGCGCCGTTCCGCCGCAACGCTCGCGCGATGCCGCGGGAACGGTGTGGTTCGAATTCAACTGAACGCTACCCCGGGTGGATCAACCCGGCGACCAGCCGATTTCAGCCACCTCTGCGGTCGGCGGGATGTCGGCGATCGCTTCGGTCACGTTGAGGCTTTCCCCCGGCGCGAGTTCCGCCTTCGACGGCACCACCACCCAATTGCCGACCTGGCGTTCGCGTGCGTCGCGAAACACGATCAGCAGGGTCGGAACCGACACGGTGCTGCGCCCGGTGTTGGTGATCGCGCCGCGGACCCGAAATATCTCCTCGCCGTTCGCCAGCGTTTCGGGTTGCTGCTGCGCGGGCGGGAAGTCGAGCGCCAGATCGGGCTGGCCCAGGCCGAATGTCGGGCGGTTGAACGGCGCCCAGTCGGGCAGGCCGTAGTAATTGACGGCGACAATCGTGCCCGTCGCCAGCAGGGCAAAGATCGCCGCCGCAGCGGTCCACATCTTGAGCGGATTGCGCCGCGCGGTGAAGGGCGGGGTGTAATCGAACTGCGAGACCTCGCTGTCGCCGTAACCCTCGTCGTAGCCGGCGTCTTCCGCGATGTCGGCATGGTCCGCAAACGGGTCTTCGCCGCCCGCGAAACCGGGCGGTTCCTGGCTTGCCGGTTCGGGCACGGGGGGCTGGCATCAACCGGTGCAGGCGGCCTTGCCGCAGGCGCGGCGGCTTCCTGTCGCGGCAGACCCTGTCGCAGCGCCCGGGCCGCGATCTGTTCGGAGGGGTGGCTTTCGGTCTTCCAGTGGCTGATCGACGGGCCGCCCCCGGAGGGTTCGGCCGCATCGGCAACGGGCGGCGCGCTTTCAGGCGACGGCGACGGCGGCGGTGACGGCGGGGGCGCGGGCTGTTCGGACGGCGGCGATGGCTGGGTCGTCCCAGGTTCCGGGGCCGCCGGGGACGGGGCAACCGAAGCGAGGTCCAGCGGCCGCCCTTCCTGGAACCAGCTGTGCTTGCACTTCGCGCAGCGCACCGTGCGACCGTCGCCGCCGATGGCGGAATCGGGAACCGCGTAGCGCGTCGAGCAGGCAGGGCAGGCGATGATCATCCGGGCGAATGCAATAGCCCACGCCCCCGCCCGCACAAGGGCATCGGCCGTAGACATCGGCGAATCGCGCCTTTTTTCCACACTGCAGCGTCCTTATAAACTCCAATGCGATGACAGACTTCCCCGCGACGATGGCCTGCGTTAGGGCCGGGCCATGACCGACCGGCCGGGAGAAATCGTCAAATTCGACAATGTCGGGCTGCGCTATGGCACCGACCCGGAGGTGCTGAGCGACCTCAGCTTCACCCTGTTCCCCGGCAGTTTCTACTTCCTCACGGGTGCGAGCGGGGCGGGAAAGACCAGCTTGCTCAAGCTGCTCTACCTCGCGCAGCGGCCTTCGCGCGGGGCGATCCAGATGTTCGGGCAGGATGTCATCACCATGCCGAGGGGGCGCCTGCCCGATTTCCGGCGTCGGCTCGGCGTGGTGTTCCAGGACTTCCGGCTCGTTTCGCATCTCTCCGCGTTCGACAACGTGGCGCTGCCGCTGCGCCTTGCCGGGATCCGCGAAGCGAATGTGATCAAGCCGGTATCCGACATGCTGGACTGGGTTGGGCTGTCGCACCGCGCCCAAGCCGATCCGGCGACCATGTCGGGCGGGGAGCAGCAGCGCGTCGCGATCGCCCGCGCGGTGATCGCCCGACCGCAGATGCTGATCGCGGACGAGCCGACCGGGAACGTCGATCCGGAAATGGCGCTCAAGCTGCTGCGCCTGTTCGAGGCGCTCAACAACCGCGTCGGCACCACCGTGGTGGTCGCGACTCACGACGTGCACCTGCTCAAGAAAGTGCCGGATTCGCTGATCATGCGGCTCAACAAGGGGCGGTTGTCCGATCCGACCGGGGCGCTGCGGTTCCCCCCGCGACCCAGCGGCGGGTCGGCGATCGGCGCGCAGGTGCCATCATGACCGACGCTCCGCCGACCCGGATTCCGCCGCAGGGCAAGCGCGGCGATGGCGCCGGTCCGTTGCGCGGCAATTTCGCTGCACGGCTGGTGCCGCAGACCCGCTTCGGCGGCCCGATCCCTTGGGTCATCGCGATCCTGATCGCCTTGGTCATCGTTTCCGCCGCGGGCGGTCTGGCGCTGCGCAATCTCGCTAGCAGCGCCCGCGCCGACTTGTCCGACGCGCTGACGGTGCAGATCGTGGAGGCCGATCCGCAAGCGCGCCAGCGCGACGCGCAGGCCGCTGCGCAGGTGCTGGCCGACGATCCACTGGTCCAGTCGGTGCGGATCGTTCCCGAAAAGGAACTCGCCGACCTGCTCGAGCCGTGGCTGGGTGCCGGCGCGAGCAGCGACGAATTGCCGATTCCGGCGCTGATCGACGTCGAACTGACCCGCCGCGCCTCTGCCGGCGAGATCGCCCGGGTCGAGGCGCTGATGCGCGATGCCGTGCCCGATGCGCGGGTCGATGCGCAGTCGGACTGGCTGCGCCCGGTCTACGATGCGCTCGCCGCGCTGCAATATCTCGCGCTCGCTCTGATTGCGCTGGTCGCCTTCGCCACGGCTGCGGCGGTGTGGCTGGCAGCGCGCAGCGCCTTTGCCAATCACCGCGAGACGGTCGAGATCATCCACCTTCTGGGGGGCACCGACACGCAGGTTACCGGAATTTTCCAGCGATCGGTGCTGCGCGAAGCGAGTTTTGGCGCGGCAGCGGGACTGATGCTGGGCCTCGCCGCAGTGTGGCTGCTTGGCCGGCAGTTCTCCGCGCTCGACAGCGGCATGTTGTCAGGCGGCGGGCTCGACCTCGGCGACTGGCTGGTGATCGCGGCGATCCCGATCCTCGGCGTGCTGCTGGCGCTGCTGACGGGGCGCATCACGATCGCGCTCGCACTGCGGAGAATGCTATGATCCGGCGGTCCGTCGCTACGCTGTTCCTGATCTGGGCGCTCGGCTTCCTGTGGTTTGCGGTCTGGTTGCCGCAACCGGCGCAGGAGACGGCTACCGATGCTGTGATCGTGCCGACCGGCGGTGCAGGCCGGATTGCGCAGGGGCTCGATGTGCTCGATCGCGGGCTTGCCCGGCAGATGCTGGTGAGCGGCGTCGACCGCGAGGTAAAGCCGGAAGAGTTCGCCGCCCAGTTCGACGTGGCACCCGAACGAATGGAATGTTGCGTGACGCTGGGCTTTGCGGCGGTCGATACTCGCTCGAACGCTGCCGAGACTGCGCAATGGGTGGTCGACAACAAGGTCAAGACGCTGCGGCTGGTCACAACCGACTGGCACATGCGCCGTGCCGCGCGCGAGCTCGACCGGGCGTTGCCCGACGATGTCACGGTGGTGCGCGACGCGGTGCCGTCCGAACCGAGCCTGACCAGCCTGTTTCTCGAGTATCACAAGCTGCTCGCCAGCTGGGTCGCCGGACTGTTCGGTTATTGAGGGCAGCCATGGCGGTTCTACGCAGTCTCCTGTTCTACCTGTTGTTCTACGGGTTCAGCGCCGTGCTGGTGGTTGCATCGGTGCTGGCGATCCCGTTCGGGCGGCATTGGCTCAAGCGGGTGGTGGCGACATGGGGCAAGTGGCACCGCTGGTGCGTGAGCAACCTGCTGGGCATTGCGATCGACGTCGAAGGCTCGCTGCCCGACGAACCGGTTCTGATCGCGATGAAGCACGAAAGCTATTTCGAAGCGATCGACCTGCCGCACCTGCTCAGCTTTCCCGCCGTGTTCGCCAAGCGCGAATTGTTTACGATCCCCGGCTGGGGGTTTTCGGCGAAAGTCTACGGTCTTGTACCTGTGGCCCGTGATGAAGGCGCGCGGGCGCTGCGGCATATGCTGACGACCGCGCGGCAACGGATTGCGGAGGGCCGTCCGCTGGTGATCTTTCCCGAGGGCACACGGGTGGAACACGGGAGTGAGCGCCCGCTGCAATCGGGGTTTGCCGGGCTTTACAAGCTGCTGCGACTGCCGGTCGTGCCGGTCGCTGTGAACAGCGGCCCGCTTTATAACCGGCTGTGGAAGCGGCCGGGCACGATCACATATCGGATCGGCGAGACGATCCCGGCAGGCCTCCCCCGCGCGGAAGTCGAGGCGCGTGTGCATGCAGCGATCAATGCGTTGAATTGAGCCTCATCGGCTGCGACGCAGCCGCAAGGGCGACCGCCCGCCCGCAGCGATGCGACCTTCAGGTCGCGTGAGCGAGGATAGCCAAGGGGCCGGATGGCCCCGCCGGCGCTTGAGGCGAAATCAAATATGATCCTCCCGCCCGAAATCGGGCCGCTCGTCGTCCTGCCCTTCCTCGATGATCGAGCGCCGTATCGCGCGGGTGCGGTCGAACAGGTCGTGCAGGGTGTCGCCGTCGCCGGATCGTATCGCGCGTTGCAGCGCCGTCAGGTCCTCGGTGAAGCGGCCCAGCATTTCGAGCACGGCGGTCTTGTTCGAGAGGAACACGTCGCGCCACATCACCGGATCGGAGGCGGCGATGCGGGTGAAATCGCGAAAGCCACCGGCGGAATACTTGATGACTTCGCTGCGGGTCACGTCTTCCAGATCGCTGGCGGTGCCGACGATGGTGTAGGCAATGAGGTGCGGGATGTGGCTGGTCACGGCGAGCACGAGGTCGTGATGCTCGGCATCCATGATCTCGATCCGCGCGCCGAGACCGCGCCAGAAATTCGCAAGCACCTCGACCTTGTCCTCCTCCGCATCGGCTGGAGGGGTGAGGATGCACCAGCGATTGGCGAACAGGGTCGCGAACCCGGCCTCCGGCCCGCTCTGCTCGGTCCCGGCGACGGGGTGCGCAGGGATGATCGTGTGGCCCGGCAGCGCTTCTGCCAGCGCCTCGGCGACGTGGCGCTTGGACGAGCCGACATCGCTGACGATTGCCCCTTCCGGCAAGGCATCGGCAAAGGCGCGCGCGGCATCGCCCATCGCGCCGACCGGCACGCACAGGATCACCAGATCGGCCTCGGCCACGGCCTCGCCGGGGGTCTCGCACACCGTACCGACCAGATCCCGATCCGTGGCGACCGCGCGGACATTGGGATCGGCGTCGAAGCCGGTGGTGGCAATTCCCGGCGCGCGCTCGCGCAGCGCCAGCCCGATCGATCCGCCGAGCAGGCCAAGCCCGATGATGGCAACCCGATTGATCGTCATGGCGCCTCTCCGCACAGCTGGCGCAGGGTGGCGATGACTCGGGTCATGTCTTCGCTCTTGCCGATGGTGATGCGCAGCGCATGGCTGAGGCCGGGTTCCGGGATGTGTCGCACCGCGTAACCGACTTCCGCGATCGCATCGCGCGCGGTTTCGGCGGAAAGGTCGCCCTCGAACTGCACCAGCAGGAAGTTCGCCTCGCTCGGCACCGCGCTCAGCCCGTGATTGCCCAGCGCCGCAACGGCATCGGCGAGGCGCGCACGCTCGGCGGCGTTGTGATCGCGGCTGCGGCGAACGAAATCCTGATCGTCCAGCGCGGCCAGCCCGGCCTTCTGCCCCGATGCGGTGACGTTGAACGGTCCGCGAATGCGGTTGAGCGTCGCGATCAGTCCCGGCGCCCCGGTCGCCCACCCGATCCGCTCGGCGGCGAGGCCATAAATCTTGGAGAAGGTGCGCGTGACCAGCACGTTTTCGTGGGCTGCAGCGAGCGCAAAGCCGGCGCGCTGTTCGGCTTCGGGCAGGTATTCGGCATAGGCCTCGTCCACCACCAGCACCACGTCCTGCGGCAGGCCGGCATGCAGCCGCTCGACCTCATTCGCCGGTATCCAGGTGCCGGTAGGATTGTTGGGATTGGCGAGGAACACCACCCGGGTCCGCTCGCTGACGGCGGCAAGCAGCGCATCGACATCGGCGGTGAAATCGCGGTCGGGTGCTTCGACCGGGTTCGCGCCGCAGCGCCGCGCGGCGATGTCGTAGACCGAGAAGGAGTGGCGGCTGAACAGCACCTCGTCGTCCTGCCCGGCATAACCCTGCGCAGCGAGGTTGAGCAGCTCGTCCGAGCCGGTGCCGCAGACGATCCGGTCCGCGTCGAGCCCATGCAGTTCAGCGATTTTCGCGCGCAATGCCTTGCTGTCGGGATCGGGATAGCTCGCCGCCTCTCCGCGCGCTGCTTCGAGCGCGGCCAGCGCCGCCGGGCTGGTGCCGAGCGGGTTCTCGTTCGCCGACAGTTTCACCAGCGGACGCCCGTCGCTCGCGGTCGCCTTGCCGGGAACATAGGCGTGGATCGCCTCGATCCAGGGTTTGGGTGTGGGTTTCGACTTCATCGCGCAGCGGCTTGAAGAAAATCCGGTGCTTCGACAAGCTCAGCACGAACGGAATAGCGAAAATTTCTCCTAACCGTTCGCCCCGAGCTTGTCGAAAGGCCGTTTTTCCTCTTTGGCGGGCGCAATGAATGCCGCTTCCGCCTCCCACAGCTTTGCGCTGCCCAGCGACCTGCCGCTCGACAGCGGCGAGGTGCTTTCGGGCGTGGAGATCGCCTACGCAACCTATGGCGCGCTGGCGGCGGATCGATCGAACGTCGTGCTGATCTGCCACGCGCTTACCGGCGACCAGTATGTGGCATCTACCCATCCCATCACCGGCAAGCCTGGCTGGTGGGAGCGGATGGTCGGCTCCGGCAAGCCGATCGATACCGACCGCTTCCATGTCATCTGCGCCAATGTGATCGGCAGCTGCATGGGCTCGACCGGCCCGGCGAGCCCCGGTTCGGATGGCAAGCCCTACGCGATGCGCTTTCCCGTCATCACCATCCGCGACATGGTGAGGGGAGTGGTCGCGCTGCTCGACGGGTTGGGGATCGAGCGGCTGCACACGATTGTCGGCGGGTCGATGGGCGGGATGCAGGCGCTGAGCCTCGCGGCGAACTGGCCCGACCGTACCGAACGCGTGCTGGTGATCGCCTCGACCGCGCGGCATTCGGCGCAGAACATCGCGTTTCACGAAGTCGGACGGCAGGCGATCATGGCCGATCCCGCCTGGGCCGGGGGTGACTATTACGCGAGCGACGCGAAACCCGACAACGGGCTCGCAGTGGCGCGGATGGCGGCGCACATCACCTACCTCTCGGAAGCCGGACTGACCGAGAAATTCGGGCGGCGGTTGCAGGCCAGGGAAGACGGGAAACCCGGTGCCAAGAGCTTCGGCTTCGATGCCGATTTCCAGGTCGAGAGCTACCTGCGCTACCAGGGCAGCGGGTTTACCCAGCGGTTCGATGCGAACAGCTATCTCTACATCACGCGGGCAATGGACTATTTCGACCTCGCCGAAGAGCATGGCGGCAAGCTCGCCAACGCGTTCTCGGGCAGCCCTGCGCGGTTCTGCCTCGTCAGCTTCGACACCGACTGGCTCTATCCGACGGCGGAGAGCCGCCACATCGTCCATGCGCTCAACGCCGCCGGAGCCAAGGTCAGCTTCGTCGAATTGAGCGCGCCCAACGGCCACGACAGCTTCTTGCTCGAACACGCGCAGCTCGACCGGGTGGTGAAGGGGTTCATCGAATGAGCCGGTCCACCCTCCGTCCCGATCTCGCCGTCATCGCCGAGCATGTCGCGGCGCAGAGCCGGGTGCTCGATATCGGCTGCGGCGATGGCGCGCTCATGGCCGAGCTTGAAGGCGCGAAACAGGCCGACGCGCGGGGGATGGAGATCGACGCGGCAAAGGTCGAGCGCTGCGTCGCGCGCGGGCTTTCGGTGGTGCAGGGCGATGCCAATACCGACCTTGCGGACTATCCCGACAAGGCGTTCGACTATGCGATCCTGAGTCAGACGCTGCAGACTGCGACCCGGCCCGACCTGATGCTCGACGAACTGCTCAGGGTCGGGCGGCGGGCCTTCGTCTCGTTCCCGAATTTCGCGCACTGGCGGACCCGCTCCGCGCTGATGTTCGGGGGCGGATGCCAGTGACGCGGGCGCTGCCGGTCAGCTGGTACGAAACCGACAACATCCACCACGTCACCGTTGACGACTTCCGTGATCTCGCGCGCGAAAAAGGCGCAGCCATCGACCGCGCCTGGTACTTCGCCAATGAAGCGCAGATCGGCGAATTCGGCGCCAACTGGCGTGCCGAATTCGCCGTGTTCCAGCTTAGCCGGTAGGGTGGAGTGAGCGAGCGGCCCCGGACACTTCCGCCAGATTAGGCGCGGTGGATGCCGCAGATCTTGTGGCCGTCGGGATCGGTGAAATAGCACAGGTTCATCGTGCCCATCGTGTTCTCGCGCGGGCCGGGCGGGTCTTCGATGCTGGTTCCGCCATGAGCGATCGCGACGTCGTGCAGTTCCTTCACCTGTTCGAGTGAGTTGCACTTGAAGCCGATGGTCGATCCGTTGGCGACAGTGGCCGGTGCGTCGTTGATCGGCTCGCTGACCGAAAAGGTGCTGCCGTCGTGCATGTAGAACAGCCGCGTGTGGCCGGTGGCGGAAACATTGACGAACGGCTCGCCCGCACCGAGTACGCCGAGCACCGCGTTGTAGAATTTCTTCGACCGCTCGATATCGTTGCTGCCGATCATGATGTGGTTGAGCATCGGTGACTCCTCTCATGCTGATATTTGCATGCGCGGTAGCATGAGGTTCATCGCGCTGGCTATACGGCGCGTGCGATGATGATGAGAACTCTTGTCGCAGTCCTGCTGGCTGCGCAAAGCCCGACCCCGGCAACCCCTGCGGACGAAGTCCGGCTGACGCAGGAGAACCGCGCGGCCATTCGCTGTTCGGCGGCGTTCGCGATCATCGCACACCTGCAGTCGACCGGAGACGAATCGGCACGGAAATGGCCCGATCTCGGCCCGCGCGGGCGCGAATTCTTCGTTGTCGCCCTGGCGCAGGTGATGGATCAGACCGGGCTCGACAGGAATGGTGTGGCACAGCTTGTCGGCGACGAGGCGCGCCGCCTTCGGGACGAGGGCGCAGTCGATGCGGTCATGCCCGCGTGCCTGGTGATGCTCGAAGCGTCCGGGGTCTGAGCGCACTCGTTCAGCTAAACGTCATCGAACATGAACTAGAGCGGTCGCACCCCGAAATACCGAAAGGATCTGCCATGCGCGCTTTCCCCCTTGCCGCTGCTGCGGTGATTGCGTTCGCCTCGCCCGTCTACGCGCAGGCTGACGAACAACCGGTCGAGCCGCCGGAAGCGGCATTGTCGGAACTGTCGGACAGGCTCGGCGATCCGCAATTCCAGGATCAGGCCGCCGTCATGGCGCAGGTTTTCGTGAGCGCGATGCTCGATCTCGAGGTCGGTCCGTTCGCCGATGCGATCGACCGCGCGACCGGCGGGGCGGGGCCGGATATCGATCCCGATGCCCGCGTCCGCGATCTTGCTCCCGAAGCCGAGGACCTGCCCGAACGGCTGTCCGAAAGTCTGCCGGTGGCGATGAATGCGATGAGTGCCATGACCGAGGGCATGCGCGACATGCTCCCCGCCTTCCGCGATATGGCCGAGCGCATGCGCGAAGCGATCGAAGAAGCGCGCGACGCGCGATAACCGCATATAAGTCGCCGCTTACGCAGCCGCGAATATGGACGTATCCGCGCGCTTGAGGCATGATTTCACGCGCAATGTGGCAGCTCTATCAATTTCCCCTGTGTCCCTTCAGCCGCAAGCTGCGGCTGCTGATGGGTGAGAAGAACATTGCCTACGAGCTCGTGCGCGAAGATCCCTGGGCGGCGTCCGACATGTTCTTCAACCTCAACCCCGCCGGGCGCACCCCGGTGCTGGTGGACGAGGAGCGCGGGATCACGATCGCCGACAGCCGCGCGATCGCGGAATATTTCGAGGAGACGGTCGACCGCTCCCCGATGATCAACGGCACGGCGACGGTGCGTGCGGAAATCCGCCGTCTGGTCGCCCTGTTCGACGAGAATTTCTACACCGACGTGACCGCGCCGCTGCTGTCCGAGCGGATGAAGAAACGCATCGTGCTGCGCCAGCCGCCCGACAGCAAGGCGCTGCGCGAAGCGATGAAGATGGCGCACGGCCATCTCGATTACATGGACTGGCTGATCGACAACCGCCCGTGGCTGGCGGGATCGACCATGAGCCTGGCGGACCTCGCGGCTGCGGCGCAGATCAGCGTCGCCGACTATCTCGGCGGGATCGACTGGACCGGGCACGAACAGACCCGAGGCTGGTATGCGGTGTTCAAGAGCCGACCGAGCTTCCGTCCGCTGCTGACCGAACGGATGGACGTGATCAAGCCGCCCGCACATTATGCGCTCGTCGACGGATAGCGACACCGCCCTGCCCGGCTGAAGCCGGGCCGGCATGCGACCCCGGCTCGCACTGTACGCTACGCCATCGCCCTTGCGGACGCCGCTGCTCGCCCCGATATTGGGGGGAACAGGAAGGACCCCCGCATGACCTCCCCCGATCCCAAGACGCTGAGCGAAGACGACTGGCGCCGAAAACTCACGCCCGAGCAATTCCACGTATTGCGCGAGGCGGGGACCGAGCGCGCCTTCACCGGCCAGTACGACAAGCATTTCCAGGACGGCGAATACATGTGTGCCGGCTGTGGCACGAAGCTGTTCGAAAGCGATGCGAAGTACAACAGCGGCTGCGGCTGGCCCGCCTTTACCAGGGCCGCGGACGAAGAGACCGTCGAGGAGCGGCGCGACACATCGTTTGGCATGATTCGCACCGAAGTGCTGTGCGCGACCTGCGGCGGGCATCTCGGCCACGTCTTCCCGGACGGCCCGCCCGATGCCGGCGGCATGCGCTATTGCATCAATTCGGCCGCGCTCGATTTCGATGGGGAAACCGACCAGACCGGCGATTGAGCGCGCGACGGGGTCGATTCCCGGGGGACCGGTGCCGCCGGACATGTTCACGCGCGGTTAGAAGTCGCCTATGCAGTGCCGTGCCGTGGTGGAATGGCTCAGCGGGTTGATGGACGACGATGTCGAAACGGGGTGACGGTATCCAGAACAAGAGCAAGCGCGGCAGCCGCCGCGCCGCCGCCGAACGGTCCCGCTCGCGCTCCAGCAAGCCGCGCAAGAGCAGGGGCGAGGGCAAGCCTGCTTCCCCGTTCTGGCGCTGGACCAAGCGGCTCGCGCTGTGGGGCACCGGCGCAGCGGTGTTGGGCGCGCTGTTCCTCGCCTTTGCGGTCGGGTTCGCGGCGCGCTCGATCCCCAGTTTCTACCAGCTCAAGGCGACCCAGACGGGGCAGACCATCCTGGTGCGCGCGCGCGACGGCAGCGAGATTGTCGAACTGGGGCCGAGTTTCGGCGAATGGCTCGACTATCAGGACATTCCCGAAACGATGAAGAACGCGATGGTCGCGGTCGAAGACAAGCGGTTTCACGACCATTTCGGGGTCGATCCGGTGCGCACCACCGGCGCGGTGATCGAAGGCTTCACCGGCTCGCGCTCACGGGTCGGCGGAACCTCGACGATCAGCCAGCAGCTGGCGCGCAACCTGTTCCTCAACAACAACCGGACCGTCGACCGCAAGGCGCGCGAAGCGGTGCTGGCGATGGCGCTTGAATGGAAGTTCTCCAAGGAACAGATCCTCGAGCTCTACCTCAACAAGGTTTATTTCGGCGGCGGCGCCTACGGGATCGACAGCGCCAGCCGCAAGTTCTTCAGCCACCCGGCGAAAGAGCTGTCGGTCGCCGAGGCTTCGATCATCGCCGGCCTGGTCAAGGCGCCCAGCCGCTATTCGCCGACCGCCGACGTGCAGGCCGCGGTCGATCGCGCGAAAGTGGTGCTGCGGCTGATGCGCGAGCAGGGCTACATCACCGCCGAACAGGCGTCGGTCGATGTCGACACGGTGGAGTTGAAACAGCAATCCGGGCAGAATTCGGTCCGCTACTTTACCGACTGGGCGTTGCCGCAGCTCGATATCCTGCTGCCCGAAACCTTTGCCCCGATCGAAGTGTGGACCACGCTCGATGTCGGGATGCAGCGCGCCGCGACCGCTTCGGTCGATGCCAACACGCCCGACGGTGCGCAGGGCGCGCTCGTCAGCCTCGATCGCGACGGAGCGATCCTGGCGATGGTCGGTGGCACCGATTATGTCGAAAGCAATTACAACCGCGCCACCAACGCGATGCGCCAGCCCGGTTCTTCGTGGAAGCTGTTCGTCTTTCTCGCCGCGCTCGAGGCCGGTTACACGCCGACCGACGAGGTCAAGGACGTGCCGGTCACGATCGACGGCTGGAGCCCGCGCAATTCCAACGGGCGCAATATCGGCGATACCGACGTGCGCACCGCTTTCGCCTATTCGATCAACACCGTGGCGGCGCAGCTCGGCAACGAAGTGGGGTTCGGGACCGTCGCGTCGATGGCGCGGCGGTTCGGTATCACGACGCCGGTTTCGACCTACCCGTCGATGGTGCTGGGATCGTCCGAGGTGCGGCTGATCGACATGACCCGCGCCTTTGCCGCGGTCTCGGCCAAGGGGGTTTCGGTCGAGCCGTATGGCATCACCCGGGTGACCACCGCCAGCGGCGAACTGCTCTACGAACACAAGAAGCAGCGCCAGACGACACTCGTCCCCGACTACGTGGCCGCCGGGATAACCGACCTGCTTCAGGCAGCGGTGCAGACCGGGACGGGGCGCGCGGCGCAGATCGGGCGCCCGGTGGCAGGCAAGACCGGCACTACCAGCTCGAACAAGGATGGCTGGTTCGTGGGGTTTTCGTCGGGGATCACCACCGGCGTGTGGATGGGGCGTGACGACGCCAAGGCGGTTCCGGGTCTGCAGGGCGGGCGCGCACCGGCGGCGGCCTTTGCTGCCTACATGCGCTACGCGGTGAAAGACCGCCCGGTCGAGCAGTTCGATACCGAGCTGAACCTGCCCGAATGGCGGCTCGAGCCAGATGACGAGTATCTGCTGGGCGAGCCCGACGATTACTACTTCATCGACGAGGACGGCAATCTCATCGAACCGGGACGGCGCGACCCCTCGGAGAGCCCGTTCGGAGTCGACGGTGAACGTCCCGAAGGGGGAGCTGGTACCGAACCGCCGCCAGCCGTGAGCGAGGATTTCCTCGAGCGCGCCACCGGCGGCGAACTGCCGCCGGAGCGCGAGCGACGATCGCGGCCCCAACCTTCGCGTTCGCCGCAGCCGCGCTCGCCACCGCTTCCGGAAACCGGGCCGCCGCAACCGCAGCCGCGCGCACCGGCAGCACCGCGTCCGGCCCAGGAAACCCTCGCGAACTAGCGGCGCCGCTGACTGCAACGAAAAAGGCGCCGGGGATGTCCCGGCGCCTTTTTGTTTGCGTTGGTGAATGGGCCGGGCGGTGCCTAGCGCAGGCGCACGCCGACATAGCGCGGCGGCTGGCCGCGGCGCTGGATGCGCAGCAGGATCGCCTCGCGACCTTCGCTTTCGGCCTCGGCGATGGCTCCCCGCAGTTCGTCGATCGAGGAAACCGGCGAGTAATTCGCGGACAGGATGATGTCGCCGCGTTGCAGGCCCTTGCGCGCCGCGTCCGAATTCGGATCGACCGCGCCGATCACCATCCCGACGGTGCCGCTGTCGGCACCCAGCTGGCGCGCGATCTGCGGGGTCATGGCCAGCACCTGCAGCCCGAGCTTTTCGGCGATCACGTCGTCGGTCTGGTCGGGATCCATCGGTTCGTCCGATTCCGGGTCGAACACCTGCGCCTGCTGCGCCAGTTCGGCCTCCGTCGGCCGCTTGCCGAGCGTCGCAGTGACGGTCAGCGTCTGCCCGTTGCGGAGCAATTCGATCGGCACCCGCATGCCCGGCTCGAGATTGGCGACGAGGAACGACAGCGTCTGGTCGGAGGTGACATCGCGGCCGTTGACCTTGGTCACGATATCGCCCGGACGCAGCCCGGCGGCCTGCGCCGCGCTGTCGTCCTGCACCGACTGGACCAGCTCGCCGCGATTGCGCGGCAGGCCGAGCGAATCGGCGAGGTCATCGTCCATCGGCTGGAGCGACACGCCGAGGAAACCCCGCTCGACCTCGCTGCCGGACTTGAGCTTGTCGACGATCGGCGCCGCGATTTCGGCGGGAATCGCGAAACCGATCCCGACGCTGCCGCCCGAGGGCGAGAAGATCGCGTTGTTGATGCCGATGACGTTGCCCTGCATGTCGAACAGCGGGCCGCCCGAATTGCCGCGGTTGATGCTTGCGTCGGTCTGGATGTAGCGGTCGTAGGCGCCACCCTGGCCGGTGTTGCGGTAGACCGCCGAAACGATCCCGCTGGTGACCGTGCCGCCGAGCCCGAACGGGTTGCCGATCGCGACCACCCAGTCGCCCACGCGCGCTTCGCTCGAATCGCCGAACTGCACGAACGGGAAGGTGCGATTGGCCTTGATCTTGAGCACCGCGAGATCCGACGGTGCGTCGGCCCCGACCAGCTCGGCTTCGTATTCGGTGCCGTCGGGCATCGTGACCGTGATCGATTCGAGCGTCGCGCGGTTGTTGGGCGCGACGACGTGGTTGTTGGTCACCACGAAGCCATCGGCGGAAATGATGAAGCCGGAACCGAGCGATTGTGCCTCGCGCGTTTGCGGCTGCTGCGGGGTTCCGCCCCGGCGGCGGCTGAACAGGTCCGCGAACGGCGTCCCCGCGAACGGGTTGTTGTTGACCTGCACCCGCTGGCGGGTCGCGATGTTGACCACCGCCGGCTGGAGCTGTTCGGTGAGGTCGGCGAAGCTTTCGGGCGCGCCGGCCCGCGGCACCACCCGGCTCATCACCGAATCGTCGTTCTGAGCGACCTGCGCACCGACCGGCTGGCCAGTGATCAGCGAAACCGCAGCGCCTCCCACCAGAAGCGCGCTCGTCAGTCCATAAACATACCGCACGTTGTTCACGTCCTCTTTCCTTATCCTCATGACCGGGCGCGCGCGGGCGCACGCCCGTTCCTGTGTTTAGCTACGCCGCCACAATGCGCCCAGACGCACTGAACGGCGATTGAACGCGCTCGCCGCTCGCCGGGCCGCGTCGGCGGTTCGTCGGCGCAGCGCTCTAGCGCTGCCCGCGGAACTGCCGGAAGTACTCGCTGTCTTCCGACAGGACCATCGAGCTTTCACCCTCGCCCTGCAGGAAGGTCTGGCGATAGCTCTGCATGGCGCGGTAGAAATCGTAGAATTCCGGGTCCTTGCCATAGGCTTCGGCGTAGATGCGGGCGGCTTCGGCCTGCGCTTCGGCGCGAATGATCTGCGCGTCGCGCTGCCCGGCCGCACGGATGGTTGCCGCCTCTTCCTCGCGGTCGGTCTCCATCCGGGTGAAGGCCGCATCGAGCGGGCGTCCTTCGGGAAGGTCGGCCGCCTTGATCCGCACGTCGAGCACCTGCGCGCCGTATTGCCGCGCCTGGCGATCCAGTGCCGAGGTGATGTTGGTCATCGCGGTGCCGCGTTCGGCGTTGATCAGTGAGGCGAACGGGCGGCGCCCGAGCTCCTGCCGCAGCACCGAGGTCAGGATCGGCAACAGCGCGGTTTCGAGCTGTTCCTCGGTCCCGGCCCGTTGAACCATCCGTACCGGATCGATGATGCGATAGCGCGCATAGGCATCGACCTGCAGGCGCTGCTGATCGTTGGAAAGCACCTGGGTGCGCTCCATGTCGAGATCGAGCACGCGGCGGTCGATCATCTGAACCCGCTCGAAGAACGGAATCCGCCACGAAATGCCCGCACCGGTCTGGCCGTAGGGCACGTCCGGCCGGAACCGGTTGACCGTGCGTTCGGGATTACCGGTGCGGATCACCACCGCCTGATGCGTTTCCGGAACCACGTACAGGAAGCTGAGCAAGCCGACGATCGCGACGCCGACAGCGATGATCGCGATGCGATATGTCTGCCAGATGTTTTCCATGGTCACTGTCCCTCCGGCTGCGCGGGAGTGGCGGCTTGCGGCTGGTTGCGGCGGCGCTGCATCTCGTTGAGCGGCAGGTAGGGCGTCACCCCGTCGGCCTCGATTATCGTCTTGTCGGTGCGCGACAGCACGCTTTCCATCGTCTCGTAATAGAGGCGACGGCGCGTCACTTCGGGCGCGAGCCGGTATTGTTCGTAGATATTGTTGAACTCGGCCGCGTCACCCTGCGCGCGGGCGAGCAGCTGTTCGGCGATCGCGCGCGACCGGTTCATAGCGGCGTCGGCATCCTGCTGCGCCGACGACACATCCTTGAACGCTTCTTCGACGCGGCTGGGCGGGTCGGTCTTGTTGATTTCGATACCCTGCACCGCGATGCCCGAGCGGTAGGCGTCGAGCCGCGCCTGCATCCGGTCGCGCACTTCCTGTTCGATCTCGGCGCGACCGGCACCGGTCAGGACCGTGTCGAGTTCCTGCTTGGCGACAGCAGCGCGCATCGCGGCCTCACCCACTTCGAGCAGCGTGTCCTGCGGGTCCTCGAGCTGGTACTGGTAAAGCGCCAGATCGGAGATGTTCCAGCGGATGAGGTAGGACAGGTCGACCAGGTTCTGGTCCCCGGTCAGGATCAGCTTTTCGGTATTGCCGCTGGGCACGGTTTCCGAACGGATCTGGCTGACCAGCTCGACCGTCACCTGCTGGATCGGCCAGGGCAGCGTGAAATTGGTGCCCGAATTCAGCGTGCGCGAATACTGCCCGCCGAACCATGTGACCACGCCTTGCTCGCGCGGCTGGACGAAATGCACGCTGGTGAGCCCAGCCCACAGCAGCACGACCCCTACGGCGATGACCGGGACCCAGCTCTTGCCGCCGGGCCGTTCGGGCAGGCGGAAACTCGGTCCGCGCGGCCCGCCGCCGCTGCGACGGGGGCCTTCGGGACCGCGATTCTTGAAGATATCCTCGATACTGGCCGAACGACGCTTGCCATTGTCCGAGCCGCCACCGGGAAGCCAGGGATTGCGCGGGCCGCCGGATTTGCCCGGGTCGCTTTCGCCGGTTTCGGGCGTATCGCCGTCGCCTTCGCCCTTTCCGGCGCCGCCCCAAGGGTTCTTTTTCCCAGCCATGGCAAGGCCCCTGTCGGCCCACCCAAAGCGCTCTCTCAAACCGTCGAAAATTCGCATACAACCCTTATAGGTATGCGGATTGGCGAAAAACAGGGGTTGAGCGTTGGATTTTGGTGCTAGAGGCGCTGTCCCATGAACGCGGCCGCCAATTCACCGCCCGGCGAAGACCAGCTTCGCGCGGCGTTGCCCCCGGAAATCGAAGCGCGCGTGCGCTCGGCGAAGATGGTCGCGGGGCGCGCCGTCGTGGTCGTCGAAGTCGGGGAAATGTCGGCGAAGGGTCGCGAAACGCTCGAACGGCAGGTCACCGAAGCGCTCACGCCGGTCGAGGGCGTCGGCGAAGTGCGCGTCGCGCTGATGGGCGAAAAGCCACGCCGCCGGATGATCGCGATCGGATCGGGCAAGGGCGGGGTCGGCAAGTCGACTCTCACCACCAATCTCGCCGTCGCCCTGTCGAAACTCGGCAAGAAGGTGGGGGTGATCGATGCCGATATCTACGGCCCCTCGCAGCCGCGCCTGCTCGGCAACGAGACGGACCGTCCGGTGGCCGAGGACGAGCAGCTGATCCCGATCGATACGCCGCACGGCATCAGGCTGCTGTCGATGGGCAGCCTCGTCAATCCGGGCAAGGCGCTGGCATGGCGCGGCCCGATGGCCGGGAGTGCACTGGGCCAGCTGGTAGATGCGCGCTGGGGCGATACCGAACTGTTGCTGGTCGACCTGCCGCCGGGAACCGGCGACGTGCAGCTCTCGATGATGCAGAAGCACAAGCCCGATGGCGCGGTACTGGTTTCGACGCCGCAGGACATCGCGCTGATGGATGCGGCGCGCGCCGGGCAATTGTTCGAGCAGGGCGATATCCCGATCATCGGGCTGGTCGAGAACATGGCGGGCTATGCCTGCCCGCATTGCGGCGAGGTGAGCGATCCGTTCGGGCAGGGCGGGGTCGAGAAATTTGCCGACACGCTCGACATCCCGTTCCTCGGGCGAATTCCGCTCGCGCTCGACATCCGGATCAAGAGCGATGCGGGCGATCCCCCCGCGCTGGGTGAAGACGACAACGCCGCCGCCTTCGCCGCGATCGCGCGGCAGGTTGCCGACTGGCTCGAACGGGAGGCGGGCTGAAAATGCAGGTCACGAGACGCGGAGTGCTGACCGGAGCGGCCGTCGGGGGCGGTTTGCTGGTGGCGTGGTGGCTGATGCCGCGCAGCTATCCCAACCCGCTCGAACCGGCAGACGGCGAACACCTGTTCGGTGCGTGGCTCAAGATCGCCGAAGACGGCGTGGTCACGGTCGCGGTGCCGCAGACCGAAATGGGGCAGGGGGTCACCACGCTGCTGCCCCAGATCGTGGCGCAGGAACTGGGCGCGGACTGGCGGCAGATCGCGGTCGAGCCGGGAGCGGTGTCGGGGGCGTATCCCAATATCCCGCTGGCCGAACGCTGGATGGCGCTGTGGGATCCGTTCGGTGCGGGATTGACCGACGCGACCGACGCGATGTTCGCCGAGCGGTTCGCGCGCGAGCGGCGCTTTACCGCGACAGCCGACGGCACCTCGATCGCCGCCTACGAGGATGCCTGCCGCGCCGCCGGTGCGACTGCGCGTGCGATGCTGGCGCAGGAAGCCGCCGATCGGTGGGGCGCAAGCTGGGAGGAATGCGAGGTCGCGGGCGGCATGGTGACGCTGGGCGAGAATTCGGCGACTTTCGGCGAACTTGCCGCCGGGGCGGCGGAACGCTCTCCGCCCGACCCTCCGCCGCTGCGGCCCGAACCGGCCAGAGCCGCGCCGCTCCCGCTGCCCGGTGCCTCGACTATCGAATATCCGCGCATCGACCTGCCGTCCAAGGTCGACGGGACATTCCAGTTCGCCGGCGATATCCGGTTGCCCGGAATGGTCTTCGCCGCGATCCGCCACGGCCCCAACGACGGATCGGAACTGGTCGGCTTCGACGCCGGGGCGGTGCAGGGCATTCGCGGGATCGTGGGTGCGGTGCGCGGCAATCGCTGGCTCGCGGTCGCGGCGACGACATGGTGGAGCGCGAACAGGGCGCTCGAGGCGATGGCACCGCATTTCAAGACCGCCTATCCGGTCGACAGCGACGATATCGCCGGGCGGCTCGATACGATGGTCGGAGGCGGCCCGTCGTTCCGGATCGCCGAAACCGGCTTTGGCGAAGCGGCAATGACACGGGTCGATTTCGCGCAGCGTTACGAGGTCGAACCCGCTCCCGCCGCGCCGCTCGAGACCGCGACCGCGACCGCGCGGTTGCGCGACGGGCGGCTGGAATTGTGGATTGCATCGCAGGCTCCCGAACAGGCGCGCGTGGCGGCGGCCAAAGCGATCGGGCTCGATCCCGAAGATGTCGCGCTCTACCCGATGCCCGCCGGCGGCAGCTTTGATGCCAGACTCGAACACGATCACGCGATCGAGATCGCGCTGATCGCGCGCGAGATCGGGAAGCCGGTGCAGCTGAGCTGGCCGCGCCGCAGCGAGCTGATCCGCAACCGTCCCCGCAATCCGGCCTACGCGTTGCTCGGAGCGCAGCTGGCGCAGGGCGATAGCGGCCAGATCGACGCGCTGCGGGTGCGGCTCGCCTGCCCCTCGGCTACGCTCGAATTCGGCAACCGGCTGTTCGGCAACCTTACATCGTGGGCGGCGTTGCGCGAGGCGGCGGGCAAGAAGGATGAACTCGCCTGCGAAGGCGCGCTCCCGGCCTACGAACTGCCGAGCGTGGTGGTCGAGCATGTACCGGTCGAGATCGGGCTGCCGGTCGGCCGCGTGCGCGGCAATGCCAACAGCTACACCGCCTTCGCGATCGAGAGCTTCATCGACGAGATTGCTCGGGCCCAGGGACGCGAACCCTTGTCGTTCCGGATGTCGATGCTGGGCAACGATATCCGCCTCGCCGCATGCCTCCAGCGCGCGGCGCAATTGGCCGAATGGGACGGCGGGCTCGACCAGAGCGGACAGGGGATCGCCTGCCACCGGATCGGCGATCCGGCCTCCGGCGCCCGGATCGCCTGTGTCGCAACCGCGCGGCCGGGTGAAGGCGGAGTACGGGTCACTCGCCTCAGTGCGGCAGTCGATATCGGCAGGCTCGTCAATCCCGATGTCGCTCGCCAGCAAATCGAAGGCGGTCTGGTGTTCGGGATCGGGATCGCGCTCGGCAATGCGCTGCGCTACCGCGCGGGTCTTCCGACCACCCTCGATTACGCCGGGCTCGGCCTGCCCACGCTCGCCGACTGTCCCGAAATCGCGATCGATTTCATCGCCAGCGAGGCCCCTCCGGCCGACCCGGGAGAGCTCGGCGCGGTGATCGCGCCGCCCGCCATCGCCAACGCGCTGTTTTCGGCGACGGGCTTGAGACTGCGGCGCCTGCCCCTACTTTCGGACGGCATATGATCGATCGCAGCATCCTTAGTTCTGTCCGGAAACGTTGCCGCACCGGTGCGTTGGACGCTGCATGACCTGGCAAAAGCAGCGCCTCCCCAACGATCACCCGCCGGTCGAGAGCGGCGCAATCGGCGTGCTGCTGGTCAATCTCGGCACGCCCGATGGGCCCGATCCGGGATCGGTCAGGCGTTACCTCAAGCAGTTCCTGTCCGATCGCCGGGTCATCGAAATCCCGCCGATCGCATGGCAGCCGATCCTGCGCGGCATCATTCTCAATACGCGGCCGCAGAAAAGCGCGAAGGCCTATTCCAAGATCTGGACCGATCGCGGCTCGCCGCTGGCGGATATCACTGCCCGCCAGGCGGAAGCCATTGCCGGCGAGATGGGGCAGGAGATCGTGGTCGATTACGCGATGCGATACGGCCAGCCTTCGATCGAGCAGCGGATGACCGAGCTGACCGCGAAGGGGTGCGACCGGATCCTGATCGCGCCGCTCTACCCGCAATATTGCGCCGCGACGACGGCGACCGTGTTCGACGAGGTGGCGCGGGTGATGGCGGCGATGCGCTGGCAGCCCGCCCTGCGGTTTCTCCCGCCCTATCACGACAATCCGGCGTATCTCGATGCATTGGCCGGCGATCTGGCGCGGCAGGTTGGTTCGCTCGAATTCGCGCCCGAAGTCATGCTGCTCAGTTTTCACGGCATGCCGCTGCGCACGCTGGAGCGCGGCGATCCCTATCACTGCCATTGTCACAAGACCGCAAGGCTGCTGCGCGAGCGGCTTGCCGAGAATCCCGAATTCGCGGGCGTGCGGTTCGAGACGACGTTCCAGTCGCGGTTCGGCCCGGCCCAATGGCTGGAGCCCGCGACCGACGACACGCTAATCGCCGAGGGTGAGAAGGGCACCAAGCGGCTGGTCGTCGCTGCACCCGGATTCGCCGCCGATTGCGTCGAGACGCTTGAGGAACTCGCGCTCGAGGGACGCAACGAATTTCTGGAGGCGGGCGGCGAGCAATATGCCGTGCTCGATTGCCTGAATGTCTCGAGCGGCGGGATAGCGATGCTCGAAAGCCTGATCCGGCGCGAGCTTTCCGGCTGGATTTGAGCGACTACTTACACTAAGGTAAGTAGTGATCCGAAACCCAAACGGGAACTCAAGCCATGGCCACCCTAGCTGAAAAGCCTGCCACCACTCCGACCTTCAAGCATTGGAGCGAAGGCATCCCCAGCGATGCCGACCTGGCACACATTCCGGGCGAGCGTGGCCTGCCGGTCATCGGCAACACCTTCAAGCAGCTGGCCGACCCGCACGCTTACACCAAGCGCATGATCGAGACTTACGGGAAGGTCTACAAGAGCTTCGCCTTCGGCGGCTGGAGCGTTGCGCTGGTCGGGGCGGAAGCCAACGAACTGGTGCTGTTCAACAAGGACAAGATCTTTTCGAGCGAACAGGGCTGGGGCCCGGTGCTCGACCTGCTGTTCCCGCGCGGGCTGATGCTGATGGATTTCGACCATCACCGGATTGACCGCCGCGCGCTCTCAATCGCGTTCAAGCCCGAGCCGATGCGGCACTATTCGGGGGCGCTGGGTAGCGGGATCGCGCGCGAAGTCGCCGGATGGGAAGGGCCGATGCGCTTCTACCCGGCGATCAAGAAGCTGACGCTTGATCTGGCCGCGGACAGCTTTCTCGGTGTGCCGCTCGGCCCCGAAGCCGACCGGATCAATCAGGCCTTCGTCGACATGGTCCAGGCCTCGGTCGCGCCGATCCGCCGTCCGCTGCCCTTCACCAAGATGAAGAAGGGCGTCGACGGCCGCAAATACATGGTCGATTACCTGACCCGCGAAACCAATCGCCGCCGTGCCGAGGGCGGGGGGCAGGACATGTTCAGCCAGTTCGCCACCGCGACCCGCGAGGACGGCTCGCTGCTGCCGGTCGACGAAGTGGTCGACCACATGAGCTTCCTGATGATGGCGGCGCATGACACGATCACGTCGAGCGCGACCTCGCTGATCTACTACCTCGCGGCCAATCCCGAGTGGCAGGAAAAGGTGCGTCAGGAGATTTTTGCGGTGACCGGAGGGCCGGACGGGGACGGCAATCCGCGCGGGCTCGATTACGACGATCTCGGCAAGCTCGACCTTACCGAAATGGCTTTCAAGGAAGCGCTGCGGATGATGCCGCCGGTTCCTTCGATGCCGCGCCGCGCGCTCAAGGAATTCGAATTCGGCGGCTATCGCATTCCGGCCGGGCAGATGGTGGGGATCAACATCTACTGGACGCACCATTCGGAGGAATACTGGGACGATCCCTTCACCTTCGACCCGATGCGGTTCACACCCGACAAGGTGAAGGCGCGGCACAAATACGCCTGGGTCCCGTTCGGCGGCGGGGCGCATATGTGTCTCGGCCTGCACTTCGCCTACATGCAGGTGAAAATCCTGATGGCGCAGCTGCTGCAGCGCTACCGGATCGAGGTCGCCGAGGGCTACGCGCCCGATTGGCAGGCGTGGCCGATCCCGCAGCCGAAGGACGGGTTGGAAGTCGCCTTCGTCAAACTTTGACGTTCACGTCCGATGCAGCGGCCGGAGATCAATCTGGCGCCATGACTGTGAACCGAATCGGTCTGTTTGGGGTGATTGCAGCGCTCGCGCTGACGGAGCCGGCTCCGGATGCTTCCGCGAGCGGCAGGCCGATCCATTTGACGGGCGATTGCACCTACTCCTCCAGATACGCCGAACTGCGCGATCAAGGCGTGGCTTTCGCCCGGTGCGATCAAGTGGTCATCACCGAAACAGGTATGGCGCTCCTGATCGAATTCAGCAGCGAGACCGGCGGCAAGGCATTCACCTACACCGTCGAACACGTTTTCGACTCACCGATCGTCGGCACGGCCAAGGTCACAGATCTTCAGATTCGAGCCGGCGAGGCAGTAGACGCGCGCGGGAAGTGCACCATTTACGAAAGCGATACCCTCATCTCGACCGTCACTTGCATCGCGACCTGGCAGGGACGGATCTATGTCGCGAATTTCGAAACCGACGCGTCGAGGTTCTAGAAGTCCCAGGCGATGCCATCCTTCTCCCAATCGCCATAGCGGGTGGGGGAAATCTCGCGCGGTTCGTCCTTCAGCGGATCGACCGCCTTGGGCTTGGGCGGCGGATCGTTGGTCCAGTGTGCGGGCTTCGTGAACGCATTCGCGGCAGCTGATTTCTTTTTCGTCATACGCCTATGAAATGCGCGTGCTGGCGCTTGGTTTCAACTGTCGCTAGGCGAACCGCCTATGCCCAACCCACACAACAAGGTTCCGGGACTTCCCGCCCGTCGCGCCGCGCTCAAGCTGCTCGATGCGGTGCTGCGTCGGGGCGAGACGCTCGAACAGACCGAACATTCCGCGATGCAGGGCGTGCAGGGCCCCGCCGACCGCGCGCTGGCGCGGGCGATCGCGGGCGAGACACTGCGCTGGCTGACCGATCTCGATGCGCTGATCGACAGCGCTACCAAAAAGCGCCTGCCCGACGATGCGAAGCCGCGCACGTTGTTGCGCCTGATGCTGGCGCAGGCGCTGCGGCTCGACACGCCGGCGCATGCCGTGATCGCCACCGGGCTGGACCTGCTCGCCGGCGGGCCGCGCAGGCTGGCGCATGGCGTGTTTTCGACGCTGATGAAGCGCGAGGCGCGCTTGCCCGACGTGCCGACTCTGCCCGATGCGGTTCGACTACGCTGGGGCGAGCGGGCCGAGGCGATCGCGCCCGGCCTGATCCACCCGCCCGAGGTCGATCTGGCGCTCAAGCACACCGCCGAAACTGAGGAGCGCTGCAACGCCATGGGCGGCGTCAGCCTCACGCCCGGGCACATCCGGCTGCCACGCGGGACGCCGATCGACATGCTGCCGAGCTACGCCGACGGCGCATGGTGGGTGCAGGACCTCGCCGCGCAGATTCCGCCGCGCCTGCTCGGCGCTGGCGATGGAAAGCGCGCGCTCGACCTGTGCGCCGCGCCGGGTGGCAAATCGCTCGCGCTCGCGGCGCAAGGGTGGCAAGTCACCGCGCTCGACATCAGCGAGAAACGGCTCGATATGCTGCGCGACAACCTCAAGCGAACAGGGCTCGAGGCCGAGATCGTCAAGGCCGACGCAATGACCTACACCCCGGCTAAGCGCTTCGACGCAATCCTGCTCGACGCGCCCTGCACCGCCACCGGAACCTGCCGCCGTCACCCGGACGTGCTGCATCGGGTCGGGCCGCGCCAGATCGGCGAGCTGACCGAAATCCAGCATTCGCTGATCATGAAGGCGGTCGAATGGATGAGCGAGGGCACGGTGCTGGTTTACGCGGTGTGCTCTCTGGAGGCGGAAGAGGGCGAGGAGCAGGCGGCGTGGATCGATGCGACGTTCGATCTCGAGCCTATGCCGATCGCCTCAAGCGAGTTGGCGCAAGGGATCGAGCCGACTCCCGAGGGCTGGCTGCGGACCCATCCGGGCATGCTGGCGGATGATGGCGGTCTCGACGGATTCTTCGTCGCGCGGTGGCGGAAGCGCTAGGCCCACTCCATCGCGATGGTCGCGCAGGACCGTTCGAGCTGCGAGACCGACAGGGTCATCCGGTTCTCCGCGACGACATCGATCGAAATCTCGATAGGCGTGTCGAGCTCGATGTAGCGGTGCATATCCATTTCGGCGGACGTGATGGTGACCTGTCTGCCGTCGCACAGGAGGCAGGCAACTTGCCGCGCGACCTCCGCCAGATGCGGCGTGTTCACATGGTCGCCCGACCCGCTGAAATAGGGGTGGCCCGGCATCAGGCCGTTTTCCTTGGTGATGAGCGCGGTCGTTGTCAGCGAACCGTCTTGCTCGCGTAGCGGAGCAATCAAGGGCGGCTCAACGCTCGACAGGCCAAGCTGTTCGCGGGGAGCATAGTCGAATACGCCGGTCTCGGCGGCAGCATCGCGGGCCTTGACCTTGGACTTGTCGCGCCAGCTTTCGAAATCGCGCGTGCGGAAAACCACACCCCTGCCGCGAATGCGGGCGATCAGGCGGTCCTGCGCATCGAACAGCTCGATGGCAAATTCGAGCTTGTCGTTGTCATCGGTGCGCTCAAATAAACCTCGCGCAGCGATCCCGGCGGCGCGATCGCCGAGCACCCAGTCGGTCCACGTCAGCGCGCTCCACTTGCTGTCGTCACGCGTACCGGCCGCCTGCGTGGCCCCGACGCTGGTCCAGAAATTCTGGGTCTGGATGACGAGCGGATGCTGCGGCGGCAGCGCCAGCCATGGCCATTCGCGCACGTCCTGCGAACAGGCGAAGGCGACCGACCCATCGGCCCGAACCTCGTGGTCGGACGTGTAGGATCGGTCGAGCGCGGGCATGGGCGCTCAGGCGTCTTGCTTGACGTACTTCTGGAAGCTCTTGCGCAGCTTCATGATCTTGGGCGGGATCACCGCGAGGCAATAGGGATTCCGCTGGCCTTCGCCGTCCCAGTATTCCTGATGGTAGTCCTCCGCCGGATACCACGCATGGACCTGCTTGCCGTCGGCCAGTCCCTCGATCGTCGTCACCGCCATGGCGCCGTTTTCCGCGTTCCAGCGGCCGATCGCGGCCTTCGCCGCTTCGCCCTGTTCGTCCGACAGCGGGAAGATCGCCGAGCGGTATTGGGTGCCGATATCGTTGCCCTGCCGATTGAGCTGGGTCGGGTCGTGGGTGCCGAGGAATACGTCATAGATCTCCGCAAGGCTGATCTGGTCGGGATCGAACGTCACCCGGATGCCCTCGGCATGACCGGTGTTGCCGGTGCAGACCTCCTTGTAGGTCGGATCGGCCTTGTCCCCGCCGATATAACCGCTTTCGACTTCGCTGACGCCGATCACGTCGCGAAACACCGCTTCGGTGCACCAGAAGCACCCGCCTGCAATGATTGCCTGTTCCATCGTTCGATCTCCTGATTTCGACGAATGACATAGGAAGGTCGACCGAATTTGCCAGTGCCGCTCCTGCGCCTTGCCATCGCCTCTGCGAGGCGTAAGGACACCAGACAGGTTTTCACGAGAGAGGTCCCCGACGATGAAACTTGCCCTGCTTGCCCCCTTCGCCGCGCTTGCCGGTGCCGCTACTTTCGCCGCCAGCGCTCCTGCCATCGCCGACGACCATGCGTCTGCACCGAGCCTCGAAGAAGTGCTCGCACACGAACGCCGCGCCGACGATCGCGCGCGCGATCAGTATCGCAATCCAGCCGAAACGCTCGCTTTCTTCCGGATCGAGCCGACCATGACGGTCGCCGAATACGGCCCAGGCGGCGGCTGGTATACCCGCGTCCTCGCGCCCTATCTTATGCCCGCCGGCAAATACATCGCCTTCAACGGCGACAGCGATGCGCGCAGCTACAACAGCCGCGCACAGGAGGCTCGGGCCAAGGCCTGGACCGAGGATTTCAAGGCGGGCCTCGCCAGCGGCATGGGCGTCGAGCCGGACGCTGTGACCGCCTTCGAAACCGATGAAATGCCCGAGGACGTCGCCGGAACCGTCGATCGCGTGCTGATCTTCCGCTCGATGCACGGTCTCAACATCGGCAACAATGCCGACGATGTGCTCAAGGCCGCGCGCGTCATGCTCAAGGACGATGGTCTGGTTGGCGTCGTCCAGCACCGCGCGCCCGATGGTGCCAGCTACGACGATTATGGCGCGCGCCAGCGCGGCTACATGCGCGAGGCGGACGTGATCGCGATCTTCGCGGCCAATGGCTTCGAACTGGTCGAAAAGAGCGAGATCAACGCCAACTCCAAGGATCCGGCCAACTGGGAGCGCGGCGTGTGGACGCTGCCGCCGGTACTCGGGACCGGTCCTGACGATCCGCGCCGCAGCGAATATCTTGCGATCGGTGAAAGCGACCGGATGACACTGCTGTTCAAAAAGGCCGACTGAGCCCCATCGGGCCGGGCCTGGCGGGAGAGAAGCCATGACCAGACGCATACTTGCCAGCTTTGCGGCGATCGCCGCCATCGCCGCCTGCGCTCCGGCGGCGGAGAGCCACGAAGAGGCAGTCGGTGCAGCCTCGGCCAGCGACGCGTTGGCCGAAGTGCTGGCTTCCGACCTGCGCGCCGAAGATCGCGCGCGCGACCAGTATCGCCATCCGGGCGAAACGCTCGCTTTCTTCCGGATCGAGCCGACCATGACGGTCGCCGAATACGGCCCAGGCGGCGGCTGGTATACCCGCATCCTCGCGCCGTATCTGGTGCAGGACGGGCAGTATATCGCGGTCAATTTCCCGCCCGAGGGCGCGAGCAGCCTCGGCGAGGATTTCGTCGCGCGTGTCCGGCAGGGCGGCGAGACCTTTTCGGCGCGCCAGTCCGAAGCGATGCAGATCCCTGCGGAAAAGCTGCCGTTCCATTTCGGCAACGCGATTCCCGACGAGATCAACGGCACGGTCGACCGCGTGCTGATCTTCCGGATGATGCACAACCTCAAGCGCTGGGGCCTGGCCGACAGCGAGATCGAGGCGCTGTTCAAGGCGCTCAAGCCCGGCGGTCTGCTCGGCGTTGTGCAGCACCGTGCGAAGGCCGACGCGCCAGCCGAGTACGTCGACGGCAACAAGGGCTATCTCAAGGAGGACGAATTGATCGCGTTCTTCGAAGGCAAGGGGTTCGAGCTGGTCGGAACGTCCGAAATCAACGCCAACCCCAAGGACACCGCCGACTACGAGGCGGGCGTATGGACCCTGCCGCCGAGCTACGCGAAGGGCGACGAGGACCGCGCGAAGTACACCGAAATCGGCGAAAGCGACCGGATGACACTGCTGTTCCGCAAGCCGGAATGATCCGCTAGAGGCGGCGGTATGACCACCATCACCGTCGCCGCCCTACAGCTTGCGCTCAACCGGGATTCCGAAGCCGACAATATCGCGGCTGTCGCGACATTGGTCGAACAGGCGGCGGGCAAGGGCGCGCAGCTGATCATGCCGCCCGAGCTGTTTTCTGGCCCCTATTTCTGTCGCGACGAAGACGAGGCGCTGTTCGCGCTCGCCCGGCCCACCGCCGAACATCCGAGTGTCGTCGCGATGCGCGAGCTGGCGGCGCAGCTCAAGGTGACGATCCCGACCAGTTTCTTCGAGCGTGACGGACACCATTATTACAACACGCTGGCGATGATCGGTCCGGACGGTGCGATCATGGGCACCTATCGCAAGAGCCACATTCCCGATGGGCCGGGCTACGAGGAGAAGTTCTATTTCCGCCCGGGCAACGACGGGTTCAAGGTGTGGGACGTACCCGCGACCGGCGGCGCCGCGCGCGTGGGGGTCGGCATCTGCTGGGACCAGTGGTATCCGGAATGCGCACGGGTGATGGCGCTGAAGGGTGCAGAACTGCTGCTCTACCCCACCGCGATCGGCTCCGAACCCTACGACGCTGAGCTCGACACCAGCCGCATGTGGCGGCGCGCGATGATCGGGCACGCGGTTTCGAACTGCATGCCGGTGGCAGCGGCCAACCGGATCGGCGCAGAAGGTCCCGAGGGCGAGCAGAGCTTCTACGGCCATTCGTTCATTTCCGACGAGTGGGGCGACCTGGTCGAGCAGTTCGGCGCTGAGCACGAGGGCGTGCTGGTCGCCACGCTCGACCTCGAGCGGGCGCGCCAGCACCGCGCAGGAATGGGTTTCTTCCGCGATCGTCGCCCGCAGCTCTACGGGCGCATCTGCGAAGACGTGTGAGCAGCCTCTACCTGATTGGGCTCGGCAGCAACCGCCGGCACCACCTGTGCGGTCGTCCGCAGGCGGTGGTGCACGCGGCGATGGAAGAGCTGGCGGCGCTCGGCACGGTCGTCGCCCGCTCGCCGATCATCGCAGCCGCGCCGATGGGGGCGGCGCAGCGTCGCTTTGCCAATGCCGCCGCCATACTCGAAAGCGAGTACGATCCCCCCGCATTGCTCGCCGCGCTCAAGCGGATGGAGCGCGAGTTCGGCCGCCGTCCGGGGCGGCGCTGGGGCGACCGCGTGCTCGATTGCGATATCGTGCTGTGGAGCGGCGGGATCTGGTCGAGCGGGGAACTCGCCGTTCCTCACCCGCATTTCCGCGGGCGCGGTTTCGTGCTTCGTCCGGCTGCGGCGATTGCGCCCGGCTGGCGCGACCCCGTGTCCGGGCTGACGCTTGCGCAGCTCAATGCACGCTTGACCCGTCCGCGCCTACTGCCTAGGTGAGCGCTCCGTTCGGCCCCGCCCGGGATGCCGAAGCACCCCGTGGGGGCCGTTAGCTCAGTCGGTAGAGCAACTGACTTTTAATCAGTAGGTCGCAGGTTCGACCCCTGCACGGCTCACCATCCACGCCGCCATCCCAAGCCACCCGGAATGCCGGGCGATCGCGTCGCGGCGGAGCCAGGTTCTTCAGCCCGGGGTGCCCCTGCGATCGAGCCATTGCGCCGCCTTCACGCCGAACGTGATCAGGAACGGCACCAGCACCAGGCTTAGCGCGACCTTGGCGATCACTTGACCGATCAGCAGGTTGGTGATGTCGCGCTCGCCTGCAAACGCAAGAGTTACGAAAATAACCGAGTCGAGCGCTTGGCTTAAGGCCGAAGCGACTGCACCACGCGCCATCAGGCTGGACGTGCTCGCTTCGCCAGTTCCTCGCAATCGGTCGAAAATCCACACGTTGAGCAAAAGAGACACAAGGTACGCCGCTGGACCGGCTGCCATAATTCTTGGAGTAGTTGCATGGATGAGTTGGAAGGCCTCCAGACCTTCGGGCCACATTGCGGGGTCTGCCGGCAGCGCTAGCACAAAAAAGATAAGCACGATCGAGGCACCCAGCGGCAGAAAGCCCCACCAAACCAACTTATTGGCCATTTGCTTGCCATGAATCTGAGTGATTGCGCTTGAAAGCACCACGAGAACTAGAAACGCGAAAATTCCTGCCTCAACACCTAGGTTGGTCGGCCAAAGTTGCACCTGTTTGACGGCCAAGAAGCCTGCCAAGACTGTCATTCCGCCGTACAACAAGGCGAATACGAATAGACTTAGAGGGATTGAAACCGGCGAGGTTGTCATTGGTTCTGCGGCGGAGGTCGTTTCGCTCATCGCCAAGGGCGTAAGCGGTGCGTTTCGAAAAGAAAAGCCGGGCACGACCGGTTTGACCACAGGCTTTTCCACCGAACTGCCTGCTCCGATGCCCCGCCACGAGGCGTCGCTCCGCACGGGAGTTGCGCAAAACCCGACAAACTGCCACCCACGCGACTTGCGCGCGCCGGTCCGGCGCGGATTATGGTCCAGATTCAGACAATCATTCGGGGGCAGCGGCGGCGCCGTGAACGAAAGCACAATGTCCACATTGCTGAGCCTTGGCGGCATCGGCGCAATCCTGCTCATCGCCTTCCTGCTGTCTTCGGGCAAGAAACGGATCAACATGCGCGTCGTCGGAGCGGCATTCGCGCTGCAGGCGGCGATGGCTGTGCTGGTGCTGCGCACCGATTTCGGCGTGGCGGTGATCCAGGGTCTGTCGAATGGCGTGATCGCGCTGCTCGATTTCTCCAAGGTCGGCATCACCTCTGTATTCGGGCCGATGGAGGGCAATCCCTTCGCCAACACCTTCGTCATCGCCGCTTTGCCGGTGATTGTGTTCTTCGCCGCGATCGTGTCGATCCTCTATCACCTCGGCATCATGCAGCGGCTGGTGCGCTGGGTCGGCGGGGCGATCGGCTGGATCACCGGAATCAGCAAGGTCGAGGCGCTGGGCAGCGCCGCCAATATCTTCGTCGGCCAGTCGGAAAGCCCGCTGGTGGTGCGGCCCTACCTCGCCGCGCTGCCCCCTGCGCGGCTGTTCACGCTGATGACCGTCGGCATGGCGGGCGTCGCCGGAACGATCCTCGCCGCCTATGCCAGCTTCATCGGCGCCGAGGCCGTGCCGTTCCTGCTCGCCGCCGCGTTTATGTCGGCGCCGGGCGGAATCCTGATGGCCAAGATCATCATGCCCGACGATGTGGTGCGCGAACCTGCCGAGGGGCCGAGCGTCGCCTCGGTTGCGGGCGCGCGCGTCAAGCGCAAGGCCAACGTTCCCGCCGAGCTGGCGCGGGTCACGATGCTCGACAGCAATGGCGAGGAGCTCGAACTGCCGCAGTCGCGGATCAGCGCCGCCGGTCCGGCGGCCATCGTCGAGGGCGGCAAGCCCGGCGAGGTGGAGATGGCCGAAACTTTCGAGGAAGGGCACAAGCCAGCCAATATCATCGAAGCGGCGGCACAGGGCACCCAGACCGGCGTCAAGCTGGCGGTCGCGGTCGGCGCGATGGTGATGGTGTTCGTCGCGCTGGTGGCGCTGGCCAACGGGCTGCTCGGCGGGCTCGGCGCGGGCATCGTGTCGGGTGCCGAGGCGCTCGGTACGCCGCTCAGCGCCGAAGCCGCCACCTGGCTCAGCACGATCAGCTTCCAGAAGCTGCTGGGGTATGTGTTTGCACCGGTGATGTTCCTGATCGGGATTTCTGACTGGGACCAGGCGCAAATCGCGGGCGGGCTGTTCGGGACCAAGATCGTGCTGAACGAATTCGTCGCCTTCATCGATCTTGGCGCGATGACCGATGGGCAATTGACCGAGCGCAGCCGCGCGATCGTGACCTTTGCGCTGTGCGGTTTCGCCAATTTCTCCTCGATCGCGATCCAGATGGCGGTGACCGGCGGGCTTGCCCCCAACCAGCGTCCGGTGATTGCGAAGCTGGGGCTCAAGGCGCTGGCGGCGGGCAGCCTCGCCAACCTGATGAGCGCCGCGCTGGCGAGCCTGTTTCTGCCGCTTTGATTGTTGTCGCGGGCGGACCTCGTGCCTAATACAGGGCCATGACCGACACCGCCCCCGACATTGCCATCGTGTCCCTGGACAAGCCGCTCGAAGACATCGCCGACGAGCTGGGCCGCAGCTTTGCCGAATACGGCTTTGCGGTGATCCGCGACCACGGCATCCCGCAGGACCTGATCGACCGCGCCGAAGCCTCGTCGAAGGCGTTTTTCGCGCTCCCCGAAGAGGTCAAGCGATCCTACAGGATCGAAGGCGGTGGAGGCGCGCGCGGCTACACGCCGTTCGGCACCGAAAAGGCCAAGGACGCCGAAATCTTCGACCTCAAGGAGTTCTGGCACGTCGGGCGTTCGCTGCCCGCCGACCATCCGCTGGCGCAATACATGGCCCCCAATGTGTGGCCCGATGAAATCGCCGGATTTCGCGAGACATTCAGCGAGCTGTATGCCGCATTCGAACACGCCGGATCGCGCGTGCTCGAAGCGATCGCGCTGCATCTCGGGCTCGATCGCCAATTCTTTGCGGCCACAGTCGAAGACGGCAATTCGGTGATGCGGCTGCTGCACTATCCGCCGCTCGGCCCCGACGCGCCCGAAGGCGCGATCCGCGCCGCCGCGCACGGCGATATCAATACCATCACCCTGCTGCTCGGCGCGGAAGAGGCGGGGCTCGAACTGCTGACCAAAGCGGGCGAATGGCACGCGATCGATGTTCCCCCGGGCGGGCTGGTCATCAATGTCGGCGACATGCTCGAACGGCTGACCAATTGCCGGCTGCGTTCGACCACGCACCGGGTGGTCAATCCGCGCGGACCGGCCGCGTTGCGCTCGCGCTATTCGATGCCGTTCTTTCTCCATTTCCGGCCCGACTACCTGATCGAGCCGCTGGCGAGCTGCGTGTCGGCCGACGATCCGGATCCCCCGGCCGAATCGATCACCGCGCACGATTTTCTTCAACAGCGGCTGCGCGAAATCAATCTCGCCTAGCCACGCCCGCTGCTGCTGAGGCGCGGAAATACTCCCGGCTCGTTGCGCGCGCGCAACACATGGCGGCAAACCCACGCGAATCCTCGCCAAAGTGCCGCAAATTCCGTGAATTTGCGCGGCGCACCGGTTGCGCGACTCGGGCGTTTCATCGAACTGTCACAAAACAGTCGCTTTTGTGCAGTGCAACGCACCTAAGGGAGTGCGCACGCACTCCCATCCCATATGATTTCCTTTCCGACCCAGGGGCTCCTCAATGAAACTCAAATATCTCCTGGCAGCGAGCGTCGTCAGCCTCTCTGCCGCAACCACGATTGCAACTCCCGCCGCCGCGCAACAGATCACGTCGGGCGTCGAAGGCTCAGTGACCGACGCCGACGGCAACTCGCTGACGGGCGCAGTCGTCACCGTCACCGATACGCGCACCGGCAGCACCCGCACATCCACCACGGGCGCGAACGGCAGTTTCCGCATCCAGTCGCTTCAACCGGGCGGTCCCTACACCGTCACGGTCACCGCGGACGGATATGAAGGCCAGACGGTCGAAGACGTCTTCACCAACATTTCGGGCAACACCGGCTTCAACTTCGCGCTCGACGCGACGGCGGCGGGCGCTGCCGATAACGTGATCGTCGTCACCGGCGCGCGTGCACAGGTCTCCCAGGTCGCGGTCGGCCCGGGCACCGCGTTCGGCACCGAGACGCTCGAAGCGTTCCCGTCCATCACCCGCGACGTGCGCGACATCATCCGCATCGACCCGCGCGTGAGCATCGACCAGGCCAACGACGTCGATCGCATTTCCTGCCTCGGCGGCAACGACCGTTCGAACACCTTCACCGTCGACGGGATCGTCCAGGCTGACGTGTTCGGCCTCAACGGCACGCCGTTCGCCGCGCGCAACTCGCTGCCGCTGCCGTTCGACGTGGTCGACCAGGTTTCGGTCGAGTTCGCGCCGTTCGACGTCGAATATTCCGAATTCACCGGTTGTCTCGTCAACGTCGTGACCAAGTCCGGCGGCAACAAGTTCAGCGGCTCGGCCTTCATCACCTACTTCGATGAAGGGCTGTTCGCCGACAACCTCGACGGTCGCCAGCTGTCCGCAAACGAAGAAAAGCGCTGGGGCGCGACGCTGTCCGGTCCGATCATTCCCGATCGGCTGTTCTTCTCGTTCGGATACGAAGAGGCCGATCTTGGCCAGGGCAACAACGTCGGCCCGACCGGCGGCGGTTTCGCCGATGAAGAAAACTTCGTAACGCAGGCGCAGTTCGACGAGTTCGCGCGGATCGCGCGCGACGTCTACGGCCAGGACATCGGCGGCTATCCGACTTCGCTGGCAGAAGGCAACGTCCGCTATTTCGGCCGTCTCGACGCGATCATCACCGACGATCACCGCCTCGAAGCGACCTACCAGCGGCTCGAGGAGACCAATGTCGAGCCCGATTTCGGCGATCAGAACCTGGGCGGCCTCAACAGCTTCGAAGACGAAGGCACGATCTCGGACTACTACTCGGTCCGCCTCTATTCGACCTGGAGCGACACGATCTCGACCGAGCTGCGCCTCAGCCGCGCCGAAGTCGGCGACGTGCAGGGCCCGGTCGGCTTCGGTGAGGCACAGTCGGACGATCCGACCGTGCGTCTCGTGGTCGGGGTTGCTCCGGTAGCGGGTCAGACGACCCAGAACGGTATTCTCAGCACCGGCCCGGGCATTTTCCGCTCCGCCAACCAGCTCGATACCAAGATCGATCAGGCGCGGTTCCAGATCAATGTCGACGCCGGCAACGACCACTTCCTGAAGTTCGGGGCCGAGATCAACGATCTCGAAGTGTTCAACCTGTTCGCGATCAATGCGACGGGCACGCTGTATTTCCGCAACCTCGCCGATTTCGAAAACGGCCTCGTCGCCAGCGGCAACTTCTCGAGCGTTTTCGGTGACGTTGCCGACGAATTGATCGACGGCAACAGCCGTGGGCAGTTCCTCGGCGGCGGCGTAATCAACGCCACCCCGTCGGGCGATATCAACGAGGCTGCGGCGCTGTTCAGCCGCCGGATCTACTCGGTCTACGCACAGGACGAATGGCAGGCGACCGATCGGCTTTCGATCAATGCCGGTGTCCGCGTGCAGCTCTACGATGGTGATGCTCCGACGGCGAACCCCGAATTCCTCCGTCGCTACGGCTTCACCAACGCCAATTCGTTCGGCCGCATCGACACCGTGGTGTTGCCGCGCCTGTCGGCGACCTACGAATTCGATAACGACGGGTTCTTCTCGAACAGCCGTCTGACCGGCGGTGTCGGGATGTTCACCGGCGGCGATCCGGTGGTGTATTTCTCGAACGCGTTCTCGAACAACGGCTTCTCGACCGGCGAAGGCAGCACGTTCAGCTCCAGCTGCGCCGGCGTCCGGAACCCCAACGGTTCGTTCAGCGTACTTCAGAACGGCCAGTTCGCCGGCTTCCCGCAATGCGCGATCAACGCCGGTTCGGCGCAAGCTGCAGCCGGCCTTTCCGACACGCAGTCGACCGATCCCGAATTCGACGTGCCGACCGTGGTGCGCGCGAATGTCGGCTTCCAGACCGATTTCGGCACCGAAACCGGCTTCTTCAGCGACTGGCGTCTGAGCCTCGATTATATCTATTCGCGGTTTAACGACACGCTGAACTTCGTCGATCTTTCGCAGACCCCGGACATCCGCACCAACGGCGGTTTCACCGTCGATGGTCGTCCGATCTACGCCGCGATCGATCCGACGGCGACCGGATGCAATGCCGTGCTCGCAGGGACCGGTGGAACGCCGCCGGTATACAGCAATGTCACGGCAGCGTGTTTCAGCACCCGTCGCGATGACGAAATCCAGCTGACCAACGGGCCGAGCTACGACAGCCACGTGTTTTCGGCGATCCTGTCGAAGAATTTCCAGGGCGGGCTGTTCACCTCGGGCGGCGGCACCCGGATCAATCTCGGCTACGCTTTCACCGACTCGGAAAACAACCGCAACAACGGATCGTCGACCGCGACGTCGTCCTACGACATCACCACCGCGTTCGATCGCCAGGATCCTGCGGTGTCGACTTCCAACTTCGAAAACCGCCACAACTTCACCGCGGCGGTGAACTTCCGCGAGGAATTCTTCGAAGGGTACGATACCAATATCGGGTTCTTCTTCCGGGCGCGTTCGGGCTTGCCCTACAGCCTCACCTTCGATGGCGGCGGCGTGTTCAACGACAGCTCGTCGGGTTCGGACAACGCGCTGCTCTACATCCCGACCGGAGTTGGTGATCCGAACATTTCGCCGTCCTCGGACCCGGCTGCGGTGACTGCACTGCTCAACTACCTCGACACGAGCGAGGTCGGGAGCCAATGCAAGTTCACTCCGGGCGAGTCGATCGCGCGCAACACCTGCAACAACGACTGGTTCTTCGATCTCGATATGCGCATCAGCCAGGAACTGCCGTTCCTTGGCAGCCTGACCGGGATCACCGAAGACCGGATCGAGGTATTCGCCGACTTCTCGAACTTCCTCAACCTGCTCGACAGCAGCTGGAACGTGCTGCGTGCACGCGGCGATTTCGTCGACCTGGTCGATGGCGGTGTCGATGCGCAGGGACGCTACATCATCTCGGGCTTCAACCCGGACGATCAGAACTTCCTGAGCATCGGCCAGTCGGCCTGGCGGATCCAGATCGGTGCGCGTTACGAATTCTGATTCGTCGCACTGTCGATACAGAAAAAGCAGCGGGGCCTTCGGGCTCCGCTGTTTTTTTTTGCCGCGTCTCCGGCACCCGGCCGCGTCGCCCTGGCCGCTAGCCGCTAGCCTCGCCGAGCCGCTCCGTCCCGCCATCGCTGTCGTCGGCGCGATCGAGCAGCTCGCCGGCCAGCATCTCCCGCACGTCCCCTCCCAGATCGAGCCTCAGCGCACGTTCGAGCGCGGCGGCCTGGTCGCCCAGTTCGGGTTCGCCGAACATCGCTGCGGTTCCGGCCAGCTTGTGCACCGTCGCGGCGAGCTCGTCTCGCTGGGTAGCGCTGGCCGCAGCGGAGCCGAGCATCCCGCTGGCGAGCGCGGCGCGCACGGCTTCGATGGCGGCTTCGCGACGCTCCTGCCACCGCCGGGTCAGCTCGGGCGAGCGCATTTCGGTCGGCCGCCGCGATTTCGCTGGATTGGGTGTTTCGTCCTGCCCGCCGCTATCGCAATCCGCCACATCGGGGGCGCCATCCAGATCGATGATCCGGGTCGGCAGCCAGCGTTGCAGGGCTTTCGCGAGGTCCGCGAAATCGATCGGTTTGGCGAGATGCGCCTGCATTCCGGCAGTGCGCGCCTCGGCGATATCCTGCGGGAACGCATTGGCGGTCAGCGCGATGATCGGCAGCGTGCCCGGCCCGATGCCCTCGGCGCGGATCGCGCGGGTCGCCTCGTACCCGTCGCAGCCCGGCATCTGTATATCCATCAGCACGAGATCGTACGGGCGGTCCCGCATCAATCCGTCTATCACCAGCGAAATCGCTTCATTCCCGTCCTGCGCGATCTCGATCGAAAGGCCGCACCGCTCGAGCATCTCGACCATCAGTTCGCGGTTAACGTCGTGATCTTCCGCCAGCAGGATGCGCGCCGATTGCGGGAACATTTCGGGGCCGAGCAAGGGCGCGGATGGCTCGGCCTCGGCGGCGCAGTCCGGACTGGCTTGCGTGGCCGGAAGCGTGAGCGTGAAGCACGAACCGACACCGGGCTGGCTCTCGACATCGATGAACCCGCCGAGCAGTTCGGCCAGCTGGCGGCTGATCGATAGTCCCAGCCCGGTCCCGCCATAGCGTCGCGCGGTATCGCTCTCGCCCTGCGTGAACGGCTGGAAGATCGATTCGAGCCGGGCTGCGGTGATCCCGATCCCGGTGTCGGCGACGCGCACCGTGATCTCCTGATCGGTGACCGCGTAGCCGATGTGAATCTGGCCCTTTTCGGTGAACTTGACTGCGTTCCCGACGAGGTTCAGCACCATCTGGCGCAGCCGCAGGCCGTCGGTGGAGACCCAGGGCAGCTCGTCCGCGACGCTGCCATCGCGGCGCAATTCGCGCGCGACGTGCAGTTTCAGCCCCTTCTTCTCGGCTGCCTGGCGGTGCAGCGCAGCGCATTCCTCGATCGTCGCCGCCAGGTCCACCGGAGCGTGGTGGATCGCGATCTGTCCCGCCTCGATCTTCGACAGGTCGAGTATATCGTTGAGAAGCAGCATCATCGATCGCCCGGACTCGACGATCATCTGGATGTGGCGTCGCTGGTCCGCATCGAGATCGCCCTGCAGCATCAGCTCGGCGAACCCGAGCACCCCGTTCATCGGCGTGCGGATCTCGTGGCTCATGTTGGCGAGGAATTCGGACTTGGCGCGTGCGGCGTTTTCGGCGTGGCGCCTCGCGCCGGTCAGCTGCAGTTCGAGCTCGACCCGCTCGGTAACGTCGCGGATCGAAACCACGATACCTTCGCGCTCGCCGCTGTCGGGGTCGAGCGCGATCGCGCATTCCGCTTCGAGGAACACCGGGGTTCCAGCCGCGCTGTCGTGCAGCCGCCGATAGGTGAACCGCTCGTTTTCCGATTCCCCGTCGATCAGCCGTTGCTGCGCCTGCACGATCCGGTCGTGGGCGTCGGCATGGGCGCGATCGGATGGCCGCTGGCCCAGAAAGGTGTCGATCGGTTCGGCGAGCACGGTCGCGACCGAAGGCGAGGCATAGGTGCAGACCCCCGCCAGGTCGAAGCACATCAGCGCATCGGTGGCGTTTTCGGTCAGCAGCGCCAGTTCGCGCCGCCCGGAATCGAGCTCCTCCATGATCCGGTTGCGGCCCGCGAGCACCGCGGCGACCGGCAGGCCGGTGAGGAAATTGGCGGCGACGAAGGCCTGGATCAGGTGCAACCGGGTCTCATCGGAGGTGCTGGCCAGCGCGATCGGGCCGTAGCCCGCCCAGGTCATGGTGGTCGAAATCAGCGCGACCAAGGCGACGAACAGCGCCGTCCCCAGGCTGCCCAGCCTAAAGGCGTGCAGCAGGGTGATCGGCGGGATCAGGAACAGCAAGGGATAACCGGTCTGCCTGAACACCATGAAGACGAACACCGACCCGGTGATCAGCAGCGCGGTGCGTTCCGCCAGCTCGGCTCCGCGCGACCGGACCCGGTTTCGCAATGCGTCGAAGACCAGCAGCACGGTCGGGACGATCAGCACCATGCCCATGCTGTCAGTCAGGAGCCAGCTGACCACGCCGTCCCGGATCGCGGCACTGTCCGGCCCCATCGCGAACGCTGCGAGCGAGGCCGACAGGACCGGGCCGACCAGCCCTCCCGCCCACACGACACGGGCGAGATGTTCGATGCGCGTCATGTCGGGTCGCAGGCCGCAGCTTCGCCGGGTGAGCCAGGTAACCACCGCGATGTCGATCACGTTCGCGAACGAGAACACCGCAGCGACCTCTACGGCGGTGCCACCCATGGTGTTGCCGATGGTGCTGGCAGCCAGGATCGCGGCAAGAAACGGCAATTCGTTGGCGAGCCGCGCACGCAGCAGAAACGCCACCGCACAGGCATTGGGCAGCCACACCGCCGCAAGCGTCGAATCGAAGCGCAGCAACGACAGGCTCGCCACCGCAAGCAACCAGAAACATAGCGCGCCGATTGCCGCTGCAGCGAAGCTGCGCGCGTCCAAGCGGCCCAGCGCCCTGGCGCCGGGACCGACGATGCCCGTATCCCTCATCGCACGCTCGATTGGACGCTCCGTCGCATTGTAACCCGAGGCTCGCTATAGACCCGGAGCGTTACCGTAAGAGCGGCAATTGGCACCAAAACGGTCCGAATCGGAGCAGACGGGAGGGACGGACAGCGATGGCACGAGGGTATTCGGGCGTGAAGCGGCGGCCAAGCTGGCCGCTGATCTTCGCCATCATCCTGTTGCATATCGCTGCGATCTACGGGCTGGCGCGGGCGCTGGTTCCCGATTTCACCGCTTCGGTGGAGCGCGAGGTGGTGTCGGCCTTCACGGTAACGATCACCGCTCCGCCCGAGCCTCCGCCACCCGAAAACCGGCCCGAACCGGACGAGGGTGCGCAGGGTGATCCGGGAAAGGAGGCAGTGCCCCAGCCGGTCACCGCGCCGACGCCGCGGATCGAGCGCTCGCCCGAGCCGCGCCCACGGGCGTCCTCGACCGGGACCGCCAGCCGCTCGGGCGCGCGCGACAGCGGCGACGGCACCGGTGCGGCCGGTACCGGGCTCGGCACCGGCAGCGGCAATCGCGGCGGGGGCCGCGGCGGGATCGCGGTTTCCAAGCCGGTGCACATTTCGGGATCGATCAACAACGCGCGCGACTATCCGGTGCCGCCCGGCGGCCGCGCCGCGCGGCGCGGGACCGAGGTGATCGTGAAGGTCACCGTCGGCGTCGATGGCCGCGCGCGCAGCTGCTCGGTATACCGGCCCAGCCCCGATCCGGAAGCCGACCGGATTACCTGCCAGCTGGTCGAACAGCGGCTCGGTTTCCGCCCGGCGCAGGATGCGAATGGCAATCCGGTGGCCGCGCCGTTCTACTGGCGCCAGCGGTGGTTCTGACACGCCCGCACCAGCCGGCGCAGGTTGTGCACGGCGCGCTCAAAACCCGCTGGCCACGGCGGCGGGCGCTGGTATAGCGCCGGGCCATGGACACCCCCGTCACGATCCATCCGGTCATCCTGTGCGGCGGCAGCGGCACGCGGTTGTGGCCCGTCAGCCGCAAGGCCAAGCCCAAGCCGTTCCTGCCGCTGATCGGCGAAACGACGCTGTTCGAACAGGCCGTGGGACGCGTCGCCGGTCACGATCGGTTCGCCCCGCCGATGGTGGTTGCGGGCGCGCAGCACGTCGACCTGATCGAGGCGCAGATCGGGGCAGGGCGCGAACACCGGCTGGTGGTCGAGCCGATGGGGCGCAACACTGCCCCGGCGATCGCGCTTGCCGCCGCGCTGATCCCGGACGACGAGATCCTGCTGGTGTGCCCGAGCGACCATCATATCGCCGATGAAGCCGCGTTCCGCGCCGCCGCGCTCGCTGCCGCCGAACTGGCGCGTGACGACTGGCTGGTCTCGTTCGGGATCGCGCCGACGCATCCGGAAACCGGTTACGGCTATCTCCATCGCGGCGAAGCCTTGCCGGGCGGCTACCGCATCGCGCAATTCGTCGAAAAGCCCGACCTCGAAAGGGCAAAGGCCTATCTTGCCAGCGGCGAATACAGCTGGAACGGCGGGATCTTCGCCTTCCGCGCCGGAGCATTGCTGGTCGAACTGGCAGAGCATCGGCCGGCGATGGCGCAGCGCGTCGCTCAGGCGGTTGCCGGCGGGCGCGACGAGGGCTCGCGCTTCCATCCGGCAGCCGAGATATTCGCCGCAATCGAGGGCGACTCGATCGACTATGCGGTGATGGAAAACACCGCGCGCGCGGCGATGGTACCGGCGGATATGGGCTGGTCCGATATCGGCAACTGGGCAGCGCTCCACGATGCCCTGCCGCGCGACGACGCGGGCAACTCGGTGCGCGGAACCGCCGATCTCGCCGATTGCCGCAATGTCATGGCGTCGAGCGACGGTCCGCGCATTTCGGCGGTCGGTCTCGATGATGTGTGCATCATCGTCAGCGACGGTGAAGTGCTGGTAACCACCCGCGAGGGTGCGCAGAACGTAGGCAAGCTGCCGGGAGCGGCAAACCAGTGAGCGGTGCGCGGCGACTTCCCACCAAAATGGTCGAAAAGATCTGGGGTCGCGAGACGCTGCCCGCGCCCTTTGCCGCGCCGGATGGCAAGCGGATCGGTGAAATCTGGTTCGAGCCGCCCGCCGAACTGCCCGATCTGCTGGTGAAGTACCTGTTCACCAGCGAGAAGCTGTCGGTTCAGGTGCACCCCTCCGACGCCGATGCTCTCCCCGGCGAAAACGGCAAGGAGGAGTGCTGGCTGGTGCTCGACGCCGAGCCGGGCGCGCAACTGGCGATCGGTTTCGACGCGGCGATCGCGCCCGAGGAGATCGCCGCTGCCGCGCGGGACGGATCGATCGAGAACCTGCTGACCTGGCACGATGCAGCGCCGGGCGACGTGTTCTACCTGCCGGCGGGCACGGTGCACGCGATCGGGCCGGGCCTCGCGCTGGTGGAAGTACAGCAGACCAGCGATACCACCTTTCGGCTCTACGATTACGGTCGCCCCCGCGATCTGCATCTCGATCGTGCCGTGGCGGTGGCGCATGGCGCGCCCTACGGCCAGGAGCATCGCGGGTCGGTCGCGAGCCGTGGCACGACTCTGATCGACGGGGCGCATTTCCGGCTCGACCGGATCGAAGGCGCGCCCGATGCCTCGGTGCGCGCGGTCTATCCGGGCGGGCTGCTGGTGCTGCCGCTTGCGGGCGAGGTGCGGGCACGGGGCGATATCAGCGCCGGCGCGGGCGAGTGTCTCTACGCCCCGTCGCTCGACACGGTCGATTTCGGAGCTGCCGAGGTGACGCTGCTCTCGCGCTCCGCCTGAGCCGCCGCTTCGGAGATCAGCAATTCCTCGATTTCGCTGCGACCGTAGGGCTTGCTCAACAGTCGTTCGGCGCCGAGATCGGCAATCCGCCCTTCGATCTCGGCATAGCCCGTGGCGAGCACGAATCGCACGCCGCGTTCCCGCAGCAGCTTGGTCACCGGCTCGCTCGATTCGATTCCGAGATTGAAATCGACGATCGCGAGATCGGGGGTGCGCTGCCTGATTGCCTCGAGTGCACTCGCGACGCTGCCGGCAACCGATACCGATGGAACACCCAGCCGCTTGAGCGTTTCTTCGGTGTCGAGCGCGATGATCATGCTGTCCTCCACGACGAGAACGTGCTGCGGCAGCGCCATTCCTTCTGCCGCCTTGGGCTCGGATGTCGGAGCCCCCGCGACTGCACTGGTTTTCGACCCCTTGTTCTCGGTGAAGGGAACGATGAAGCGCTCGGGCACCAGGAAATCGGCCTCGAGGCCACTCAATTTGAACCGCAGATCGGATTCGCCCTTGAGCTCGAAGGGGATCGAGCGTTCGATGATGGTCGAACCGAAACCGCGGCGTTTGGGAGGCTTCACCGGAGGGCCGCCGCTTTCGCGCCAGCGGATTTCGAGATCGCCGGTTCGGTTGCGCGACAGATCGACCTTCAACGTGCCATGGCGATCGCACAGGCTGCCGTACTTCGCCGAATTGGTGACCAGTTCATGCACTACCAACGCCAGCACGGTGTAGGCCTCCGGCTTGACCAGTACTTCCTCCCCTTGCAGGTCGAACCTTTCGCGCTTTTCGCTGATGTAGGCTGCCAGTTCGGTTTCGAACAACGCAGAGAGCGGCGCGGGAGACCAGTTTTCGCGGGTGATGTTGTCGTGCGCGGAAGCCAGCGCGCTGATCCGGCCTCCGATGATCCCGGCAAAGCTCGCGACGTCGAGTGCATCATGCTGTGACTGCGTGACGAGACTGCGGATCAGGTTGAGGATGTTGCGCACCCGGTGATTGAGTTCGGCAATCAGCAATTCCTGCTGTTCCTGCGCGCGGGCGCGTTCGCGCGAGACCTCGTCGCTCATTCGCAGAACCACTTCGAGCAGCGTCACCCGCACGCTTTCGGCGATGGCCAATTCGTCTTCGCTCCAGTCCGCGCAGCGATGGCGGACGGTTTCCTCCCAGGCCGAAAAGCTCCCGCGCGGTTCGAGCCGTTCGCCCTGCGCGGCAACCGCTTTTTCGGGATTTCCTGCCCAAGTCACCGTCTGCGTAAGGGGGCGGCGCCACAACACCAGATAATCGCGCGCATTGCGCGACACCGGCAGGATCAGGGCACCTGCCAATTCGTCGGAAAACTCGCCTGCGATCGGAATCAGCTCGCGCAGCGACGAACTGGCGATAATCGTGCTGATAGGTGCGCCGGCCAGGCGTGGGACCATCCCGCAGAACTGGTCTTCACTGGGCGCAAGCCCGCGCGAACTGTACACGCCGTCGATCAGCATCGATGCGCCATCGTGATCGATGACGTCGCGCAGCACATCCTCGAGCATCGGCAGGCTGTCGGCCAGCGAAGTCCCCCCTGCGAGCCGCACCATCAATTGATCGTGCAGGTGCCTGCCGCGGGCACGCAGCGCTTCCGACCGGTTGATCAGCAACCGGTCGAGCATCATCGAAAACATCTGTCCGAACATCTCGGCTATGGTGCGCAGCGAATAGGGCGGCGTGAGCGGCGCGTAATGGTGGCACGAAATCATGCCCCACAACCGCCCCTGCCGCACGAGCGCGATCGCCATCGACGCATCGACGCCCATGTTGCGCATGTACCGCACATGCATTTCGGAATGGGCGCGCAGGACGCTCATCGACAGGTCGAGCGGCTCGCCGTCGATTGTTCGCACAGGTTCCACCGGGACCGGCTCTGCCCCCATGTCTGCGATGATCCGGACCTTGTTGCGGCGAAACAGCGCGCGCGCCTGCTGCGGGATGTCGGCCCGCGGATAGCGCAGGCCGAGATAGGGTTCGAGATCGTCGCGCCGGTCTTCGGCGATCACTTCCCCGCTCTCATCGGGGTGAAAACGGTAGATCATAACCCGGTCGTATCCGAGCATCTGGCGCACCAGCGTGGCAGCCTTGTCGCACAGCGTTTCCATGTCTCGAATGGGTTCGAGCTGCGCCAGCACCGGTCCGATCAGCGAAAGATGATCGGCATAATCGGCTTCGGCATGCGGCTCGAATTCGATCACGACCTTCCCGCCGCTGCAATGCAGCGCGCAATCGAACAGCGATCCACCGTGGGTGAGGCGCAGGCCGAACACCCGCTCGACCCCGTCATCGGAATCGAGCCGCCGGACCGCATCGCGCAGCGAATCGACCGCGCGGGGCTGGAACGTGTCTTCGAGCCGGCTGCCCACCACGGGATCGTGCTCCACCCCGAGCATTTCGGCGCAATTGGCGGAACGGTGCGCGATCAGCCAGTCGCCAGTGACCGCGATGAGACCCCCGATCGGCTGGATTGCCGAAATCAGATGAATCGCCTCGCGATCGCATTCGGTGAGGTCGGTTGATTGCGCTGGGATATTCATCAAGCGCGGGCCCCTTCGCGCACGGCCTCGCCCACTGGTTGCGCGCACCGGATGAAATGATCGAAGACCGCTTTAGCGGCGCTGCTCGCGCTTTCGACGTCGCTGGGTGAGGCTGGCCGTTCGAGGTCGCGGCGGAGGCCTTGCCAGAAGGCGAGCATCGTCTGATCGCCGAGAAAGCCGTGCGGCCAACCCGCGCTGCCTTTCAGGCGACCGCTGCGATCCAGCTCTTTCAGTATCGTGCGATTGCCGAGCGCCGAGCCTGCAAGCACCCATGCCGCACCGATCGCCCCAGCCTCCGAATGCCGCTGGGCCGCAGGCGCGAACGGCAGCCCGGCTGCAGGTTGCGGGGCACCCAATGCAGCGAGGTCCCGTACGATGAGCGAGCATTGCGGTGGGGGCTGCAGACGGGACGGCGCGTGGTCCGATAACCAGGCTTCGACCGGGGCGCGGCCCGCATATTGCAACGCCAGAAACGCCGCATAGTCAGTGCGAGACGTCCATCCGCCGAGCGATCGCATCGATCGATCGAGAATGTCGTGCGCGCCCGCCGTTTCGGCCCGCAGGTGCGCACGCAGATTGTCGGTACTCGCCGGGATGCCGATGGTCTCCATTCCTCGCTTCAGTGCTAGCCGCATTGTCCAAGGCGACCGCCCACTGCAGATGACAGATGCGCTGCGTTCGTGCAAACCGGCTCGACCGGCCTGGACCCCGCATCACCGTGCGGGACCGGCCGCAGTTCGGGATCTGCCGTTTACGGCTTTTCGAGCAGCTTGCCCCCGTGGTTGCGCACCGCGCGTTCCAGCGTGCCGCGCAGGAACCCGAGCAGCGGCGGCAGGTCCATCTCGATCACCACGCGGTCCTCGTGCACCTCGATCCGACCGTCGATCCGCTGGCCCACGGCGGTGATCTCGAGATCCATCCGGTCTTCGTCGGGCCAGCTTGTCTCGACCGTGGCCATTCCGGGCGGGAAGTAGCTGCCGATCTCGTGCCCGTGTTCGTGCATGCGGCGGCGCACTTCCTCGCGGCCGAGCGTATGGGGCAGAGTGACGCGCATCGGTCAGCGCGACTGCTTGTCTGTTTCGCGTGTCGTCGTGAAGTCCGGCAGCGGCACGCCGGAACCTTCGTCACCGCGCATATCGGCGATCAGTTCGTCGCCGCCATAGCGGTATTCGAGATAGCGCGACTTGATCGCCAGATCGTCGAGCGCGCCCTCGGCCAGCCGCCGGGTCACCCGGTCGACTTCGCCCGACAGCTTGGTCAGGCTTTCGGTCAGGCGCTGGTCGGCGGTCTTTCCGGCGTGCTCTTCCGACCGCATGTGCTCGGGCACCTTGCGGTAATTGTCGATCGTTTCGGGGATGTACTCGCCCACCAGCTCGCGCACCTCGTTCATCGCCGGATGCCCGGCGTCGATGGTTTCGAGCTGCAACCCGAGCGCGTCGAGCTGCACGCCAAGCTGCTCGACCAGCTTGACCGCAGGCGCTGGCAGCGCCGGGCGCTGCGCCTCGAGCCAGAGTTCGAGGCGCGCAACCATCTGCTTGGGGTTGCCCTGCTTCAGTTCGCCGCGCCTGGGCACCTTCACTCTGGGATATTGCGAGAAAATGTAGGCCGCGCCGAGGATCGCGAAGAACGCCGCCACGACGCCCCAGAAGCCGATCCCGCCGAGGATCATGCCCGCGATCGACACCGTGACCATGATCGCCACCAGCGCCGCCCCGAAATAGCCCGCGCGCTTGATCCACGTCTTCAGCCGGACGTCGGCCGAGCCCTTCCCGATCGGCGGGCCGGGGCGATGCGTCCCGCCCGAGCGCTGCACGGCGAGCGACTGGCCCGCCGCGTTCAGGATCTGGTCCGAATGCCTGGTCGTATCGCTCACGGAGGTTCCTGTCAGCTATCGAGCGCCAGCAGCGATGGTTCGGAAGCGACCTTGGCCTGCGCCTGCGCCTGCCCTTCGGCGCGGGCGATATAGCCTTTCGACTTTTCGACTTCGCTGGACAGGACGTTGACGGTTTCCTTCATGCTCGCCAGCGCGCGGACCTTGAACTCGTCGACTTCGTCCATCGTGTCGTAGATGTTCTGGAAGGCGCGCTGCAGCGTTTCGAGCGGGATCGTGCTCGCCGCTGCCTGTTCGTGGATCTGCCCGGTCTGTTCGCGCAGCAAAGTGCTGGTCGAATCGATGATGTCGCTGGTGGTCTGGTTGAGCGAGGTGATCTGCTGCAGCACCAGCTTCTGGTTGGTCATTGCCTGCGCCACGGTGACGGCGGTGCGCAGCGCGCCCACGGTCGTGGTGCTGGCGCGGTCGACGCCTTTCACCAGTTCGATATTGTTCTTCTTGACCAGATCGAGCGCGAGATAGCCCTGCACGCTGACCGCCATCTGCGTCAGCAGATCCTGCGTGCGCTGGCGGACGTAGAACAGCGCGCTTTCGCGCAGCGCCTTGGCCTTGGCCGGATCGGACGAATCGAGCTCCAGCGCCTTGGCTTCCAGCCGTTCGTCGAGCGTCTTGGCGATGTGGATCATCTGCTCCAATTCGCCCATCGCCTCCCACAGCTTCTGTCGCTCGGTGTCGATCGCCGCGTTGTCGAGATGGAGCTCCTTCTTGCCGGAATCGAGCCGTTCGAGGATCGCCTGGATGTGGCCCTGCGCGCTGGTGTAGCTGTCGAAATAGTTCTTCAGCTTGTTGCCGAACGGGATGATGCCGAACAGCTTGCGCGGGGTCAGCAGCTTGTTCTTGCGGCCGGGATCGAGATCCTCGACCGTGCGGCGCAATTCGGCAAGATCGCTGCCGACGCTGCTGTCGGCGTCCATCGCGCGTACCGGACGATCGAGAAATCGGTTCGAGTGCCCGGCGGCGGCGCGGATCTGTTCCTGACCCATGCGGGTGATCTGATCGACCTTCTCGCCGAATGCGGGCGAGTTGGCATCCTGCGACACCAGATCGTCGACGAAGGCGTCGACCTTGGTATCGAGCTTGGACTTCTGTTCGGTGGTGACCGGGACCAGACCCGCCGCCTTTTCGGGAGCGACCACCGGCACCGGATCGGGCGGGCTCAGCTCGAAATCGGTCGCGGTCTTGGTCGCGGTGGCCAGCTTGGTTTCGGGCGAAGTCTCGGTGTTCATGCGGTTCGTCTGCTCCCTCCTGCGCGCCCCGCTCCATTCGTCCCGGTACGCGGCCCTGATCTTTCCTGACTGTATTAGTGATCTAAAACACGAGTTTCAAGAATGCCTGTTTCACGGCCTTGCGTCCAATCATTTGCGTCGGTGCTTCCGTTCGTCGCAATTTGCTCGTAAACGCGCGGCCTCAAGCGGGAACGAACCAGACCAGTGAACGACGCGACCTCTTCACAGCCCTCCGAACCCCTCGCTCCAAGCGAAACGCCCGAGCGTGACGCGGCGAACCGCGCGACCGAGCAGCGATCGAGTTTCGGCAGCGTGGTGTTCAGCCTGCGCCGCTGGTGGCTGCGCGACGTCATCGGCACGGTCGACCAGGCCGAAGTGATCGAGAAGCGACGCGAAGACTGCGCGATGTCCGAACGCTACATGTTCATGACCGCCATGAGCGCGGGCATCGCGGTGCTCGGCCTGCTGCTGTCCTCTCCGGCGGTGGTGATCGGGGCGATGCTGCTGTCGCCCTTGATGGGTCCGATCATGGGCCTCGGTTTCGCGCTGGCGATCGGCGATTACCAATGGCTCAAGCAATCGGCGCGCAGCCTGGGCTGGGGCACGCTGATGGCGATCGGGCTGACGGCGGTGCTGGTCTACCTCTCGCCGATCCAGACGATCACGCCCGAGATCGCCTCGCGCACCCAGCCCAACCTGTTCGACCTGTTCGTCGCGCTGTTCTCCGCTTTGGCGGGCGCCTATGCGATGATTCGCGGGCGCGAAGGCACGATCGTCGGCGTGGCGATCGCCACCGCGCTCATGCCGCCGCTCGCGACCGTGGGCTTCGGCCTTGCGACCTGGAACTGGACGGTGTTTTCGGGTGCGCTGCTGCTTTACGTGACCAACCTCATCACCATCGCGCTGACGGCGTGGGGGATGGCGCGCCTGTATGGCTTCAAGACGTCGCTGAGCTCGCGCAACACGCTGTTCCAGAATGTGGCGGTGGCTGCGGTGTTCATCGGGCTGGCGGTGCCGCTGGCATTCTCGCTGCAGCAGATCGCGTGGCAGACCAACGCGCAGCGGATCGTGCGCGCCGAGATCGAGGAAAGTTTCCAGGGGCGCGGGCGGCTGAGCGAGATTGAAATCGAGTTCGCCGCTGCCCCGATTGCGGTCAATGCGACGATGCTGACCCCGGTGTTGCGCAACGATGCCGAATCGGAAATCGAGCGGGCGCTCTCGTCGCGGCTCGGTCAGGACATCGAGCTGACCCTGACGCAGTTCCAGGTCGGAACCAGCGCCAGCGCCGCCGAGCAGGCGCAGCTGACCGCCGCCCGCGCCAACGAGGAGGCCGCAGCGGTCGAACGCGCGGAAATGCTGGCGCGGCGGCTTGCCCTGGTTGCCGGGGTGACCGAGAGCGACGTGACGGTCGATCGCACCCGCCGCCGCGCGACGGTGCGCGCGCAGGAACTGGAGGACGCGACGCTCACCACCTATCGCATTCTCGAACAGCGCATCGCCGCGACCGAACCGGAATGGACCATCGAACTGGTGCCGCCGGTCGCACCGCTGCCATCCGCAATCGCATTTGAGGATAGCGGACCCACGATCGAAGGCGCGCGCGCGCTCAGCACGATTGCCTGGGCGGCGACGCGGATCGACCTGCCTGTCGTGCTGGTGGGCGATGCCGAACAGGGATCGATGGCCGCGGAAATTCTCGCCCGCAGCGGAGTCGACGTTACCGTGCAGACTGCACCCGGCACCTTGCGCGCGCAGTGGGGGAAAGTGGGAAGCGAGTGAGCTTACGCCGCCAGTTGTAGCGGCACGATCTCGCCCGACAGGTACAGCTTCTTGGCCTTGGCGCGGCTGAGCTTGCCCGATGAGGTTCGCGGCAGCGTTCGCGGCGGAACCAGCTCGACGACGCAGCTCATGCCGGTCACCGAACGCACCTTGTCGGCGATCTGTTCGCGCAGTTTCACGCGCTCTACGGGATCGGAAACGCGGCAATGCACCAGCACCGCCGGGGCTTCCTCGCCATTGTCGGTCTCGACCGCGAAAGCGGCGATGTCGCCGTGGTTGAAGCCGGGCAGCTGCTCAACCGCCCATTCGATATCCTGCGGCCAGTGGTTCTTGCCGTTGATGATGATCATGTCTTTCGCGCGCCCGACGATGAACAGATATCCATCCGCCAGATAGCCCATGTCGCCGGTGTCGAGCCAACCATCCACCAGGCAATCCTCGGTCGCTTCCTCGTTGCGGAAATAGGAATGCATCACGCTGGGGCCGTGACACCAGACCTTGCCGATCTGGTGGTCGCCGCGGGCATGGCCGTCTTCGCCGCGGATTTCGACCTTCATGTCTGGCAGCGCCTTGCCGCAATTGACGATCGCGCGGTAGCGCGCCGGGCGCGAAATGTCGCGCGGGGTGCCCGACAGGCGCTCTTCCTCGACCAGTTCGACGCGTATTCCTTCGCCCGGCGGCATGACCGTAACTGCCAGCACGGCTTCGGCGAGGCCATAGGACGGGGTGAAGGCGCTGGCCTTGAACCCGGCATCGGCAAAGGCATTGACGAATTGCTGCATCACGTCGGGGCGGATCATGTCGGCGCCGTTGCCCGCGACCCGCCAGCGCGACAGGTCGAAGCGTTCGGCGACGTGGCTCTGGCTCGAAATGCGGCGCGCGCAGATGTCGTAACCGAACGTCGGCGAATAGGACAGCGTATTGCCCTTGTTGCGGCTGATCATGTCGAGCCATGCCAGCGGTCGGCGGGCGAAGGCGTCGGGCCTGAGATAGTCGCCGGATACCTGGTTGGCGATCAGCGACAGGAAGCAGCCGACCAGGCCCATGTCGTGATACCACGGCAGCCAGCTGACGCAGCGATCGTTTGCGCCCAGATGCATCGTGGTCGAATGACCGTAGAGGTTATGCAGCAACGCCTCGTGCGTCACCGCCACTCCGGTCGGAAACCGGGTCGAGCCGCTGGAATATTGCAGGTAACAGATGTCTTCGGGGCCGGTTTCGGGGAAGTCGCATTCGGGCGCGGGGCGCTGTGCGAAATCCTGCCAGCTTTCGCCCTTGCAACCCTGGCGCGCGGCGGCAGCCTGCGCCATTTCGCCGATCTCTTCGGGAAAGATCAGGATCGTCGGGTCAGAGCTCTGCAATTGCACCGCGAGCTGGTCGATATAGCTTTCCTTGCCGCCGAACGTGGTCGGCAAGGGCAATGGCACGGGCCACGCCCCGGCATACACGCAGCCGCAGAACAGTGCCGCGAACTCGGGGCCAGTTTCGGCGATCAACGCTACGCGATCGCATTTGCCGATCCCGCTGGCAACGAGTCGCCGACCCATTTCGAGCGCATCCGCGCGCATTTCGGAGTACGGATACACGCGCTCGAGTTGTCCACGCATATCGTGAAAATTGAGTCCCTTTTCGCTGCGCGCAGCGTAATCGATCGCCTCGTGAAAGGTTGCAAATTGCGCACGAATGCGGGGTAACCCGCAGTCGTTCGGCGTCGGCGTCATTGCGGCGTCGGTCATTTTCTTCGCGATACCCGTAATTTGCGGCGCGGCCCTGCGCGTCCTATCATATCCCCAACGCGCACGGGATGGCTTTCCGCGGCGCTCCAATTTTTCCCATTTGATAAGGACTGTGGCACCAATAAGGCAAAATGGTTTCATCTGAAACTAAATCACCCTCGGGTCGTCGCGGAAAAAGCAACCGCAAGCGCCCGCTCGACGAGACCGCGTTGCGCGATCTCGCGCTGTCTTATGCCGCTCGTTACGCCACCACCGGCGCAAAACTCGAAGCCTATCTCGCCCGCAAGATACGTGAGCGCGGCATCGCCGAAGGCGAGGATGGCCGCGACCGCGCGCTCGACGTGAAAGCGCTCGTCGCGCGGCTGATCGAGCTCGGCTATGTCGATGACGAAGCCTATGCACGAATGCGCAGTCGCGATCTCACCGCGCGCGGATACGGCAAGCGGCGGGTCGAACAGGCGCTGTGGGCTGCAGGGGTGGATGAGCAGATCCGCACCGACCATGCGCCGGGGGAAGCCGACAGTCGCCGCGCGGCGATCCTGCTGGCGAAAAAGCGCGGATTCGGCGCGTTCGGGCACCGCATCGACAACGCGGCTCCCGCGGACACGCAACGCGCCGCGAAAGAGAAACAGATTGCCGCAATGTTGCGCGCGGGCCATGACTTCGGGCACGCGCGGTTCATCGTCGAGGCAGCAGCTATCGGCGATATCGAAGATTGGCTGGTAGAAGCGCAGGACGGCGAAACCGGCGACCGGCAGGAGGACGGACCATGGTAAGATTGGCGGCGCTGGCTGGCGTTTTGGTGCTGGCGGCATGTTCGCAGGCCGAAACCGGGCCGGCACTGGCGCAGGCATCGGAAACAGCGCAGATATCCGATACCGCAGTGGCCACGCATCCGGTTTCGGGCCTCAATCTGATCGATCTCGCGGTGGTACGCGGCGACAAACGCATCCCTTTCAGGGTAGAGCTCGCCGACACGCCGCAGGCGCAGGCCAAGGGGTTGATGTTCCGCACTGAACTTGGCGATTTCGAAGGAATGCTGTTCCCCTCGCAGGAGCCGCAGGCGCGCAGTTTCTGGATGAAGAACACCCCGCTCTCGCTCGATATCATTTTTGTCGGGGTCGACGGGCGGATCAGCAACATCGCCGCCGACACCGTGCCATACTCGCTCGATTCGGTACCATCGGATGGGCTGTCGATCGCGGTGCTCGAATTGCGCGCGGGCCGCGCCAAAGCGCTCGGAATTGTCCCGGGCGACCGGGTCGAATGGACGCTCCCCGATTGAGTTTCCGGCTTGGCTCACCCGGCCATATCCGCTAACCGCCCGGCCATGGGCCTGTTCGGAAAGATATTCACCTGGTGGGATGGTGCCACGCTCGGCACGCAGTGGTGGGCGAGCCGCGTCGGCGGCGAGCATGTCGGCACCGATGCGCAAGGCAACAAGTACTACCGCGCCAAGGCGAAGGACGGTCCGAATACCGGATCCTACACCCAGAATGCGAAGCGCTGGGTCATCTATGCCGGGGCCAATGATGCGAGCCGCGTGCCCGCCGAATGGCACGGCTGGCTGCATGGCGCATTCGACGATGTGCCCGAAAGCCATCTCCCGCCACCCAAGGTGTGGGAAACCGACTACACGCCCAACGCCACCGGAACGCCCGCGGCCTATCGTCCTCAGGGTGCGCTCGAACGCGGCGGCAAGCGCGCCCGCGCGGTCGGCGATTACGAGGCCTGGACGCCCGAAGGTTGAACGCCGCGATGCTGCGTCCGCCCCTTGTCGCTGCCGCGCTGTTCGCGCTCGCCGCATGCGGCGGTGACCAGCAAGAGCCCGAAACGGTCGAAGTGCCGATCGGCGAATCCGAAACTTCGCAGGGAAATGCGGCTGCCGCCGCGCCGGTTATCGATGCCGAAGGCGCGACCCCGATGGAAGAGCGGGTCGCGACGATCGGCCTGCTCAACAAGCGCAACAATGTCACCGAAGACCTCGAAATGCGCCCCGGCGAATCGCGCGAGGTCGGGCCGGTGATCGTGCGGCTGTCGGCCTGCGAACGCACCGCGCCGTGGGAAATGCCGCAGGAAACCGGCGCATTCGTGCAGGTCGAAGTGCTCGAGCGCGGACGGTCGCAACACACTCGCGTCTTTTCCGGCTGGCTGTTCAAGCAATCGCCCAGCCTCAACGTGGTCGAGCACCCGATCTACGACGTCTGGGTCAAGGACTGCGCGATGAGCTTTCCCGGCGAGTGACCCGGTTCTCCCTGAACGAAATGCGCCAGCGCCTCATGCAGGCTTGAGCGGGGCGGGCCGGCGGCCTGCTGCACCAGCCCGAGATATTGCGGCTGGGGGAGTTCCACCGCGCCCAGCGAGGCGAGGTGTTCGGTCATGAATTGGCAATCGAGCAGGGCGTAGCCCGCCTGGCGCATCAGCGCGACCAGCCATGCGAGTGCGACCTTGCTGGCGTTGTCGGCGCGGCTGAACATGCTTTCCCCGCAGAACACCCGGTTGAACGCGACACCGTAGAGCCCGCCGACCAGATCCGGTGCCGCTTCGGGATCGTCGTGCGGTGCGGACCAGCATTCGAGCGAATGTGCATGGCCCGCGCTGTGCAATTGCAGATAGCTGGCGACGATCCGCTCGCTGATCCAGCTTTCTTCGTGCCCGGGACGCGGCTCGGCGCAGGCGCGGATCACCCGCTCGAAAGCCCGGTCCAACGTGACCGTGAAACGGTCCTGCCGGATCGCCTTGCGCAGGCTCCTGGATATACGAACACCGTCGAGCGGTATGATTGCCCGGTCGCGCGGCTCGACCCAGAAGACTTCGCGATCTTCGCGCGCATCGGCCATCGGGAAGATTCCGCTGCGATAGGCGAGCAACAGCGTATCGACCGGGATCGGCGCGCGCGCGGCTGGATCGAAGGGCGAATGCATGCCGGACAATGTAGCACCATCGGAAGCGCTTGCCAGCCATGCCTGCCGATCGCTGCGATATCCTGTGTTGCCTATCGGGTGACGCTCGGATAAAGGCCCGTTTCCCGTGCAGGGGTGTAGCTCAGCTGGTAGAGCATCGGTCTCCAAAACCGAGGGCCACGGGTTCGAATCCTGTCACCCCTGCCATTTCCCCGGCCTTTGCCAGCAAACGCACCAAGACGGTATTGGGTAGCAAATGCACAAATGGCTTTATCGCGATTTGAGTCGCTGTAGTGCTGTTTCCCCAAGCATCAATGCTGAGTCGGTTGCAGGTGTGGGCTTTCGCACTATCGTGTTGCGGGGGAGGTCCATTTGCTTACCAAAACTCCAGCCATCAAGCATATCGAAGAAGTCCCCGTCGGGAGCATCTTCTATTACCCTTACTTAGGTGAGGGAATGCTTTGCCTGTCGGCGAGATTTGATGGACAAAATCCAGACAGATCGACAGTTGTCGTTCCTTTGTCTGGGGAAGCGCCAAGCAGCCATTCCCTGCATACAGTTTTTATCGATAACCTGTCAGGCCATGCAGCCGTCGTCGATGAGCTTAGGGCTGAGGTTGACTTATCGTCAGCGACAAATTCAGAAAATACATCGGCTTGGGTCGCACCGGATGGACTTTATGTTCGATTGCAGAACGAGCGTCCCATGATGCGGCAGTGTTTGCGGCTCAATGATGGGGTAATCCGGTCTTCGGTGCCGACGACCGCGATCGGCTTCACTCGCTGGAAAGTGGTTTTGGACGATGATCCAAATACCGAAGTCTGGTCGTCCGATGTGCTCACACAAGCAGAAAGCAATGGGGTCTAATATGGCTGATAAGCCCGAAAACAAAGCTGGCAAAGACAAATCGCAAGACAAGAGTGTCATCAGCACGCAGAAAACGGAGTTGCGTGATAGTGGTAAAGGCACCCGACCGCTCACCGAGCAAAAGGTGACTTCAAACCTAAAGCCTCCTACTCGACCGAACAAAAAGTGAATGAAGAGCAGCGCCTCGACGAGCGCTTCAGACTGGAATACCGTGCGGAGTATTCAGCACGATACCACAGGCGGCGCGCTTCTTTTTTGATCGGCCTAGATAAACTCTCGAACCTCATATCTATCATCGCGGGGACGAGCGTTTTCGTTAGCCTTATACAAGGAGGACCTACTCTCATCGCACAATTGGCGGCTTTGTTGATCTCTGCACTTGCCATAGGACAGGTAGTCTACGGTTTCGGGGCAACAGGTGCTCGCCATGCGGAATGGATGAAAGCTTGGGAAAAACTGGCCAACGATATTCGCGCTACGCCTGATCCTAGTGAGGATGATTTACGCGAGTGGAACCAAGCTAGGGCTGAAATCGAAGGTGACTGTGTCAGTGAATTGAGAGCGCTCGCGAATGATTGCGAAAATCAAACCAGAACGCACATGGGGATCACTGAGGGGTTAGTGAGAATTGGGCGTTTTCAGCGCTTATTTATCCATCTCGGAACCTTTCAAGTCGATTTTCCTGAAATCAAAAAGACAGCTACTCCCTCGCGCCCAAAAGAGGGTGGCGAAAGCAACTGATCTTTAAGTCTCAGGTCGCATAGCCGCTCCGTGTCTATTAGATTGGTGATGGGCGTTTCGAAATGAATCAGCAGCGCTACGAGGCAAGGCACTTCGGTGTCCGATGCGATGTTTGCGGCTTCGCCGCAGTCGTCACATTTGGGCCAATACCCGACCGCCGATACTCAGAAGACCCCAATGATCGCTCTGACCGTTGCACTCATCCGAATGCCTCGGACATGATGACAGACGATTGTCCCAATTGGACGCGTTGCCGCAACAACGGGGTGCCCTTAGATGAACAGGGCAACATCATCGCTGAGGAATGACCCAGCGATGGACGAAATCGAACCTTAGTCCACCTTCTTTCGTGTATTCGTAATTTTCGACAATTCCCCAAACACCGGGGGCGGTGCCCCAGCCTTCATAGGGGATGCCGTCTACGGTGATTTCGCGTCCGTCAGGCAGCTTGAGGGTCGTCTCATGTGGGACGAACCAATCCTCACGTCGGCTAGGATATTCCTTCGCCATCGTACCTTCCAATAATATGTGGGGATGCTCGCTAGCCCATCGCAATCGAGCGACACAGAGTATACTCAAATCTTAACCTAAAGTCAAGTTTAGGTTAAGCCTTGTTTTGTGCCTGCTGGTATGTCGCCCGTCAGAGCGGCCACGTCACACCCCATCGCCCGACACAGCCTCACCAGCGAGACAAAGGTCAGGTTGTGCTCGCCTCTCTCGATCCGGCCGACATAGCTGCGATCGAGCCCAGCCTCATTGGCTAAACCTTCTTGCGACATGCCGAGTTCCTTCCGCTTGGCGCGGATGCGTTGGCCGAGAATGTCGAGATATGGGTCCACCCTTCCCAATCTCGACAGTGCGGACTATCAGTCCACGGAGTATGAATCCCGCTGTTAACCTTTGGCGCGATTCTTTTGGCAGGAGGGATAATCAATGCACTGGGTGGTCAAAGGCTCTGGGGCGATCGTTCTGGCCATTGCATTTGTGGCTGCCCTTGGAGAGGCAGGGCGTGAGCGTTCGGTTGCTCAGGAGGGTGAGACGATCAAGGGTTCCCAAACAGAACCGCAAGCAACCGTCCTCGGTGACGCAATTAGTAGCGAGCCTCCTTCCGATGACACTACGGCTCTGGAAGAGGCCATCCTTGAGGCGTTCTCAGGAGATGAGGACAGATCGCCAGAAGAGGAGAAGCGGTGGCGACAATCGGTGGATTATGTGAGCGCTTCAATCAACGTGAAAGGCTATCTTTGTGCCATACCATACGAGATGTTGAAGGTTGACCAATCCCATTACGGAATTGGGTGCATAACAAACCGGGATGGAACTGGGCAGTCTAACTACTTGGTCAACGTCCGGACGGGCGCGGTCGAGCCGATTTGATGCTCTGGTTGATTGGCCTTCTCATCCTCGCAGCCATTGTTAGCCGGGGCGCTCGTGATCTGATCAAAGGCCTCATGACGCTCGTAATTGGGGGCCTGTTTCTGCTTGTCGGATATGTGATCGTCTAGGCTTCAATTGCGCACTGTATCCGACCGGTCGCCACCATTACACGCCGACAAACACCATCCTCGTCGGCGTCCTCCAAATGACCAAGGACGAACCTGGACTGCGCGACTAACTCTGCAAGCTCATCGACACTTTGGCAGTCGAGATCGATCGTGAGCGGCAACGACTGGCCTATCAAGTGAATCGTGAAGGTAGCCACTACACGGCCTTCCTGCGCCGCGTCCGCTGATAATAGCCTTTCATGGGTGTTGGCGGGTGGTGGAGCACGCCCGCCAGAACATTGACGAATTTATCGCCGTTCGGGACACGGCAGTGGCGCTCCCGCCACGCACCTTCGCCGTTATAGACGTGAGCATATTGCGAGGAGAACGAGAAGTAGACTCCCCGATACATACGCTTGAAGCGTGAGAAGTAGGATTCCGCCAAATTCGTCGAAACGCCCTTGCCGTCCGAATAACGGTCCTTGTGCTTGATCTGTTTGACCTCGGGGAAGATCGCGAAGAGGGCGTTCCACGCTGAATGTTCGTCAACAAACGGCCGCCCTTCGATGTCGGCAACCTGACCGATCACTCTAGCTAACTGCGCTTCGTTTCCGAGAAACGGTACGACGCGCCCACCGGGCTTCCTTTCCCTCAGGATCGAGACAGTTGTGACTTTGGATTCGTCGCGGCGTGGCTGCTTCTTGCGAGCTTCGGCCTCGTTGGCTTTGCGGACGCTGCCACCAAACGACGTGCTGTCCATCTCGAAGTCACCTTCCACCAGTTCCGAAGTGACGTAACTGGTTGCTGTGTGGCGGAGACGTTGCCCAAGGTGCCAACCCGATTTGTGATTGCACTTGAGTTGACGTTTCATTTCGAGCCCGGCCAACCCAGACTCGGTATCCACCCACAGCAGAGCGCCGAGGAGGATTTTCTTAAAGCTGAGCTTCCGGCCATGAAAACCGGTCCCCGATGTCACGGAGAACTGCTTGAGGCACTTCTTGCATTTGAATAGGCGGCGCGTGCGAACTTCGCCTGTCTTTCGATTCTTGACCGTCCGATTGATCCTGTAGGCGACCTCGCAATCACACCAAACGCAGTGTGGCTCTCCGTTCGTCTTAGCGAACCGGATTAGCTCAACCGCACGCTCGCATTCGTCCTCGGACATATCGGTGATGTCGAGAATACCAAGGCTGACGGAAGCCGATGAAGTGTGAAAGTGTTTCGCTTTTTCCTCCGATACGTTACGTTCGTATCGGATGTGACACATATGTCCCAGATTCGCAAGAGCCTTTGTGTCACTTCTGGCGATAAATATGTCATATGTGAGATTTATGTCCCAAAAAGGTGATAAGCTGGCAGCCCGAATCCTCCGCGCCGAAATGGTCCGGCGCGAGGTGAGCTATGCCGATCTGTCTGAGTTGTTGGCGGCAGAGGGGATCGAGGCATCCGAGGCGTCGATCAGGAACAAGGTGAGCCGAGGGTCCTTCACGGCAGATTTCTTTCTCTCCGCGTTGGCCGTGATGAACGTAGAGACCCTACGGCTCACCGAGTGATCATTTCCGGCTGGACTCCTATATCGGAGTCAAGTAATAGCGCTGCGTGGCGCGTGTAATGCGCACGACATCACCCTCCTTTCTATGACAAAGGGGCGTGTGAAAGAGACCCCAGATCGGTTGCCGCCGCTCTGGGGTTTCGCTTTCTCAAGCGAACGAATCGTCATTTAAAGAAAAATATTGACCTTGCAAGGGTTTTTTGTCTTGGCAATGGCCATTCATATTTGTCCGAGTCGCTATTAATAGTCAATCTGTAAAGTGAATAGCTCAAGTTTTATTTGAAAATCACGTGTCACAATCAACTTCTATAGTTGTGCTCTATAGTTCGTCGCCATTTTCCACGAGTGAGAACCACCGGCGTGGGTAGTGGTTATCGTGGGAGATGGGGGCTCCAAGCTGAATCTGGCGCTTGAGGCCCGCGTTGACGGTATTGGCGGCTGTATCAAGCTCTTCATCTGTGAAGGTCTCGTGACCCTCTCTGCGGATGGCCTCGGCTGCGATCTCTCGCACTGTCATCGGCTCGAACGCCTCACGAAGGATCGCAAGGGTCAGCTTGGTCCCGTTGCCGAACTTGATCAGATTATGATGCACAAAGGGCTTTTTTGGATCGAGATGATCAGGCGTCCAACTCGGATGGTCATCCTGAATCCAACGAATGCCGTTCTCGATTCGATTCTCGATCTCTTGTAGCCGAGCCTTCATCGTGTCGATGTTGCCAACGAGCTTTTCGGCCTTTTGAATCCGATTCTCCAGATCGCGCCGCTCACCAAGGAGGGCACGCATCTTCCTTTCGTTCGAAGCTAGTCTGTTTGTTTTTGCCATGCCCCATAGGATCGCTGGGGCGGGCGGAAAGCGCTAGATGGCTCTTGGTGCGTTTGCTGGCAAAGGCCGCATTTCCCTTTCTCTCCGGACGCACACACCGCCTGACGGGGAACCGCAGGCGTCGTTCGCCCGTTCTCCTGAATGAAACCTAACCGGTTCGGTCAGCTTCGCGCCAGACGAACCGTGCGATTTCATCGCCGAACCGAGTTTTGGAACGAGTCTGGAGATCCAAATGAGTCACTACAGTTTCCGCAGTTCGCGGCCCGACAGCTGGACCAGCCCGCGCCCCTACAGCGATCCGTCGCTGCGGGCGCTGGCCTATGGTCCCATCCGCCCGATGGAGGAGCCAAGCTGGCTCGAACGGCTGTTTGGCCGCAACTAGGCCGTGATGCGGGCGCGTCTTGCGATGCGGATGCGCCCGCCCGGCTTGCCTAGTACTCCTCCGGCTCTTCGGGCGTTTCCGCGCCGTAGTCGCGCCCCGCGCTCCGCTCGCCCTTGGCCAGCTTGAACACCACGCCCGACAGCAGCGCGAGCGCCAGCAGGTTGGGCAGCGCCATCGCCGCGTTCGAGATATCGCCAAGACGCCACACCAGCTGCGACGGCTGGGTCGCGCCGACGAAGATCGCGACGCACCAGATCACCCGCCAGATGATGTGCAGCACCTTTTCGCCGCGCAGGGTCGATCCCGGCACCCGGTCGTAGATGAACGTGATCGCGCGCTCGCCGTAATACGACCAGGTCAGCAGCGTGGTGAATACGAACAGGATCAGCGCGACGCTGACCACCAGCGTCCCCAGCGGGATCCCCGCGATCAGCGTCGGGAAAGCCGCGCTGTAGGCAGCGATGGTGGTGGCCACACCGGCGGTCTCGACCGTGCTGAGGTCCGATTGCCAGACATGCTCTACCGCCTGCCCGCCGCCGGTGAAATCGCCCTGGACGGTCAGGATCACCAGCGCCGTCATGGTGCAGATCACAATCGTGTCGATGAACGTGCCGAGCATCGCCATGCGACCCTGCTGTTCCGGATCGTCGGTCTGCGCGACCGCGTGCGCAATCGGGGTCGACCCCTGGCCCGCCTCGTTCGAGAACAGCCCGCGCGCCACACCGGCGCGGATCGCGATGATGATCGCTGCGCCGACGAAGCCGCCCTCGGCCGCCTGGTTGTTGAACGCGCCCGCGAAGATCCGGCTGAAGGTTTCGGGCAGGTCGCCCGCATTGAGGATCAGCGCGATGATCGCCAGCACGATGTAGGCTGCGGCCATGAACGGCACGACCTTTTCCGCGACGTTGCCGATCGACTTGATCCCGCCGATGATGACGACGAACACCGCGATGGCGACGATCAGGCCGCCGACCCAGCGCTCGATACCGAACAGCTCGTAGAGCCCGGTCGCGACCTCGTTCGACTGGATCGAGTTGCCCGTGACCAGCGCGGAAAACAGCGTTCCGATGCAGAAGACGATCGCCAGCCATGTGTATTTCGGCCCAAGCCCGATCATGATGTAGCTCATCGGGCCGCCGCGCTTGGTGCCGTCGCTGGTGGTTTCACGATAGCGGATCGCGAGCGAGCCTTCGGCAAACGCCAGCGCCATGCCGATCAGCGCGGTCACCCACATCCAGAACACCGCGCCCGGACCGCCCCACGCGATCGCAAAGGCGACGCCGGCGAGATTGCCGGTGCCGACCTGTCCCGAAAGCGCGGTGGAAAGGGCTGCAAACGGCGAGATTTCACCCGAACCGGACCCCTTGCGGCCCGCGAACAGCCCCTTGATCGCCGAGCCGAACTTGATGATCGGATAGAACTTGAGACCGATCATCATCCACAGCCCGATGCCGAGCAGGATCACCGTCATCGGCGGGATCGGAATTCCGCCGATCTGCAGGATCTGCTCGCCCTGCCATTCGCCTCCCCAGATGAAGTCCGAAACGTTGACGACGCGGTCGACGAGCGATGTCGACCCGGCTTCGTTGGCTGCCATGTGCTTAAAGTCCCCTCAGTGCGGCCCGATCCCGTCGCGACCTTGAACTGCGGCGCACGCTAATGCGGCGGCCCGGCGATGGCTAGCCCCCGCGCACGAAGCCCGGCACGCTTGATTTTGTGCAACACCGCGCGTAATGGCTGCGCCGTCTTCCGACATCGGTAGCCAGCCAGCCCCTCCCGGACCTTGTCCGGGGCGGCGCGGAGCCCTACCTGAAAGCGGAAGCGAACCCGCAGTTAAGGACGAAGGCTGCCATCATGGCCGAAGAGAAGAAGCGCAAGACCTCGATCCCCGAATTCGTGAACCAGGTGCGCGCGGAGACCGGCAAGGTCGTGTGGCCGACGCGCGAGGAGACTATCCGGACCGCGATCTTCGTGTTCATCTTCATGGTGATCCTGGCGCTCTTCTTCCTCGGACTGGACAGCCTGTTCCGCGCGGTGGTCAATTTCCTGCTTGCGCTGATCTGACGCGCAGCCTTTTCACGCTTTCAATCTTCAAGGACGATTCATGGCCCGCTGGTACATCATCCACGCCTATTCCGGTTTCGAGAACAAGGTCCGCGATGCGATCATCGCCGAAGCCGAGCGGCTGGGCCTGTCCGAAGGCGTCGAGGAGGTCGAAGTCCCGACCGAAACCGTGACCGAGATCAAGCGCGGCAAGAAGGTGCAGGTCGAACGCAAGTTCATGCCCGGCTACGTCCTCGCCAAGCTCAACATGACCGACGACATCTACCACCTCGTCAAGAACACGCCGAAGGTGACCGGATTCCTGGGGAGCGGCAACAAGCCGCAACCGATCAGCGAGAAGGAAGCCGCGCGCTATTTCGGCGGGGTCGAGGAAGCCAAGGCCGCGCCCAAGAAGGACATCAGCGTCGATTACGAGATCGGCGACCAGGTCAAGGTGCTCGACGGCCCGTTCGCGAGTTTCAACGGCGTGGTCGAGGAACTCGATTTCGACAAGGCGAAGGTCAAGGTTAGCGTCTCGATCTTCGGCCGTGCGACACCGGTCGAGCTCGATTTCGAACAGGTCGAACTGGTCAAGTAAGACCGCCGGCAATTCACGGTTGCCCAATCCTGCGCTCCGCCGCATGCTGGCGGCGTGCAACTGCCGGTAATCTTCAGGCTCGCCTTTGCCGCCTTGGCGGCGCTCGTCTTGTCGTCGTGCATCGCGGCGCCGCCCGGTGCGAGCTCTCCACCCGGGCCGACGTGGCGTACCGTCACCGCCGAAGGGCAGCCAAGCGCGCGGCATGAGGCCGGCTTCATCGCGTTCGGCGGCAAGCTCTACCTGATCGGCGGACGCGGGATGAGGCCCGTCGATATCTTCGATCCGACGACGCGCACCTGGACAGAAGGTGCGACGCCTCCGTTCGAGATGCACCATTTTCAACCCATCGTTGTCGGGGATGAAATCTGGATCGTTGGCGCCTTTACCGGTGGCTGGCCGAACGAAACACCGCCCGATCGTGTCTGGCGCTACCTTCCGCGCGAAGACCGCTTCGCCGAAGGCATCGCGCTGCCGCCAGACCGCCTGCGGGGGGCGGCGGAGTCGTCCATTATGGCGGGCGCATCTGGTGGGCGGGCGGGATTACCAATGGCCACCTCGGAGGCACAGTCGGCTGGCTCGACAGCTACGAACTCGCCACCGGCAAGTGGCGACGCCATGCCGACATGGCGCACCGCCGCGACCATTTCCAAATGCTCGCCCATGGCAACCGCCTGTTCGCGGCCGGGGGGCGCAGGACCGGCGAAGATCCCGACAACGGGTTCGAGCCGACCGAGCCGCAGGGCGACATCTTCGACATCGCCGACGATCGCTGGCTGGCAACTGTTCCCGCCTTCACGCTTGCCGAACCCCGGGCCGGGCTGATGGCGGCAGTGGTGCATGGCAGGCTGGTCTATGCCGGCGGGGAAAGCGGCGCGCAGCCGGCGGCGCATGCGGCGGTTGAGGTGTTCGCCCCCGATACGCTGGCGAGAGCCCAGTGGCCTGCGCTGATCGCAGGGCGCCACGGCACCGGTATCGTCCTCGCCGACGGACAGGCCTTCGTCGCGTCGGGATCGGGCAATCGTGGCGGCGGTCCCGAACTGACCTCGATCGAGGCGTTCGCGGTGCCCGGTCCCGAATTGCCGCTTGCGGGAATGGCGCATCACCCGGTGATGTTCGATTTCGCTGTCGCGCAGGAGTTCGCCGAAGCCGACCGCACGACCTTTACCGATCACCGGCTGATGGCGACCTTCACCCCGGTGAGCGGAGGCGAGCCGATCGCCGTGCGCGGCTTTTTCGCGGGTGACGGGGACGCCGCCGACAGCGGCGCGGAATCGGGCGGGATCTGGCGGCTTCATTTCACGCCGCCTGATGCGGGCGAATGGCGCTGGAGCGCTCGACTCGCACACGGAGAAGACATCGCGATCGATCTCGACCCGGACGCGGGCGAAACGCTGCCGGGAGGGCGCTGGTCCGGCAATCTCGCCGTTGCCGAGAACAGCGACGGATCGGGTGGCTGGACCGGCCGGGCGCTGGGGCCCTTGCACGCGCGCGATGGGGCGATGCGCGTGAATGGTGGACGCAGATGGTACAAGAGCGGCAGCAACAGCCCCGAAAACCTGCTCGCCTATACCGGGTTCGACGGCACCTGGCGGGTCGGCGGAAACGCGCGCGATGGCGAGGCCGACAGCGGCAGCGAGTTGCACCGCTTCGCCCCCCATGTGAATGATTGGCGCGCGGGCGATCCGCAATGGGGCGCGGGACGCGGGCGAGGACTGGTGGGCGCGATCAACTATCTCGCCGCTGTCGGCGTCAATTCGCAGTATTTCCTGACCTGGAATGTTGCGGGCGACGGGAAGGATGTCTGGCCGCATGCCGAACCCGGCGACTTCTTCCGTTTCGATATCAGCAAGTTGGCGCAATGGAACCGGGTTTTCGGACACATGCAGGCGCGCGGGATCGCGCTCCATGTGGTGCTGCAGGAAACCGAAAACGAGCTGCTGATGGATGGCGGCGACACCGGGCGCGAGCGGCGGTTCTACCTTAGCGAGCTGGCGGCGCGCTTCGCCCATCACAACGGGTTGATCTGGAATCTCGGCGAGGAAAACGGACCGGTGCATTGGCGGCCCGAAGGCCAGAACACTGCGCAGCGCAAGGCGATGATCGACTGGATTTCGGCAATCGATCCCTATGACCGCCCGATCCTGCTCCACACCCATTCCGAAGCGGTGGACAAGGATGCAATCCTGACCCCGCTGCTCGGCTATCCGGGTCTCGACGGGCTGTCCTTCCAGGTGTCCGATCCCGAGATGGTGGGGTCCGAGACGGCGAAATGGCTGCGCCTGTCGCGCGAGGCGGGTCGGCCGTGGGTCATCAGCATGGACGAGATCGGACCATGGCAGGACGGCGCGGTGCCTGACGCCAATTCGCCCGACGGCCACGACCGGTTGCTTGCGCTTGCGATGCGCGCGCATCTGGCGGCGGGCGGGCAGGGGGTCGAATGGTATTTCGGCGCGCACCACCCGCACAACGATCTGACTGCCGAAGACCTGCGCTCGCGCGACCTGCTGTGGCGCAAGGCAGCGGCGATCCGGCGGGAATGGGAAGCGCAGAAGCGCTAGGAGTTACTTCGCCTTCTTGCGAGCGCGTTTGGCGGGCTGCTTCATCGCCGCAAGCTCGGCGTCGATCGCGCTGGCCTGCCCGAGCGCGGCGATCTCGGCATCGACGGCATCGGGCGACGGCTCGTCGCTCTCCTTTTCCGCAAAACTTGCCCGGCGGTCGAGCGCGTCGATCCGATCCAGCCTTCTGGCGGTGCGACTGTCGCTGCCGGCATCCGCGTCTGCGGACCCTTCGGCATCACCCGTGGCAGCCGCGATCCGCGCCCCGACTTGCGCGCGTTTGGTTTCCAGTTCGGCGACGGCCGCTTCGATCTCGGCCAGTTCTTCGGCCAGCGTGGCGGCCTCGGCACGCATCGCCGCGACCCTCTTGCGGTCGCTCTCGCGCGTGAGCAACGCCGCGCGAGCCAGGTCTTCACGCTTGTGATCGACCGCGACCTTGGCCTTGGCCGTCCACTCTTCCGCGGTTTCCGCCAGTTTGGCGGCGGTCTGGACCTTGCGCTCGTGCGCGCGCCTGAGCTTCGCAAGGTCGCCGTACAGCGTGATCAGCGTTTCCTCGATCTCCGATTGCAGCAGCCGCAGCATCTTGCGCTGGTCGCCGGCCCTGCTGACCAGGCTATCGACATTGCTCGAAACGAGTTCGCGTACACGGATCGCGACATGGATCACGGATTGCCCCCTTGGTTTGTCTTTGGCGAGAGCAATAGTCTGGAATACTTAACAATTGAAGGGGCTTCTCGAAACCGACGAGCATGACGCCGCGCGCAATTCTACTCCGGATGATCGTGCCGGCTCGGGAGCCGGAGGACCGAATCCCTTGGAAAAACGGTCGCAATTCGTGCTGGCGAATCGCCCTCTTCGCCCGTTGCGCAACCGAATCACCTTTCGGTTGATTTCCGTTGGCTTCGCGCCTATCTGCGCCGCTCCCATCACATCGACGGGAACTCCACGCGGGAGGTTCGTGAGAACGGGCTGCTCGACCGCTTAACATGACCCCGGACCCTGATCCGGGGGACAGTGAGAAAGGAGGCCAGTTATGGCCAAGAAGATTGAGGGCTACATCAAGCTCCAGGTGCCCGCCGGCACCGCCAACCCGAGCCCGCCGATCGGCCCCGCGCTCGGTCAGCGCGGCGTCAACATCATGGAATTCTGCAAGGCGTTCAACGCCGCGACGCAGGACCTTGAAAAGAACGCCCCGATCCCGACCACGATCACGGTCTATGCCGACCGGTCGTTCACCTTCACCACGAAGTCGCCGCCGGCGAGCTTCCTGATCAAGAAGGCCGCGAAGCTCAAGTCGGGCTCTAAGGAGCCGGGCAAGGAAGTCGCCGGAACGATCAAGCGTTCGCAGCTGGCCGAGATCGCGCAGACCAAGATGGCCGATCTCAACGCCAACGACATCGAAATGGCGACCCGCATCATCGAAGGCTCCGCCCGTTCGATGGGCCTCGAAGTGGTGGAGGGCTGATCCGATGGCAAAGCAGACGAAGAAGCAGAAGGTCCTCGCCGGCCTCGATAACGAAAAGCTCTACAGCGTCGACGAAGCGATCTCGACCCTGCGCGAGCACAAGGCGAAGTTCGACGAGACGGTCGAAGTCGCGATGAACCTCGGCGTCGATCCGCGCCACGCCGACCAGATGGTCCGCGGCATGGTCTCGCTGCCGAGCGGCACCGGCAAGGACGTGAAGGTCGCGGTCTTCGCGCGCGGCGACAACGCCGACAAGGCGACCGCCGCCGGGGCCGACAAGGTCGGCGCCGAAGACCTGATGGAAGACATGCAGAACGGCAATCTCGATTACGACCGCGTGATCGCGACGCCCGACATGATGGGCGTGGTCGGCCGTCTCGGCAAGGTGCTGGGTCCCAAGGGCCTGATGCCGAACCCGAAGCTCGGCACCGTCACCCCGAACGTGGAGCAGGCCGTCAAGGACGCCAAGGGCGGCCAGGTCGAATTCCGCGTCGAGAAGATGGGCATCATCCACACCGGCATCGGCAAGCTGTCGTTCAAGGACGAAGACCTGAAAGCGAACTTCAAGGCGCTGACCGAGGCGGTGGTGAAAGCCAAGCCGACGGGTGCCAAGGGCAAGTACGTCAAGAAGATCTCGCTGACTACTACGATGGGCCCGGGCCTGAAGGTCGACCTGTCCGAGGTGGAAGGCGCGTAAGCTTTTCTTTCACCGACCGAATTCCTGAAGGGCCGCGCGCGCAAGCTCGCGGCCCTTTGCGTTTCCGTCCGGACGCACCGGGCGCGCGACGGATCGCGGCAGCAGATTGAAACACACCGGAAACCTTTGCCGATTTGCGCATTGCAATTGGCAAAGGAGTTGTATCGATGAATGTGAGAACGCTAATCGCGCTCGAAGCGGTTACCGTTCCGGTGGGATACGGTTTTCTGGATGTCACGCGCACGATCCTGCTCGCCATCCTCGTCCTATTGAGCTTCGTGCTGTTCGTGTGGATGGGGCGCGCCGCCAGGAATGCCGAGCGCCACCGCGCAGGGCAGCGGGTCAAGCTGCGCAGGTTGCGCGAACCGTACCGCGAACAGAGCGCAGGCGAGCCGCGTTCCACACTCGACGCATAAGCGGTTTTCGACCTCGAGACTTAGCCTCGATCCCGCTCATCAGGCCCGCAACAGGCTCCTCACCCGCCCCAGCGCACCCGAACGCTGCGCCACGCCTCTGGTCCTGGCGATCAGGCTGTCGAACGCCTTGCGCGCGCCGAGCAGGGCGCGGTTGGCGATAGTCGGTTCGAGCAGAACGAAGCTCGAGCAGGGCACGCTGTCGGTCCCGAACATCGTCTTGTGCGCACCTTCGCCTTCGGTGAAATCGAAAAAGGCGAACCTCTGTTCGGCGAAAAGACGCCCCAGAGCTTCCATCTGCAACACCGTGCCGGGTGACAGTCGCGCCCATTCCGGATGGTAGCCGAGATGCGCATAGACCAGTGTCCGCCCCGACACCGGCAGCGACAGGTACGCGATTGGATCATCCGGCCCGTGCAGGAGAAAAGCGCGCATCCGGTCGTTCCCGGCAGCTTCGAGCATCGCAGCGCGCGCCGCCGGCGTGTCCGGCAGCCCGGCATCGAGCAGCCGCGCCTGATAGGTCTTCGCCGAAAGCGGATGTGCGGCCTCGAGAAAGCGCTCGATTTCCGCCGGGGTGCGGTGCTCGGTGATCCGGCAGCCCTCGCCCATCAACTTGCGTTGCTTGCGCCGCAGCGTCGATCGCGTCTTGCCGGAGAACCCCGCGAGGTAATCGTCGTACGAGCCCGCCATGTCGATATAGTGCCGTCGGTAATCCTGCCGCCCACCGATCAGATGGTCGGGATACTGGCGAATGATATCCGGGATCGACGCGGTCGGAGCCGACAGGACCCGCAGGCCGTCCGGTCCCGGCTCCGGCGAAATTGCCGGCGCACCATCGGCCAGCACGTCCTCGAGTGCAAACGACCACGACGCGAGCTGCCGCTGCACGGCGAACAGCCTCCGCGAACCCACGGTAAAGTCGATCGAAACGGAGGTCGCCTTGCGCATCGCCCGACCCTAGAGCGCGCCGTAGAGCGTGTTCGAGACCAGCTGTTCGGCCAGCCGCATACTGGTGCGTACCGGGCTGGCGGGCAGGGGCTCGCTGGGAGCATCCCCTTCGGCCAGAACGGGCGGGTCGTCGCGGTACGTGCCGGTTTTCACGCGCCTCATGTCGCGCAAAGCATGGCACAGGCCGGTGAAGCGACGGCGCACGATCTTGTTCACCGCCAGCTTGCGGCGGTTGATGAGCTCGAACGAATGGCTGACCAGCGTGAAGCACGGATGCCCGGTGTCGCGCGCGTGGCGGATCGCGGCCTTCATTTCCGCAAGCGTCAGCGCGGTGATCTGGGCATGGCGCTGTCCGCCGCCGAGCGTTCCGATGCTGCCGACCGGCACTTCGATCACGCCGTGCAGTCGCACCGGGTCGCGGTCCTCCTCGCCCAGGCTGATGCGGCTCGCGCCTTCGGGCAGGGCCGGGCAGTGGCTGGAATCGTAACGCAGGCCGATCTCCGCCAGCGCCCGCAGGGTATCGTCGTTCGCGCCGTAATTGCCCGCGCGAAAGGCGATCGGAGCGGGCGCGCCTGCCGCCACCAGCACGTCGCGGCCGTAGGCAAGCAGCGCGCATTGCTCATCAAACGGAAACTCGAACAGGTTCTGCCCGGTTCGCCCCGAGGCCAGCGGGTTGGCCGCGCCCGCGATGGCGAGCCATTCGGTGTGGCAGTGCAACTGCACGTCCTGTCCGGCCTCCAGGATCGGCGCGACGATATCCTCGATCGACGCCACGCCCCAGATCAGCGCCGGCATCGGATCGACGAAGAACACAGCCTTCTGGCCGAATTCCTCGAGCACCTTGAGCTTGTGGGTGATCCCGGCCGGCCCCTCGGGCGTGATGCAGGCGATCGAACGGGCGTAGTTTTCCGCCCGGTCTGCCGGGCCGAGCCCGTCGACTAACCCCGAAGAATACTCGGTGTCGATGGTGATGTAGACGCATGTCATTGCGCCCGCGAGCCTAGCAAAGAAGGGTTAAGGGGCGGTTTGGAGCGCCTCCGGGTCGGGTGCGCTGCGCCGCAGCTGCCGCGAATAGACCCAGCCGATCCCGATCAGGCTGAAACCGAGCGCCATGAAGCTCGCCACCCGCAGCAATCCGTCGAGCCCCGCAGCGTCGATCAGGAACACCTTGAGCACCGCGCCCAGCATCAGCACAAGCGAACCGATCCGCCAGGTCCGCTGCGCGACGTGGGAGCCCCACCACAGGAAGCCGAGCGCCAGCGCGATGCCGAGCAGCGACAGCAGCAGGCTTTCGGTCTGGCCGATCGCGCTGGCGGTCAGCACGCTGCCCGAGAATATCTGCCGCAGCAGCGAGACCGCGAGCAGGCTGATCAGCGCCATCATCGCGACGTCGATCGCGCGGCGGCCGTGTGCATGCAGGCGACCGGCCTCTTCGCGCAGCAGGACCAGCGCGGCAAGCGCGACGCCGTAGGCGGCGATCAGCCAGTTCGCAAACGGGGTCGGGCCGACATGCTGGACGCTGTAGAGCGGGTTGTGCAGCAGCAGCGTGTAGAGCGCGAAGTGCGCCAGCGCCGCGGCGAGCGGGCCGAGCCTCAGCGGCCTGGCAAATCGCCCTGGTGCGAATTGCGCCGCCGCCAGCGCTGCAGCAACGAGCAGCGCCTCCCAGATCGTGCGTTCGGCAAGGCCCAGCCGTTCGAACCGGAACAGCGAATCGACACCCCAAGCCAGCTTGTAGAGGCTGTGCAGCGCGATGAGCGCAGCGATTCCGGCCAGCGCCAGAATGCCCGCGCGCTGGATCTTGGTCGGTTCGGGCGCGCGCCAGGCAATGGCGAGACCCGCTGCCACCACAGGAGCGAGGTGGAGCGCAAGGTCGCGCGGTGACATCGCTCCGGTTGCGAGGAACGGTTCGCCCGTCAGCGACAGCCCGCCGGCGACGAACCACCGCGCCAACGGGGCGACGGCCCACAGCGCCGCGATGATTGTCAGCGCTCCCCATCCGGCAAACCGCTCGCTGCGCAGGGCGAGGACCGCCACCCCGGCAATCGCCGCGAACCAGGCGAGCGCCTCGCCGGGCAGCAATTGAGCCACGGCACCATAGGCGACCAGAGCGGCCAGCCCGTCTGCCAGCGGTCGCGACGTGCTTTCGGGCCGGATCGCGCCGAGCGCCAGCAGCGGCACGCAGCACGCGGCCCAGCGCAGGATCGCGATCGCCATCGGATCGAAGCCGCCTTCGCCGAACAGGCGCAGGATCTCGTTCTGAAAATCGGGCGTGACGGTGAGTGCGAACAGCATGACCCCGACGCCGCTCCAGCTGGCGGCGACCAGGACATCGTCCGTGCGTCGCCACAGCAGCGCGAGAATGCCGAGTGCCAGCGCCGCAGCAACCGCCGGCGCTACCCAAGCGGCGGTCGGCATCAGGGCGGCGAGCAGCAGCAAAGCATAGCCCGAACCGAGCAGCGGCAGGTCGTCGCGGAAGGCGAGCGCGGTGCCGCTGCGCCACCGCAGCGCAAACATCGCGAGCGGCGGGGCAGCCAGCGCCGTCAACGCCGCGACCAGCATCGCCGGGCCGGAGATGTTGTCGAGGCTGCCGAACTGGACATAGGAAATCGCGCCGAGTCCGAGCGTGAAGATGGCAACCTGTGCCCGGCCCAGCAGTCCGCCGTCACCGCGGGTCTCGTAAAACAGCGGCATTCCGCAGAAAATCGCCGTCATCGTCGCAGCCACGACGGTATAGAAACCCGGCGACGGGTCGGGCCACAGCGCCATCAGCCACAGGCCGATGAAGGCCGCGATCGCAGAGCCCGCGCGCAGTCCCGGATAGCGCCAGCCCAGCGCTGCCAAACCCGCTGCGATCAGCAGGTAAAGGCCCCATGTCAGCGGCGCGAAGCCGGCATTGCCGACCAGCACCGCCATCTGCAGGGTGGCGATGCCGCCCGCCGCCAGTTGCAGCGGGTTCGGCCCGCCGCGCGCGGCGAGGAATGCCGGGAGCACGCTGCCGAGCACCACCAGGTAGAGACCGACCGCAGCGAGATCGGAGCTGCCCTCGACCCCCAGCAGCTGGAGGAACAGGCCCCATCCCAGGCCCACCGCCAGCGCGGCGTAGCCGAGCCAGCGCCGTCCCTGCTTCTCCCCGGTCCACGCCAGGCCGCCGGTAACCAGCGCGAGGTAGAGCGCGAGCAGCGGGACGTTGGCGCTGTCGCTTTCGACCAGTACCGGGGCCGCGAACCCGCCAACCAGGCCCAGCACCGCGCAGGGCAGGCCGAACCGAAACGAAAGCGCGATGGCACCTGCCGTCACGGCGGCCAGTCCGACAAATGCGGCGGTGGCACCGATCAGGCCGTAGCTCGTGCCCGCCAGGTAGAACGCGCCGAACAGGGTCGCGATGCCCGCGCCCGCCAGCGCCTGCCTGACTCGTTCGTCCTCGATGCGGTTTTCGAACCGGTAGGCAGCTTCGGCTCCGCCGATCAGCGCAACACCGAACAGGAAGCTCATCACCACGCGGACCGAGGGGGTGATCAATCCGGCTTCGATCGAATAACGCACCAGGAAGATGCCGGCGATCGCCAGCGCGATCCCGCCCGCCCAGATTGGCAGGCGGCGGCCGAAGATGTCCTCGAAATCGAACTGTCGGCGCGGTTTGGGCTCGACCGTTTCGACCTCGACGGCTTCGACTGCGGCCGTGTCGCGCGCCGCGTAGGGCCGGGCAGCAGCGGCCTGCAATTCCGGTTCCGGCTCCGGCTCCGGCTCCGGCTCCGGCTCCGGCACGGTCTCGGGTGCGGGCGGCGATGGTTCGTCCGGCTCCGGCTCCGGCTCAGCCACCTCGGGCTCGGCAGGACGGGCCGGGGTAACTCCCCGATCAACTGTCGATTTCCCGGTTCCTGTTGCCTCGGAAACCGGGCCCTGTTCGGGCGCCAGGGTCTCGTATTGGCGGCGGTTGACCCAGTCCCTGACGCGGTCGAGCTGGTACTGAAGGCGTCCGACCTTGCCCCACAGGACGGCAATCAGGATGTAGGGTCCGAAGAATATCCCCAACACGAAGAGGATCAGCAAGCCTTCCATGACGTCCCCCCGCTGCCTGTCCTAGATCCCGCCCGGCGTGAAATCGAAGCCGCTGGTGGCCAGCCCGTCGCACAGGCTGTCGACCGCGCTTTGCAACACGTTCCGGTTTGTCGACCGGATCACGAAGTTCGCCCCGACTTTGCCTTCGCGGAAGAACGGATACGAGCCGATCTGGCAATTCTCGTGCGCTTCCTCGACTTCGCGCAGCAGGTGCGCGACCTCGCTTTCGGGAATCCAGCAGCCGATCGTTTCGGAAATCAGCGGCGCTCCGCCTTCCAGCTTGCCGGTCAGCGCATCGAGCATCCCGGCGCAGATGTGCGGGACCCCGGCCATCAGCACCACGTTGCCGCGCCGGATTCCTGGCGCGCCCGACATGCGGTTGGGGATCAGATCCGAGCCGTCGGGAACCCGCGCCATGCGCAGCCGGCCTTCGTTTAGCCCGCCCTTGTCGGCGTAATAGCGTTCGAGCAGCGCGCGTGCTTCGGGATGGATGACGACCGGCACGCCAAGCGCCTCGGCCACCGCGTCGACGGTGATGTCGTCATGCGTCGGGCCGATCCCGCCGGTGGTGAAGAGATAGTCGTTGGCTGCGCGCAGGGCATTGACCGCTTCGACGATGCGCTGTTGCACATCGGGCACCACGCGCACCTCGGCGAGGCGAATGCCCTGCACCTGCAGCCAGCTGGCGACCTGCGCGATGTTCTTGTCGTGAGTCCGGCCGGAGAGGATTTCGTCGCCGATCACCACGAGGCCGGCTGTCCAGATCTTGTCGGGAGAGGTCATGGAGTGGGGTTAGGGGAAGTGCGCCGCGACGAAAAGAGGTTCGTCATTGCGAGCCGAAGGCGAAGCAATCAAGAGCGGATCGCACAACGGCTCTGGATTGCCGCGTCGCCTTCGGCTCCTCGCAATGACGAGCTGTCGCTTACTCAGCCGCTTCCAGCTGTTCATCGGCACCGCGTGCATTGGCTCCGGCTCTGGCGAAGGTCAGCAACCCGTCATCGACCGGGTCCTCCTTCATCAGCTTGCGATCGACCACGTATTCCTGATTGAGCCGCCACGGAAAGCTTACCGAGTTGCGCGGCTGGATGGCCTTGGCGCGCTGGATATAGCCGGACGAGAAATCGTAGATGTCGTCTTCCTCAATCCCGGCTTCCATTTCCGGCGTCAGCACCGGTGTCGCGAGGTCGGTGCCGGTCGCGCGCATGTGGTTGAGCACCCGGCAGATGTAATCCGAATTGATGTCCGCCCGCAGCGTCCAGCTGGCATTGAGATAGCCGAACACCACCGCGAAGTTCGGCAGGTTCGAGAACATGCAGCCCTTGTAATAGAACCGCTCGTGGAAGTTCACCGGCTCGCCGTTCAGGCTGACGGCGATCTTACCCGCGACGCACATCTTCAGGCCCGTCGCGGTAACGATGATGTCGGCTTCGAGCAGCTCGCCCGACTTGAGCCGCACGCCGTTCGCTTCGAACCGGTCGATATGGCCAGTGACCACATCGGCCTTGCCCGAGTTCATCGCCTCGAAGAAATCGGAGTCCGGAACCAGGCACAGCCGCTGTTCCCACGGATTGTAGGGCGGGGTGAAATCGGCCTTGTCGTAATCGGGGCCGAGCGCCTTCTCGAGGCCCTTGTAGAGGCTCTCCTTGGCCTTTTCCGGCTTTTCGCGCGCCACCTTGAAGGTGAAATCCTGCATCCGGATGTTCTTGAAACGGGTGATCGCATAGGCCCAGGTTTCGGGCAGGATCTTGCGCAGGAGGTTCGCCAGTCCATCCTTCGCCGGTCGCGAGATCATCCAGGTCGGCGTGCGCTGGAGCATGGTGATTTTGTCGACCTTGTCGGCCATTGCCGGAACGATCGTGACGGCGGTCGCGCCGGAGCCGATCACCACCACTGTCTTGCCGGTGTAATCCATGTCCTGCGGCCAGAATTGCGGGTGGACCACCTCGCCGTCGAACTCGGAGAAGTCGAACCCGGCATCGTAGGGGTCGTCGTAATCGTAATAGCCCGAGCCGAGATACAGGAAGTTCGCAGTCAGCTGCGTGCGCGAGCCGTCATCGCGCTCCAGCTCGACATGCCAGCGCGCTTCGTCCTCGCGAAAATCGGCCGAGATCACCTTGTGGCCGAAACGGATATGCTCGCGGATGCCGCGTTCATCGGCGATGCGGTCGAGATATTCGAGGATCGACGGCCCGTCGGCGATCGCCTTTTCGTGCTTCCACGGTTCGAAATCGAACCCGAGCGTGTGCATGTCGCTGTCGGAGCGGATGCCGGGATAGCGGAACAGGTCCCAGGTGCCGCCGATATTGTCGCGCCGTTCGACGACCGCGAAGGAATGATGCGGCGCCTTCATCTTCATATGCGCGGCCATGCCGATGCCGGAAATGCCGGCGCCTACAATGAGGACATCAAAATCGGGGGGTGTCGCTAGCATCGGGGCCTCTCTCTTCCCTACTTACATCAATGTAAGCACACGCATTGCACAAATGCGAGTCATGATTGCATTTTGCAACTGACTGCAACTGCCCAATCGGCTAGGCGCCGCGGCCATGAATACCAAGTTCCGCTTCGCCGCGCCTGTCGTTCTCCTTTGTGCGTCCGCTCCGCTGATTGCGCAAGACGGCACATCTGGCGATGATTTGGCGGACGAGATTATCGTTACCGGCGACGGGCTGGAACAGGCGCTGTCGACCGGGGCCTATTCGGTCACCGAAATCGACCGCGAAGCCATCATCTCGAGCGGCTCGGGCCGGATCGAGGACGTGCTCCAGAACGTCGCGGGCTTTCAGCAATTCCGCCGCTCGGACAGCCGCTCGGCCAATCCCAGTGCGCAGGGTGTGACGCTGCGCGCGCTCGGCGGCAATGCGACAAGCCGCGCGCTGGTCACGCTCGACGGGGTGCCGATCGGCGATCCGTTCTTTGGCTACATACCACTCTCTTCGATCGCGCCGGAGCTGCTTTCGGGCATACGGGTGACCCGCGGCGGCGGGTCCGGACCGTTCGGGGCCGGCGCACTGGCCGGCACGATCGAGCTCGAAAGCGCAGGGCCAGCGACGCTGGGCCCGGTTTCGGCGAGCCTGCTCGCGAACGATCGCGAGGAGACCGAAGCGAGCGTTGCGGTGGCGCAGAAGCTGGGTTCCGGATTCGCGGTCGTCAGCGGGCGCTGGGACCGGGGCCAGGGCTTCCTCACCACCCCGCCCGGCCAGCGCGTGCCCGCCACCGCCCGCGCCGCGTTCGACAGCTGGACCCTCGGCCTGCGCGCAGTGGCCCCGCTCGCGCCCGATGTTGAATTGCAGGCGAGCGGCCGCGTATTCGACGATTCCCGGACGCTGCGTTTCGACGGGGCGGATTCCACCAGCGAAGGGCAGGATGCCAGCCTGCGGCTGGTCGGTCGGGGAGACTGGCAGTTCGATGCGCTGGCCTATGTCCAGGCGCGCAATTTTTCCAACGTGGTGATCAGCTCGACCCGCTTCACCCGCGTCCTCGACCAGCGCAACACGCCCTCGACCGGGCTGGGCGGGAAGATCGAGATCCGTCCCCCTCTGGCCGAGGCGCATAACGTCCGGCTTGGCGTCGATTATCGCCGATCCGACGGCGAATTGCAGGAAGAAGCCTACAGCGCCTTTACCGGAGCTCTGCGCGAGCGCCGTCGGGCGGGAGGCAGCACCAGCAATCTCGGCGTGTTTGTCGAGGACGACTGGCAGATCGGGCCGCTGCTGCTGACGGGCGGGTTGCGCGCGGATCACACGCGGATCGAGGACGGGTTCTTTCGCGCGCTCGATGCCGACGGATCGCTGATCGGCGAAACGCTCGCGCCCGACCGTTCGGACTGGACGCTCGGCTGGCGCGCGGGCGCCCTGTTCTACGCGACCCGGCGGCTCGAACTGCGGGCTGCCGCCTATACCGGGCTGCGCCTGCCGACCCTCAACGAGCTGTACCGGCCCTTCGTGGTGTTCCCGGTCGTCACCCAAGCCAATGCCGCACTCGTGAATGAACGGCTCGAAGGGTTCGAGATCGGGTTCGACTGGCAGCCGATCGATGCCCTGGTGGTGTCGCTGACGGCGTTCGATAACGAAGTCGAAAACGCGATCGCCAACGTGACCATCGCGCCGAATCTGCGCGAACGCCAGAACCTGCCCGCGATCGAGGCGCAGGGGATCGAGGCTGCGCTGGCGGCGGTGGTCGGCGATTTCAGCCTGGATGCCTCGCTTGCCTATACCGACGCGACCATCGCGGGAGAGGGGGCTTCGGTGGCGCTCGACGGCAACCGCCCGCCGCAAACGCCCCGCATCGCCGGCTCGGCTACGCTTGCCTGGTTATCCGCGCAAGGTTGGCGGGTGGCCGCAACCCTGCGCCATGTCGGCGCTCAGTTCGAAGACGACCAGCAAACCGATCGACTGCCTGCGGCAACTACGCTCGATTTGTTCGCCGAGGCTCCGCTGGTCGACCGCCTGAGCCTGGTGTTGCGCGGGGAGAACCTGTTCGACGAGGCGATCGTGACCCGCAATTCGGGTGGGTCGATCGATCTGGGGGCACCGCGTACGGTGTGGTTCGGTCTGCGCTACGGCTGGTGATCGCGGCACCCGCCAGATGCGCCGCGCAACAAAATTAGGCCAAATGCTGCAGTTGCGCAGCGATGCTGCATTGCAGCGTCTATTGTTGCATTTTTGCACCTTATTGCAAAAACCCGTCGCGGACTCTTGGCAGAACACCGCGCCCTGATAGGGTTGCGCGTACAAAACCAGAAACATGGTTTGTGGAGAGGGAATTTTATGACACGCAAGCTCGCAGCTTACGCTGCCGGCCTCATGGCCTGCAGTTCGATTACGGCACCGGTATTTGCTCAAGATGCCGAAGAGCAGGCGGCCCAAAGGCCGAATGAAAACGTCATCATCGTGACCGCCACCCGGCGCGCGCAGGACGTGCAGGATATTCCGCTGGCGGTGACCGCTGTCACGCCGGAGCAGCTCCAGAACCAGGGTGTCGACAACATCCAGGAAGTCACGACGCTGGCACCGAGCTTTTCGAGCAGTCAGGCGCAGCTCGCGTCGGGTTCCGTGGTGCTGCGCATTCGCGGCGTCGGGACAACGTCGAACAACATCGGATTTGAAAGCGCAGTCGGTATTTTCATCGACGGTGCGTATCAATCACGTCCGGGCGTGGCTCTCAGCGAATTCGTCGACATCGAACGGGTCGAGGTGCTGCGCGGTCCGCAGGGCACGACCTTCGGGCGCAATACCTCGGCCGGTGCGCTCAACATTACGACCGTCCGCCCGGATGTCTCCGAGTTCGGCGGCTTCGTGAACGCCGGATACGGCAGTTTCGACGAAATCAGCCTGCAGGGCGGGGTCAACCTTCCGATCGTCCAGGACACTCTGGCCGTGCGCCTGACGGGTGCCTATCGCGAGCGTGACGGCTTCATAACGCTGGTCGATGGCAACGGCACGCCGTTCGGCGATTCCAACGATGTCGACCAGTGGCTGGTCCGCGGCCAGATCGGGTGGGATACCGAAAGCGGTCTCCGCGGCAGAATCATCGGCGATTTTTCGAAAAGCCAGTCGAGCTGCTGCAGCCCGATCGAACTGTTCCAATCGCCACTGATCACCGGCGGGGCCTACGCAGCGGTCGGGCTTGGACCCAGCGCAGGCAACGGCCAGCCCACGGTTTCAACCAATCCGTTCGGTCAGAAGACCTTCGAAAAGGCGCTCAATGAGCGGATCGCATCGGCCAATGCCGCGCCGATTGCCGACATCGACAATTTCGGCGTAACCGGCGAAGTCGAGTTTCCGATCTCGGACAGCGCGGACCTGATCTTCATCGGCTCGTGGCGCAAATACGAATCCTTCGAGCAGTACGATTCGGATTTCACGGCGCTCGATATCTTCGATGTCGATGGTCTGGTGCTCGAACTCGAGACCTTCACTGCCGAATTGCGCCTGCAGGGCGAGGCGATGGACGGCAAGCTCAATTACATCATCGGCGGGTACTACTCGGATGAGACAATCGACCAGTCGGTGAGTTTCGCACTCGGTCAGGATTACGGCGAAAACGTCGGCGCCCTGCTGTTCGTGCCGACCGCAGGAGCGCTCGGGGCTAATCCGCTGACTCTGTTCACCGGAATTGATCCGGCGGGGACGAGCAACACCAACCGGTTCCAGCAGAGCGCGCAAAGCTATTCGATCTTCACCCACAACAGCTTCGAACTCACCGACGGGCTCGAACTGACGCTTGGTGCGCGCTATTCCTGGGAAGAAAAGGACGGCGGCTTCACGCAGACGGCGGTGAACAACCAGATCTGCCCGGCGACGCTTGGCGCGCTTGGAGCCATTCCGGCGGCCCTTCGCCCGAGCTTCATCGGACTGGGCTGTTTCGGCTTTACCGCCCCGGCTGACCTTCCGCAGTCTGCCGCGCTCCCGCTGGTCCGGACCTTCCAGAGCGAGTTCAGCGATGAGGAACTGATCTACACGATCCGGCTCGGCTATGAATTCAGCTCGCCGATCAACGTGTATGCGAGCTTCACGCACGGCTACAAGGCGGGTGGGATCAACCTCGACACCACCGCCGCAGTCGCAGGTGCCGATCCGACCTTCCTTTCGGAAGAGGTCGATGCCTACGAAATCGGGTTCAAGAGCCGCCTCATCGACGATGCGCTGACCTTCAACGTTGCCGCGTTCTACGAGGAGTTCAGCAACTTCCAGGTGCTCGAATTCACCGGCACGGCGTTCCAGACCTTCAACGTCCCGGTCGCCAAGTCGACCGGACTTGAGATCGAAAGCCTGTGGCGGGTGTCGCCCGAACTGTCGATCAACGCCTCGGCGACGATCCTCGACGCGCGGTATCCCGAAGATTGCGCCGGCACATCGACTTCGGTGACGGTCAATTCGCTGTGTGGCAACACCCTGACCAACGCAGCCGATTTCGTCGCGATCTTCGGTGCCCTGTGGGAAAAGCCGATCACCGACACGGTCGAGTTCTTCGCAACCGGCCAGATCCGGCTCGAAGACGATCAGCGCACCTCGACCCAAGCGATTGTCCCGCCGAGCGCCGCCCAGATCGCGGCTGCCGGCAGCTTGCAGGCGGCCATCGATGCGGCACCGCTGATCATCGGCGACGTGCAGGACGGCAAGGAGTTCATCAACCTGCGCGCCGGTCTGCGGTTCAACGATGGCCAGTTCGCAATCGAGGGCTTCGTCAACAACCTGACAGACAACGTGACGCGTGGGGTAACCTTCAACACCACCCTGCGCGGCAGCGGTGCGGCGAACTCGCGGTCGGCCTTCTCGCTGCAACCGCGCACTTACGGCGTGGTGCTGCGCGCCAAGTTCTAAGCAGCGCTACCGACCAAAAACGGAGCGGCTCGATCAGTCGAGCCGCTCTTTTTTTGTGATCGCCTATCCGGGCGATCGTCCTCGCTAGATGTCCTTCGCTTCGCTCCGGACCCGCTGCGGGCGGGCGGTCGCCCTTGCGGTCGCTACGCGACCGTGCTCCGCGACACAGTCGCTAGGCTAGGCTAAGTTCGACGCCGCAGGCGTCGCAAGGCCAAGCGGCCGCCCGCAGGTGCCCGACCGAGCGGAGTGAGGGAGGATCAGCACCGAGGACGAAGGCGCGGATGCGCCTTCGCAAAGCACAAAAAGCGCTCGATGTTTTACATCGAGCGCGCGATCAGCATCTTCATGACTTCGTTCGAGCCGCCGAAGATCCGGGTGATGCGCGCATCGCGGTACATTTTCGCGATCGGGTATTCGTTGATGTAGCCCGCGCCGCCATGCAATTGCAGGCACTTGTCGACGACTTCGCCCTGCAGCTCGGTGACCCAGTATTTCGCCATCGCTGCCGTGGCAACGTCGAGCTCGCCCTTGAGCAGCTTGCCGATGCAGTCGTTGACGAACACCCGCGCCGCCGTGCCGCGCGCCTTCAAATCGGCGAGCACAAACTGGGTGTTCTGGAAGTCCCAGATCGTCTGACCGAAGGCCTTGCGGCTCTTCACATATTCGATCGTGGTCTCCAGCGCCTTCTCGATGCCCGTTGCAGCGCCCATGGCGATCACGAGGCGTTCCTGCGCGAGTTCGCCCATGAGCTGGTAGAATCCCTGGCCTTCGACGCCCCCGAGCACGTTCTCCGCCGGAACGAACACATTGTCGAAGAACAGCTCCGACGTATCGGCCGCGTCGAGCCCGATCTTGTCGAGCTTCTTGCCGCGCTGGAATCCTTCCGCGCCCTCGGTCTCGAGAAGCATGAGCGAGATGCCCTTGGCGCGCTCGTTCGGGTCGGTCTTGGCGACGACGACGATGAAGTCGGCGGTCTGGCCGTTCGAGATATAGGTCTTGGCCCCGTTGATGCGGTAGCCATTGCCGTCCTTGAGCGCGGTGGTGGTGATCGACTGGAGGTCGGAGCCGACACCCGGCTCGGTCATCGCGATGGCGCTGACCAGTTCGCCGGTCACCAGCTTGGGCAGGTACTTCTGCTTCTGCTCCTCGGTGCCGTGGCGCACGAGATAGGGCAGGATAATGGTGTTGTGCAGGCTCGCGGCAAAGCCATCGACGCCGTGTTTCGCCTGTTGGTCGATCACGACGATATCGTGCCGGAAGTCGCCGCCGTGTCCGCCATATTCTTCCGGCACCGAAACGCCGAGCAGGCCTGCTGCGCCCGCCTCGTTCCAGAACTCGCGCTCGACTTGGCCCTCATCGCGCCATTTCTGGACGCGCTTTTCCGGGGCGTGCTGCTGGTAGAACTTGCCCACGGCATCGGCGAAGATTGATATCTCCTCGTCGTTCATGAAATCGGGCTGGGGGACGTCGATTACGGGCATACTATTTCCCTTTCCAGTTCGGGGCGCGCTTTTCGGCGAAGGCGGCGGCGCCTTCGCGGGCGTCTTCAGATACGAACACCGGCGCGATAAGTTGCGCCTGATTCTTGTAGCGATCCTCCATCGCCCAGCCGCGCGATTCCTTCATCACCTGCTTGGACACCTTGACCGCGAGCGGGCCGTTGGCGGCGATCTTGGCGGCGAGCGCCTTGGCCGCGTCGAGCGCAGCCCCATCGGTCACCTGGTTGATCAGGCCGAGTTCGTAGGCGCGATCGGCCCCGATGAAGTCGCCGGTCAGCGCCAGTTCCATCGCGATCCGCTCGGGGATCTGGTCGGGCAGCATCATCACGCCGCCCGCCGCAGCGACAAGCCCGCGCTTGGCTTCGGGAATGCCGAACTTCGCATCCTTGTGCGCGACGACGAGATCGCAGGCGATCATCAGTTCGAGGCCGCCTGCCAGTGCGTAGCCTTCAACTGCGGCAATCAGCGGCTTGGCCGGAGGGGCCTGTACCACGCCGCCGAAACCGCGGCCTTCGACCGTAGGGCTTTCGCCGCGCAGGAAGCCTTTGAGGTCCATGCCCGAACAGAACGTGCCGCCCGCGCCGGTCAGGATGCCGACCCGCAGATCGTCCTCGCTGTCGAGCCGGTCCATCGCCGCCGCGATGCCCTCGGCCGCCGCCTTGGACATGGCGTTCTTGGCTTCAGGACGGTTGATGGTGACGATCAGGACGCCGTCCTCGACGCTCGTCAGGACTTCTTCACTCACAGGCTCTCACTCCCTATCCATTTTGGCATTTCGAATTGAAACTGAATTCTTGTGTGAGGAGTGCGCAAGGCTTACGGAAACGTCAACCGCAATTTCGATAATTCGAGAGAGGACCTCATGGGCGAAGCTTACATCATCGACGCAGTGCGCACCCCGCGCGGGATCGGCAAGCAGGGCAAGGGCGCGCTGGCCGAACAGCACCCGCAGCACCTCGCCGCGACCGTGCTCAAGGCGATTGCGACACGCAACAAGCTCGATACCGCGACCGTCGACGACGTGATCTGGTCGGTCTCGACCCAGGACGGGATGCAGGCGGGCGACATGGGCCGGATGGCGGCGCTCGACGCGGGCTACGACATCACCTCCAGCGGCACGACGCTCGACCGGTTCTGCGGCGGCGGGATTACCTCGGTGAACCTCGCGGCGGCACAGGTGATGAGCGGGATGGAAGACTGCGTCGTCGCGGGCGGCACCGAGATGATGAGCCTGACCGCCGCGATGTCGAAGGAAAAGATGCAGGCCGGGATCAAGCCGCCGATGATGGGCAGCTACAACGAGCGGCTGCAGGCGGTGCATCCGCAATCGCATCAGGGGATTTGCGGCGACGCGATCGCGACGATTGAGGGTTTCACCCGCGAAGAGCTCGACGAAGTCGGCTACCGCTCGCAGCAGCGCGCCGCCGCGGCGATCGACGATGGCCGGTTCGCCAAATCGCTCGTCCCCGTGACGCTGGACGATGGCACACTGGTACTCGACCGCGACGAATATCCGCGTCCGCAGACGACGATGGAGGGCCTGGGCCAGCTCGAACCCGCCTTCACCAAGATCGCTGACGTGCCGCTCGATGCGAAAGGCACGACCTTCCGCGGGCTGATCAACCAGAAGTATCCCGACGTCGAAATCCAGCATTTCCACCATGCCGGGAACAGCTCGGGCGTGGTCGATGGCGCGGCGGCGGTGCTCGTCACTTCCAAGGCCTACGCGCAGAAGCACGGTCTCAAACCTCGCGCGCGGATCGTCGCGACCGCCAATATGGGCGACGATCCGACGCTGATGCTCAACGCGCCTGTGCCGGCGGCGAAGAAGGTGCTGGAAAAGGCCGGAATGAGCCTCGACGACATCGACCTGTTCGAAATCAATGAAGCGTTCGCAGTGGTCGCCGCCAAATTCGTGCGCGATCTCGGGCTCGACTGGGACAAGGTCAACGTCAATGGTGGCTCGATTGCGCTGGGTCACCCGATCGGCGCGACCGGCTCCATCCTGATCGGCACCATCATCGACGAGCTCGAGCGGCGCGATCTCAAGACCGGGCTGGTGACGATGTGCGCGGCGGGCGGCATGGCCCCGGCGATTATCGTCGAGCGGGTCGACGATTTTGTCGACTGAACCCGTGGCCGTGTCAGACAACACGCCGATCATCATCGGCGTCGGGCAGCACTCGGAGCGACCGCAAGACGAGGGTTACGAAGCGCTTTCGCACATGGACCTGGCCGGAAAGGCCTTGCAGGCGGCGATCGACGATTGCCATGCCGACACGAAAGTTGCGGAGGCGATCGAGACGCTGGTCGCGATCCGGCAGTTCGAGATTTCCTACGCGAGCGCAGTTGCGCCATTCGGCAAATCGAACAATCCGCCGCGCTCGATCGCGCAGCGAGTCGGCGCGAACCCCGACATGGCAATCCTTGAAGTTACCGGTGGGCAAGCGAACCAGAAGATGGTCGGTGAAGTCGCCGAACGCATCGCCCATTGCGAATACGATGTCGCGGCCATCGTCGGATCCGAGGCGATTTCGACAGTGCTCAACCTCCTGAAACGGGGAGAGAGGCCGGACTGGTCCGAGGAAGTCGAAGGGGCGATGGACGATCGCGGCTATGGCCCGGAACGCATTTTCGAAAAGGTGTGGCAATCGCACGGGTCGAAAGGCGTGATTGGCGGTTATGCCTGCGTGGACAATGCGCGACGGGCGCGCCTCGGGCTTTCGCCGCAAGCGTACAGGGCAAAAATCGGCGAACTTTTCGCGCCGTTCACCGAGGTCGCGGCGGCCAACCCTCATGCTGCGGCTCCGGTCGAGCGCAGCGCGGGGGAGCTTGCCACGATTACCGAAAGGAACCGGATCGTCGCCGAACCCTATGCCCGCATGACGGTGGCGCGCGACCAGGTGAATCAGGGCGCGGCAATCATCCTCTCGTCAGTCGGGAAAGCGAAGCAGCTGGGCATTCCTGAAGACCGGTGGGTTTACATCCATGCCTCGACGACGGCGGACGAATTGAAGGTCCTGAACCGTCCGGACCTGTCTCGCAGCCCTGCCGCCATCGCCTCTATCAAGCGCGCGCTCCATCATTCCGGCAAGGCGATGTCGGACATCTCCTGTATGGACCTCTACTCGTGCTTTGCAGCGCCGGTATTCAACGTGATCGATCATTTCGAGATCGCGCCTGACGATCCCCGCGGGCTGACCCTGACGGGAGGGCTGCCGTTCTTCGGAGGGGCGGGCAACAATTATTCAGCCCACGCCATCGCCGAGGCTGTGCAGCGTGTGCGCAAGGACCGCGGCAGCTATGCGCTCGTCGGTGCGAATGGAGGCGTTCTCAGCAAGTATGCGACAGGGATTTACTCGACCGATCCCGCAAGCTGGAATGACAGCGTTCGTTATGATCGTATGTCAGTGCCGCAGACGCCTGAGCCGATGACCGATCGCCCCGAAGGCATCGTGATGGTCGAAAGCTACACGTGGGCGGAAGAAAAAGAGAAAGTCATCAGTTCGGTAATCGTCCGCGACTCCATGGGGAAAAGGGCCCTGATCCGTGCAGATGCGGCACACGCGCCGACGGTCGACCTATTCAAAGGCGGCGCACCCTTCGGTGCAATGCTTTCGGTTTCACGCGACGATAGCGGGCGGCATTTCGGCCGACTGGCCTAATCTTTCCCGCGCTCCCCGCCGAGGAAATCGAGTGCATCGAAGTCATCGGGCGCCGCAACCTCGGTAATCGGATCGTCACGATCGTCGAACTCGGTCCGCAGCGCGCGGCTCATGATCGCGTGCATGTGGTACATGCAGGTGATGTAGGTGAGTTCGAGGATCTCCTCGTCGGAGAAGGCATCCCGGACCTGCGCGAACAGCGCGTCGGGCACGCGCCCGCCATGCGACACGAGGCGATCTGCGTAGGCGAGGACCAGCCGTTCCTTCTCGTCGTAGCATCCCGCTGTCTGCCAGACCGGCAGGGCTTCGATCTTTTCCTCCGACACGCCCAACCCGCGCAGACTCTTGCAATGCTGCGAGAAAACGAACTGGCTGCCGGTCGCCCATCCGGCCCAGGTCTGCCCCAGCTCGCGCAGCACCGGATCGAGCTTGCGCTCGGGCGAGCGATAATAGGCGAAGCCTTGCGCGGCATGCTTGAGCGTCGCAGGCGAATTGGCGAATACCGTCCACCAGTCGCCCGGAGTGCCGGTGGCCGTGCCCGGTTCGGTGACAGGATCGCGTGTCCCGAACAGCATCGCATAGAGCGGCAGCGCCACCTTCTCGTCCGCCTCGCCCTTCGGCACTTCGCGCAGGCGCGGCATCAGGCGGTTGCCTTCGCCGTGGCGGGTTCGTGTGCGATATCCTCGGGTCCGAACCTTTTCGTCGTGGCCGCGAATTCGAGCATGATGCCGTTGGGATCGGTGAAGTAGACAGAGCGTACGAATACCCCTTCGTGCTTTTCGCGCGCGTAGCCAGCCGGGCTATCGTCGTGGTTGAACACTGCGTGGGTATGCGGGACGCCCGCGTCTTCAAGCCGATCGAGCGCCGCCTCTAGCTCTTCCTCGGCCATGTCGAACGCGAGGTGGTTCATCGATCCCACCGCGGTCTTGGCATCGAAGGGGAACTCCCTGACCGATGCGATCCCCGGCGCGGCGGGCGGTGCATCCTCCCACCAGAAGAACGCGATGGCATTGCCGCCGCCGCAATCGAAGAAGAAGTGCTGGCCGCCATCGGGCAGCTGAACCGTCTTGAACAGCGGCATTTTCAACACGTCGGCGTAGAACGCCGCCGTCTCCTTCATGTCCCGGCACACCAGCGCCACGTGATTGATGCCCTTGGTCTTGATCATGCGTGCCTCCGGCGCATGAGCCTGCCCGGAAAGCACGAGACATGCAATTGCGCGCACAAACATCCCAATTACGGCTTTGACAAAAGCGCGCCGAACGCGTATTTAGTTTCAAACGTAACTATATTGGCACTTTTGTACGAGACCCGATTTCATGACCAAGCACGCCCACGATCTGTTCGACAATCCCGCTGGCCTCGACGGATTCGAGTTCGTCGAATTCTGCGCGCCCGAAAAGGGCGTGCTCGAACCGGTCTTCGAAGCCATGGGCTTTACCCGCGTGGCGAAGCACCGTTCGAAGGATGTGGATCTGTGGCGTCAGGGCGGGATCAACCTCATCGCCAATTACGAACCGCGCAGCGCCGCATGGTATTTCGCGCGCGAACACGGCCCCTCGGCCTGCGGCATGGCATTTCGCGTGCGCGACGCGGCCAAGGCCTATGACCACCTGCTGGAAGCGGGCGCCGAGCCGGTCGCCAACGAACCCGGCCCGATGGAACTGCGCATCCCCGCGATCCGGGGCATCGGCGGCGCGATCCTGTATCTGGTCGATCGCTATGCCGGGGCGGAGGGCAAGAGCCTGACGATCTACGACATCGATTTCGATTACCTGCCCGGCGTCGATCCCAACCCCGAAGGCGCAGGCTTCCACACGATCGATCACCTCACGCACAACGTCTACACCGGCCGGATGAAGTACTGGGCGGATTATTACGAGACGCTGTTCAACTTCCGCGAGATCCGCTTCTTCGACATCAAGGGCGAATATACCGGCCTCACCTCCAAGGCGCTGACCGCGCCCGACGGCAAGATCCGCATCCCGCTCAATGAAGAGGGCGAGGGCGGCAAGGGCCAGATCGAGGAGTTCCTGCGCGAATTCAACGGCGAGGGCATCCAGCATATCGCGTTGATCTGCGACGATCTGGTCGCCTGCTGGGATCGTCTCAAGTCCTTCGGCGTGCCGTTCATGACCGCGCCGCCCGCGACCTATTACGAGATGCTCGACGAGCGCCTGCCGGGCCATGGCGAAGATGCCGAGGCGCTCAAGATGCGCGGCATCCTGCTCGATGGCACGACCGAAGGCGGTCAGCCGCGCCTGCTGCTGCAGATCTTTGCCGAAGCGCAGGTCGGGCCGGTGTTCTTCGAGTTCATCCAGCGCAAGGGCGATGACGGCTTTGGCGAAGGCAACTTCAAGGCCCTGTTCGAAAGTATCGAGCGCGACCAGATCGCGCGCGGTGTGCTCGACACGAAAGCCAAAGAGCCAGCCGAATGAGCCACCCTGTCAACCTCGCCGGCGTCCACCACGCCGCCTATCGCTGCAAGGACGCCAGGGAGACGGTCGAGTGGTACGGTCGCGTGCTCGGCATGGATTACACCACTGCCTTCGCCGAGGACCATGTGCCCTCGACCGGCGAGTATGACCCGTACATGCATGTCTTCCTCGATGCGGGGAACGGCAACATCCTCGCCTTTTTCGAACTGCCCAATCAGCCCGACATGGGCAAGGACCCGAACACGCCGCAATGGGTCCAGCACCTCGCGTTTCGCGTGCCCGACGAAGCTGCGCTGCTGGCGGCGAAGGCTCACATCGAAGGCGAAGGCATCGACGTGCTCGGCCCGACGCATCACGGCATTTTCAAGTCGATCTACTTTTTCGATCCCAACGGCCACCGCGTCGAACTCGCCGCCGATATCGGAACCGACGAGCAATATGCCGAGCTCAAGCGAGTCGCGCCGATGATGCTCGACGAGTGGAGCAGGACGAAGAAGGCGCCGCGGCACGCCGATTGGCTCCATGAGATCGCCCGCCAGGAGCACGGGCAGGATTCCTAGCCTTATCCGGGGGTTTCCGCGACCCGCGCTCCCAAGAGTGGCGAAAACCTACAAGGCGCTGTCTTGTCAGGAATTATTGATTGGTTGACTCTGTTTCGGGTCGTCCATACCCCTAGGCACACCTGACGAGACAAGGTCGCGCCGATAAGTCTGCAGGTCTGACAATTTCCGGGGGAAGCTGGATGACGTCTGTCGCGACCGCTGCGCATACGAAATGTTCTACCTTGGTATCGGGCCTGGCCATTGCGCTTGTGCTGGCCGGTGCCGATCGGGCTGCGGCCCAGTCTACAGGGCAGACCAGTCAGGAACTCGAGCTCCCCGATACCGAAGAACGTCCGTCCGATCGCGCCAATATCCGGGTTGAGCGCGATGCCGGGCTGCGCGCCAATTGCCCGTTCGACGAGAGCGATCTCACGGTTTCGCTGGACGGGGTGCAATTCGTCGACGTGCGCGGCGGTGAACTGGCCCCCGAGCTGGCGCAGACGCTGGCGCGGGTCGAAACACCGGTAGGCGAACGCCAGCTTTCGGTGATCTGCGACGTGCGCGATGCGGCGAACGCCGCACTGCGCCGCGATGGCTGGATTGCGACCGTGCAGGTGCCGCAGCAGGAGCTTTCCGGGACGCTGCGGCTCGATGTCATCTCGGCCCGCATTTCTGAAATCCGCATCACCGGCGATGCCGGCCCCTATCGCGATGCTCTGGTCCAGGCGATCGAGCCGTTGCGCCAGCTCGATCCGCTGAACGAGCGCGAGGCCGAGCGGATTCTGCTCAACGCCAACGACATGCCGGGGCTGGAAGTGCGGCTCGCGCTGGCTCCTTCGGGGGAAACCCCCGGCGAAGTCATCGGCAACCTTTCGGTCGATTTCGAACGGTTCGCAGCCTATTTCAACGTGCGCAATTCCAACGCCCGCAGCATCGGCCGCGAAACCGCATTCGGCCGGTTCGAGTATTACGGGCTCACCGGCCTGTCCGACATCACCTATGTTGCCGCGCAGACCACCGCCGATTTCGACGAACAGATCATCGTTCAGGGCGGGCACGAATTCGGGATCGGTCGTGACAATATCCGGGTGGGTGTCGACGTGGTGTTCGCATCCGCGCGGCCCAGCATCGAGAATCTCGACCTCGAAACCGAAACGCTGGTCGGCAATCTGTCTGTTTCCTACCCGCTGATCCGCACCCCGGCGACGGCAGCCGACGTTACGCTCGGCTTCGACTATATCGAGCAGGAAACCTCGGTCGGGCCGGTGCCGCTGAGCAAGGATTCGATCCGGACCGTGTTCGTTCGCGCGGAGATGGACGGCCAGCGCCGCCGGATCGATCGTTCGACCTCGTTGCTGTACAGCGGCTTTCTGGAGGTGCGCCAGGGCATAGGCGTGTTTGGCGCGACCTCGCGCAACCAGTTCGGCACCGCAATAACCGACGGTCTTACGGCTTCGCGGCCGTTCGGCGATGCCCAGGCGCTGGTGTTTAGAGGCGGTGCCGACGTGACCTGGTTCCCCGGCTCGATCTTCGATCTGCGCGGTCGGGTGGAGGGGCAGTGGACCGACGAGCCGCTGCTGAATTTCGACGAATACGCGATCGGCAATCTCAGCATCGGGCGCGGTTACGATCCCGGCGCCAACAGCGGCGACCGCGCGATCGGCGGACTTGCCGAACTCGGGGCGACGGTGCTCGAATCGGCGCGCCATCGGCTGCAATTGTTCGGGTTCTTCGACATCGTGCAGGTCGAGAATCTCGACCGCGGGACGCCGGATCCGCGGCGGACCCTCAAATCGGTGGGCGGGGGACTGCGCTTTTCGCTCGGCGCGGCGCTCAATGCGGAAGTGGTCTACGCAAAACCGCTCGACCGGCCGCTGTTTTCGGACACCGAGCGGCCACCGGACCGGGTGCTGTTTTCGCTGACCACGAAATTCCCGGCATTGTTCCGTTGAGCCCGGTAGCGACAGGAGAGATCGACATGGCAGTCGCAAGCAGGAAATTTCGCAGCCGGATGCTCATGACCACGGCTGTCGCGGCCATCGCGGCGCTTCCCAATGTCGCGCATGCCCAGCTGGTGCGGCAGGCCGATCTGAGTTCGGCGGTGGACAGCGGGGGCACGCCCAACCGGTTGACGGTGACCGACACCAACGCGACGACCACCGACATCGAGGTCGAGGCTGCTGTCGTCGTCGCCGAATGGACCGATTTCAACGTCGGGATGGGCGACACGGTCAACGTTACCATCGATCCTGGGCTCGCGCTCAGCGAAGCCACTCTGTTCAACCGGGTGATCGGAGGCAATCCGTCCAGCATCAACGGCACGATCAACGCCGCCAACATCAATTTCTGGCTGATCAACCAGAACGGCATCCTGTTCGGCAACGACACCGCGATCAACGCGCGGTCGTTCTTCGCATCGACCCTCGACGTCGCCAATCAGGACATCTTCGATTTCTACGAAGCCACCGACGTGTTCGGCAACGGCACCAATACGCTCAATTTCGCGGGCGTTTCGACCAGCGCGGTGCAGGCGCTGGGCAACGCCAGCTTTGTCACCGACGGTTCGCTCGCCTTCGTCTCGCAACAGCTCAACCTGACCGGATCGTTCGACGCCGGCACGGGCCGGGCGATCTTCGTCACCGCCGCCGATGTCGATGTCAGCTTCACGCCCGGCAGCCCGCTGACTTACACGGTCAATGCCGGGACGACGGTGGCGGCACAATCGATCGACGGGAGCATCCAGGGCGCATCGGCGGAATTCGCGATGTTCACTGCGGCCGGCGTGATCAACGCGTTGCTCGATATCGATGCGACCGTCGCTGCGACGACTGCCCTTGCGACCGACACCGGGATCGCGCTCGTGGCATCGGGTCCGTCGACGGCCACCGTCGAGATCGGCGGCCAGTTTTCGAGCACCGGCCGGGTCGTTCTCAATTCGAACGGCGATCTGACCGCGACCGCGAACATATCCGGCAGCGATCTCGATCTCGACGCTGTGGGCGCTGTCAGCGTTGTCGACCTGACCGCGACGGGAGGGGACCTGGATATCGACGCTGCGTCGATCACCGGGACAGACTTCCTGGCCACGGGCGACATCGTGCTCGACAGCGCGGGTGCCGTGTCGCTCCAGAGCGCGACTGCGGACAGCGACACTAGCGGAGCGGGCGATCTGTTGATCGGAACCTCGACCGTGCCGAGCGGCGTCACTGCTACTTTCGATCTGAGCGGGGCAAACACCACCCTGCAAACATCTGGCTCGCTCAATCTGGCGGTGGTGACGGCCACCGCAGGCGACGTCACGCTCGAAGCCGTTGGCGACGTATTCACGAATGGGATCACTGCCCTTCAGGTCGGCATGGTCGGCGGCAATATCGACGTCGACAGCACGGCCGGCGGAACCCTCGTCCTTGGTGCCCTTGGCGCAGACGGCGACATTGCCCTCGATACTACCGGCGCTTTGACCACCGATTCCATCAACAGCGGCGGCGCATTGACGGTCGGCGCAGCGAATGCGCCCTCTTCGATCACATTTAACGGAAATGTGATTGTCGAAAGCATGGACCTCGACACGCCGGGGGCAGTCAATGCACTCGATTTGATCGCGACGGCGGGCGACATCGTGATCGATCCCGGCTCGCTCACCGCCGGGGCACTCAGCGCAACCGGCAACATCAACATCGATACGGCGGGCACCGTTACCCTTACGAGTGCCACGGCGGACAGCGATCTCAACGATGCGGGCGATCTGCTGATCGGGACGATCACACCGCCGTCGCTGGTGACGATTACCGGAGCCAGCGCGGGCGACAATGTCACCATGAACGCCACGACGCTCAATCTCGGCAATGTCACCGCGACGCGCGGCAACACTTCCCTCTCCGGCACGACGATCAATGCCGCAGCGGTCAGTGCCGTTCGCGGCGACGTCAGCCTGCAGGCGATCGGCAATATCACGACCACAGCGATCACGGCCACGCGGGTGATGGGTACGGGCGGCGATATCGATGTCGATTCGACAGGCGGCGGCAATCTCAACCTTGGCGATCTGACGGCGCGCCGGGTGTTTATCGATACGCTCGGCACCTTGACGACCGGAGATATCAACGCGCCCAACGGCCAGATCAACATCGGCCTCGTCAATATGCCCTCGAACGTCAACATCACGGGCGCTCAGACTGCGGCGGAGTTCATTATCAATGTCGTCACCGCGTATACTTCGGGCGATCTGACCGCGACCAACGGCGAGATCACGATCAATGCGCCCTCGATCGATACAGGGCATCTCAGCGCAACCGGCGGCGATGTCACCCTCAATGCACCCGGTTTCATCTCCGCGCTTTCGATCGAGTCGATCGAGTCCGGCGGGATGGGCGGGGCAATCGATGTCGATTCCACTCTCGGCGGAGCGGTTACGCTAGGTCCGTTGACTTCGGATGGACTGATAACGCTCGATACGACAGGCAATCTCGTTCTTGGTGAGGTCAACGCAGGTGGCGCGCTCGATATCGGCAGCACGGCATTTCCGGCCACGACAACCTTCAACGGCAACATTACGGCGGCGAGCTTCGCGTTTTCGACGTTCAATCCGCTGGTGCTGCTCGACGTGACCACGACCGACGGTGACCTGATCCTGTTTTCGCCGACGATCACCGCGGGCGCGGTGAGCGCGACCGGGGGCGACGCGACGCTCAGCTCCTTCGGCAACATCACCACCACCTCGATCGCTGCGACTGAGGCAGGCGGTCTCGGCGGCAATATCGATGTCGACAGCGGCTTCGGCGGCGCCCTCGATGTCGGCAACCTCACGGCCACCAACGACATTGCGCTCGACACCACCGGGACCTTGACGCTCGGCGATGTTGTGGCCGGTGGCAATCTGCTGATCGGTGTTCTGAACCAGCCGAGCACGATCACCCTCAACGGCAATCTGACCGCCGCGAGCCTGGCTTTCAACACCACCGCGCCATTCGTCGCCAACGATCTAACCGCAACCGCGGGCGATATCGATATCGATGCGCCGACCATTACCGCAGGGGCCGTTTCCGCGACGGGCGGCGATGTGCTGCTGACCGCGACGGGCGCCATCACCACCACGTCGATCACGGCGATCGAGGCCGGGCTGGTCGGCGGCAATATCGACGTCGACAGCACCGCGGGCGGTGCGCTGGTGCTTGGCGATCTTGGCGCCGACAACGCGATCGCGCTCGACACCACCGGCACGCTGAGCGCCGGCACGGTCAATGCCGGCGGGGCGCTGACCGTCGGCGGTGTCGCGATACCTTCCTCGATCAACTTTACCGGCAATGTCGCGGCCGGCAGCATGAATCTCGACACTACCGGAACCTTCATGTCGCAAGACCTTTCAGCTCCGCTGGGCGCGATCGACGTTTTTGCGGGGAGCACGATCACGACCGGTGCCGTTACTGCCGACCAGGCGAGCCTGATCGGAACCGGCACGGTCCAGACCGGAAACGTCACCGTCAATCAGTCGCTGGCTCTGACCGCGACCGGGGGCAGTCTGACGACCGGCAACGTGGTAGCGAACAACATCGGTTCGGGCGTGAGCTTGCGGGCGAGCGGCGCGACCAGCGACATTACCTCCGGATCGATCAATTCCAACGGCGGGGACATTCTGGTTTCGGCCGCACGCAATGTCGTGACCGGGCCGGTTTCGACCGCGCTGGTGGGCGCTCCGACGGCGGGTTCGATCGGTATCCATGCCGGCGGATCGATCACGACCGCGATCCTGTCAGCGGGTGAGGACCTGCTGGTTCAGTCCGTCGGCAGCACCGTTTCGCTGGCAGGGGCGACTGTCGGCGACGATGCGATCATACGGGCTGCCGGAGCGATCGACCTGCTCGGCCCGGTGACCGCCGATGGCACCGGGGTAGACTTCTTCGCGATTTCTTTCTTTGGCGCGCCGGGCGCATCGAGCCTGTTGTTCGCGGCCGAAACCCTGCCGATGTCGAACATCGATATCGACACGCCGGGCGCGCTGACCGCGACCGACCTGACCGCCAGCGCGGGCGGGATCGACATCGATGCGGGCTCGATCATCGCAGCAGTGGTAAGCACGACCGGCGGCGATGCGCAGCTGACGTCCGCAGGCAACACGACCACCACTTCGATTACGTCCGTGACGTCCGGCGGCGGCGGCTCGATCGACGTGGACAGCACCGCCGGTGGTGCGCTCAATCTTGGCGTACTCACCGCCGATAGCGGAATCGCGATCGACACGACCGGCTCGCTCGCGACCGGTGCCGTGAATGCGGGCGGAGCGCTGAACGTCGGATCGGCGGCGGCGCCGCAGACGATCAGCCTGGCCGACAATGTCGCCGCAGCGAGCGTGACCCTGCGAGCTGCGGTCTCGGTTGCGGCGCAGGATATCACCGCGACCGCAGGGTTGATCGATATCGATGCCAACCAACAGGTCCTCGGCGCGCTGTCGGCGACCGGCAACGTCGAGCTCGACGGGGGAACGTCGATCTCTGCGGCGAGCGTGACCGCAGATAGCGACACCAACGGCACCGGCGCCGTCGCGATCGGCGGGACGACCGCCCCGGTAACCCTGACGATTGCGGGAACGACGGAAGGTGCGGGTGTGTCGGCGAGGGCTGGGACAACCAACCTTGCCGACGTGACATCGAGCGCCGGGTCGATCGCCCTGGCTGCCACCTCCGGTGGCCTGACCACGGCCAATGTCGTGTCGAACGGCTTGGGTTCCAGCGTTACGCTGAATTCCTCCGGAATTTCCGGCGATATCACAACCGGCACGGTCAACGCGAACAGCGGCGACATCTTTGTTTCGGCCTCCGGAGATATCGCCAGCGGCGCAGTTTCGACCGCGCTCGCGGGTGTTCCCACCGCAGGCACGATTGGCCTGCATGCGGGCGGATCGGTCGCGACCGGGCAGTTGTCGGCAGGCGAGGATCTGCGGATCGAAACCGTCACCGGCACCGTCACCATTCCCGGTGCAACGGCTGGCGACGATATCGTCATCGATGCGGGCGGAGCGGTCGACCTGCAAGGCGCGGTGAGCGCCGATGGCAGCGGGGTCGACCTGTTTGCCCCGTCGTTCCTCGGTGCGCCGGGAACCTCGGTCCTGGTGTTCGCCGCCGAAACCCTGCCTGGATCCGCGATCGTCATCGACACCACAGGAGCGTTGACCGGAACCACCCTGACCGCGAGTGCGGGCGGGATTGACCTTGATGCCGCTTCGATCGCGCTCGGCGCTGTCAGCGCTACCGGCGGTGATGCGCAGCTGACCGCGAGCGGCGGGATTACGACCACTTCGATCACGGCGGTAACTGCGGGCTCGGGCGGCGGGATCGACGTCGACAGCACGGCGGGCGGCGCGCTGGCGCTGGGCGATCTGACTGCGGACACCGGCATCGCGCTCGACACGACCGGGACGCTGGCTGCGGGTACGGTCACGGCGGGCGGCGCGCTCACGGTCGGCGCGACGGCGCTGCCGAGCGCTGTCACCTTCACCGGCAATGTCGCCGCAGCGAGCATGGATATCGACGCGACCGGCGCGCTGGCGGCGCTCAATCTGACCGCGAGTGCAGGCAACATCGATATCGACACGGGTTCGATCGCGGCGCAGGCTGTCGCGGCCACCGGGAATGTCGCGCTCGATGCGGCGGGCACGATCAGCCTGACCAGCGCGGTCGCCGACAGCGATGCCAGCGGCGCGGGCGACCTCGCGATCGGCGGCACCACAACGCCGTCGCAGCTGACCATCACCGGCGCGAGCAGCGGTGTGAACGCGGCGCTGAATGCGACGACCATGAATGTCACGACCGTCACGGCGACCGGCGGCGACGCGGCGCTGATCGGCGGCACACTGACAGCTACCGTGGTTCAGGCGACCAATGACGTGACCGCCGACGCCACTACCGCGATTACCCTCGATACGGTGACCGCCGACAGCGACATGAACGGCATGGGCGACGTGCGGATCGGCACGGTAACGCGGCCCGGCCTGCTGACCATCAACACTTCGGTGAGCGGTGCCAACGTTACGCTCGAGGCCGACGATCTGAACCTGATCAACGGGCTTTCCACCAACGGCAACCTGACGCTGCGCGCCAACACGATCGACCTTACCGACGTGGTGGCGACGGGCGGCAACGCGGTGATCGAGGCGAGCGGCGATGTTACCACCGGTTCGATCACGGCGACCGCCGTCGGCATGGTGGGCGGCGGCATCGATGTCGACAGCACCGGCGGCGGTGCACTCGACCTGGGGGATCTCACCGCCGGTGCCGGCATCACGCTCGATACCACGGGTTCGCTGACGGCAGATACGGTCGCAGCCGGGGGCGCATTGCAGATCGGCGCGACCGCCGCGCCCGGCGCGGTTACCCTCACCGGAAACGCCACCGCTGCAAGCATGGCGGTTGCATCGACCGGCACCCTCACGGCGCAGAACCTGACCGCAACGGCAGGAGCCATCGACCTCGACGCCGCAGCGATTTCCGCGCAGGCGGTGGCCGCAACCGGGACTGTCACGGCAGACGCCGCGGGTGCGGTGGCGCTGGCCAGCGCTGTTGCGGATAGCGACATGAACGGCACCGGCGATCTCGCCATCGGGGCGGTCACCGCTCCATCCAGCGTGACCGTTGCCGGAGCCGCAAGCGGGGTCAATCTCTCGGTGCAAAGCGGCGGCGCGATCGGTCTCGGCAGCGCAGCCGCGACCGGCGGCAACGCCCTGATCGCAGGCGGCTCTGTCGCTTCGGGAGCCACCACCGCGTCCGGCGACCTGACGATCGACGCAGCGGGAGCGGTGGTCCTGGCCAGCGCGATCGCGGACAGCGATGCGAACGGCGCGGGCGACCTGTCGATCGGGACGACAACTGCGCCGAGCGCGCTGACCATCAGCGGCGCGGCGTCGGGTGTGAATGCGACGCTTGCGAGCGCCGGGACGCTGACCGGCGACGCGATCACTGCGACCGGCGGCAACGCGAGCCTCACCGCAAGCGAAATCACCGTAGGCGCCGTCAGCGCGGCTGGTGGCGATGCACTGCTGCAAAGCGGCGGGGCGATCACCACCGCTTCGATCTCCGCCACGGCAGGCGGGGCGATCGATGTCGACAGCACCGCTGGCGGTGCGCTCGATCTCGGCGATCTGACCGCGAGTGCCGATATCGCGCTCGATACGACCGGGGCGATTGCCGCCGGTGGCGTTTCGGCGGGCGGTGCCCTGCGGATCGGCGACGCGGCGAACCCGACGATGGTGGACTTTACAGGTGACGTGACGGCCGCGAGCGTGGGTGTCACTGCGATCGGCGAACTTGGCGCGCAGGATGTGACCGCAACGGCCGGGGCGATTGAAGTCGATGCCGCAGCGATTGCGGCCGGAGCGATGGCCGCGACGGGCGCAATCCGGCTCGACGCCGATGGGGCGATCGCACTCGCCAGCGCGGCCGCCGACAGCGACAACAGCGGCGCAGGTGACATTTCCATCGGTACCGTTACGCCGCCTACCGACCTCACCGTCGCAGGAGCGGTGTCGGGCGCGAATGTCGCGCTCACGAGCGCCGGAGGCATCAGTACTGACGCGCTCACGACCAATGGCGGAGACGCCACGATCGAAGCTGCCGATGGGGTATCGCTGGCAAGCATCGGAGCGCGCGAACTCGCAATCACGACGGGCGGCCTGCTGAGTGTCGGGGCAATCTCGACCACGGGGCGGCGGTGATCGAGGCCGCCGACGCCGATCTGCAGGCCGGCGTTGCCATCGGCGGCTCCAGCCTCACGCTGCGCGCCGCACCGGGAGAGGATATCGGCCTGGGTTCGGGCACCGGCGGGTTCCAGCTGTCCGATGCGGAACTCGACCGGATCGATGTCGGCACCCTGATCATCGACGCGGTCGATCGCACGATCGCGATCGGCGATGTCTCGTTCGCCGACCAGACCGGTTCTGATGAAGTCGTGCTGGCGACCAGCGGGGGCCCCGACAGCATCATCCGGATCACCGGCGATATCAGCGGCGCCGGTGCATCGCGCCTGTTCCGCTTTGGCGGCGACGCGGACACCGGGTCGATGCTGGCGGACCGGATCGTCATGGATATCGAATCCGCCACCATCGATTTCGGCGGTGCCACCTTCGAACTGCGCGGCGAGGATATCGTGTTTGGCCAGCAGGCGCTGATCGACGCGGTCGCCGGTCTCGCCAGCGGCGAGATTGCCAGCAATTTCGTCGGCGATGCCAACTCGCTATTGTACAACCCGCTGCTTGCGGGCGGCCTGGGCGGAGCAAGGATCAACGACCCGGTCTATCTGCGGGTCGGCAACATCAGGATCGCCTACGGCAATTCCGCGCTGTTCCAGAACACCGCGCTGCCGGCGGATGGCGGAACGATCTACACCGGCGTCGAACTCGGCGGCGCCGGCAGCCCGGGCACGCTGACGCTCGACGCGACCGACGATACCAACGCCTTTGCATTGTTTGGCGAAATCAACGAATTGGTGGGAACGGCTGCTGCGCTAGCGGGCGGCAATGTTATCATCATCGGAGGAGGCGTCAGCATCACCGATTCGCGCGTCAACGGATGCATCATCGGCAGCGGGGCGGACTGCGTGACGACGATCATCGGGAGCACCACCATTGCCATTCCTCGCGAAGCGGTTTCGCTGCTCACCGCCGACAGCCTGCAAGTCCCGTTCGACCCGCTGGTCGGCACCAACAACGAAGGCTTGTTCTCCGATGCTGCGGCTGAACCCGAAGACGACTGCGAACGCGATCAAGACGGAGCCTGCATTGAGTCATAACCAATCCATGACGATGCCAGCCAACCGGCGCACCACGCTGGCGCTGTGCGGGGTGGCCCTGAGCCTCGCGCTGGTGGGCTGTGCGACCGGGCAGTCGGGAACGCCTGCCGCCGCCTTCGCGCTCGGAACCAACGCCAGCGGCGATCCGTGCACCGCGTCGCCCAACTGGACCGACCCGAGCTTCGGCGACGAAAAGACCAAGTTCAGCGATGCCTATTCGGTCAACTGCCGCGGCGTGACCTCGGGTGCGCTCGCGCGGGTCCGGACGTTCGATTCGACAAGCGATCGCAGCACGTTCGGCGCATCGCTCGTTTGCGGAGAAACGATCGCGGTCGAACTCGCAGGCTTTTCAAGTGCAAGCGCGCGCCGCTGCCTCGATCCGGCGCTCGGGTTCGAGGCGATCGTGATCGATGCAGACCATCGCGGGGCAGCCTACCAGATTTCTGCGGCGCCCAACTCGGTCGGGCCCGGTTACCAGGCTGCGCGGATCATCGCCGGTCTCGATCGCCCGGAAAACGCGACCTCGGCCCGCAACCCGATCGCCGCCGGCTCGGTTCCAGCCCTGCCCGAAGGTGCGCGGCTGGCCGTGTCCGACGACGCTGCGGGGGAAGCGCTGGCTTCGGTCCTCGGCCGGGGAACCGCGCTGAACTTTCGTGGCCTTCACGCGGCGGCGTCACGGTTCCTACGGACTTCGCTGGCGGACCTGCCCGATGACGCGCCACCCCAGATCAGGGCGGAATTGTTGCTCGAGGCGGGCCTGGCGGATTCGAACATCGAATATTTCGGTTCGGCGAAGCGAAATCTCGATGCGGCGGCACAGCAGATTTCGCGTCTGGGCAGCGCCGAACAGCGTATCCTGCGGCCCAAGTTGCAGATCTATCGCGGCCTCGATGCCCTCAACCAGCGGCGGTTCGCCGAAGCCCGCTCGATCCTCGCATTCCTTTCGACCGATGGACTGGGCACGGCGCGCGATCTCAGCGATCCCGGCACGCTGGTTCGCCTGAACGCGGGGTCAAACGAGGCGGGCGATGTCCGCTCGGCGATCGCGCTGCCCGATCAGGAAGCGCTGCGCGAAGCGTTCCTGCGGGTGCAGGGCAACTGGGCCCGCAGCGTGGCCGAGCTGGCGCTCGACAATCCGCAGGGCGCGGCCGCCGCGATCACGGTAGCGAGAAGCGGGCTCAGCGATCTGTCGACCGTGCTCGACAGCGCCAATATCCGGCAGGACGGCCTGTTCTGGCTCAATGCGAGATTGCTGCGCCAGTCGGGGCGCATCTCGGCCTTCAACGGGGATTTCGTTCCCGCGGTGGCAGCATTCGACGACGCCATCACTGCGCTCACGCGTGCCGCGCTGGCACGGTCGGGCACCGGCCGGGATCCGGCCATCGCCGAATTGCTGCTGGAGCGCGCTTCGCTGGTGGCGCGGTCGGGCGCTTCGCGCGCGGAAACCGACGAAGCCTATTACAAGGCGGTGCAGGCGCTGGTCGATGCGCGCGACGAAAGCGCCAGTTTCTCCACTTCGCTGCTGCAGCCCTATCTCGATCAGCTCGCCGATCTGATCGAAGCTGGCGATAACGATGCGGCGGCGCGTTATTTCGAAGTGCTGCAGATTGCCGGGGAATCGGGCGCAGCGCGGCAGCTGAGCGCGTTGCAGGACATCGTCGCCGAGGAATCGGGCGTCGGCGGCAAGCGCCGCGAGGAGCAGGATCTGTTGCGCCAGATCAGCCAGCTCGATCTCAATATCGAGGACGCGCGCGAGCTCGGCCAGCCAATAGGCGAGCTGGAAAGCGAACGGGCCCGCTTGCAGTCGGCCTATTTCGAGCTCGATGCCGAATTGCAGGGCGAAGCTGCGCTTAGCCAGGTTTCGAGCAAGCCCGCAGCGCTCGCCGATCTCCAGGCGGTTCTGCGGCCCGGCGAAGCCTATGTCCGGTTTTCCGCGATGGGCGATCGGGTGTTCGGCATGCTGGTCGAGAAGGACCGCGCGTCTCCCATCCGTCCCGGGGCGACGCTCGAGGAATTGCTGTTCTTCACCAACGAGCTGCGCAATTCGATCGATGGCCGCATCGCTCAGGGCGATCTGGTCGAGTTCGACGTCGAATTCGCTGCGCTGCTGTACCAGAACCTGTTCCGCGACGTGGACGAGGTGCTGCGCAGCAAGCAGGAACTGGTGGTCGACGGCGGAAAGGTGCTCGCCGGCCTGCCGGCCTCGGTACTGGTCAGCGATCGCCGGGCGGCGCTGCGCTTTACGCAGCAGCAGGATCGGTTCGATTACAGCCAGGTCGAATTCCTTGCGACCCTGATGCCGACTTCGGTGGCGATGTCGCCGCTCAGCTTCATCGTGTCCCGCAACCTTCCCGGATCGCAGGCGACGCGCGACCTGATCGGTTTCGCCTCGCCGCAGCCGATTACCACCGTCCCGAGCACCGGGGGCGACATCAAGATCGGCAATTGCCTGATTTCGCCCGCGCAGCTCGCCGGGCTCAGCCGACGGTTCGCGCCGATCCCGGCGGACGAGATCGGATACGCGGCGGAGGAGCTCGGCATCACCGGCGGGCCGACGCTGATCCGCGATGCGGCGTTTTCGGATACGGCCGTGCTGGACCGCGGCAGGGCGGGCGGCGACCTGGCGGATTACAAGGTGCTGCACTTCGCGACCCACGGCCTTACCGAAGGCATGTTCGGCTGCGCGCAATCGCCGTCGGCGCTGCTGACTTCGTTCGGGAGCGAGGGCCAGTCCGACCTGCTGCTCGATTTCGAGGAAATCGCCCGGCTCAAGCTCGATGCGAACCTCGTCGTCCTGTCGGCGTGCCAGACGGCGTCGGCGATCGGCGAACGCGCCGCGCGGCTCACCGGCGATGCGCAGCCCGGTTCGAACCTCGAAGGGCTGGTGCGATCGTTCTTCGCGGCGCAGGCGCGCGCGGTCATGGCGACCTACTGGCAGACGCCGAACACCGGCGAGAGCGAGGTCTTCATGCGCGAATTCTATCGCAGCGGGCGCACCAGCGATATCGCCACCGCGCTCAACCAGGCGCAGCGCCGGATGATCCGCGATCCCGCAATGTCGCACCCCTATTTCTGGGGCAGCTTCTTCGTGGTCGGCGACACCGATAACCGGATGCTGGACCAGGCTGCGCCGCAAGTGGCGGCCCGCTAGGGAGCGCGAACCGAACCGAACCGAACCGAACCGAAAGGACCCGATCGATCATGCCACCCGCCGCCCGCATCACCGATATGCACACCTGCCCGATGGTCAATCCCGGGCCGGTGCCGCATGTCGGCGGGCCGATCATCAAGGGGCAGCCGAATGTGCTGACCTGCATGATGCCGCAGGCGCGGGTGAGCGATCAATGCATCTGCGCCGGTCCGCCCGACGTGATCGTGAAGGGATCGATGACGGTGCTGGTCGGCAGCCTGCCGGCGGCCCGGATCGGCGACATGACCGCGCACGGCGGGGTGATCGTGATGGGTGCGCCAACGGTGCTGATCGGTGACGGGGCCAATTCTCCGGGCGGGGCAGCGGGAGCGGGCATGGGCATGTCGAGCAAGGTGCCGTTCAGTGCGCCCGACCTCCAGGCCAAGGCGCTGATCGCGGCGTTCAAGGACGCCAAGCCGTTCTGCCGCCTCTGCAACCGGTAGGCCGCGGGTGAGCGGTTGGTTCGCCATCGTCGACGGAGCTGCCGATCCCCGGCTCTACCCGGTTGTGACGCAATCTTCGAAGCATGTGTGCCTCTACGAAGATGACTATTCGGAAGAAACCCGGGCGGCGTTGCCCTATCTGGTCGAGCTGATCGACGGCGAGCAACTGCCCGATCTGTGGCGCAAGCACGAGCCGGGGCGGTACTGGGGCATCGTGTGCCAGTCGTCGCTCGATCTGCCCGCCCTGCGGCGTCACCTGCGCAAGTTCACCACCGCCCGGCTTCCGCTGGGCGACGTGGTGCTGTTCCGGTTCTGGGATCCGCGTGTTTTCGTAACCTTCGTGGAAGAGGGCAGCGAGGACGAGGTTGCGCCGTTCTTCGAGAAGATCGCTGCGGTGATCGCCGATCTCGGGGCCGAGGGACGCCGTCGCTACAGCTGGGACGGAGCGTTGCAATCCTCGTTCGCACAGCCCCGCGCGTCCACCCCCGCGCCGCAGCCGCAGGCCTGACATGCCGCGGTCAGCGTTTCTTCTCGACCGCGGCCTTGGTGGTGTCCCGCTGCGTGGTGAACATGGTCAGCGCTTCTCCGGCGAGCGCTTCGACCTCGGACGTCCTGAAGGTGAGCGGATCGAGCGGTTCGCCCTCGATGCGGATCTCATAATGAAGGTGCGGGCCGGTCGAACCGCCGGTGGTGCCGACATAGCCGATGATTTCGCCCTGCCGCACCGCCTTGCCCGGCACGAGCCCGTCGGCAAAGGCGTTGAGGTGCATATACCAGGTCTGCATCCCCTCGCCGTGATCGAGCCGGATGAAGTTCCCTGCCGACCCGCGTGGACCGGCAAACGCAACGGTGGAATCGCCCGACGCGTAGATCGGCGTACCGGTCGGAGCCGCAAAGTCGACGCCGTTGTGCTTCTTCTGGCGCTGCGAGATCGGGTGCGTGCGATAGCCGTATTTGGACGTGATGCGCGCGCCGTCGACCGGGGTCCGCATCAGCCCGCGTTCGTTGCCCTGGCCGCGCTCGTCGAACCAGCGCTGCTCGGTCTCGTCCGGCGGGGTAAAGGCGTAATAGGCCTTGCTGCCGCTGTCGGTTTCGAGCCGGACATACAGCAGGCGCGGGGGGACGACGTTGCGTCCGCTGTCGGTGACCGATTCCTCCCACGTGGCCTGGAAACGATCGCCGAGCGCGACTTCGCGCTGGAAATCGAAATCGAACGAAAACGCCTTGGCGAACGGTGTCGTCAGGCTGTCGGGCAGACCGGCTTCGACGGCGGATGCATAAAAGGTGTTCTGGTTGATCGTGCCGCTGATCGATCGCACTCGGGTGGTGGCGGTGGCGACGATCGTATCGCGCTTGAAGGTGCCGTCACGCTGGCGGGTGAGCTTAACCGAGCTGCCATTGGGCAATTCGGCACTGATGGTGCGGACGGCCTTGTCCTTTCCGGCATCGGCAAGTTCGACGGCAATCCGCACCTGGTCCTCGGTGCCGAGCGCGGCAATCGCCTCCTGCGCCAGCGCGAATGCGTCGCCGGTCGGAACGCCCATCGCTTCGAGCGAGAAACCGAGTTCGTCAACGCCGCGCACCTCGATGATCCTGACCGACGTCGCGTCGACCGGCGTTTCGGCCCGGGACGATGCGGTTGCGGTCGATACGGGCGCGGATACCGATCCGGCATCGCCGGCGCTGTCCGGCCACAGGAAATACGCCCCGCCTGCGGCCAGAACCAACGCAACCGGCGCGGCAATCATCAGCGGCTTGAGCGGCCTGCCTTGGGGAGCGGGTTCTTCCGGCACATCCTCGACCGGGGCGGACACCGGCTTCGGGTCCACCCACGTCCTGGGATCGAAAGAGGTCGTCTCGCGCTCCATTTCCTCCGCACCCACGCATCGAATTGCGAAAGAAAAATCTCCGCGGGCCCAAATAGCGTGCTTTATCTGGCCCGTGGGGTATGCTTAGTTGCTCGGGAAAGGGGGAGCAAGGCATGAGCGATCGCAACCGTGTTGCCTGGCGCGAAGGCATGTTCCTTCGCCCGCAGCATTTCCAGGCGCAGGATCGCTTTTTCGAGTCGTTCTTCGCGGCGCGGCACGACTGGGCGCTGCCGTATTCCTGGGGGTTTTCCGAAGTCGAGATCGATGTCGGGCTCGCCGAGCTGGGGCAGTTCGCGATCAAATCGGCCAAGGGCATCATGCCGGACGGAACGCCGTTTTCGATCCCCGGCGACCAGCCGCCGCCATCACCGCTCGCGGTCAGTGCGCAGGCCCGCGACGCCGATATCTACGTCACATTGCCTCCGCGCCAGTCGGGAGCGATCGAATTCGCCGAGGACGAGGCCGGATCGCTCGACGCCCGCTTCGCGGTCGGCGAAACGCAGGTCAGTGACAATTTTTCGACCGACCGCGCGATCGAGGCGATCGAAACCGCAGCGCCCAACCTGCGGTTCGGCATGACGCCCGACGAAACCGACGGACGCCTGCTGCTCGGCGTGGCCCGGGTGCGCGAAGTGTCGGGCAAGAAACTGGTGTTCGACGACCGCTATATCCCGCCCGCGCTCGATATCCGGGCGACGCGGCTCAAGGGTGCATTGACCGACCTGATCGGCCGGTCGGACCAGATGGTCGGCGAACTGGCGCTGCGCGCGGCGGAAACGATCGAAGGCGGGCAGGATACGTATCGCGCGTTCCTGCTGTTGCAGACGCTCAACCGCTGGGGCGCGATCCTGCGCCATCTCGCCACGCTCCCGGCGGTGCATCCCGAACGCCTGTTCGAAAATCTGGTCGGGATGGCGGGCGAAATCTCCACGTTGACGCGCAAGGAACGCCGTCCGCCCGAACTGCCCGAATACGATCACGAAAACCTGCAGGGCTGTTTCGATCCGGTCATCGACCTGCTGCAAACGCTGCTATCGGGCGAATTCGATCGCTCGGTCGAACCGCTCGATCTCGAGGCGCGCGGCCCCGGATCCTTCATGCACGTCATCAAGAACCGCACGCTGCTCAAACAGAGCTACATCTACCTTGCGGTGGCAGACAAGACCAAGTCGATGGAGGACATCCGCAAGCGGTTTCCTTCGGTCTGCAAGATCGGGCCGAACACCAAGATGCGCGAGCTGGTGGCCAACCAGCTGCAATCGGGCATCGCCTTGCGCCACACCACCACGCCGCCCACGCAGCTGCACGTGCTGCCGGGCTACGTCTATTTCGAGCTCGATCGCGGGGCGGCCGACTGGGCCGAAGTCTACGATGCCCCGGCACTGGGGCTGTTCGTGGCCGACGACTGGCCGGAACTCAAACTCGAACTATGGGCGGTTAAGCAGAAGAAATGAGCGGGGACGACCGGAACAAGACGGTGTTTCGCCCCTCTCCCTTGAGGGGCAAGGGCGGCGGCGCAGGTTCCGGATCGAACCCGCCTGGTGGACCTGGTCAGGACGGCGGCGAGCCGGCGTCCGGCGGTTTCAGCAGCACCGACGATTGGGATTCACCAGCTCCTGCCGGAGCCCCGCCCCCGCCACCACCGGCATCGGGCGGTTCGTTCAAGCCGCTGAGCGATGACCCGTTCTCGGGCCCGGCACCGCAGGCCCGGCAAGCCGGTCCGGCGGTCGATACCCACTCTGAAGAATTCCACGATACGGTTCCGCCGCCCTCGCAACCGCGCGACGATCGCAATCCGATGATGGCGCACGCCGCGCCGGTGTTGGCGATGGCCGCCGCGCTGCAATCGGGGCGCTGGCAGATTTCGATTGGCGAATTCCATCGCCGCGCGCGCGAAGCGATCGGCAAGTTCGAATCTGCGATCCAGCCGATCTACAGCGAGGGCGTGCGCCAGCGCGCGAAATATGCCGTGTGCGCGACGATCGACGATATCGCGCAAAATCTGCCGGGCGTCGGCGGGGGCGGGGCGCAATGGGCGCAGCGCAACATGGTCGTTACCTTCTTTCGCGAGAGCATCGGCGGCGACCGGTTCTGGGACTTCGTCCAGGAGATGCTGCGCGACCCGGCCAGCAACCGCGACCTGATCGAGCTGTTCCACGCTTGTCTCGCCGCCGGGTTCGAAGGCCGGACCCGGGCGATGAGCGACGGGTACAGCAAGAAACAGCAGGTGATGGCGAGTCTGATCGCCGCGCTCGAACACGTGCGCAGTCTCTCGCATCGCGATCTGGTGAGCCACTGGAAGGGCGCCGATGCGCCGCGCAAGCCGAACAATTTCTGGGCGATGGTCGGCCTCGCTGCGGCGGCCGCCGGCGCGCTGTGCTTCCTGATCTTCCTGATGTTCTTCCTTGCGCTGATGGCCAGCGGATCATCGCCCTACGATCGGGTTGCCGGGCTGTTGCAGGAAGAGCCGGTGTCGCTCACCCGCAACGCTACCCAGCTCGCCCTGCCGCCGAGCGAGACCGAGACACGGCTGCGTGAGTTCCTGTCGAGCGAGATTTCGCAGGGCCTCGTGACCGTCGAAGGCAACCGGGTGCGCACCACGATTGGGACCTTGTTCGAGCCGGCATCGGATCAGCTGACGGCTGGACGCGAACCGATTTTCACCAAGATCGGACAGGCGATCGAGCTCGAAAAGGGCCCGGTGACGGTCGAAGGCCATGCCGATTCCGACCAGATTTCGACCATCGAATTCCCGGACAACATGGCGCTGTCCACTGCGCGGGCGGAGACGGTGGCGCGGATCGTGCGCGCGCAGCTTTCCGATGCATCGCGGGTGACCGTGACCGGGCTCGGCGACACGGTGCCGCTCGCTTCGAACGACACAGCCGAGGGCAAGGCCCAGAACCGGCGGGTGGAGTTCGTTGTGGAGCTTGGCGACTAGGCGGAGGCTGGTGGGAGGACAACGATGAAAAAGTTCTTCACGAGCTGGTGGACGATCTCGATCGGCATGATCCTGTTGCTGATCCTGCTGTGTTCGGTCGGCCTGCCGCTGTTCGTCGAGTGGATGCAGCCGCTGTGGGTTCGGCTGACCTTCGCAGGCGGGTTTGTCGCCTTGTGGCTGCTGTGGTTCTTTATCCGTCGCTGGCGCGCCAAGAAGGCCGAGGCCGCGCTGGCCAAGGAGCTGGCCGGCCCCGATCCGGGCGACGAGGAAGCAGCGGCGGTGCAACAGCGCATGGCCGAAGCGCTGAAAGCGCTGCGCAAGGCCAGCGGCAAGAAGCGCAACTATCTCTATTCGCTGCCGTGGTACGTCATCATCGGCCCGCCGGGTGCCGGCAAGACCACCGCGCTGGTCAATTCCGGGCTGCGCTTCCCGTTTTCCGACCAGACGCTGCAGGGTACCGGCGGCACGCGAAACCTCGACTTCATGTTCGCCGAAGAGGCCGTGCTGGTCGATACGGCGGGGCGTTACACCACGCAGGATTCGGACCGCGACGTAGACAGCGCCGGTTGGACGCGGCTGCTCCAGATGCTCAAGAAGCATCGTCCGTTCGAGCCGGTCAACGGGGTGTTCGTCGCGATTCCGGCGGACGACCTGTTGCGCGGAGACGTGCGGGTGATCGACGAGCACGCGGCGATCGTCAGGCGGCGACTGCGTGAAATCCGCGAGACGCTGGAGACTGAATTGCCGGTCTACCTGCTCATCACGAAGAGCGATCTGCTCGCCGGGTTGACCGAGTTTTTCGGCGATCTCGACGTCGATGGACGCCGCGCCGTGGTCGGGCACACGTTCGACTGGCCGCAAAGGCGGGTGTCTTCGGAGGATGTGACCAGCGCGTTCGATCAGTTCGCCAACGATCTGGCCGCGCGCATGCCCAAACGGCTCGAGGACGAGAAGGACATGCGCAGGCGCGGGCTCATTCTCGGATTTCCGGGACAGGTCCACGCTTTACGACCGGCACTGCATCGGCTGGTCGAAGGCGCATTCATCAACGAGGATCGGCCGAGCGGCGTCTTGCGCGGTTTCTACCTGACGTCCGGGACCCAGGACGGGAGCGCGATCGACCGGATTCTCGAAGGGGTATCGCAGGCCTACAGCCGCGACGACGCGGCGAACCGCGAAGGCGGAAAGGCCTACTTCCTCAACCGCTTGCTCACCGATGTGGCCTTTGGCGAAGCGGGCCTGCCGGTGTCCGATCCGGCGCTAGTTCGCAAACGCCAGATCCGGCTGACCGCGATGGTCGGCGGAATCGCGGCGCTGAGCCTGCTTGCGATCGCTCTCTGGACGGTCAGCTTCTTCGGCAATCGCGACTTCCAGAACCAGACCGAGATCGCCGCGGCGGAGATCGAACAGGAGCGCGATGCGATGCGCGCCGATCTGGTCCGGGTCGGCGGCAGCGACACTCCGCTCGAACAGCTCGTTCCGCTGCTCGACCAGCTGCGCAACCTGCCCGAAGGCTATGCCGCGCGGCAGCAGGGCAGCCCTTCGCTGTGGATGCGCTGGGGCCTGTTCCAGTGGGGCCTGAGCCGCCGCAACGAAGAGGCATATCGCACAGCGCTGAGGCGCATCTTGTTGCCGCGCGTGTTCCTGCGGCTCGAAGAAAAGATGCAGCAGGAAATGAACAATCCGGTTGCGCTTTACGAACCGCTCAAGGTCTATCTGATGCTGGGCGGGGCCGCTCCCCAGGGCCAGATCGACGGCGAGGCCGTGACCGAATATCTAGGCCGCGACTGGGCTTACGAACAATATCCCGGAGCCGAGTACGAAGGACTGCGGACCCGGCTCGGCAACCATTTGCAGGCGCTGGTCGAGGATCCCAAGATTTCGCAGAGCTGGGCCGGACAGCGTGCGCCGCTCGACGCCGATCTGGTTGCCGCTTCGCGCGCCAGCGTGGGTACGATGAGCCTCGCCCAGCGTGCCTACATCATCATGCGGGCGAAGGCGGCCGATCCGTCCAAGGACTGGATGATGGGCGACATCCTCCAGCCCGGCGATGCAGCCGCCTTTGCCAATCCCGAAGAAGTGATGGCGCTCAATGTCCCGTACTTCTTCACGCTCGAAGGCTTCAATGCCTACCGCCTGCAAAAGGAACTGATCGGGCGGGATCTGCGCGATGAGCTGTGGGTGCTGGGCGAGGATTCCGAAACCGCGAGCATCCAGCGCGAGCTCGGCAACCTCGATGGCGGCATCGCCGGTGCCTATGCCAACGAATATATCGAACAGTGGCAGAAGGTTATCGATTCGCTCAAGGCGGCGGACTACTTCAACGATCCGCGCGCGTTCAGCGCCTTCACCAAGGGTGTTTCCCCGCTCAAGTTGGTGCTGGAAGAAGTCCGCAAGAACACGACGTTCGACAACTCGCTCGAGGAAGAGGGCGGGCGCATGCTCGAAGAACGGGTCAACCGCAACCGCTTTGCGCGGGTCGCCACGCGGCTCGGTGGCGCGTCCAACGCGGCGCGCGGACTGACCGCCGACGCCCAGATCGCCCAGCACTTCAGCGAGGTCAACGCGTGGGTTGGAGATGGCGAGGAACCGGGCGAGATCGACGCGTTTATCGATATCGTGCGCCAAACCTTCACCCGGGTGCGCGAGGCGCAGCGTTCGCGGACCTCCGACAGCCCCGCCGCCGCGATCGCGCAAGCCATCGCTCCGCTGGAAGTGGCCGCGCTCGAAGTGCCCGACCTGGTTCAGAATTTCGCACAGAAGGTCGCCGAAGGCGGGGAAAGCGCAGGCGACCAGACGCTCACCACGCAGGCATCCCAGTACTACGCCGAGACCGTGGCGCCTTCGTGCGAGGCTGCGGTCGAAGGCAAGTATCCTTTCAATGGAAGTTCTGCCGCCGACGCCAGCGTCGGTGACGTTCGCGGGGCATTCGGTGCCGGCGGCCAGGTGACCCAGTTCGTCAGTGCCAGGCTCGGTCCGTATCTCGATCGCGACGGTGATTACTGGCGCTGGAACAGCCAGGATCCTGTGACAGCCGAGTTCAATCCCGCCGCTCCCGGCAACTTCCAGAAGGCCGCTGCACTCTCCAGCGCGCTGAGCGAGGGGCTGCCGCTGGGCATCGAGCTGTCCGATCTCGGTGCCAAGGTCAGCCGCGTCGAACTCATTACCGGCGGGATCCCGCTGCAATTCGATCTCGACGGGAATTCGACCAACCAGATCGTTTGGCAACTGGGTGGCGGGATGGTGCAATCGTCGGAAATCAAGATCTACGAAAACCAGGGGATCGAGGGACTCGATCCGATCGAATCGGTGATTTTTCGCGACACCAAGAAGGGGCCCTGGTCGTTGTTTCGCATGTTCGACCGGGCGCGGATCAGCAACCTTTCGGAGACCGAGATCGAAGCGGTCTTCAACCCGGGGCCGGGACGGGCGAAATTCGTGGTTTCGTTTCCGGAGGACCTGAATCCGTTCAGCGGAGGCGGCCTGTGGTCGGTGCAGTGTCCGCAGAAGCTGTGATCCGGAGCGCGATCGATCTCCCCGCGATAATCGGAAAGATTCCGGGCCACGGCGACTTCCTTGCCCGCGGGATCGGCCATGCGTTGCGCGGCCCGCTCGATCGCTGGATGAGCGACTGGCTCGATCTCGGCCGCACGCAGCTCGGCGATGATTTCGGCGAGGCGTACGAATGTGCTGCGCCGTGGCTGTTCGAGGGGGCGGGGGCGAACGCGGTGCTGATGCCGAGCGTCGACGCGGTTGGACGCCTGTTTCCGATCCTCGCGATCTGTCCGGTACAGATGCGCACCCAAGCGATCTACGATGCGCTGATCGAGGCGCTCGAGGCACGCAGCGATGGGGATCGGCTGCACGAAACCCTCGCGGGGATCGAGCGAGATGGTGCGGTCTTGCACAACGGCGGCGAAGACTGGTTCCTGCCCGAGGGCGCCGACCCGCGCCTTCCTTCGCCATCTGCCGTTGCGTCGTGGGCACAGGTGCGGGAGCATTTCGCGTGATCGATTATGCCTTCAAGAGCTTTGGCCGGAGCGATCCCGGCCTCGTGCGTCCGCACAACGAGGATTCGTACTACCTCAACGATGCGAGCGGGCTGTGGCTGGTGTTCGACGGAATGGGCGGGCACGAAAACGGCGCGCTGGCCTCGCAGACAGCGGCAGCGGCCTTCGAAACGTTCGTTGCGCCGCCCGATTTCGAACACGCGGTGACGCGGGTTGCCGATCAGGTCCACAATGTGAACGCGTCGCTGGCGCAGCTGGCCGAGCAGCAGGCGGTTTCGAAAATGGGAACCACTGCAGTGGGGCTGGTGCTGCGCGACCGCCGGTTCGCGATTGTGTGGGTCGGAGACAGCCGCGCCTACATCTTCCGGCAGGGCGGGCTGTTCCAGCTGACGGTTGATCACACCCATGTGCAGGACCTGCTCGATCAGGGAATCCTCTCGCCGGCCGATGCCAAAGGGCACCCGATGTCGCATGTGCTCACTCGCGCGCTCGGTGTCGAACCCGAGGTTCAGGTCGATATCGTGCAGGACGAGGCCGAACCCGGCGATCGCTTCCTGCTGTGCAGCGACGGCTTGAGCGGGCCGGTGCCCGAAGACGATATCCGGAGGTTGATGGCGCTGCCCGATCCGCAGCAGGCGGTGGACGAATTGATCGCGCGCGCGCATGCCAAAGGCGCACCGGACAATGTGACCGCAATCGTGGTCGAAATCGGAAGTATCGATTGATGGGCGACGACACCGGCGATGATGATCGCACCGTCTACCAGCCGAAGGGTGGTGGCGGGAAGGCTGACGGGGGTGGCAAGAAGCCGCCGCCCGAGCCGTCGGACGCGCCCGATGTCACGGACGAATCGTCGCCCGAGCCGCCTTCCGAGCCGGTCCCTGATCCTGGTGCCGGTCACGAGCCGACCGAGATCCGGCCGTCGCCGCCTCCGCCCGCTGCGGGTCACGAACCGACCGAGATCCGGCCCTCCGTTCCGCCCGCTTCGTCACCGCCCCCGACATCGCCTCCGCCCCCAGCGCCCGCGCCCTCCCCTGCGCCGCCTCCACCCGCGCCTGCAGGGCCGCGAGGCGATCAGCAATTCACCAAGGGCGACGTGCTCAACGGCATTTACCGGATCGAGCGGTTTCTGGCGCGCGGCGGGATGGGCGAAGTCTACGAGGCACGCAATGTCCACCAGCTTTCCGAGCGGGTGGCGATCAAGGTCATGCTGCCGCATATGGCGCAGGATGAGCTGGTCGCGGCGATGTTCGCCAAAGAATCCGAAATGCTCACGCGGCTGCATCACGAAGCAATCGTGCCGTACCGCATGGCCGCGCGCGACGATCGTGGGCGTCCCTACCTGGTGACCGAATTCATCGACGGGCCGAGTCTCGAAGACCGGCTCGGCTCGATCAAGCTGACCGACGACGAATTCGCCGACCTCGCGCAGAAGCTCGCGGCTGGTCTCGGCACTGCGCACAGCCTCGGCGCGATCCACCGCGACATTGCCCCGGACAACATCCTGTTGGCCGAAGGCGATCCGGCGCGGCCCAAGATCATCGATTTCGGGATCGCCAAGGACGCGACCGATAGCGGCGCGACGATCGTGGGCGACGGGTTTGCGGGCAAGCTCAAGTATGTCGCCCCCGAACAGCTCGGCGAATACGATCGCAATGTCGGGCCGTGGTCGGATATCTACAGCCTCGCGCTGACCCTGCGTGCGCTGGCGGCGGGAAAACCTTCGGACATGGGCGGATCGCTGTCTGACGCTGTGCGCAAGCGCCAGTCGGTGCCGGACCTGTCGGACCTCTCGCCGCGCTTTCACGCCGCGTTCGAGATGGCGCTGCAACCCGATCCGGCCAATCGGCCGCAATCGATGGCGGAGTTCAACCTACGGCTGCGCGAGGCATCGGGCGACGCGGCGGCGACCGGCTTCGAACCGCTCTCTGCTGCCGGCGATGCGACCCGGTTCAAGCCGGATGGCGCCGGATCCGACGGGGAAGGAAAGCCGACGGGCGGTGCGCTCGCCGGAATGATCGGATCGCTCAAGGGGGCCCTGCCCGATGGCATCGCGCAGAACCGCGTGGCTCTGATCGGGGGCGGGGTTGCGGCGGTGTTGCTGGCGGTCGTCGGGATCGTGGTGGTGGCCAACCTCGGCGGAGGCGATGTGCCACCGCCCAGCGATGGCACCGCCCAGGGCGCAGGCACCGGGCAAGGGCAGGCGGGTGCGCAAGGCGCCGCGATCGCGCTCGGCAGTCCGCAGTTCGAACAGCTTGCGCAGCGGGCGATCGACGGGATCGAGTGCGCGTGGCTCACCTATGACGGATCGAGCGGGAACACCGCGCGGTTCGTTGGCGGTGCAGCCAATCCTGCAGCCGCACAGACTAGCCTGCTCAATGCATTGGAAGGTGCGGGTGCTTCCTCGTTTTCGATCGACCTCAGCGATGTGGTGCGGTTCACGGCGGAAAACTGTGCGGCGCTCGACGCGCTGCGCGAAGTGCGCAGTCCGCAGCCGCTGATTTCGACCCCGCAGGACGTCTACGAAGCCAAACGCCAGGCGATCACACTGGCCGACGGGTCGTCACTCGAAGAGCAGAATTATGCGCGGGTCGTGATCCGCATCGACAATCTCGGGGCCAACGAGGAAGTTGCCTTCCTCGGCTGGAACACCGCCGACGGGATCGAAGCGCTCGAGCCGACGCGGGCTTCGCTCGAAGGGCTGGCGAACCAGATGCAGGGCAACAAGACCGAGCGCGGATTCGTGTTGCCCTTCGCGCTTACATTCGAGGGCAGCGGAAAGCAGAGCTATGGCGCAATCGTGCTGACCGGCGGATCGGCCTTGCCGGGCGATCTGGTCGGGCGCGGAACCGAATTCGACGAGGCCTGGGCCACCCGGTTCCGCCAGAGCGCGCAGGCCAATGGGTGGAAAGCCGATGCGGTGTGGTTCTCGGTAGAGGACCAGCAGGCCGACTGATCGCAGCGCCGCTCAATCGGTGTTGACGGCGTCTTCGTACGCCTTGCGGAATTCTTTCGAAAAGACTTCGAGAAACGCCTCGGCCGATCCCTGCGCCACGCCGCTGAACTGCTTCTCATAGGCCTTCCACAGCGCCGCCTCGCGCTGGCCCGGCAGCACCTTGGCGAGCAATCCGCTGCTTTCGGTACGCTCGCTGATCGCGGCGGGCGAAAAGCGGTTGATCGTCTCGCGCAGCGCCCCCTGCATTGCCTTCAGCGTGGCGATCTGATGCGCCTGGAGATCGCGGTACGAATCCTCGATCGCCTGCTCGGCTTCCATATAGCCGCGCAGCTTGGGGTTGAGCATCATCTGCAGGGCCTGGTCGACATTGCGGGCGAATTTCAGCGGGTTGTTGCCGTCGAAACGCAATTGCGTGGCGCTCGCGCCCATCTCGTCCTTGGCCCTGGCCCGCGCTTCGAGCAGGATCATCAGTCCGGCGAGCAGATGGCGCAGCATCCGGCCCGCTTTCGCCGCGGCCTCGTCAGGGCTGGTTTCGACCTGGTTCGAAGGCACGCCGATCGCCCCGAGCAGCGCGGCATAGACCGCGTCGGGCGGGACGGACGGGGGCGCTGCGACCGGTGCTGCCTGTGGCTCCTGCGGCGGAGCGGCCTGCTGCGCTACGGGGTCCTGCGGGCTGCGCGGCGGGACGGTCGTGTCGAGATCCGGCAGCGGTGCCGGGGGATCGTCTGGAGGCGCGCCATTGAGCGGCCCGCCGAACGGGTCCTTGCCGGTCGGCTGCGCGGATTCTCCGCCCAACGGACCGCCGAACGGGTCGGAGGCGGGAGCCGGTTGCGCCCCGCCGTCGAGCGGCCCTCCGAACGGGTCCGAAGCCGTTGCGGCCTGTTCGCCCGGATTGAGCGGTCCGCCGAATGGATCGCGGCTCGGTTCCGGAAAGTCGCCGCTGCTGTTGTCATGTCCGCGTATGCCCGGTTCGATCGGAGCGAACCCGTCGTCCGGCGGCGGTTTCTGCGGGGCCAGCGGGGCGAACCCGCCGCCTTCGGTATCGGGTCCGACGGCGAAGGGATCGAATTTAGGATCGACCGTCCACGAGGCGTTCGACCAGTCGACCTTGTTCGACCCGGCAAACGTATCGAAGATGTCGTCGGCGCTCGGTTCGTGGGTCGATTTGCTGTCGTCTTCGGACCACCCCGAAGAGCGTTCCCGCGCTGCGCCGGGCATTTCCCAGCCGCCATCGGCGGCGAATTCCTGCGGGGCGGGTTTCTGGGCGGAAGGGCGCGTGCCGGGGACATCGTCCCATCCGAGAAACTCGGGGCCCTTGCGCGATTCCTCTACCGCTGCCTCGGCGCTGCGATACCGCTCGAGCGCCGGGCCGGACAGGCGCGCCTCGATGATGTAGGGTCCCAGCCTGAAGCGCTCGCCCGGGCCGATCTTGTGCGCACCGGCGATCCGTTCGGCCGAGTCGCCCAGAAAGGTGCCGTTGGTGCTGTCGTCGATCAGGAAATAGTCGTCCTGGCGGTACTGGATTTCGCAGTGCCGACCGGAAAGCGTCCGGGTATCGTCGGGCAGCGACCATTCGCAGGTCATCGAGCGTCCGATGATGGCACCGCGATCGCGCAGCACCAGTTCGGTCGGGCTGCCGTTTTCCAGCGCCGTTCGATTCACGATTCTGAGAGTCAGCGTCATGTCGTGGCAAGTGCCTCGCGACCGCGGCTCGCGACCTTGTCCGCCAGATCGAGCGCCCGGGACGCGAATTCGGGGTGGCTCCGGATGTATTCCGCCATGGCCGCTTGCAGCGCCCCGCCGATCAGGCTGGCGCAGATATTGGCGTCGACGGTGACCGGGCTGTTTTCCTCGGGCCCGATCGAGCCGCCCGAAAAGAAGATCGCGAGACCGATCAGCGTTTCGGGCCATTCGCCGCTCGAGGCATCGGCGAGGTCGTACATGGCGCGGCGGTTGTCGTCGTCGGGTTCGCCAACCCAGCGATACGCGGCATCGCGCAGCAGGCGACGGCGCGCGTAATCGGGGTCGGCTTCGTCGAGGTCGGGCAAGGCATGCAGGGCCCAGTCGATCGCCTCCAGCTTGGGCAGGGCGGCCGCGGCGTAGGCAAGCGCCATGACCGGATCGTTGCCCTTGCGCAGGCTGCTGAAGAAATCCTGCGGCGCGACGTCGTCGTCGGGCCAGGCCGACCGCGGCAGGTTTGCCTCTTCGGCAATCTGGCGCGCGGCGCTCCACAAGACGATGGTCCACTCGGTCATGATCGTTCCCGCCGTGATGCTGGTCGTATCCCCGGCATATGCCCCCTATCCAGCAACCGCCCTAATTGATCTTAATCAGCGCGCCCTTTTCGGTCAAAATGCCACCTGCGGAAACCTCTGTCATCGCGTCGCCCTTGAAATTCGCCATGAGCGCTTTGCCATCGAGATTGGTCTGGGTGAGCTTGAGCGAACTCTTCCCGACCTTGAGCTCGATCTCCTGAAAGGCCTCGATCTTGATCTTGCCCATGCTGGCCTTGATCGAAATGTTCCCCATGTCGACCGTGAGCGTGTCGTCGCCCTTGTTGATCGTGGTGGTGCGACTGCCCTCGGTGATGGTGTTCTTTTCGTTCTTCTTCAGTTCGTATTCGCGGTTGCCGTCGATCTTTTCCTTCTCGTCGTTCTTCACGTAGCGATCGCTGTCGTAAAAGACCTTGATCTCTTCGTTGTGCCCCACGTGCCGGGTCATGTCGTAGCGGACGCGGACGTTCATATCGCGCTCGGCATGGACGAAGATTTCTTCCTCTCCGCCCTTGTCCTCGAACCGGATCTCGTTGGCCTTCGGTTCGCCGGTGTCGAGCTTCTCGGCCTGCGGGTAGGACGGATTCATGTTGCCATAGGACAGCGTCCGCCACAGCGCGCGGGTCTTGTTCGCGGGGAGATCGTAGACCGGCATGTGCTCCTGGTTGAACACGCGCCCGGTGATCACCGGCTGGTCGGGATCGCCGTGGAGGAAATCGACCAGCACTTCGTGGCCGACGCGCGGGAGGATCACGTTGCCGAGACCACCGGTCTGCGACACGCGAATCCAGCAGGTCGATTGTTCGTCCTGCGTCTGGGCGCGGTCCCAGTGGAAGCGCACTTTGATCCTGCCGTATTCGTCGGTGTAGATCGATTCGCCGGCCGGGCCGGTGACGATCGCCGACTCGACTCCGATCACGCGCGGCTTGGGCGTCAGGCGCCGCGCCCGATACTGCGTCTCGGCCGGGATGGCGATGAAATTGACCGTGTCGTGATCGCGATTGCCGGTGCCCGAATGGTACCCTTGCGAACGCAGCGAATGGAAGGTCGAGATGATCAGGAATTCGCCGTTGAACCAGTCGGTCGGGTGGTTGTCGATCTTGACCGTGTCGCCCGCGCAAATGCCCTTTGCGCTGGTCTGGCCGGTGAAGGTCCGGCGCAGCGCACGGAATTCCTCGAGCCGCACCTGGCTGTACCGCTTGGCTTCGTTCTCCTCGATAAAACGCCCCGGGTAATCGTAAAATTCCTTGGAGTCGTGCGGGTGCTGCTTCTTGTCGGTCGCCGTCCCGTCGACTGCCTTGTCCGGTTTCTTGAAATCATAGTCGCGCAGGGAAACGCGTTCGTGCCCCGAGCTGGAGACCCGCTCGGTCCAGGCTTCGAGTATGTGCTGGCCACCCAGTCCTTCGCCGACGCGATACGACAGGGTCGAGGTTGCGGATGGATTGAAGGTCAGGGTCTCGACCTTGCCGGCCTTGTGCTTGCTGGCCTTGTCGCAGATGACCATGACGTGCTTGGAATCGCTATGCTCGAACCAGTAGTAGAGCCCTTCCTGTTCCATCAGCCGCGAGATGAAATTGAAGTCGCTTTCGGCGTATTGCACGCAGTATTCGTATTGCGGGTAGGAGCCGGCGAGGCGCAGATCGTAGTCGCCAGTGCTCATGCCGGCGCGCTGAAACACGTCCTTTATGATGTCTACGACCGACTGCTCCTGATAGATCGCGAAGCCGTGCTGGCTGTCCATGAAATGGGTGAACGGGTGAAGCGTCAGGCTGTAATAATAGCCGTCGAGCTCTTCGCGCAGGAACACAGACTCGGTCAGGATGCCGTTGACGAACCGGACCGGCTTGTTCTCTTCGGACATCTCGATCGCGATGTTTTCACCCAGGTGCGACGAGAAATCGATCTCTTTCAAGGTCGCCACGATCTTGAGTTCGACCTCGAACGGTTCGGAGATCGCCTCGCGCGTGGTCATGCCGAGGAATTCGACCTGCTCACCGCCGAGACCGGCGATAATTCGCGTCTCGCGATGTTCGGACGCGCTTCCACCGCCTTCGGGTTGCCTCTGGGTCGTCATATTGGTCTCCATGAACCATTTGAGCTTGCGACCTGAGGACGCCGTTACGTCCTGCCCATTGCGATGGGGGCGCCAAACACGCCAATCGGTTGCCTATAGATAAGCAATAAGCGCTCCATTTCACAAGCAAAGAGAATCGTATTCGTCGGCACGGGGACGGTGGCGATGCAGCGAAAGTCCCTGCCCAGGGACCTTTCCGCGCATGTCGGGCCGACCTGCAGGGTTTCGTGCGCTGTAATCGACTGATTACTGTAAACTAAATTCCTGATACTGCTTTACAAGCAGGGTCGGATCGGTTTCACCGCTTTCAGTTTTGCGGCGCGAATGGCTTGATTTGGGACACCGCCGACGCACTGCGGCGCGGAGGGCTCGTTCAACTTGTCTCGGAGGGCACAAGCTGATACCCCTATGGTAATTGCAGAGGGTCGTTCAGAGGCCCCGCCGGCCGCATGTAGAAATCTGCGCTCCCAGCTTTAGGGGCGCGCTGCTTTGTGGAGCTGTGTGATGAAATTTTCCGTATCAATTCTGACTGTTGCAATCGCGTTGGGTGCCTCGTCGGCTGCCAGCGCGCAGCAAGCCGATCCCGAGCGTGTCGCGCAGATGCGTTGCGACCTGCTCGATATCTGCGGCGAAGTCGCTGCAGCCGAAGACGAGCGCGAGCCCGAAACCATCGATGGCCAGGAATCGCGCAGCGGCCTGATGGGATCGGCCGATATCCGCGCCGCGCGCCGGGCTACGACGGCAGCAGTCACCAGTCCGACTGCTTCGCGCCGAGTCGAGTCGGCGAACCGTTCGAGCCGCGTCACGCGCGCTCGCAGCATCCCCGCCACGCGCACCGCCGGTCGCGGCGTCACCGCAGCCCCTGCGGTCGAGGTGACCGACGAGATCAAGGCCAAGATGAGCGGGCGCTCGCAATTGCTGGTGACCTTCGCGACCAGTTCGTCGAAGCTTACCGAGGCGGCGAAATCGGAAATCGCCAGCCTGGTGCAGGTGCTCCAGGAATCGCAGACCGCCGGCAAGCCGCTGAAACTGCGGATCGAAGGGCATGCCAGCGCGACCGGCAGCGATACGATCAACCTGCCGCTGTCCCAGGCGCGTGCCGCCGCAGTCCGCGAAGCGCTGATTGAGGCCGGAGTCAACGCCGACCAGCTGCTATCGGAAGGCTATGGCAGCGCGCAACCGCTGGACGACACCAAGCCGACCGACCGGGTCAACCAACGGGTCGAAGCCGTTATTGTCGACTGATTCGACAGGGATATGGGGGCTCGTGAAATCGCTTGAGGAATTGCTGGCGCCGGTGTCGGACGATGCTCCGGCCGGCGAAGACATGGACGAGAGCCTCGAATTCGACCGGCTCCGTACCGCGTTTGAAATCAACTTCCCGATCGACGCCAAGGTCGTCGAACTGGAAGAGGGCGATCCCGAGCCGGCTCCGGTCGACTGGGAAGAGATTCTCGCGCTGATCGAGGAACTGAGCGACAAGACCAAGGATCTGTTTCTCGGCGTGGCGTACGCCCGGTGCGGGTTCGTCATGCGCGATCCGGCTGTCGTCGATCGCGGCCTGCAATACGCGGCCGGCTTGCTCGAGGATCACTGGGACCACGTCTATCCCACGCCGGACGGCGATTACGGCCCGGCTGGCCGTCCGCTGATCTGCGAGGATCTGGCCAAGCGCGGCGCGTTCGCGCTGCCGTTTCTCGAGCTGCCGATACTGGACGACGGGCGCTCGCGGGTGACCGCCGACCAGCTGCGCGAAGCCGAGGACCTGGGCGCTTCTGCCGAAGCCTACCCCGAGATCATGCGGATGCTCGACCAGATGGATGACGACGGCAAGGCCGCGATCGTCGATCTGCTGGCGTCCTATCAGGCTTCGATCGACCGGATCGAGACCGCGCTGCGCGAGAAGGGCGAAGCCGAGGTTCCCGATTTTTCGACCACGCGCGACTTCATCGAGGTGGTGCAAACCGCTTTCGCCAAGCTCGCCGGGCTCGATTCGGGAGACGACGGCGACGGAGGCGAGGACGCCGGGTCAGGCGATGCGGCAGGCCCGATCGGAGATGGCGGGGCCGCGTTCGGAGGCGCGGTGCGCTCGCGCGATGACGTGATCAAGGCCCTGACCGCGGTCGAACAATATTACATGCGGGCCGAACCGGGGCATCCGCTCAAGGTTGCAGTTGCGCGGCTGCGCGGCTGGGTTACCAAGGATTTCATGGAGATACTCGAAGACATCGTTCCCAACAGCGTCGATGATGCGAAAAACGTTTTGCTTGAGCGGGATGATATGGAATGATGCTCATTAATAACAAAAACTTCCCGGGTTCGCGTCCGAGTCGAATTGACGGCGGTTTCGGCGTTCCCGGAACTGCAACCAGCTGAAGGGGGAAGTCTCAATGGCAGATTCAGGGCAGAAATTCATTAGCCGGAATCGTTCGCCGCGCGTGCATATCTCGTACGATGTCGAAACCTACGGGGCCCGCAAGTCGGTCGAACTGCCATTCGTGATGGGTGTCATGTCCGACCTTTCGGGCAAGAGCGAAGTCGCCAAGAAGGACCTGAAGGACCGCGAGTTCTCGGAATTCGATATCGACAATTTCGACAAGCGCATGGCGGCCATTTCGCCGCGCGCCGCCTTCCTCGTCGACAACGAGATCGAAGGCGAAGGCAAGCTTGGTGTGGACCTCACGTTCAAGAAGATGGACGATTTCGAGCCCGGCAAGATTGCCCAAAACGTTCCGGCGCTGGCCAAGCTGCTCGAGGCGCGCCAGCAGCTCAACGACCTCCTCATCATGATGGATGGCAAGCAGAACGCGACCGAACTGCTCGACAAGGTGCTCAAGGACGAGAACCTGTTGAAGGCGTTGAGCGAAGCGAAAGCGAAGAGCGAGGCCGAAGGCGAGGCCACGGCCGACGCGGCGGAAACCGAGGAGTAAGCACCTGTTCCGGTCACGGCCCGTTCAATGGGCTGTGCGGTGAATACGGTGGGATACGGAGGATTACATGGCGACTGATGCGGGCAAACTGAAGGAAGGGCAGGAAGCTCAGGAGGCGATCGCGTTCGACGATTTCTCCGAACTGATCCAGCGCGATTTCAAGCCGCGGACGGACGATAGCCGCGACAAGATCAAGGAAGCGGTTGCCACCCTGGCGCAACAGGCGCTGTCGGGTGCCGTGAAGATGGGCGACGACGTCTTCTCCACCGTCGACCGGATGGTCGCCGAAATCGACCGCAAGCTTTCGGACCAGATGAACGCGATCATGCATCATCCCGAATTCCAGGAGCTGGAATCGGCATGGCGTGGTCTCGATTACCTCGTTTCGGGGAGCGAGACCGGGCAGGATCTGAAGATCCGCGTGCTCAACATCAGCCGGTCCGAACTGTCCTCGATGTTCAAGCAATATCGCGGAACTGCGTGGGACCAGAGCCCGCTGTTCAAGAAGATCTACGAGCATGAATTCGGCCAGCTCGGCGGCACGCCGTACGGCGCGTTCGTGTGCGATCTGCAGTTCGATCACACGTCCAAGGACCTCAACATCATGAAGGGCCTGGCCCGGATCGGGGCGGCCGCGCATGCACCGATGATCGCGGCGGCGGATTCGAACCTGATCGGGATGGACGACTGGACCGAAGTGTCCGATCCGCGCGATCTCGCCAATCGCTTCGACACGACCGAGCACCAGGCGTGGAACGCGTTCCGCAAGTCCGACGACAGCAAGTATCTGGCGCTGACGATGCCGCGCATTCTCGGTCGCCAGCCCTACTCGATGAAGGACAACCCGATCGAGGAGTTCGAGTTCGAGGAAGTCACCAACGGCGAACACGACAAGCATCTGTGGGTCAATTCCGCCTATGCGATGGGCGTGCGCATCAACGCCGCGTTCCGCGAATACGGCTGGTGCACCCGGATCCGCGGGGTGGAATCGGGCGGCACGGTCAACGACCTGCCGATGGCGACTTTCCCCACCGACGAAGGCGGAGTCGACCAGAAATGCCCGACCGAAGTGGCGATTTCGGATCGCCGCGAAGCCGAGCTGTCCGAGCTTGGCCTGCTGCCGCTGATCCACCGCAAGGGCACGACCGACGCGACCTTCATCGGCGCGCAGACCGTGCACAAGCCCGCGAAATACGACGATCCCAACGCCACCGCGAACGCCCGGCTGGCGGCACGCCTGCCCTATTTGTTCGCAAGCTGCCGGTTTGCGCACTATCTCAAGTGCATGGTGCGCGACTGGGTCGGCGGAACGCGCGAAGGCCCGCAATTGCAGGCCGATCTGAGCGACTGGGTTCACCAGTACGTGACGGCGGATCCGGATTCGTCGTCGGAAGAAACAAAGGCACGCTTGCCGCTCAAGCGGGCCGAAGTCACAGTAGAAGCGGATCCCGAGAATCCGGGCTACTACAAGAGTCGCTTCCTGTTCGTGCCGCACCACCAGTTGGAAGGCATGGATGTGAGCGTCAGTATGGTGTCGCAGCTTCCCCAAGGACAAGGATAACCTTGCCTGGGTTTCACTAATTCACTCGAATTAATGGAGAAATGAAATGGAAGTCTCGTCATTCCTCAAGCTTGACGGCATTGAGGGCGAAGCGACAGACGATGGCCACGAGAAAGAGATCAAGCTGTCCAGTTGCAGCTTTTCCGCTTTCAACTCGTCGTCGTACAACAATGCTTCGAAAACCGTCTCGAAGGGCCAGGCCAATATGGGTGACATCGCCTTCACCAAGGAAGTCGACAAAACGTCGGTGTCCTTGTTCAAGGCGTGTGCCTCCGGCAAGGTCATTCCCAAGGGCGTAATTTCGTTCCAGTCGAATGTCGGCGACGACAAGAAGATCGATTTCCTGAAATACGAACTCGATAACGTCGTCATCAACACCTACAATTTCTCGGCCTCGCAAATGGCCGACGAAAGCGGCAGCCTGACCTACGCGAAGATCAAGCAGATCTACGATCAGCGCGATGAAAAGGGCACGTCGAAAGGCAAGGTCGAAGGCTTCTTCGACGTATTGCTCAACAAGGCTGGCTAAGGCGCGCTCGCGTCCTGAGATGTCATGCCACAAGCTGATGAATTGCTCGCCGCCGGCGATATCGGCGGTGCTCGCAAGCAGCTGATCGAAGAGGTGCGTGCGAATCCGGGAGACATCCCGGTTCGCATGTTCCTCTTCCAGATTTTTGCGCTGCTCGGTGAATATGAACGCGCCAAGGCCCAGCTGGAAACCATAGCCAAGCTGGACCCGGAAGCGCGCATGCTCGCGGTTGCCTACAACCAGTGCATGGATGCCGAGGAGCACCGCGCAAAGGTTTTTGCAGGCGAAGAGCCTGCACCCATCCTCGCCAAGATCGAGTGGGGCGAAACGCTCGCCAAGGCGATCCAGGCGCGCCAGCAGGGCGCGGCGGACGCCGATGCGCTTTATGCCGAGGCGTTCGATGCGGCACCGACCAGTGCCGGCACTACCGACGCCGGTATCGAATTCGACTGGATCGCGGATGCCGATCCGCGGTTCGGGCCGGTCACCGAAGCGATCATCGCAGGCCGTTACGGCCTGATCCCGTTTTCGGAGCTCGAATCGCTGACGATCAACGAGGCGCAGGATCTGCGCGACACGATCTGGACCCCGGCCGAATTCGGCATCAGGCAGGGAGCCCGCGTGGCCGGGTTCATCCCCGCCCGCTATCCCGGAAGCGACGCTGCCGACGATCCCGGTGTGGTGCGCGGCACCGCGACCGTGTGGGCCGGCGACGATCATACGGGCCACTATCTTGGCCACCGCCTGTTCGCCTTTTCCGATGGATCGGAACTGCCCTTGCAGCAGCTGCGCAAGGTCGAATTCCGCAGCGACTGACCATGCCCGCAAAGGTCCGCCTGACACCCACACTGTTCGACAAGCTGGTTTCGGGCAACGATTTCGGCGGTTTGTCGGCGGAGAACGACATGCCGACCGTCGCGCGCGAGGATTTCCGCAATTTCGCGGTCGCCAATGTCGAGCGCTTCACCGAGAAATCGCTCCGCGCCTCGATCAAGCGCGATCTCGTGTGGCTGCTCAACACGATTTCGTTCGAGTCGGCGCAGGACCTTTCCAACCATCCGCGGGTGCGCGATTCCGTAGTCAATTTCGGTGTGCGCGATTTTGCCGGGCGTTCGCACGGCATCGCTTCCGAGCGTGAACAGGCGCGCGAAATCCGCCGCGCGATCCGCCGATTTGAGCCTCGGCTCGATCCCAAGACCCTGCGTGTCGAGCCGCAGGGCCGGGCCGACAGCCCCGGGAAGGTAAGCTTCCTGATCGAAGGAGAGATTCTCGGCGGGCCGCAGCTGATGCCGATCCGGCTCAAGACCGACATCGATCTGGAAAGTCTGACCGTCGAGGTGCGCGAATAATGGATCCCCGGCTGATCGAATACTACGAAGCCGAGCTCGAATACCTCAGGGCGCAATCGCTCGAATTCGCTGAAAACCACGAAACCGTGGCCACCCGGCTGGGCCTCAACAGCACCGATCGCGATCCCTACGTCGAACGGTTGCTCGAAGGCGTGGCCTTTCTTTCGAGCCGCGTCCATCTCAAGATCAACGATCAGTTTCCCGAATTTACGCAGCACCTGCTGCAGGCGGTGCAGCCGCATTATCTCGCGCCGACGCCGTCGATCTGCATCGCCGCGTTCGAACCGACGCCGGGGGATCCGGGTTTGCTCACCGGGCACAAGGTCGCGCGCCGGACCCGACTGACCGCAGAGCCACCCGGCAGTTCGAGGACCCCGGTGTTCTTCGAAACCGGGCACGAAGTCACGCTCTGGCCGGTCAGGCTGACCTCGGCCGAGTATGTCGGGAGTCGTGCGGCGGCATCGAAATTCGCGGCCAAGGCCGGAGTGCGCGCGCAGGCGGCGCTGACCCTGCGGTTCGAACCGCAGGAGGGCATCGATCTGTCGGCGGTCGAATGCGACGAGATCGACATCTATCTCGACGGCGGCGAAGGCGTACCCAACGAATTGCTACGCCAGATGGTGGGCGAAACGATCGGGGTGGTAGCGCGCCCGCGCGACTCGACCGGCGATGAATACGCGCTGCTCGACACACCGCTGCAGCACGGATTCGACGACGACTGCAGCCTGCTGCCTTCCGACGGGCGGACGCTTTCCGCATATCGCACCCTGACCGAATATTTCGCCTGTCCCGAGCGCTTCCGCTTCGTCCGGCTGCGTTCGCTGCGCAAGGCGTTCGCGCTGTCCGGCAAGGCGGTCGAGATCACGTTCCTGTTCTCGCGCTCGTCGGACATACTGGTGCAATCGGTCGGCGAGCGCAATTTCAGGCTCTACGCCACCCCGGCGATCAACCTGTTCGAAAAACAACTCAGCCGGATTCCGTACAGCGATACCGAGCACGAGTTCAAAGTTGTCGCCGATCGCGACGGTCCGCTCGATTTCGAGATCTATCGCCTGCTCAAGGTCCAGGCCTATGACCGTGCGAACCAGGATCCGCGCGATGTCGCGCCGCTCTATGCGTTCGGATCGCTGCTTTACGATTATCGCTCGGCGTTGTTCTTCACCACCAACATCAGCATGCGCCGCCTGTCGCGCAAGGAACGGCGGCTGCGCGGGCGCGAGGACTATATCGGGACCGAGACATACATCTCGCTGACAAGTCCGGGCGATCCCTCGCGACTCGACGATATTCACGATCTTGCGCTGCGCGCGCTGGTCACCAATCGCGAATTGCCGATGGAGCTCAAGTTCGGGGGCGACAGTCACCTTACGGCAGGGGGAATTCCCGTTCGCGCGATCAAGGTGGTGCGTTCGCCCAGCGCGCCGTTGCCGCCGCTGGGGCTGGGCGATGCGGCCTGGCGGATCATCGGACACCTCACGCCCAATTACGCGACGCTGGTCGGTGAAGAGGGCAAGGACGGCGAAATCCTGCGCAACCACCTCGCGCTGTACGGGCGGCCGGACGATCCGGTGATGCGGTCCCAGATCGATGGGATCGTGTCGGTCAAGGGGGAGCATGTGACCCGCAGGGTGCCCGGCCTCGGGCGGATGGCTCTGGCGCGCGGACTCAAGGTTTCGATCGAGCTGGACGATGCCGCGTTCGACCAGGCGCGGATGTTCCTGTTCACCGCGGTGGTGGAACGGTTCCTGTCGGGCTTCGTGACCGTCAATTCCTTCACCGAATCGCATTTTCACACCAAGCTGCAAGGGGAGGTTGCTGCATGGCCGCCGAGGATCGGCACCCGCGAGCCTATCTGACCTTTGCCGAAAAGGCGGCGAAGGTGCCAAAGCGCTTCAGCCTGTTCGCGCTGGTGCGCGGGCTGTCGGCTCGTGCGATGGACAAGCCGCCGGTCGGGCGCAGCAAACAACCCAACCAGGATATCGTGCGGCTGAAACAGATTCCGCACACGCATTTTCCGGCACCGACATTGGGCGAAGTCGACATCCGGGAAGGCCGCGCGGAGGCGGGCGGATACTGGCTCGGCCTGACCGGACCGATGTCGCCGCTGCCGCTGCATTTCACCGAATTCGCCGCCTATGAGAGACGATACGCCAAGACCCGCCCGTTCGGCGATTTCCTCGATCTGCTGGCCGGTCGGTTCCTGCAATTGTTCTACCGGGCCTGGGCGGTTTCGCAGCCGGCGGTCCAGGCCGATCGGCCCGAGCACGATCGGTTCGCGAGCTATGTCGATCGTCTAACCGGTGCAACCGAAGGCTCGCATGAACGCAGCGCGTTCCCGTCGGTCGCGAGATTGCACTACGCCGCGCTGTTCGCATCGCGGCGAAGCGCGGGCGCGATCCGGGGCGGGCTGGCGCACTTGCTCGACCTCAAGGTGGGATTGCGCGAATTCGTGCCGGTGTTGCAGCGGATCGAACCGGGCGATCAGACTAGGCTGGGAACCCAGCACAACCGCCTCGGCGAAGCGGTGATCGGCTCGCGTGCCTACCTGGTGGCCGACAATTTCGAGGTGAAGATCCACGCCCGCGACCTGGGCGATTTCAGGCGCTTGCAACCCGATGGCGCGTTGTTCCGCGTGGCAGCCGAAGCGCTCGATGCGCTGGCGCCGTCGCATCTCGAATGGAGCATTACTTTGTGCCTGCCGCAATCGAAGGTCGAGCCTGCCCGGCTCGATGGCAATGCGCGGCTCGGCTGGTCGTCATGGGTGGGAACCGATCCGAAGATGGCCGCGAACGATGATGTGCGCACCGATGTCCACCTGCGCCGGTCGGCGCTGACATTCGGTGCTGCCGGAAGAATTTAGAGGGGAAACGCAATGACCGAGATTAGCCGTTCCGCGCTGTTTGGGCGCCTCAACCCGACGGCCCTCAAGGCAATCGAAAGCGCCACCGGATTCTGCAAGATGCGCGGCAATCCCTATGTCGAGCTGGTGCACTGGCTGCACATCCTGCTGCAGGACGCGCAGAACGATCTCGCCTCGATCCGCAGCGCCTTCGATATCGACGACACGCAACTGGCGCGAGACACCGTTGCCGCGCTTGACGCCTTGCCGCGCGGGGCGAGCGCGATCTCGGACTTTTCGCCGCAGATCGAGGAGGCGATCGAAAAGGGCTGGCTTTATGCCTCGCTGCAATTCGGCGCAGCCAAGGTGCGCACCGGGCACCTGCTTTACGGCATGCTCAAAACCCAGACCCTGAGCAATGCGTTGCAGAACGTCAGCCTGGAATTCCGCAAGATCGATGCCAACCGGCTGGCGCGCGATTTCGAAGGGATTACCAAGGGTTCGACCGAGACGACGCAGGTGGCGGGCGCGGCCAGCGATGGCAGCGGCGCAGCGGCGGACGGCGGTGGCCCGACCGGCGAGGGCGGCGCGCTGGCGCAATTCTCGACCGACCTCACCCAGCAGGCGCGCGACGGCAAGGTTGAAACGATTATCGGCCGCGATGCCGAGGTGCGTCAGATCGTCGATATTCTGCTGCGGCGGCGGCAGAACAATCCGATCCTGGTCGGAGAGGCCGGGGTCGGCAAGACCGCCGTGGTCGAAGGCTTCGCCAAGCGGCTGGCCGAGGGCGACGTTCCGCCCGCGCTGCAAGGCGTGACCTTGCGCGCGCTCGATATCGGCATGATGCAGGCGGGCGCGAGTGTTAAGGGCGAGTTCGAAAAGCGCCTGCGCTCGGTGATCGACGAGGTCGAAGGCTCTGCCACGCCGATAATCCTGTTCATCGATGAAATCCACACGCTGGTGGGTGCCGGCGGCGCGGCGGGCACCGGGGATGCAGCCAATCTGCTCAAACCGGCATTGGCGCGCGGCAATCTGCGCACGATCGGCGCGACGACCTATGCGGAATACCGCCAGTATTTCGAGAAGGATCCGGCGCTGACGCGGCGGTTCCAGACGGTCGACATCGCCGAGCCCGATCGCGACAAGGCGATCCTCATGATCCGCTCGGTCGCACCGATGATGGAAGAGCATCACAACATCGTCGTGCTCGACGAAGCGGTCGATGCGGCGGTGACCCTATCGCAGCGCTATGTCCCCGCGCGGCAATTGCCGGACAAGGCGGTGAGCCTGCTCGATACGGCAGCGGCGCGGGTCGCGGTGTCACAGCATGCAACCCCGGCGAGGGTCGAAGACCGGCAACGCAAACTCGAACTGCTCGAGGTCGAACGGGAAGTGGTCGAACGCGAACGCGGCGCGCAATACCGGTCCGACGATCGTCACCTCAAGATCACGGCAGAAATAGATCAGGCGAAGGCTGCGCTCGAAGAGGCGGAGGCCAAGTGGACCGCCGAGAAGGAGGCGCTGGCGAAAGTGGTCGAGGCCCGCAACGCGCTCAGCAAGGCGCGCGGGACCGCGAGCGAAGCCGAAGCACCCGAAGGCGATGACCCGGGAGAGGAACCCGCACCGGAAGGCGAAACGATCCAGGAGGTTCAGGCCGAGGCCGGCCTGTCCGAAGCCGACGCCGAAGCCGCGCTCGCCTCTGCGCTCGAAGCGCTGGAAGAAGCGCAGGCCGACGATCCGATGGTGTTCGGGGTTGTCGATGCCGATGCGGTGTCGTCGGTGGTCGCCGACTGGACCGGCATCCCGGTCGGGCGAATGGTCAAGGACGAGATCAAGTCGACACTCGACCTGGCAGAGCGAATGAAGCAGCGGGTCATCGGCCAGGATCACGCGATGGATGCGATCGCCAAGCGGATCCAGACGAGCCGTGCGAAACTCGACAATCCCAACAAGCCGGTCGGCGTGTTCATGCTGTGCGGCCCCTCGGGCGTCGGCAAGACCGAGACCGCCGTGGTCCTTTCCGAGCTGCTGTTCGCCGGCGAGGAATCGATGATCACGATCAACATGAGCGAATTCCAGGAGGCGCACACGGTCTCCACGCTCAAGGGCGCACCGGCGGGCTATGTCGGTTATGGTCAGGGCGGCGTGCTGACCGAAGCGGTGCGGCGGCGGCCATATTCGGTGGTGCTGCTCGACGAGATCGAGAAGGCGCACCCAGACGTCCACGAGATGTTCTTCCAGGTGTTCGACAAGGGCTTCATGAACGATGCCGAAGGGCGCTACATCGACTTCAAGAACACGCTGATCCTGCTCACCAGCAATGTCGGCACCGATCTGATCATGGACATGGCCGCCGACCCCGAGCTTGCGCCCGAGCCCGAGGCGATGGCGGTCGCATTGCGGCCCGAACTGCTAAAGGTGTTCCCGCCCGCGCTGATCGGCCGTACGGTGCAGCTCGCCTACTTCCCGCTGAGCAAGGAGATGCTCGGCAGGATCGTCGAGCTCCAGCTGAACCGGATCGTGAAACGGATCGCAGGCAACCACAAGATCGAGATGGCTTATGGCGACGACGTGGTCGAACACATCGTTTCGCGCTGCAACGATGCCGATTCCGGAGGTCGGATGATCGACAACATCCTGACCAACACGATGCTGCCCGAAATGTCTGTGCAGTTGCTCGAAAAACAGATGGACGGGCTCGAGGTGAAGCGGATCGAAGTGAAATCCTCGGATAGCGGGTTCGTCTATCACTTCGAATAGACGCCCGTGCCGGGGATTGCCGATGGGGCTAGAAGCTCACCCCCGCCCGCACATTGATTTCCGGTCCGTCCGGATCGCTGCTTTCGCCGCTTCCGCCCAGCGGGAAGGCGCCTTCGACTTCGAAATCGAGCAAACCGATCCGCGCGCGCACCCCCGGCCCGGCGGAGAACAGCGATCCCTCGCCCCCGGTCTGATCGATATCCGACACGTAGCCGCCATCGATGAAGCTGTAGAATTGCAGGAAATCGAACGGCAGATCGTCGGTGTTCACGCGATACCGCAGCTCGGCGAGTCCGTAGATACCCTCATCGCCCAGCACCTCGGCAAAATCGTAACCGCGCACGCGGTAGGCCCCGCCGAGTGACAGTTCCTCGCTGGCGAGCAAGGGGCGGTCGGCCAGTTGTCCGGCGGCGGACAGGTACAGGTCGAGGCGCTTCGTCAGGGGGACGCGCGTATCGGCATTGAACCGGAATTTCGTGTAGACCCCGTCGCCGTCGCCGCGCGAGGCGGAAGGATCGCCGAGCCGCGTCGCGCCGAAAATGCCGAGGCCGCGTTCCAGCGAGACGCCCGTGCGCACGAACCCGCCCCCGGCGATCGCAAACCGCGTGCGCAAGCCGACCGACGCACTGACGATCGTGTCGTCGCGCAGCAAGGCACCGAGATCGTCCTGCTCGATCGAGATGAAGGCGAATTCCGTATCGACCCACAGGCTCGATTGCTTCGATCGCTTGAGCGGTGCCGTGACGGTCGCGAAACCGCGCAGGGTGTCGCCGTTGATGTCCGAGCCATTGAGCGCGCCGCCGGGAGCGGTCTCGCCGAGAGCCCCGCCGATCTGCGCGGTGATGCCGCTGTCGGAAATCTGGGTTTCGTAGGATGACGAAGCGAACAGCAATTCGTCGAAATCGACCGGGTTCACGCGCACCGAGGTGCGGATGGCATCGGACGCGGTGAGGACCCCGAACAGCGCGGTGCTGGCGCTGGCCCGCACCGGGCCGAAGCTCCTGGTGCCGTAATTGTCGGCGGCAAGCCGCGCTTCGTGGGGACGCTGTTCGAGCTTGACCGCGAGAGTGGATTGATCGCCCTCGCGCCGCAGTCTCGCGCCGCGCAGCGATAGGCCGGGAATGTCCGAAATGCGCAGCAGGACGCTTTCGAGCTCTTCGCGCCGCGCGGGGCGGCCGACGAGGCCTTCGAGCATCCGCCGGGCCTGCGCGTTCTCGGCCCCCTCGATCGCGATAGCATCGATCCGGCCTTCGTCGACAATCACCTCGATCATCCCGAGCGCCGCCGCATCCTCGTCGATCGTGGTGCGTGCATAGGGGTAACCCTGTTCGCGCGCCAGCTGGGCCAGTTCGTCGTTCAGCCGTTCGAGCACTTCCTGATTGAGCGGCTCGCCGAAGAAGCGTTCGACCACCTCCTGGTAACGGGCGTCCTCGATCGCTTCGTTGCCGCGCACCACGACCGCTCCGATCTGGTCGGCCTGCGGGGCGCTGCCGCGATCGTAACTTCCCTCCGGCTGGACGGCGAGCACATCGGAAAAGGCAATGCGCGGTGGGCCGTCGGCTTGTGCAGCCTGCAAGGCGTGGGCTGGCGCGACCATCAGCGCACCTGCGCCCAGTAGTCGCAGCGATTTCGGCAAAGCCCCCATAACGGGTCTGCCGGTAACCACTCGCGGCTAAGAATTCCTTACTCCGATGCCCGAATTAACTTTCTGGAAAGCAGCCGTTTTCACTCTTCCTTGTGTCATGCCGGGCAAAACGGAAGCGTACCAAAGGTTCGAATACGACCGGGAAGGCTCTGATGCTGGGACATGCCAAGAAATCGCTCGCACTGGCGGCTTTGCTCGCCAGTACCAGCGCGTTCGCGGCCGCACCGGATTGGCGCGTTTCCGAAGCGAGCGGCAACGTCACCGTCGAGCGCGGCGGCACGGTGCTGGACGCGCGGCAGAACACCGTGCTGTTGCCCGGCGACATCCTCCGCACCGGAAACAAGGGCCGCGCGGTGCTGGTGCGCGGCAAGGAATTCGTGGTCGTCTCACCCGATGCGAAGCTGCAGGTCGCGGTTCCCGAGAAGAGCGGACCGGTGGTGCAGTTCTTCCAGTATCTCGGCAACGCACTGTTCAAGATCGAGAAGAAATCCACCCCGCACTTCGGCGTGAAGACGCCGTATCTCGCCGCCGTGGTCAAAGGCACGACCTTCAACGTGTCGGTCGGCGCGGAGCGTTCGAGCGTGCAGGTTACCGAAGGCGCCGTCGAAGTCGCGACCGGGGACGATCTGGAAGCGGCGCTGCTGACCCCGGGGCTGATCGGGCTGGTCGAAGGCAGCGACGCCGGCGAGCTGGTGGTTATCGCGGGCAGCCGCGCGGGCGAAGACCTGTCGGGCGCAGTCGTTCGCGGTTCGCCCGAATTCCGGGCAACTCCGCCGCAGGCGCGCAGCAACAGGTCGGGCAATCTCGGCGCGCCGGGCGCTTCCGGCTCGACCCCGGCGGCACAGCGCACCGCGAACGGCCACCGGGAAGGATCGCCGATTGCGCTCAGCCTGCTGGACGACGACGTTGCGGGAGGCGAACTGATACGAGCCGCGCTTGCGGGCGCGGAAAACGGCAATGACAGCGCTGCAGAGACGATCTTCGGCGCGCGCAGCACCGCTCGGCAGGTCGTGGTCGAACAGCGGGACCAGGGCGTCGGGAGCGATCGAGACGACACCGAGGTGATCGGAAGTGGCGCATCGGCCGAAGCTCCCGTCGACGAAGGCTCGGCGGACGTCGAAATCGTCGGCGACGATGGCGACAACGGCCATGGCAACGACCCCGATCGCTCCGACGAAACCAATCCGGGACGGGGCAAGGGCGGCGGCGACGAGGCCGATGGCAGCGGCATCGAGCTTGATGTCGATGCAGGCAACGATCCGGTCGGCATCGAAATCGACGCCGGGATCGACGCCGGGATCGACGGCGGTTCCGAGGAACAGGACGTAGGTGCCGATCTGGGTTTGACCTCCGGGCCTGATGACGACGACGAAGATGACGACGACGACGGCAACCGCGGCCATGGCAACGACGACGACGGCGATGACGACGACAACCCCGACAAGGGCAACGGCCAGGGTCGCCTGAGCGCCGACGAGGCGGACGGAAGCGGTATCGAGCTCGATATCGATGTCGGTGAAGCCTCTGCGGTTGCGCAACTCGATCTCGGTTTCGGAGGGGACACCGAAGGCAGTCAGGGCGTCATCATCGATGTTGGGGCCGATCTGGACCTCGATCTCGACGATGACGATGGCAACCGGGGCCATGGCAACGACGATGACGATGATGACGAAGACAATCGCGGCCGCGGCAAGGGCAAGGGCAAAGGTCACGGCAAGGGCGGAGGACCGGGCAAGGGCGGCGGCAAGGGCTCCCCGTAAACCTCTGTAATTATTGAAACTGCGCGCCGGTATCGACCGGGTGTGTCCCGCGCGCAAACGGCGCGGTAACCCTTTTGCTTCATAGGATGATGCTGGCGGGAACCAGTCCCCGCGCAGCAGGAGACGTCTAGTGTGGCTGGCGCGATTCTCGCGTGAGACCAAGGACGCCCATATCGGGGCGGTCGCGCTCGTCGCGGCGTTGCTCGTCGCGATCGCGCTGATCCCGACGGGCGGGGCCGACGGGTTCGAAGCGAACCTGCGCGACGGCCGCGACCAGCTGCGCGTCGCGCCGGCTTCCGGCGAGATCGCGATCGTGGAGATCGACGGTCGCTCGCTGCAGGCGCTGGAAAAATGGCCATGGCCGCGCCGCTACCATGCGCAGGCGATCCGCGAGCTCGACCGGCTGGGGGCCGAACAGATCGCCTTCGATGTCGACTTTTCCGCACGTTCGACGCCGCAGGACGATGCGGCACTGGCAGCAGCCTTTGCGGAAATCGGCCAGCCCGCGATCGTGCCCACGTTTCGCCAGGTCAATCGGGCGGGAGAGCTCGCGACCATTTCCGAAGCGATGCCGATCCCGGAATTTCGGCAACACACCTTCGTCGCCTCGGTCAACGTCTTCCCCTCCGCCAACGGTCGCGTGATCGATTACCCGAACGGGATCGTGACCGGCGGGGTCGCGCGCCCTTCGCTGGTGAACATGCTCGCCCGAACCGGAGGCGAGGTCGAGAGTTCGTTCCGGATCGATCAGGCCATCGATCCCGCGACGATCCCGCGGATATCCTTCATTGACCTGATCGAGGGCCGGGTTCCGCGCGAGGATGTGGCGGGCAGGCGGGTCGTGATCGGTGCCACCGCGATCGAGCTGTTCGATCGGTATCCCACCGCCTTTTTCGGCGTGCAGCCCGGCGTTGCGATCCAGGTCCAGGCGGCCGAAACGCTGTTGCAGGACCGGGTGCGCAGCACCTTGAGCCAGTGGGCGATGCTCGCTGTGGCCGTGGTGTTGCTCGCCGGGTTTCTCGGCCATCGCGCCCGCAGTTCGCGGGGCGCATCGTCGGGCAGTATCGTGGCCGGCGGGGTGGCCGCCGCGATGGCGCTGACCGCTCTCGTACTCGATCAGGCTACCGGGCCGTACCTTCCCCTGACTGCACCCCTGATGTTCCTGGTCGCGTTCGTGATTGCCCGGCGCACCCTGTCCGCAACGGTCGACCTGCAGACGGAACGGCTGACCGATACCGCCTCGGGCCTGCTCAATCGCGTGGCGATGTCCGGCGCGCTCAAACGCCGTGCCACGGCTGCGGTTGCGGTCGCACGGATTGCCGATTTCGGCGACGTGATCATGGTTCTCGGTGCCACCGGACTGGCCGAGATGGATCGCGCCATCGCGCGCCGCCTGCGTCTGCTTACAGGGGTCGAGACCGTCTACCGGCTCGAAAGCGGGGTGTTCGCATGGTTCATGCCGGATACCCATGCGGGCGATCCGGAGGATGCGTTCGAGACGGCGCGAACGCTGTTCAACGCGCCGTTCGAAATCGGGGAGGAACGTTTCCGCCTTTCGGTTCATTTCGGAAGCGCCGCCGGATCGATCGCGGATGCCGAATCCGCATCGGAGCTGGCGCGCAAGCGCGGACTGAGCTGGTCGGCCAACGCCGGTGCGCTACAGGAAGAGACGCAGTTCAGGCAGCGCCTTCTGGGAGAGCTCGACGACGCGCTCGCCAATGGCGCAATCTCGGTGGTGTACCAGCCCAAGCTCCGCCTCGCCGACGGGGCGATTGCCGATGGCGAGTGCCTGGTGCGGTGGGACAGCGCGCAGCTTGGCCGGATTTCGCCGACAGACTTCATCCCGATCCTCGAGGCAAAGGGACGAATTCGCGGACTCACGTTGTTCGTGCTCGACCAGGCGCTGGCGCGGCGCGACCAGGCGGCGGTGCACGGCCACGCGCTGAACCTCGCCGTCAACGTGTCCGCGCAATTGCTTTCCGATGGAGACTTCATTGCCGCTGCGGTTGGTCGGCTCGAACGAGCGGCGACCGGGCTGGGCGGCATCACGCTCGAGATTACCGAAAGCGCGCCGCTGGTCGATTCAGACACCGCGCGCAGTGCGCTCGAACGGCTGCATGCCGCAGGGGCGCGGATCTCGATCGACGATTACGGCACGGGCCAGGCCTCACTCAACTACCTGCAGGGCTTCCCGGCGCAGGAGATCAAGCTCGACCAGAGCTTCATCCGCAATCTGGTGGCGGATCGCAAGGACCAGATCATGGTGCAATCGACCATCGACCTGGCGCATGCGCTGGGCTTCGTGATCGTCGCCGAAGGGGTCGAGGATGCGGAGGCCCTGGCGATCCTGCGCGAACGCGGTTGCGACTATGCGCAGGGCTGGGAAATCGGTCGCCCGATGCCGTGGCGCGACTTTGCCGCGATGCTGCGCGAGAGCCGCCAATACGGTGCCGCTGCCTGACAGGCGGTCGTTTCGCACTCGCCCCCCCGGGCGTGTCCCGCGTGTGTCGGCACCCGCCAGCCGGCAGTGGGAACCCCCATGAATAGGGGTATGACTGAGCCCCGCATCCCCATAGACATGGGGAAGTCCCCCGAGAACGGGTGGGCCTGCCGAAAACAGAAACGGGGGCGGCAAATCTTGCAGGACAACCCGACAGCTATCGAGGCTCACCGGCTCGAAGGCGATTCGCGCTTGGGCAGGCTGGCACGGTTGCTGGCTGCGGTGCTGGCGGTCCAGATCTTCTTCTGGGGCGTCTTCAACCCGGTCTTCATTCAGCCGGATACCGATGCGGTCGAATTCATCGACGTGACCAGTCTGAGCGCGGCCAGGCTGGAATCGCCGGAACTGCAGGGCATTGCCAAAGCGCAATTCCGCGAAACGCAGATCGAATCCAGCCTTCACTTTCCCCGAGGCTATCACGGACTGCGAGCCGGGTTCGCGCTGACGCAGGTCCCGTCGAGCGGCCTGGCCTTGCTCGACCAGAACGGCGGCAGCAATACCAGGATCTATGTCAACGGGCAGGTGCTGTCGGGCGAAGGCAGGATGGCCTTGCCCGATGTCACCTATCACGGCCTGACCAAGCAGATCATCCGCATTCCGCCCGGACTGCTGCGACCCGGGACCAACACCATAGATCACATTCGAACCTACGACATTCCGCAGCTGGCGGGCAATCTGCCGCTGCTGCTCGGTGAATATGATGCGGTGTCGAACGCGTTCGGATGGAAGAATTTCCTGCTGGGTTCCGGGCAAATCATTTCGCTCACGGTCGGCTGCGTGCTCGCGCTGCTTGTTCTGGTCGCCTTGCTCCGGTCGGAGAACAAGGCGTTCCTGTCGTGGCTGTTCCTGCTCACCGCGATCTGGTCGCTGCGCAGCCATTTCTACCTCTGGGCGGAGATACCGCTGCACGGTTTCGCCAGAGGGTTCTATTACGCGTTCATAACGCTGTTTCTGTCGGCGTGCTGGCCGATCCTGATCGATCAATGGTCGGGCAAGCCGCTGCGGTATTTCAAGCCGTTGGTGCTGGCGATATTTGCTGTGGCAGCGTCGGCGATCGCCGCCATGCTGTTGCTGGTTCAGGGAGATCGATCCTGGGACGAAGCAACCGACCTGCTCGATCAGGCCGGGATGCTGTTCATGGCGCTGATGCTCGCGCGGATGGTGTGGCATTTCTGGACCGTCAGGGAAGATCGCCACTGGGAAGCGGCGATCCTCATCACGCTGGGAATGCTGGTTGCCATCTTTCTCTTCAACATCATGGTCTGGGGGCGGAACACGCCCTACCTCACGCTCAGCCAGCCGCTGTTCCTGCTGGCGTTTGCGGTCGCCTTTTTCAGTCGCAATTTCCGGCTGTTCCAGTCTTCCGCGCAGATCAATACGCTGCTGCAAGCCCAGCTGGACGCGCGTACGGCCGAGCTTGAGGAGGCCCATGCCCGTGAAAAGGCGTTCGTCCGGCTCGAGGCCCACGGGCAGGAACGCCAACGGATCATGCGCGACATGCACGACGGGCTCGGAAGCAGCCTGATGTCGATGCTGATGATGGCGAAGCGCGGCAAGGCCCAGCCCGAGGATTATGCCGAGGGATTGCAGCAGGTGATCGACGAAATGCGGTTGATGATCGATTCGATGGATTCGGTCGGAGAATCGCTCGCCTCTGCTCTTGCCATCTTCCGCAAGCGGGTCGTGCCGAGGGCCAGGGCGGCAGGGTTCGATTGCGTGTGGGAACAGGATCGCGCAACACCCCTGCCCGAGTACGGCCCGCGCACGATCCTGCAAATATTCCGCATCCTGCAGGAGGCCTACACCAATGCGCTCAAGCATTCGGGCGGCGACCGCATTTCCATCGCGATCAAGGCAAGCGAAGACCCCGCATTTGCCGTGGTGATCGCAGTGACGGATAACGGTACCGGGATCGCGCGCCGCAGCGGTCGCGGGCGGGGGCTCGACAACATGCAGGCGCGCGCTGCCACTATCGGTGGTAGGCTTGCGATCGAGCATGGCGAAACGGGCACGACGGTCCGCCTGGAGATCCCGCACGGCGATGAGGCTCAGGCCATTGCAGACCGCCGTGCCGACTAACGGACCCACGTTTACGGGTTGCCGGAGCAACTCTGCTGTGCTGCGCGACGCAATGCGCGAGCGGTGGGGAGCCGAATGCGAATGACGAGCGACAAACCCAGAACCAGCCGGATCGCGATCGTCGAGGACGATCCGAACCTGCTCGATCATTTTATCGATATCATCACCGCACAGGTCGATTTCGACCTCGCCGGGGCGGCCTCCTCGGTTCGGGGCGCGCGCGACCTGATCCGGCTGGAGCCGGACCTGTTCCTGCTCGATATCGGACTTCCCGACGGCAGCGGCCTCGATCTCGTGCCCGAAATCCGCCAGGCGATGGACACCAAGGTGTTGATCGTCACCAGCTTCGGCGACAGGGAAACCGTGGTCGGGGCGATCTCCGCCGGTGCGGACGGATACCTGCTCAAGGACAGCGAGCCAGAAGATATCGCCGACGGCATCCGCGCCACGCTCGATGGCGGAGCACCGATCAGCGCGGCGGCGGCGATCTATTTGCTCGAGCGGTTTCGCGGGAGCGCGCCGCTGGTCGACAGCGCGGTCCATGAAAGCGACGGTTTGAGCGAGCGCGAGGTCGAACTGCTCAATCTGTTCGCTCGCGGTCTGACCTACAAGGAAGCCGCCGCGCAAATGGGCATCTCGCCGCTTACCGTCGGCAGCTACGTGAAAACCGTCTACGGCAAACTCGCGGTCAATTCCCGCAGCGAGGCGGTTTACGAAGCGCTCAAGACCGGACAGCTCAAGCTCTAGCGACACCCGCAAATATCCCGTGTCCCCATATTCGTGGGATCACCCGTCTGGCGAGAATGGATAGCACAACCCCACTTGAATTCCGGGGGGATGCACCGATGCCTGCGAAGACCAATCACAGAGCCTACCTCAAGACGGGCGCGGCTATCCTGACGATCGCAGCGATGATTGGCCAGGCCGACCGCGCAGAGGCGGCAATCGTCAACAGTGTGACCAACATTCAGGCGACGCCAATCGGGGCAACCTGTCGGATCTCCTGGGACGAAAGCGTGACGGCCAACGTCGATGATGGCGGCAACATCGATTTCTATGCCATCGCGATCGCCAATTTCGGGGGCTCCGCCGGCGTCACGCCAACATTCACCCAGGTCTCCACGTTCGGGACAACCACGACCTTCTCGCGCTTCCTCGACGCCACCGTGCCGCTGGGGTCGTCGCGGTACGACAAGTATATCCAGCATCGCGACGTGATGAGCGGAAGCTCGCCGATTATCAGCCAGGTGCAAATCCCGGACAGCGTGCTCGCAGCGGCCGGTGGCTCATGCTTGAACTTGCGTGCCAACAACGAACCGACCGTCGATGCGGGGTCCAGCCAGAGCACCACCCAGTTTGCCTCGGTCACCCTCAGCGGCTCGGCATCCGATCTCGAAAGCGATCCGCTCACCTTCCAGTGGTCTCAGACGACGGGCGCGTCGGTGACGTTGTCGGGCGCGACCACATTGACGCCGAGCTTTGTCGCCCCGGCCAAGACCAACGCGGTGCAGACGCTGACCTTCAGCCTGGCCGCCAGTGACGGCTTCGACACCAGCACTGACACCGTCGATGTCACCGTTGCCGCCAATGTCGGGCCCACCGCCAATGCCGGTCCCGACGGTACGGTCGGTGGCGGCACCACGGGCACTCTGGACGGATCGGGCTCGACCGATGGCGATGGCGATGCCCTCACCTACAGCTGGACGCAGACGGGTGGCCCGGCGGTCACGCTCAATGGTGCCAACACGGTCAATCCAAGCTTCACCGCCCCGGCGGCGACCACGGCCGCGCAAACCCTGACGTTCGAGCTGATCGTTAGCGATGGCCTTGCGAGCTCGGCTGCGGACGGCGTCACGATAACCGTTCCCGACAATGCCGCGCCGACAGTCAATGCCGGGCCGGACGCGACCGTTTCCGCAGGTGCCAGTGTTTCGCTCAGCGGCTCCGCCAGCGACCTCGAGAACGACCCGCTGACCTATCAGTGGACACAGAGTGCGGGGCCGGGCGTGACGCTCAGCGGTGCGACGACGCTGACTCCCAGCTTCATCGCCCCGGCCAAGACGGCGGCTCCGCAGTTGCTGACCTTCCAGCTGGTCGCCGATGACGGCAATTCGAGCTCGGCCCCCGACACTGTGGACATCACCATCCTCGGCAATGTCGGGCCGACCGCCAATGCCGGTCCGGATGCGACGCTTGGCGGAGGAACATCGGCGACGCTCGACGGATCGGGCTCTGTCGACGGCGATGGCGATCCACTTACCTACCAGTGGACGCAGGTGAGCGGTCCGGCGGCGACGCTTTCCGGCGCCACGACCGCCAATCCGACCTTTACTGTCCCGCCGGCAACGATTGCGGTTCAGACGATGATTTTCGAGCTGATCGTTAGCGATGGCATTGCGAGCTCGGCAGCCGATACGGTGACCATCACCATTCCCGACAATGTCGCGCCAACGGTGGATGCCGGGCCCGATGCGACTGCGACGGGCGGTTCGAGCGTGACGCTCTCGGGCACGGCCAGCGACCTCGAGAACGACCCACTGACCTATCAGTGGACACAGAGTGCGGGGCCGGGCGTGACGCTCAGCGGTGCGACGACGCTGACTCCCAGCTTCACCGCCCCGGCGAAGACGGCGGCTCCGCAGGTCCTCACGTTCCAGCTGGTCGCGAATGACGGCAATTCGAGCTCGGCCCCCGACACTGTGGACATCACCATCCCCGGTAATGCCGATCCCTCTGCCAATGCCGGGAACGATGCGACATTTCCGGGCGGTTCCCAAGTCTTCCTCGAAGGCTCGGGAACCGATCCGGACGGCGATCCGGTCACCCTGGTATGGACACAGGTGAGCGGGCCTGCGGTGGTTCTCAACGATGCGACCACCCAGAACCCCAGCTTCATCGCTCCGGCCAAGACGGCGGCGGCTCAGGTGCTCACCTTCGGCCTTGTCGTCAGTGACGGGATCGCGACGTCGCCGCAAGATACGGTGGATGTCACGATCCCGGGCAATATCGGTCCGATCGCCAATGCCGGTGCCGATGCCAGCGTCGCGGGAGGAGCGCAGGTCACGCTGGACGGCAGTGGCTCTCTCGACGGCGATGGCGATCCGCTTACCTTCGCCTGGGTGCAAACCGGCGGGCCGGCGGTAACGCTGAGCGATGCCGCTGCGATCTCTCCCAGCTTCGTGGCGCCCTTCAGCACGACGACGGCGCAGGTCCTGACATTCGATCTGGTCGTGAGCGACGGGCTGGTGTCGTCCCCACTCGACAGCGTAGCAATCACGGTCGCGCCCAACGCGCCGCCGGTGGCCGATGCCGGAACCGACCAGGGGCCGATCGACAGCGGCAGCACCGTAACCCTCGACGGGTCCGGTTCGAGCGATCCCGATGGCGATCCCCTGACCTACGCCTGGACTCAGGTGGCTGGCCCTGCCGTGACGCTCAGCAACCCGTCCGGTGCGACGCCGACCTTCACCGCGCCGGTTGTGCAGGGGCTTCAGGATCTCGTTTTCAGCCTGACCGTCAGCGACGGGCAGGTCACTTCGGCGGCAGACACGGTCACGATCGGCGTTCGCGGTGTCGGCACAGTGACGATCGTCCAGCGTGTGATCGGTTCCGATACCAGCTTCACCTTCACATCGGACATTGCCGCGCTCAACGGCAGCCTCGCGACGAACAACGGCACCGGCCAGCTGGTCGCAACCGGCGTGGCAGCCGGGTCGCACAGCGTGAGCGTAGCGGATTTGTCCGTGGCCGGGCTCGCGCTCACCGAGATCAGCTGCAATGACAGTGATTCCGTCGTCGATCTCGCCAGTCGGAGCGTGGCCATCGCGCTCGCGCCGAACGAGGATCTGGTCTGCACCTTCACCAGTGCCAATTCGCGCGAAGCAGCCGTCAGCGCGATCACCGATTTCCTGACCGGCCGAAACGCGCTGATCCTTTCCATGCAGCCGGACCTGCAGCGGCGTCTGGATCGGCTCAATGGCGGGATGGGGGGTAGCGGCGGCGGTGCTGTCGCCTACGGCGTGCCAGTGCCGGGAGCGGCGGCCCTGCCATTCTCCATGGCGCTGGGATCGGGGCAAGCCAGCTTTTCGACCAGCCTTGCGACCGCAGCGTCGGCCCTGGGTGATCGCGAGCGGGGTCCGAAACTGTTCGACCTGTGGACCGAAGCGTATTTTGCCGACACCAGACTGGGATCGCAGGAGGGCAGTTTCCGGATCGTCCACATCGGTGCCGATTATCTCGTCGGCAAGGACCTTCTGGTCGGCGTGCTCGGCCAGTTCGACGAATTCAGGGACAAGGGAACCCTCGCCGCAGGCGAAGCGGAAGGGGACGGCTGGATGGTCGGGCCCTATGCCATGGCGCGGCTCGCGCCCGGGCTGTTTGGCGAGCTGCGCGCCGCGTGGGGTGCCTCGGACAACCGGCTTTCGCCGCTGGGTTCCTTTGTCGACAGCTTCGAAACCAGCAGGAGCTTCTATTCGGGCTCCATCGTCGGCCAATTCGATCTGGGTAAGTCGACCCGGATCCGGCCGGAAATCGCCGTTCGGCACCTGTCTGAGAAGGCAGAAGCCTATACCGACAGTCTCGACATAACGATCCCCGGCCAGACGGTGTCGCAGGGAGACGTGAGCTTCCGGCCGCGAATACAGCACGCGCTGCTGCTCGAGGGAGGCTGGTCGATAAGACCCTTTGCCGAGCTTGAAGGCATCTACACCTTTGGCACCGCAACGAATTCGGTTCTGGACGACGGGTTGCGAGCCCGGGTCGAGGGCGGCGTCGATCTGTTCAGCGGCGGGAGCTTCCGGTCGAGCCTGTCCGTCTTCCACGACGGGATCGGGGCAGAGACCTTTCGCAGCACCGGCGTGCATGTCGCGGTGTCCTTCGGGTTCTGATGGGCAGCCACAGTTCTTTCATGGCCCGGTGGCGGGCCACCAACACAGGATGTTCACGATGAAGACCCAGCTTTCGATGTTTCTGACAGCTTCGTTCGCATTGGCGCTTGCTGCCTGCGACGAACCGGCACAGCCGACCGTGCCCGCCGAACCGCTCGGCGAGCTCACGATCAACTCTGCCAAACGGCAATGCGTGAGTGTCGCGGTGTTGCAGCAGATCCCGCAGGACGCGGCGACCGGGATTTGCGACTGCACGATCGATCGCCTGATCGAAAATGGTCAGATGACATCAGAGGCGATGCCCACGGATGAACAGCAGCAATCCGCGCTGGATGTCTGCATCGATGAATTTTCCGGAGACGCGAGCCAAGCGGCCGAGAGCGAGGGAGGCGACAATGGCTGACCTGTTTCGAAGGCTTGCCGGGGTATCCGGTGTTGCGGCGATAGCTGCGTTTGGAGTTCCTTCGCCAGTGGCGGACCACTGTGCCAGCGCGCAGTCGCTTCCGCGGCTCGAGATCCCCGGGGCGCCCGGTGCAGCGTCGACGCGGGTGAGCGCATCAAGCGGTGATGCAGCGTCGCAGCGCAAGGAACAACGCCGCCAGGCTGATCTGGTCAAGGCCATCGTCGCCGAGATCACGGACTTCGTTCCCGATCACCGGGCTTTCATTGCCGACAATGACGCGGCCCAGACACAGGCCATGCAAGCCCTCGAGGATTTTCGCGCGAAATTGGATGAAGCGCTGACCGCCGATCTGATCGCGATGGCCAACGATTCCGGAAACGGGTACGCGACCAGGGTTGCGACCACGGCATCGCGTCACGCCCAGTATCTGTCTCGAGCGATTGCCTCGACCGACCTCGACAGGTTTCGCAACAGCGATGGTCGCGACGATCTGGCCATGGCTCAGTATTTCCTGATGGCCTACCGCGTCGAGCAGCTGGCTCAACTTGCCAGGCTTTACCCCGACAATTCCGACGTGCTTGCTGCACGCTCGGCAGCCGGGGATGCCATGGCGCAACTCGGATCGCTGGAATCGGTCAGGCAGGGCCGGGCTGAAGCACTTGCGGCGAGAATTGCGGCCATGCGGCTGCGGCCGGCAGTCCGCCGAGATGCGGCGGCCGAGCGCGATTTCGCATCCGCGTTCAGATCCAGCGCCTGGACCCAGGGTGAATTTGCAGGCAGCGAGGTCCTCCGCGTCAATCTCCTGAGCCACGGCTGGACCGTTCGCCGCAACCCCGTCACGGGCATCATCCTGTCGCGCGATCAGCAGGCCGCGCTGGCAGTGAAGCGCAAGGACGGAAAGTGCTTCTCCTACGTCATCGGGCTCGAACAGAAGTCTCAGGGAAGCACGTTCGGGGGAACCTATATGGCTTCGGGGCGCGAACGCGAGATGCTGTGCGAGAATATCGGACGCTGAGGCCGAAATTGGCCGGGAAGCTGCCGACGGTGCTGAGCGGTGGGTCTCCGAGGCCTCTCTCGATTCGATCACCTCCACTCCGCCAATCGGTGCACCTCCTCCGACGGCCCCATTCTTCGAAACCTGCGAAGAACGCTTGCACTCTGTCGCCCACCGGATGATATCTCCACCGCGCACGAAAAAAGACGAGGTCGAACAGCGCTGAAGGGGCAGCGGCAGGAGGGGGCACTGACTGGACAGGCCGAGACACAACGTCTGATTCTCGAGTGGCGGGGAGGGGAGCTCAATTCCCGGGATCTGCTCATCGCCCGGGTCCTGCCCGAGCTGGAGCAGATCGCCGCCGCCCGACTGCGCGACGAGAGCAAGAGTTCGCTCTCGACCCATGACCTGATCAATGAAGCGATGCTGCGCATTCTCGGCGTCGATCCCTCGATCAAGGATCGCGCGCATCTGCTCGCCTTGCTCTCGCGGCTGATGCGCAACGTGCTGGTCGATCAGGCGCGCGCCCGCCACGCCAACAAGCGCGAACACCAGCGGGTCGAATTGCAGACTTATCTCGAAGGCCCCCAACGGACTGATCTGCATGAGCTCGATACTGCGCTAATACGATTGGAGGCCATCGAACCGAGCTTCGCGGAGATTGTCGAGATGCGCTATTTCGGAGGCATGACCATCAGTGACGTTGCCGAAGTCACCGGCTGGTCCGAGCCAACCGTAAAGCGGCGCTGGCAGACCGCGCGCGCCTGGCTTGCCGATGCCATGTCGCGGCAAATCACCGATGGATGACCTGTCGCTCGAACGCAAAGCCCTTTCGCTGTTCGAAGCGATGCTCGATATCGATGAGGACTTGCGCCAAGGCTGGCTGCGCGAGCAGGTCGCCGGCGATGAAACGCTGCTGCGCCGCATCACCGCATTGAACCATGCCGACCACGTCGCTTCGATGCAGACGGGCGCGGCGATGGAGACGGTCGAGCCACCCCCTCCGCCCGATCGCGTCGGAGCGTACAGGATTACCGGCGTCATCGGTTCGGGCGGAATGGGCACGGTGTATGCCGCCGAACGCGAAGAGGGCGATTTCGAACACAGCGTCGCGATCAAGCTGATCAAGCCGGGGTTCTTTTCGGAACAGCTGATCGAACGATTCAACCGCGAACGCCAAATCCTCGCCCAACTCAACCATTCGCATATCGCACGGCTGTTCGATGGCGGCGCTACTCCCGATGGCCAGCCCTATATCGTGATGGAGCGGATCGACGGTATTCCGCTGCTGGCCTGGATCGGCGCGAAAGCCCCTGACGAAAAGCAAAAGCTGAACCTGTTCATCCAGATATGCGAGGCCGCCGGTTACGCGCATCGCAATCTGATCGTTCACCGCGATCTTACTCCAGCCAATGTCCTCATCGATCAGGATGGTCAGGCCAAGCTGATCGATTTCGGGATCGCGCGGCCAGACGGGGAGGAGGCCGAAGTCATTGGTGCGGCGCCGGCCCGGGCAGCGACTTTGACCCCCGGTTACGCGGCACCAGAACGAATGTCCGGCGCGGCGGCGACGGTGCTGAGCGATGTCTTTTCCGCAGGCCGGATGCTGGCGGAGATCATGCCCGAGCCACGCACCCGCGAGATCGACGCGATCATCGCCAAGGCCACCGCCGAGCAGCCCGAGAAGCGGTATCTTTCGATGGACCTGTTTGCCGAAGACATCCGGCTCTATCTGTCCAACCGCCCGGTTGCCGCAATGCCCGACAGCATGCCGTACCGTTTCACGAAATGGGTCACGCGCAACAAGACACTCGCCCTGCTCGCCTTAGCCCTTGCCATGGGCGCGACGACCACGACCTGGTGGTGGAGCGAGGCGGTCGATGCCCGCGACGAGGCCGAACAACGGTTTTCCGAAGTTCGCGGGATCGCAAATTTCATGCTGTTCGATCTGTACGACGAGCTGGAACCGATCTCGGGCAACACCAAGGCGCTGTCCCGGATCGCCGATGAAGCCCGGGCCTATCTCGAACGGTTGGGCGCAGCCGACGATCTCGATCCCGGCCTGAGGCTGGAGATTGCGCGGGGATACCACCGGCTATCGACCGTGTCCGGCAATCCCGAGGGCGCCAATCTCGGGCGTCGCGAAGACGCTCGTAAATTCCTCGACCGGGCGATCGCCGATCTCGAGGCCTTGTATCGGACCGATCCCGGCAATGCCGACATCAAGACGGCACTGGCCGAAGCGCATTATTCCGATGCCATCATGCGGTTCATCGCCGATGACGACAACGAAGGCGCAATCGTATCGGCCGACCGCTCCGCCGCTCTGTTCGGGGAATTGATGAGATCCGGTCCGGACAAACGCGGGCACAAGTTCAGCTGGTACCGGTCGAGACTTCAGGCGGCCAAACCTTTCGTCTGGATCGACAAGGGAGAAGAAGGCGTAAAGCGCCTCGAACAGCTGGTGGCGGAAATCCGCGCCGATCCGGCCTACAAGGCAGGTGAACCCGATGCGCGGCTTGCCTTGGCGAGCACGAATTCGGAACTGGGATACACCCGATCCTGGTATCTTTCGATCGACAGTCCGGAGGATGGATCGTCGTTGCCGCCGCTCGACGAGGCATTCGAAATCTATGACGATCTCTTCAGGAACGGACCCGCCGAACTGCGGGACGACCGCCGCCTGAGCCTTATAGCTCTCCTGTTCCGGAGGTCGCTGGTCCTCAGCGACATGGAGCAACATGCAAAGGCGCTTGCCGACCTCGAGCAGGCCGAGGGCTACGCCGAATTCATCATCAATCGCGATCCCGACGATGCCGGAGCGATCGAGCGGCGCGAAACGCTGTATTCGCAAAAGGTCTACGTGCTGGCCGCGCTTGGCCGCAACAGCGAAGCGGTGGCACTGGCCCGCAAGATCCTCGACGCGCGCATTGCCCGATCCAAAGCGGAGCCGGGCAACGACGGCTATTTCCGCGATGTCGTCGGCGCGCGTCAGACCTATGCCGAAATGCTCGCCGAAGCGGGACAGCTGGAGGCCGGATGCGCAGCCTATCGCGAAGCCGAGCGGGCGTGGAAAAGGCTGGGCGAGCGGATCGAGATATCCGCGATCGATCAGCAGAACAGCATCGTGCCGTTGAAGCAGGCCCTGGCGAACTGTGCGGGCTGAGCGATCGGAGCGCGCCTGGCAAAGCGCCTCCATGGTGGTCGGCCCGGCTAGTTCTTGCCGCGCAGCCGATCCGCAAAGCCGCGCTTCGCCTCTCCCAGTCGACCTTCGATTTCGCCGCGCAGTTGCTGTGCCACGCCGTCCCTTGCGCCCGAGCGCGCCACCGGCGCGCCGTAGCTGATCGCGGCTTCTTCCACGCCCATGCCCATCAATCGCAGGCCCGGCGCGCGTTCGATCGCGCCGATGGTCCAGAATTGATCCGGATGGGCGTATTTGAACATCACGTCGAACGGGATCAGGATGTAGCCTTCCTTGGCATAGCCCGGGCCCCATGAATTGCGGACGATGAACATCTTCTCGCCAAGGTCGTAGCCAACCAGCAGCATCGCATGGCCGCTGGGCGGGCTCTGCACCGGCAAGATATCGGGCGACGGGATAATCCCGGTTTCGGCGGCCACCTTGTAGCATTCTCCGGGCAACACGATGCCGAAGGCGACTGGCAATTCCTGCGCCAGCGCCGCGATGGCCGACGCACCGGGGGTCCGCGCAAACTGGATCGCTTCGTAATGGGTCGCGTTCTCATAGCAGCCCTGGGTCGGCACCTGGTTGACCGCAACTTGCTGGAACGGCCACATGCGCTCTTCGCAGATGCCATGGGCCAGCACTGCAGCCATGCCGTGATGAATGAACGTCCCCTCGTCGCGATCCGCGCGGTCACCCAGCTTGCGGGCGTTGTAGTAGAGGAACAGCCGCGAAAGGTCGCGCTCATCGCGCCGATCCTTTTTTTGCAGCAGTTCGACCGCGCCGACGATGGCGTTCGCCACGCAACTGTTGGTTTGCTGCTGATTTTCGACCGGCGAACAATACGGTCGCAGATCGATCGCTCTGGGAATGTTGGATGTCGATACGGCGTTGCCCGACGCTTCCAGAGTAGGCGCCGGCGCCGGGCTCGCTTCGAACAGGCAGCCGTTCAACGGGTGGCCCTCATAGGTCAGGTCAGTCACTTTGCCTCTCCTTCGGCCTAGAATCCATCCGGGCAAGGCTCACCCGGCATGTGGTTGATGTGGTATCGTTCGCCAATCATCTGGCCATTGACGTTGAGCTCGTTGTCGACGTGGCAATCCTGCCCGTCCCAGGACAGCGTGCCTTGAAAACTCCCGAGGTCCGACTGGTACTGGTAGGTTGCATTGTTGCCGACGAACCGGCCAGACACCGTGAAGGGAACGGCGTAGGTCGCATCCATGCCGCTGCTCTTGAACGCACCGTCCGAAGCGACCGAAAACGGAGAGGGCTGACCTGCGCCATCGTACCAGACGCCGGAGAGCTTTGCGTAGGGAGACCCAGGCTCGATTTGTCCGTCCGACGAATCAGGCAGGCTCATCACGACCAGTACGATAAGCGCGAAGGCACCCAGACATCCAATGCCTGCCAGGATTGCCGGGTTGGAAGTCAGCGTCGCCAATCCTGTTTCGGCACCGCTCGATCCCCCGCCGTTGTGGAGGTTCTGAATGGGTTGCCCGTGATTGCCTCCGTCCGCAGGTCGCCTGTTCATGGCAGCGAGCAAGCGTGAGCGATAATCCTCGACCGATTGCGGCCGCGCGTTGCGATTGACTGATATTCCCGCAAGAATCAGCGCGTCGACCTGTTCGGGGACTTCGGATCGGCTCGCCGACGGGGGCTGCCACATCGTATCTGGCAGCGCATCCATCAGCAGTTTGTAGAATATCTTCGACAGCGCATAGAGATCGGCAGACTTGTCGACCAGGTCGGGATCGGTGCGCTGTTCGGGAGCCATGTAGCCGGCCGTGCCGAGCGTCGTTCCCGCAAGGTTTTCGTCTGCACCGGCCACGCGCGCGATCCCGAAATCGAGGATCTTGACCGACGCGTTCTTTTCGTCGGGCTCGGCTGTCAGGATGATGTTCTGCGGTTTGAGATCGCGGTGGATGATCCCGGTGTCGTGCGCTGCTTCGAGCCCCGCAAGCAATTCCATGACGATCCGCGCGGCCACCCTGACCGGCACCTGCTCGCGCTCCGCGATGCGCGCCCGGTGCCACTCGGCCAGCGTGGTCCCTGCGACATATTCCATCGCCACGTACGGCACGTCGCCGGCCTCGTCGACGTTGTACACGCGTACGATGTTGGGGTGCGCGAGTTCCTGGGTCGTGACCCCTTCCGCGATCAGCCGCTTCACCGCTTCCGGTCCCGCCAACAGGTCCGGCCGGATCAGCTTGAGCGCGACCTCGCGCTCGCCATGGCGGTCGATCGCCTTGTAGACGACTCCCATGCCTCCGCGACCGATCAGCGACTGGATCGTGTAGCGACCGGCAAAGACATCGCCCTCGGCAAACTCGAGCTCCTTCGCCATGGCCTTTTCGCCGCGGCCCACCGTCTCGAACATCCCCACCGTCTGCATCGAGTCGATATCCGGGGCGATGTCCCCCACGAGTTCCTGCTTCAGCGGTTCCCCGCACTGGCCGCAAAAGGTGGCGTCTGCGGAATTCACGTGATCGCACTTGCTGCACGTCGTCATTGGGAATTGCCCCCTAGCGAAGGTTTGCGAGCGATCCTCACGCCCGTCACGCGGCTGTGTTCGCGGTCGAAACGGACCTTGAGCGCCAGCATTTCGGGGTGGTCGCGCACGGGTTCGATCGTGTCCCCGTCCTGCAGTGGCACCCGCTCCTCTGTGGCGAGCACCTTGCCGTTGACCTGCAACCCGTTGCGCCCGCGAACACGCAGGACCAGGCAGTCGTTTTCGACGAACACATCGAAATGGCGCCGGGAAATCAGCAGCGACAGTTCGTTGTCGACGCGCCCTTCCGGTGCGGTTGCAAGAATCCTGACATCGCTTGCGCCGCCTTTCTCGCGCGAGCGCTCGCGGCCGAATGCCAGCAAGCCATCGGGCGTCATGATGGGCAATCCGGAAGGGACATGGTCGTCTTCGGGAAACCCTTCGAAGTGAAATTCGGCAGACCGGCGGACATGATACTTTCCCTGCATACCGCGCAGGCCGAGCGTGCTTTCCTCGCGGTCGAGGCGCACGACATTCATGTCGATCGCTTCGATCACCTTGCCGGAGCCTTCTTCGCTTCCGGCGGTGTTGTCGTGGATCTGGATAACGTTGCCGTTCATCTCGTTCTCGCTCGAGATCTGGATGGTCGGCCCGGAAGAGCTGCTTTCGCCCTGCACGGTCAGCAGCACCCTGGTCGAAAAGGCGAAGCGTTCCTCGCGCTGCTTGTACCGGGTCGCGACCGCGAACATGATCTCGATCTCGTGCATGCCGGGCTTGTCGATTTCGCGCGCGATCACCGAAGCGGGCGCGCGCTCCTGCGGACCGAGTTCCTCCCAGCCGAGCCGTTCCTTGCGCCAGTCCCCGGCTTCGCGGCTCCACAGGCCCGTGACGAACAGCGGACGGTCGCGGGCAGAGGCGTTCATCAGTGCGAACGGCAATGCCACCGATCCGCCGACCGGCGCGTGCATTGTCGCGCCCGGTTCGATGATCAGTTTCGGCCCGACGCAGACCTGGCATTGCCCGTCCGCACCCACCAGGCCGCCGCATTCGGCAAAGGCCATGCATCGCACCAGCGGCTGGCCGCATTCGCCGCACCATTGTCCTCCGGCATCGGCGGCCAGCGTTGCGCTGCAGCAATCCTTGGGGACACTCAGCCGACGCATCAGGTCCGCATCCGGTGCCCGCAGGCGGTGCAGAACTTGTCCTTGGCCGCCAGAACCTTGCCGCAATTGACGCATTCGACCTTGGCTGCGGACCCGGCTGTGCCATCCGTCGATGCAGGCGCGCCCTTGCCACCGGCCCCGGCCGCGACCCCCGTGGCGCCCTTCATGCCGGTATCGAGCATGCGGTGTTCGTGTTCGCGGCTTTCGGCGGTCATTTCGCGCACGATTTCGACCATCTTTTCGCCTGATGCAGCGCGTGCCTGAGCCTGGGCGATCGCCGCCTGCGCCGCTTCCGGGCTGAAGCTTGCCGTGATCGCGCCGATCTGTTCGGCGGTCATGCCCGCGGCCGCAGCCATCTGCGCGACCCGGTTCTGGGCTTCGGATTCGCCTTCGCGGATCTTGCGCGCGATTTCGCGATCGGCCTTTTCCAGTTCGACGTCGGTAGTCTTGCGCAAATTCTCATGCGCGATCTCGTTCCAGCCTTTGGTCTGCTTCTGCTTCGATCCGACCTGCGCATCGTCGACCTTTATGTTCGAGAAGGCGGTCTTCTCGTTCACGTCGATCTGCGCATCGGTGGCCAGCGCTGTCAGCCTGATATTGTGCTTGGTCTCGAGTTCCTCGGTCTCGCGCTGGAACGCCCGGACCCGTTCCTGCGCCTTGTGCACGTCGAACGAATGCGCCGAGTCCTCCAGCTCCATCGCGAATTTTGCCGCACGTTCCTGGCCCAGAATCTTGATTTCATGGTCGAGCGCCTCGGCCTCCTGCCGACGCGCGGCGGCTTCACGCGCGTCGACGAACGTCACCTCGCTGTTGAGGACCATCAGCTTGATTTCGTCCTCGCCCGCCTGTTCGAGCTTCTGCAGGTCTACCACCGCGCTGAGTTTGACCTCGGTGGCTTCGCTTTGGCGCTCGACTTCGCGTTTGAGCAGTTCGAGCTGGTGGTCCATCGCGGCCTGCTGGCGTTCGATCCGGGCCTTTTCGAATTCCTGCCGTTCGGCATCGTTCATGGCAAAGGTGATCGAAGCGTTGCGGACCAGCAGCCCGAGGTCGCCCGCGATCCGCTCGGCCTCGGTCATCATGTCGGCCTGCATCTGATCCTGCATGCCACGGTTGCCGCGTATCTCGTCGGCATTGTGACGGCCGAGGACGTGCTCGAAAATGCGGTCTTCGAATTGCGGTTCGAGCCGCTGCTGAACGTCATAGACCGACAGCGCCTTGCGACCGGACGAGGCAGCCTCGCCGCTGTCGGCATCGGTGTTCTGGCGACCGACGCCGCGCATCAGGCCGAGAATGTTGCCGGCCCGGTCGGGATTGAGCTGCATTTCAAGGGTCGCCACCCCGGCGATCTCGACCTTGTCCTTCGAGATACCGCGGATCGGGAACCGCACCTGGAACGGCTTCAGGTCGGCGAGCATGATCGCATAGTGATGCGACCCGCCGACCATTCCCTTGATGTTCTCCCACAGCCCGCCGACCGAGAATTGCGTGCCCTTGAAGGCATCGATGAAAGCGCCGTCGCGAAACAGCAGCGCGGCAAGATCGGGCGGCGCAGCGAAACGCTTCTCGAAGATCGTCTTGAACAGCTCCTCGCGCGCGAACTCGGCGAGGACATTTGGATCGGACAGGACCAGAGGGTTACTTTCCATGGCTCAAGCCTCCCATTTTTTCTTGCTGAAATACTGATAGATGTGGATCGCGATCACGAGCACGACGATGATGGAACCAACCGTGTGTTCGCGCAGCAGATATTCGAGGCGTCCTGAGGTCCCCGCCTCCTGCAGGTAGTCGCCCATCCTGCCGACGCCGAGGACGACCCCGCTCATTGCCGAAGCGAGGGTAAACAGCGACATGATGAGTGAGGTCAGCGAGGCAAAGCGTGCAGCAAGGCTGAGCGGTCCCTTGGCCGCCTTGAGAGCGGCTATCTCTTCCTCGCGTTCGCGATCCTCGAGCATGTCCTCATGCCTTTCGCCCCGCTCGATTGCCTTGGCGCGAGCCTTTTCGTCGACCGACAGGAATTCCGGCTGTGCCTTCTTGTTGCGCCGGGCGGTCGATGCGACCGTCAGATTGTAGGCGCGCCTTCGCCACCAGGCGACGATCACCAGCATGAGCCACACGATCGTGACTGCGATCGTGATGCGAAAGGCAATGTCGATCATCGGCCAGGCATCCGGCGGGATACTGTCGATCGCCGCCTGCGCGCCTTGGCGCGTCGCCTCCAATGCTTCCTGGGCTTGCTTCATACGTCCCCCGGTCTATTACGGCATACAAATATAGATCAAGTAATACGGTAATTACTTGCACTACAAAATCGAATTCAGATTGTTATTACTTGACTAATGGAAATATCTTGTCAATAAAGTGTGTCGAGCGTCGCTCCACCCATTTTCTGACGAGAACTTCACCATGGCTACTCCTCTGACGTCGCAGGAAATTCGATCCCTCACTAACCAAAGGCGGAAAGAGTCGATGAATCGGATCAAAATTTTTTCGGACGTATTCCCGTACCTCGCGATACCGGTGCTGGTGTATAATCTCGTGGCGTTCTTCTCGGGCGATGCGGCGCCTGGCGGCCCGCCGGCCATTCTCGCGACGATCGACGCGACGGTCGTCAGCGTGCCGATGCTTTCGGGGGTAACGTTGCAGCTGAGCTGGGCAGACATGCTGGTCGCGCTCGCCGTGGCCTTCCTGTTCATCGAGGTAGTGAAGGCGACCAGCACCGCGTCGGCCGGAATCATCAATCACATGCTGTCGATGCTGTTGTTCATCATATGCCTGATGGAATTCGTGGTGCTGGAAAGCTTCGCCACGGCTCCGTTCTTCATCATCACGCTGATCGTCCTGCTCGATGCGCTGGCCGGTATGGTCGTGACGATCGTTTCCGCGCGCCGCGATTTCGGCGTCGAAGGCATCGGCGCATGATCGCCGGAGCGCTGCGATTGCTGGGTCTGGCGCTGGGGGCCGGTTTGCTCACCGGATGCGCCTTCGCCCCGCAATTGCAGCGTGTCGCGATAGATCAGAACCAGATGGTGGCAGAAGTCGAGGACGAGCTGACGCTGCTCAATATCGTGCGCGCCAGCCATCGCTTCCCGCTGCACTTTACCGCCGTCAGCGAAGTGAACGGCAATGTCGAGGTGAGCGGCAGTGTCGGAATCGATGCCGCGCTCAAGAGCGGCACGGACACGTTCGAACCCGGCGCCGGCCTCAGCGCGAGGACGGCGCCCAATTTCAGGGCATCCGTGCTGGCGACCGAGACTTTCCAGCGCGGCATCCAGCAACCGATCACGGCGCAGACCGTTGCCTATTATCTCGATGCGGGCTGGCCCGATCAGCTGATCATGGCACTATTTATCGAACGGGTGGATGTCTATCGCCGTGGCGAACCCGAACGGGTGGCGTTTTCGGTCAGCAACGAACCCGAACAGACCGCCCGGTTTGGCGCATTGCTGTGCAATTTCGAACTCGCTGCAAGACCGACGGTCTCGTCCAGACCGCTGGCGGATTTCTCCGACCTGATCGACCTGCAGAAGCTTCAGGACAACGACACCGACTCCGAAACGAGACGCACCGAAATCAGCGCCTTCCTCGAACTGATCGGACGCGAAGGCGTGTCGCTATCTGGCGATACCCTGTTTCTGACCGGGTCGAGCAATTCCGTGATGGTCCAGAAGCTGAAGGAGCCGCGCTGCAACGACACTGCAACCCCGCTTCTCGACGCGGAAGGTGTGGTGATCGTGCCGCGCTTTCGTTCGACCCAGGGAGTCATCTATTTCCTGGGAGAATATGTCCGCACTGCGCGGCGGGGAAGCCAGTACTTGCTGCCATTTGCCAACACAGACTGCGATTCTGTTGGTGGCCCGGTGCGCCAGTTCCGGCCGATCATGACCGTCGATCGCGGAACCGGACGCGCCCTCGTTGCGACGCGGTTCGGCGGTGAACGCTATTTCATCCCTGCGGAGGAATCGGCCTCTTGCGAAGATGGCGCGGTGGTAGGCAGCCGCACGATGCAAGTGGTTGCCATCGTTCAGCAGCTGCTCAACCTGCACAAGAGCTCCGACCTGCTGCCCGCCTCGATCAGCGTGACCGGTATCAATTAGGCCTCCGACCGGGGTGTGAGCCTGCGAAGGGCTGCGCGAGCCTGTCCGAACGATGCGGCGCGCGGTTCGCCCAACTATCGGGCGCCGGCCGAGACGCCGGAGCATTTCGAGCAATTCTCCAGCTACGCCGAAGTAAGAAGGGCCGCTTATGCGGAACACTTCGAAGCTGCCGGACAGGTCCTCGCGTTGCGCCGCATCCTCGCTGTGAAGATCGAGTTCGCTCGCCGCTTCTCAAATGCACTATGGAGCAATCGACGCTAGTGCCGCTCGACAGCCCGCACAGCGACCTGATCGGCATCATTCGCGAAACCATTGGCGCGGAAGCGAGCCTCGAAATGGAAACCGCGTCGCACGACCTTTCCACGCTGGTTTTCTACGCCGATCGGAGCGACCGGCCGAGTCGATTCATCATCATCCGCCAGGACGGAACAAGCGCTTGCGTCGCTGCGTTCTGCCGGGCGATCGGTTTCGTGTCAGGAGCAGGCGGCTTCGGATGCAAGTTGACGCAAGGCTGCTGTATGCGTGCCGGGCTTGGCAACGCTCCGCGGCCAGCAGCGGCAAGGCAGGGGAATTCGTTGTCCGGAGAATCAAGCCCGGTTGATGGCCCCGCGATCTCGGCCGATCCGCCGTGCTGTTGCAACGACCGGCTTGAGGTGCGCGATCACCTGCGGAAACGGTTCGTTGATCGGAATTTTGCCTGCATGGGTTGAAGCGCGCTATCGACTCGTGACACGTTGCTGAGGCAGACAAGGGGTTGCGGGAGGCAGCGCGGAACAGTGATCAGGATTCGGAGGCGATCGCTTGTCCTGGCCGGTGCCTTGTTTCTGGCTGGCTGCGTATCTGCGCCCGCGCTGGGTGATGAGGCGTTCGTTGCGCTCGCCGATGCCTATGTCTCCCGCGACGCTGATGCTGCGGCGGCGCAATACGCCGAGAACGCGACCGTAATCTACGCGTACGACGGAGCGCCAGAGGAGCGTGCGGTGGGCAGGGACGCGATAGCGGCGTCCTTTGCCGGGTTCTTCGGTCAGATTGACGCGAGACTGCCGCTCGATCTCAACTTTCGGGTGACACAGCGTCAGGGCGCAAACGCCCGCGGATTCTACCGTTTGCGATTTGGAGGTCGCGAAACGAGCTACGGCGGCTTTGAAACGGAGCAATCCCCCGATGGGCTGTTGGTTCGCGACCGCAGTACCTCCGCAACTATCGTGGATTTCGAGGAAGCGCCGGGTCCATTGCTGGTGCGTGCGGACGAAAACGATCTCGACCGGGATTACTATGGCCTGCTTGCGGGCCGCTACCGGCTGCCGGACGGTTGTGATCTGGTGGTGACCCGGTCGGTTGTCCGCCTGTTCCTGCGCAACACCTGCGATCAGAGTTGGCGCGGACTGAACCGGAAATCGGGCCTCGAATGGACTGGCGGCGATCAGGTTCTGCCAGCCAGCGAGACTGTCGGATTTGCATTTGCGCCGGTAGCAGATGCACCGAGTGCGACGTTGAGAATGGCGAAGGACGCGCGCACGGCAACAGCGACGCGCAGCACGCCTTACGCGATGGAGGATGTTACCTTCGCTGCGGCTGACGGCACCCGGTTGGCAGGCACGATATACCACCCAAAGAATCCCGATCAGCGGCTCCCCGCCACGGTGCTGGTACATGGCTCAGGCCCGCAGGATCGCGATGGCTACGCCTCGATAATCGCCGTGCTCGCCGATGCGCTTGCCGCGCAAGGACGGGTCGTTCTGGCGTATGACAAGCGCGGCAGCGGCGCGTCGCAGGGCAACGGCGACGCAGCAGGTTTCGACGTACTGGCGCGCGATGCCGCATCGGCGATGGGGTATCTGCGCAGTCGTGCGGAGGTTGACCCCAAGAGGGTTGGCCTCGCCGGTTCGAGCCAGGCCGGATGGGTGGTTGCCAAGGCGATCGAGCAAGGCTCACAGCCAGCAGATGTCTTCCTGTTGGGAGCGGCAGGGGCAGCGTTTACGGTGCGCGAGCAGAACCTCTACAACACCGATGTGCGAATGGAATGTGCCGGAATCCCGGCATCCGCGCGCGAGAAGGCGCTGGCCCAACAGTCGGCCTTTTTCGATGCGATATATGATCGGAGCAAGGCCCCCGGCTCGATGAGTTGACGCGCGAGGCTTCCAGCGATCCAGCCATTCGCGACTGGCTGTTTCCGGGCAGCGAAGGGCTGGATGTCGAGAATGCGTGGTTTACGGTGCTCGATCCCGCCTTTGACCCTCTGCCGATCTGGCGCGCCTATGATGGCAAGGCAGTTTTCGTTTTCAGCGAGTTCGACGATTCGACCGACACTGCTGTTGCCGTCAAGCGATTGCGCGATCTTGATGTTTCCGTGAACGTCCTGCCGGGAGCTCAACATCTCGGGCTCGACGCCAGATCGAAATGCGATGGCGAAATCGCCGAGCGCAAGTCGTTCTCACCCGGACTGTTTGCAGAGCTGGCCGCATTTTCCCGGATCACGGGCGATGACAATCAATAGACCTCCCAGCGTCGTCCAGCTCTGGTTGGGAGGTTCGGCCTTGTTGTGGCTGTTATATGCATCGGTGTTCGCCATCACTCAGGGCCCGCGCGGATTGACGACCGTTGTCGATGCTGCGGCAAATGTCGGACCGCTGGTGCTGCTGACGGCAGCGGTACACCGATTCCTGAGTGACGTACTGGTTCGCTGGCCGGTGCACCGCCAGATCGTGCTGCACGTCCTTATGGCGCCGGTTTTTGCGCTGGCATGGTATTCGATGGTCGCCGTCTTGCTTGGCTTCATCATTGGAATGCGCGGGGGTGACTACGCGCCGTTCGGGTTCAGCGGGCCCGCTGCCACATGGCAGCTGTTTCAGGGCCTGATCCTGTATGCGCTTGTTGCGGCAATTTGTTATGCCATCCGCGGCGGAAGGGAGGCTGCGCAAGTGACGATTGTCGATAGCCGGGATGCACCGCTCAACCGGTACCTCGTCAAGGATGGGGACGGGCTGCGCCCGATCGATGTCGCCGATATCGTTTCCATCACCGGGGCACAGGACTACGCGGAGGTCACGATGCGCGGCGACAAGCATCTGGTCCGGATGAGCCTCGGGGAATTCGAGCGCTTGCTCGATCCGGCACGTTTCGTCAGGGTCCATCGCTCGGCGATCATCAATCTCGACCATCTATGCCTTGCAGAGCCCGCGGGCGGCGGCCGCATGATCGCGCGAATGAATAGCGGGCCCGATGTCCAGGTGAGCCGCGCCGGTGCCGCTTGCCTGAAGAAGCTTGTCGCCTAAAGCCGCGCGTTCGTCGCCCGTTTCGACCGCTCATGGAATTTTTGATCACGCAGCGAGGAATACGATAGGACCGGCGCATGAAAGCGTTGATCGTAGCGGGCCTGCTCGCCCTCACCCCGGTTCCCGTCCTCGCCGAAGATGTCCAGATTGCTGGCGCCGACATCGTCGCAGGACTTGCCCCTCAGATTGAGATCGAGCAATTGGACCCTGGCGAACGGGTTCGGGTTCATACCGTGCGAATGTTCGAAGTATGGGAATCGGGTCCCGAAAACGTGTGGAGGCCCATTCGCAAACCTCTCCATGCCTGGGCAGATTTTCGTGCTGATACCGAAGGGCGGGTACGACTCTGGCAAACAGCGCCGATCGCCGGAACATTCTCCGGCACCGATCCATACGGCATTCTGTGGTCGGGCAGGCCCCTCGTCTCGCATGCAGATGATCCGTTCTTGCCAGCCCAGTTCGATCTTGCTTCCGTGCCGGCCGGCGAGGGTGTCGTGCTGGTCACGCGCAATGGAGACATTGTGGCACGCACACGTCTGACGTTCGGGAACCCCGAAAACCTGATTGTGCAGCAGGTTGCCCAGGGCCGTCTGAACGGCGCCTATGCCGCACCCGCAGACGGTGAGAGTCATCCTGCTTTGATCTTGCTGCATGGTAGCGAAGGCGGAGATCGGGCGGCAGCCGAGGCGTTGGCCCAGCGCTTCGCAGCACACGGATACGCCGCTTTTGCCTTCAACTATTTCGCTTGGGACCTCAGCAATATCGAAGGAATCCCGAACGCCCATGTGAATCAGCCGATCGAAATGCTGACCAGTGTCCGCGAATGGCTCGCCGCGAGGCCCGAAGCCGACGTGACGCGGTTGGGCGTATACGGTCATTCCAAGGGTGCTGAATACGCCGAAGTCGCGGCAGTCCGCCTTCCCTGGATTGACGCGGTTGCAGCCTGCGTTCCGACCGACGTCGTCTGGCAAGGATACGGTGTGGGCGATGAGCGCAACCGGAAAACGAGCGATGCAGAGCCGCCGGAGCAGTATTCTTCGTTCAGCTGGAATGGTCGCCCGCTTCCTTACATCCCTCTCGATGGCGATCGCAGTGGCTTTCACACGAATACCGGCTTCTACGAGGCAAAGCGCGCCGAGCTGGGGGCAGGGGCGCAAGAAGCAGAGATACCGGTCGAGGCCGCGAACGCTTCGTTTCTGTGGTTGGGCGGCGGTCGCGACGAAGTATGGGCTTCCGGCGACATGGCTCGAAAGCTCGATGCTCGGATGCGTCTTGCAGGGCGAGGCAGCCAATCAGAACTGCATGTCTATGATGGAGCCGGACACGGCATTTGCGGTGACGGAACCTACCCGACGCGGGTCTGGAGATCGGATTCGTCCGACCCGCGCGATCCTGATCTCGATGCAACCGGGAGAGCGACGATCGATGCCTGGGCGCGGATCCTCGCTTTCTTTGCGCGCACTCTGAAATAGCGCGCACGCCTTCGCACTTGGGAGAAATTCTCGTGATTTGATCGCCTTGTCCGGAGATCCATTGCTTGACGTACGAGCGCTTTGCGAGATCGATACTCGCGTGAAAGCGGGCCGCATCGTTGAGCTCTCCGACGCCGGACGCAAAGCGACTCCCTCGGCTGCCCTGATCCCGAAATGGCCTTAAGCGTTCGTTGGAAAATGGATTATCGCTCGAACCGCGAATGCAATGACAGGTCGCCTTCACAATAGCCGTCAGCCCACGCCGGGTTGACCCTGTCCAGAAGGGCCGCTTCTCCAGCACCGAGTTCGTAGAAGGCAACCCGGCCATCTTGCCTTATATCAACGGCGTTAAGTGCGGATATCAGGCGATCATTCTCACTCGATCGGGTTGCCGAATGCGCGGTCCATGCGGCTGCGGCCTTGCGCTCGACGTAGCGGGCGGTGCCTTCCTGCCATGCCTGAAAATCGAAATAGCGCAGGTCTGCCGCGCCTATCGTCGCTGCAAAGGAACGGCGGGCCGTTAGAAATTTCGCAAGGCTTTCAGCCAGATCTCTGTCGTCTGCCTGCAGCGCTTCGGCCAATGAAACACCCAGTTCCCGCGCTGCATCCGCCGTATCCTCGTCCTGGTAGGGGAAGGGATAGTTCAACATCCACATCCCGGTCTGATCTCCGTTTGAAAGCCCCAGGTCCAGGGTCCGCTGGAAATAATTGGGGCATGCGAATTGTAACTGGTGGAAGTGTTCGTGAAGGACGGTGACGACCCACTCCTCGTTCGATTTTCCCGTCGCTTCCGGAGTCCCGATCACGATCGTCGAAATGCCATCATCGAGTGGGAATGTTGCAAGAAATGTCGGATCAAACACGCGCGAACGCGTCGCGACAGAACAACCGAGCTTCTCGTCGTAACTGTTCCTGAGAAAACCTGATGGCGGCTCGTTGGCGAAACAAAGCAGTTCCTCGGTATCGCCATCAACGAGTAACACTCGAAAATTGCCTGTAGCAAGGCCGGGCCAGACGCCGGCTTCTAGCGATGTCGCGAGCGAGCGCGCCTCGGCGACAAGCGCGCGGTTCGGGTGATGCGTTGGAGTGAGATCCTGGTGCGCACAAGACGCCAGTGCCAGAAGGCAGGAGACTGGGAGCCAATCGACGGAGCGGTATCGCATGACGTACATAATGACCTCCGCGCAAACGAGATTTGCGGCTTCAAGTGGTATGGGCGGAGTCACGTCGTGACAATAGGTCACGATCTTTCCGGCTATCTTGGCAGGTATGGCTCTTGCGATGAAGGTGACCGCTTTGCCACGCAGGATATCGCGCCGTATCGCGAAGGCGTTCGCGTGCACTTCCTTCAAAGTCACGAGCGAAAGTGACCCGAGCCCGGTATCGCGCCGCCTGGCCTCGAGGGACTTTCCGGGATCTCAATGGATGGTATAGGTGGCGGAGACGGAGGGATTCGAACCCTCGATACCCGTAGTAGGTATGGTTCCTTAGCAGGGAACTGGTTTCAGCCACTCACCCACGTCTCCGCACGCAGCCGTCATAGCCTGACCGGCTGCGAGCCGCGCGCTATAATCGGGCTGGCTGCGGGCGGCAAGGTCGGATGCGAGAAAAAGGCCGCGCCGCTCACGGTGCAGATGCGATCGCGGCGAGTTCGCCCTTCGTTCAGCCCGCCCCTCCTAATCGATTCGGTTCACCGCGTTTTCGATTCGCTTCACCGACTTGCGATTGTCGAATGCGGGGTGAAGGACTCTGCTTAGCGGTGCAGGAATGCGCACGCGGTTCCGGAAAGGCTGCAAGATGAAGGTTTCGATCGAGAAAAGTCTGGCGACATGGGCGCGGACACCGGTGCGCGCGGCGCTCGCAGGGATCGCGGCGCTGGCCCTGTTGGGCGCGCCGGCGAACGCACAGGATCTCGAGACGTTCGATCCCGACGATGCCTTCGCCTCGGCCCCTGCACAATCCCAGCCAACTGGCGGCATCGATGCCGATCTCGCCAATCCGGAGAACGGCTCCCGCTCGGCTGGCGCCTGGCCCAGCGCGACGCCCGTTCCCGCCAGTCCCTCTGCTTCGACCGACGTCGTCACCACGACCGCCCCCGGCTTCGACGATGAATTCTCGTCGTACGACGAGACCGGCAACGCCGGGGACAACCCGCAATGGGTCGATCCGGCCAGCGGCGTCGGTCCCGCGAATACCGCCACCGAAACCGCGCAATCGAGCTCGACCTACGGGGAGGACGACCTGATCGGCGCAGCCGAAGGCGTGTTCGGCAAGGGCGCGGAAGGGCTGGCCGGCCTGATCGAGGACCTGCTGCGCGAACAGGGCGAACCGAATGCCTATATCGTCGGCCGCGAAGCCGGCGGCGCTTTCGTGCTCGGCGCGCGCTATGGCTCGGGCACGCTGCATCACAAGGTCGAAGGCCAGCGCAAGGTCTACTGGACGGGCCCCTCGATCGGTTTCGACGTGGGTGCCAACGCCGCCAATTCGTTCGTCCTGGTCTACAACCTGTACGACAGCGAAGAGCTGTACGAGCGCTATCCGGCGGGGGAAGGCCAGGCCTATCTCGTCGGCGGGCTGCACGTGAGCTATTTGCGCAAGGGCGATGTGGTCTTGATCCCGATCCGTGTCGGCGCCGGGCTGCGGCTTGGCGTCAATGCAGGTTACATGAAATTCTCGAAGACGCAGCGCTGGTTGCCCTTCTGAGGTCGTAGCAAGCCAGCCCGCGACGGCCGCACAAGGTCGCGCGGGGGCAAAACGGTGCAAAAGGCGGTTGCGGCTCGTCCGCGCGCACGGCAAGGCTCGCGCATGATGCTGAACCGACTCGAAGCCCAGGCGCCCGACGCGCTTCTCGCCCTGATCAAGCTCCACGCCGCCGACGAGCGGCCCGACAAGATCGACCTCGGCGTCGGCGTGTACCGCACCGGGCAGGGCGACACGCCCGTGTTCGGCGCGATCAAGGCAGCCGAGCAGATGCTGGTCGATCAGCAGGATTCGAAGAGCTATCTGGGGCCCGAAGGTGACATGGGCTTCGTCAACGCGCTGATGCCTTACATTTTCGGAACCGATGCGACGATGGGCGGTCGCATCCAGGGCATGCAGACCCCCGGCGGAACCGGCGCGGTGCGGCTGGCGGCTGCGCTGGCGCAGAAGGCGGGAATGACCCGGCTGCACATGGGCGTTCCCAGCTGGCCCAACCATGCGCAAATCCTCAACGATCTTGCCATCGAGATGGCGACGTTCGACCATTCCCGGCCCGACGGCACCGCCGATCTCGATGCCGTGCTCGGTGCGATCCGGAGTGCGGGGCCGGACGAAGCGGTGCTGCTGCACGGATGTTGCCACAACCCGACCGGCATCGACTACACCGCCGATCAGTGGGAAGCGATCGGCGACGCGATCGTCGAAAGCGGGGTCTTCCCGATCATCGACTCCGCGTATCAGGGGCTCGGCGAGGGACTTGAGGAAGACGCCGCGGGAATGCGCAGCGTGCTGGCCAAGGTTCCCGAAGCCTTCATCTGCTACAGCTGCGACAAGAATTTCGGCATGTACCGCGACCGCGTCGGCGCGTTCTACGTCCTCGCCGATGGCGGCGACACGCTCGACACGGCGTTCTCGAACGCCAACGCGCTCGCGCGTGCGTGCTGGTCGATGCCACCCGATCATGGCGGGGCGGCGGTGCGCCTGATCCTGCGCGACAGCGATCTCACCAGAATGTGGCTCGACGAGCTCGACCAGATGCGCGGGCGCATGCGCCAGGTGCGCGCAACCCTGGCCGAGGCGGGCACCGTCGGGAGCGTCGACCTCACACCGCTTGGCGGGCAGAACGGGCTGTTCTCGATGCTGCCGGTGACGAAGGAGCAGGTCGTGCAGCTGCGTGAGGAGCACGGCATCTACATGGCGGCATCGGGCCGGATCAATATCGCCGGGCTGACCACGGGCAATATCGAGAAGTTCGTGGACGCGCTGGCGGCTGTTACGGGCTGACAAGGCCGAAGTTGACACACCTGACACTGTGTCAAGCGCCCGTTTTGGCGGTAACCTTCTGATATATCCGTGGAAATTGGTCTCGAAGCGAAGTTGACACTTTTCCAACCCGGTTTCGCGTCTCGCGCGAAGGGAAATGAGGGGTGAAACCGGCATCGAAGCAGCTAGGCACGGACCGGGGGAGTAGGAAAGGCGGGATTTCGATGGCGCCAGCCGAATTGGACCGCCAGCCGACGCTCGAAGGCGAGCGGGTGCATTTGCGGCCGCTGAAGGAAGACGACTGGGAGGCGCTGTTCGCGGTCGCCAGCGATCCCGGCATCTGGGAACAGCACCCGATGCACGACCGCTGGCGCGAGGACGTGTTCCGCGTGTTCTTCGACGACGCGCTGGCCAAGCGCGGGGCGCTGGCGGTGATCGATCCGCAGACCGGCGCAGTGATCGGTTCGACCCGCTATCAGGCGTACGATCCCGAGGACGGCGGCTCGGTCGAGATCGGCTGGACGTTCCTTGCGCGCAGATACTGGGGCCAGGGCATCAATCCGGAGATGAAGCGCCTGATGCTCGAACATGCATTCCGGAGCGTCGAACGGGTCGATTTCCGGGTGGGCGAAACCAACTACCGTTCACGCATCGCGCTGGAGCAGATCGGTGCAGAACGGACGCGGCGCACCGAGCTCGACCGGTATCAGGGCAAGCGGGTGCTGCATCTGGTGTACGCGATTACGCGGGAAGGGTTTGAGAGCGGGCCGTTGGCGCGGGACTAGAAAACCCTCGTCGCCCCGGCTCTAGTGTGCTTTGCACAGCTTCGCTTCCCGGGGCGAGGACCGAGCTATCTCGCCTTCGCCAGCCCCTGCATGCGCTTGAGGTAGCGCGCCAGCACGTCGATCTCGAGATTGACCCGGTCGCCCACCGCCAGGTCGCCGAGCGTCGTCACAGCGCCGGTGTGCGGGATGATGTTGAGCGCGAAATCGCACATCCCGTCGGGCCGGTCGCGCACGTCGTTGACTGTTAGCGAGACGCCGTCGACCGTGATCGAGCCCTTTTCGGCGATGAACGGTGCCATCTCGGCGCGCGCGCGGATCGCGACCTTCCACGAATCCCCCTCGGCCCGGGCCATCACCACCTCGCCGATCGAATCGACATGGCCGGTGACGATGTGCCCGCCCAGCTCGTCGCCGAGCCGCAGCGAGGGCTCGATGTTGAGTGCGCGCCCTGTGGCCCACATTCCGCCGACCGTGCGCGACACCGTTTCGCCCGAAACATCGACGTCGAACCACGCTTCGCCAGCACTGCCGCCGCGATCGACCACGGTCAGGCATACGCCCGAACACGCGATCGAGGCGCCGATGTCGATCTTGGCGGGATCGAGCGGCGCGGCGATCCGCACGCGCAGATCGCCCCGCTGATCGGTGCTGGTGATGGTGCCGATGGCGGTTACGATACCGGTGAACATGGAGCCCCTCCCTATCGCACCCGCAGATAGGCCGAGAACGCGTCGCTGCCAAGCTGGCGTGCCTCGCGCTTTTCCCAGCGCCCATGGGCGTTTGCGAGATCCGCGAGGCCGATCTCGGCGATCGCGCGCATCCCCGCTCCGATCACGATCGGCGCGGTGTAGATATGCAGTTCGTCGACGAGGTCTTCGCGCAGGAAGCTGGCTGCGGTCTGCGCGCCGCCTTCGACATAGAGATAGTGCACTGCGCCGAGTTCGCCGATCTGGTCGGGACGGTTGATGATCGAGACGCCTTCGGGCTTGACCCCGCGGGTGAGCAGCAGGCGGTCCGGACTGCGCTGTTCGAGGCCCGGCAGGCGCACGTCGAGCCGTGGGCGATCGGCGCGCCAGGTGGCTCCGCCGACGAGAATCGCATCGTGCCGGGCACGCTGGGCGTGGACATGCGCGCGCGCGGGCTCGCCGGTAATCCACTGGCTGGTGCCGTCCGCAAGCGCGATACAGCCGTCGAGCGAGAGCGCGAGCTTGAGCGTGACAAACGGGCGACCCAGGTGCTGCCGGGTGAGATAGCCGGCGAGGCTGCGCGCGGAAGCCGGGTCGTCGAGTGTGGCCACGGCGATCCCGGCCCGTTCCAGCCGCGCGATCCCCTGGCCCGAGGTGCGCGGATCGGGATCGCGCTGGCCGATGACGACGCGGGCGGGACGGGCCTGCGCAACCACATCGGCGCAGGCGGGGCCGCGCGCGGATTCATGCGCGCACGGCTCGAGCGTTACATACAGCGTGGCTCCCCCGGCGGCGCCGGAGCCGAGCCTGCCAAGCGCCTGCGCTTCGGCATGGGGGCGTCCGCCGCGCTGGGTCCAGCCGCTCGCCAACACGCGCCCGTCGCGCACCAGCAGCGCGCCGACGGCGGGGTTGGGGCGCGAAAGCGGACGGGCCCGCGCGGCCAGCCGCGCGGCGGCGGCCATCCAGGTCCGATCGTCGGGGGTGTGAACCGCTATGGATTGGAGCCTTCGGCCGGGCGGTTCACGGTGCTTTCGGCGCTGCGTCCGAACATCGCGTCGCGCTGCGCCTGTTCTTCGGCTTCGGCGGCGGCGCGCTCCGCATCGGCGCGCTGTTCGATCTCTTCGACATCCATCCCCGCCGCAGCGCCCAGTGCCTTGTAGAGATCGCGCTTGCGCTGCGCGAGGTCGGCCTCGGCCTGTTCGCGCAGTTCCTTCACCTCCTGGTTCTCGAGGTTCGAGGCGGTAATCTCGTCGTCGGTCCGGTCCGGATCGAACGTGGTGATGTACGAGATGCTGGGGCGTTCGGGGTCCTTGTAGACCGTTTCGCCCGAAAGCCAGTACAGGACAACGCCGAACGGCAGCATGGAGACGAACAGGATCGGCCACCGATAGGGGTTGGGTTTCCGGACCTCGTGCCAGAAATCCGCAATCCCCGGGGCCGGGTTGAAGCGCGACTTCGAAAATACCGACATGCGCGGTGATATAGGGACTTGGCGGCAGGGACGCCAGCCTCCTGCGGCGAAACCGGGCTAGGGATATTCGACGCTGATCGGCACCCGTCCGCGCAGCTTGCCGGCGCCGTCGGTCCCGGCGTCGATCACCAGCGTGCCGGAAAACCGGAACTCGAGCCGCCCATCGATATCGAGCCGCGGCATGGCGGGAAGGGTCGTGACGACATCGCGCATCGTCGCCCGGCCGCCGGTGGGATCGCGCATCGCCACTTCGTTGGGCATGGCGATACGCACTTCTTCGAGCGGTGCGCCGGAGATCACCGCGCGGCCCGAAACCGCGATCCCGCCCAGGTCGTCGATATCGCCGATCAGCCGCTTCTCGCCCGTGTCGAGGTCGAGCAGCACGCGCCCTTCGCCCTTGCCGAGCAACACCAGCCTACCGAAGTCGACGTCGCTTTCGATCGTGATTTCGAGCCGCTGGCAATTGCGTCCGTTCTTCGGCGGCTTTTTCTGGTTGCCGTTGCCCCGACAACCCGGCGGCAGGTCGCAATTGGGGCACGCGCCCTGCGCTCGCAGCGGAACGGGAGCCGGAATGGCAAGGCTGATTGCAGCCGCAATAAGGGCAGCGCGTCGAAACATGACCGCTTTTTAAGCAATCAGGGTTAACGAAGACCTACGTAGTCCACGCGGGGCGATCGGGAATCACCCGAAGCTCGCGTAGAGCGAGCGACCGTGCTGCTTCAGCCAGCGGTCGGCGACCTTGACGTCGCCTTCGTAGATGTCGCCGAGCAGCGCGTGAAAGTCGGGACTGTGGTCGAAATGGACCAGATGCGCGACTTCATGTGCGACCACCGATCGGCGGACAGGGTCGGGAGCCTGCACCAGCCGCCAGTTGATCCGGATACGGGCCTTGTCCGAACAGCTGCCCCAGCGCTTTTGCGCGCGCGACAGCGCGACCGGCACCGGATCGAGCGCGGCTGCGGCGCAATATTCGCCCGCGTCGGCTTCGAACAGCGCCAGCGCCTCGCGCTCCATCCATCGCCGCACGCGGGCAACGAAGCCCGACTGCTGGCCGCCGAGCATAAGCGTTCCCCCGGCATGCCGGGGTCGGCGCGGAGCGCTCTCATCCCAGATGAGCTCCAGCCTTTCGCCGCGATAGAGCACGTCGCCGCCCGGTGCCGGTTCGGCCGCGCGCGGGATCTTCGCCAGCTGCGCGTTGAGCCATTCGGCGCGGGCATGGGCGAAGGCTATCGCTTCGTGCGATCGCGCCCATTGCGGCAAGGTGATCTGCACCGAATTGCCGTCCGGCGCGAGCCGCAAGGTCAGCCGCTTGGCGCGGGGATGCCGGCGCAGCACGATCGGCAGCGTTTCGCCGCCCAGTTCGATCTCGGGATCGGTCGCTCCGCGCTTGAGCCAGTCGATCATGCCCGCTCCCACTCGACGATGTGGTGCTCCAGCGGCCCCGCATCGGTTTCGCTCACAACGCGGCCAGCCACCGAAACGCCGGCGCGCTGCACCGCTTCGCGATCGCCGCTGATGAGATAATGCCATTCCGGCAAGGACTTCCCGGCGGCGCGGCGGCGATAGGCGCAGGTCGTCGGCAGCCACGGCACATCGTCCATGATCGCCAGCGTCAGCCGCAGGCAATCGGGGACGAACGCCTTGCGGTTGCGATAGTCGCGGCATTGCGCCGTTCCGGTATCGAGCAGCTTGCAGGCGACGTTGGTGTCGGCGATTTCGCCGGTATCGGCATCCTCGATCTTGTGCAGGCAACACCGCCCGCACCCGTCGCACAGCGCCTCCCATTCCGCACGGGTCAGCTCCGCCAGCGGGAGCTCCCAGAAGGCGTCCCTCAACTCACCCATTTCGCGATTTCGGCGGCGACCGCATCGGCACCCTGGTCGACCGGCAAGGTGGCCAGCGGCTCGCCGCTCGGGCCGAACAGGTAGACGATGTTCGAATGGTTCATCAGATAACTGCCGTCGGGCGTGCTCTCGCCCTTTTCGTAATAGACGCGGAAGGTGTCGGCTGCGGCCTTCACCTGATCGGGCGTACCGGTCAGCCCGATCAGCCGCTCCGAAAAGGCACCGGTGAACTCGTCCACCACTTCGCGGGTGTCGCGTTCGGGATCGATCGTGATGAAGATCGGCTGGACCTTTGGGGCGAGATCGGGATCGGCTTCGCTCGCGATATTGAGCCCTTGCGTCATCCGCTGCACATCGGTGGGGCAGATATCGGGGCAATAGGCGTAGCCGAAATACACGATCCGGTATCGCCCGTCGAAATCGCTCCAGCGCACGGTTTCGCCTCCTGGTCCCGACAGCGCGAATTCGCCGCCGATATCGGCGCCTGCGAGCGGCGGCTCTCCCGGTCCAGCGTCGACCGGACCGCTGCAGGCCGACAGCGTGAGGGCCGCGCCTATCGCCAAAGCTGCGAGCGCACGGAGCGGGTTGGACGAAGGCTTGGCGTTGTGGTTCATGCTCTGCTAACTGGCGTTGACGCATCGGGCTTGAAGATCGGCCCGACCGCTGGAATGTTTCTCGCGGTATGTGGCAGGAAAAGCGAAAGGATCAAACCGTGGGGCGCTCCGTTTTGCGCAAGTTAGGGCGCGGCATCGCGATTGCCAGTGCGAGTTTTGCAGCGTTCGTAGGCGTGGCTGCAATCGCTCCGGCCTCCGCGCAGCTATACTCTGATGGCTACAAGTTTCTCGAAGCGGTGGATGAGCGCGACGGTGACACCGTCACCCAGATGCTGAACGAGCCCGGCACGACGGTGATCAACGCGCGCGATATCACCACCGGCGATACCGGGCTGCACGTGGTGGCCAAGCGGCGCGATGTGCTGTGGATCCGGTTTCTGCTCCAGCGCGGCGCCGATCCCAACATTCGCAATCGCAACGGGCTCACCCCGATCCAGGTCGCCACGACGCTCGGCTTCGTCGACGGGGTCGAAGAACTGATCAAGGGCGGGGCGCAGGTCAATGTCACCGATCAGCAGGGCGAAACCCCGCTTATCGCCGCTGTGCACCAGCGCAATGTCGAGCTGGTCCGCCGGTTCCTCGCGCAGGGCGCGAACCCGGATCAGAACGACAATTCGGGGCGCTCGGCGCGCGACTATGCCGAACTGATGAATGGCAACGAACGGATCATGCAGGAATTCGCCGCTGCCGATGCCAATCGCGAGAAAGAGGGAACCACTCGGCAATACGGCCCTTCTTTCTGACATGACGACTCCATCACCGACCCACTTCGCCGACATAACGCTCGACGAATTGCGCATTGCGCTGGCTCCCGACATTGCCGCATCGGCGATCTTCGATGGCTGGACCGAGACGGCGTTGCTCGCGGCGGCGGAAATGGCAGGTGCCGATCCCGATATCGCGAAGCTTGCCTTTCCCGAAAAGCCGCTCAACGGCCGCGCGATGGACATGATCGATGCCTGGGTGATCAGCGTCGATCAGGCGATGGAGCGCGAATGGCCGGCCGATAGGCTGGCGGCGCTCAAGATTCGCGAGCGGATCCGTACGCTGGTCGCATTCCGGCTCGAGGCGGTGATGGATATCGACGAGGCGGTGCGCCGCGCGCTGGCCGTCATGGCGATGCCGCACAACGCGCCGCGCGCGCTCCAGATCGGCTGGCGTTCGGCGGACCTGATGTGGCGGCTCGCGGGCGACACCGCGACCGATTACAATCACTACACCAAGCGCGCGATCCTGTCGGGCATCTACAGCGCGACGCTTGCCGTGTTCGTGAACGACGACAGCGAGAGCAAGGCGAAGACGTTCGAATTTCTCGATCGCCGGATCGACGGGGTGATGCGGTTCGAAAAGGCCAAGGCCAAACTGCTCAATTCCGACCGTGAGCTGCCCAGCCTGACCCGTTTTCTCGGACGGTTGCGCTACCCAAGTCGATAGCCACCCAAGGCGAAGAATACGTAGTTTCCGCCATATTGGAGGTGGAAAAGCGCCTGGCCGGGTCGCGTCGCCCGGTCGCCTGTCCTATGACCCGTTGAGAATCGCGCGGCCCGATCGCCGCGCTTGCATATGACACGGGAAGGGGTTTTTCGATGGCGGGTTCGCTCAACAAGGTCATGCTGATCGGCAATCTGGGCGCGGACCCGGAAGTGCGCAGTTTCCAGAACGGCGGGAAGGTCTGCAACCTGCGGATCGCAACCAGCGAGACGTGGAAGGATCGCAACACCGGCGAGCGGCAGGAACGCACCGAATGGCACAACGTCGCGATCTTCTCCGAAGGTCTCGTCAACGTAGCCGAAAACTATCTGAAGAAGGGCAGCAAGGTTTACATCGAAGGCAAGCTGCAGACCCGCAAGTGGCAGGACCAGAGCGGGCAGGACCGCTACACCACCGAGGTCGTGCTGCGCGGCTATGACGGGACCTTGACCATGCTCGATGGCGCCCCGGGCGGGGGCGGACGTTCGGGTGGCGGAGGCGGCTATGGCGGCGGCCAGAACGGAGGCTCCGGCGGAGGCGGCTGGAACCAGGGCGGTGGCGGTTCCGGTGGCGGAAGCGGCGGCTCGGGCGGCGGCCAGGGTGGTGGCTACGACGATCTCGACGACGATATTCCGTTCTGATCGGGCGCCTGCCGGGCGGTATTGTGCCCGCCTTCAATCCCGCGCCAGCTCCTCCAGGCCGGGCTTGCCCGGGTCCGCCGGGTTGTCGTCATCGCTGCGGCGCGGCCGGAAGGGGTAAGCGAGGGAGCCGAGGAATGTGACCGGTACCGGATCGTCGACGCCGTATCGGGCGGGACCCTCGTCCTCGCGCATGATGGCGGTGCCGAACAGCACATCCCACAATGGCAATTGCCCGGCGAAGTTCTTGTCATACGCTTCCTTCACATTGGCATGATGCCAGTGGTGAAAAGTGGGAGTCAGGTAGACCCACCGCAGCGGTCCCCATCCGACCGCGACATTCGAATGCTTGAGCAGCGAATGCCAGAAGAACTGGAAGCTGAAGATCAGGACCGCGAGAACGCTGAAATCGAGCAGGATCGCCAGGATCAGGACACCCGAATTGGTAAGCGCGGTATCCACCGGATGCGTCCGGTGCGCGGCGACCCAGTCGAGGTCTTGGATCGAATGGTGAACCGCATGGAATTTCCACAGGAGCGGGACTGCGTGAAATGTGCGGTGCGCCCAGTAATAGTAGAAGTCCCCCACCACGATCAGCAGGATGACCTGTAGCCAGACCGGCTGCGAGGCAACGAATTCGGACGCGGAGCCGGGTATCCAGGGACCGAGCAGGCTCACCACGATCGCGATGAAGAACACCGACAGCAGCATCGTCGCCAGCGCGCCCAGCAGCATGTAGAGTACGTCGAGCGTCAGGTTGGCGCGCACGATCTTCTGTTCCCTGATCCGCGGGAGAATGCGTTCCAGCGGGATGAAGATCATCGCGGCGCACAGCAGGTAGACCAACCGGTCCGCATAGTTTTCGAGGAAGGTCATGGCGATGCCACCTCCGTTTGCGCGGCAGGCGGTGCCGGGGATGCGCGGGCGTTGAGCCGCTGCTTGAGATTGAGGAACGGCTTCTCGACACCGAAATGCAGCACCAGTGCAGCCGCGTAGGCAACCAGCAGGTACCACCCCCAGAAGATGAGCGGGTGCTGCGCTTTGCCGAGGGCGAAAGCCAGCGGGATCAGCGGAAAATGCACCAGGTAGAGAGCGTAGCTCAGCCGCGCGTTCACGCGGAAGAAGGGCTCGAATTTCAGCTCCTCGCCCGCAAGCGACGCGGCACAAAGCAGCATGACGCCGAACAGCAGAGCGAGCGCCGTCGGCTGCAGCCAGGCATCGATGCGCGTGATGTCGGCGTAGAAATCGTGCGAGCCGAGCCACAGCACCAGAACGATGGCACTGATGCACAATCCCGCCAGCGCGAGGGTCCGCGAAAGCGCCCGGCCGTTCGCGCGGAACATGGCGACGACAATGCCGACCACGAACCCTTCGAGCGACATGTGGAACGGGCTGCGCATCGCATGGAAGAAATCGAAATAGGCAACCGGTTGATCGATCGCTTCGAAGGTCAGGCCGCGGCCCAGCGGGGAAACCAGCAGGATGCCGGCCGCCAGCGCGAGCCGCGTCGGCCACGACCCGGCCTTGAGGAGCAGGAGCACCAGGACGGGTGCGATGATGTAGAATTTCTCCTCGACGCCCAGCGACCAGAACACGACATTGATGTCGGACCCGGTGTAATCCTGCAGGAACAGCAGGTGCGCGACGAAGCTCGTGCCGGGATCCTCGCTCAGGATCCGGAAACCCGGAAAGAATCCCAGCAGGCACAGCAGCAGCACCGCGTAATAGGCTGGCACGATGCGGAGGATGCGGTCCTTGAAGTAACCGACCGGAAACAGCGATCGGGTTGCGCCGAACCGCCGGATCAATCCGCTTGCGATAAGGTAACCCGACAGGACGAAGAACAGGTCGACCCCGGCCCAGCCGTTGAGGAAGAAGTTGGACAGCGCGCCTTCGGGCGGACCGGTGTTCTCAATCACCGCTCCGTGCCGGAGCAGGACCAGAAAGATTGCAAGGGATCGCAGCAAATCAAGCCATGGGTTGTGATAGGCCTGTTTTGCGAACGAAAAGTAGTTCCCCCCGGAATCCTGCATGTCTCCCTGCGCGGTCCGATTTCCCCCAAGGGGGCAGGTGACACCCGAGGCCGAAGGATGTCAACGCGAATCCGGGGCGGTTCGCTGTGCCACATAGGCACAGCCCGGGGTCAGTCGTCCTTCTTCAACGCCGCCAGTGCCTCGGCCAGCGGGCCGCTCGGCGCGTCGTCGCCGCGGATACCTGCCGCCTTGCGCACGGCCTCGGCATTGGGGCCTTCGGCATAGGGGTCGATCGCGAGGCCGAGCGTCTGCGCTACCGCTTCGCCGAGATCGAAGGTCTCGCCCGCATATTCGATTTCGTCGCAATCGTCGGCTTCGAGTTCGATCTCTTCCTCATCGGCCGCAGACGCGCCTTCGGGAACGAACCTCAGGTCTATCGGCTCGCGGATCGACACGGGAAAATCCTCTGCCGAGACCGCGCACACCTGAACGATCTCGGCTTCGAGGTCGCCGGTGGCGCGGATCGCCTTGCCCTTGGCTTCGAGTTCAATCTCGGCGCGCAGGCTGTTCACCGCAGACAGTCCGAACCGCTCCGCCAGCGCCGCACGCTCCGCCGCGTCGGCTTCGACCAGCACCGGATCGCCCGTGAGCGGGCGGACCTTCACCGGTCGCGAAAGTTCGGGCGCGCTCACCAGATCCCGCTCGCCTTGATCAGCTCCTCGTCGCTGCGGTCGGCGAGCCTTCCGGACAGGGCAAGCAGTTTGTCGGCAACGCAGGCGGCACCCTTCGCCTCGTCCTGATCGTCATTGAAGGTGACGTTGCGGGTGACGGCGGCGATCAGCTTTTCGCGATCCTTCGCGTTGAGCGCCCCGCGATAGGCTCCCAGCCTGCCTCCGAGCGCGCTCATCAGCCGTCCCACGTGCTTGCCGACCACTACGTCGTCGATCCCGAATTCGCGCAGCTGCCCGTCCATGTCCTCGACGAACAGTTCCGCCAGCAGTGCGCTTTCGGCGCGCATGTCGGAAGCCTCGACCCGCACCATCACGGTGCACAGGATCGCGGTGATCAGATCGAACCGTCCCCCCACCGTGTCAGCCACCCCGCAATCGGTATAAAAGCCCGGCTCGCGTGCGAGCTCGACCACGCGGTGCCACAGGGGGCGAACGCTTTCGCGCGGATCGGGCGCGGTTCCGAGCAGGCGTGAGATAAAGGACATGGCGGGCTTCGATTCCTGTTCTTGACTGAAAGGCGGATGTGAGGCCAACCCCCGGGCCGCAGCGATGTTCCACCGCATTCAGCCGCAATTCAACCGCTTCACCCCAGCTGCTTGCGGCAGCGGCGTTGCAAGGCCGGGCCGAGGCCCCTAAAGCCCTTCGCAATGCGATATAGTGCGCTGCGTGCGCACGGCAATGGACGGGATAGAACGGCTCGATGCAAGCTCTTCGGAATATCGATACTGGTCGTCGCAAGCTGTGGCTGGCGGTGCTGCTGGCGGGCGCTGCCGCAAGCGTTGCGGGATGCACCTCGATCCGCGAATCGCGCGGCTACATCACCGATCAGGTGCTGCTCGATTCGATCCAGCCCGGGATCGACAACCAGCGCTCGGTCGAAGGCACGCTGGGCCGCCCCAGCTTCACCAGCCAGTACGGCGATCCGACCTGGTATTACGTTTCCAGCGTCACCGGACGCCGGCCGTTCGTGCGCCCGCGCATCCGCAATCACGGCGTGCTCGCGGTAAAGTTCGATGCGTCGGGCAATGTCGCTGCGGTCGAACGCAGCGGGATCGACCAGGTGGTCTACCTCCAGCCTGATGGCGACAAGACGCCCACTCTGGGCCGGGAGCGTGGCTTCCTCGAAGATCTGTTCGGCAATATCGGCCAGGTTGGCGCGCCGGGAGCGGGTCCGGGCGGTCCGTAGCTTGATCGGCCAGGGCGAGCGCCCATATCTCGCGGCATGACACAGCACAGCGACAGCCACGGCCTTGTCCAATGGCACGGCACCACGATCGTCGGCATCAGGCGCGACGACACCACCGTGATTGCCGGTGACGGGCAGGTCTCGATGGGCAACACCGTGATGAAACCCAACGCCCGCAAGGTCCGCAGGATCGGCGAGGGCGGCAAGGTCATCGCCGGTTTCGCCGGCGCGACAGCCGATGCCTTCACCCTGTTCGAACGGCTTGAGAAGAAGCTGGAACAATATTCAGGGCAGTTGCTGCGCGCCGCGGTCGAGCTCGCCAAGGACTGGCGAACCGACAAGTACCTGCGCAATCTCGAAGCGTTGATGATCGTTGCCGACAAGGACACGCTGCTGGTGCTGACCGGCAATGGCGACGTGCTCGAACCCGAAGGCGGGATCGCCGCGATCGGATCGGGCGGCAATTTCGCGCTCGCCGCCGCGCGCGCCCTCGCGGAATACGAGGACGACGCCGAAACCATCGCGCGCAAGGCGATGGCCGTCGCTGCCGACATTTGCGTGTTCACCAACGGCAATGTAACGCTCGAAAGCGTCTAGCTGACGGCGCGCCGTCCCGGCGTCAGCGGCTGATCGCAGCACGGGCCGGGGGAGCGATGGGCGCTCAAATTCACGACGGCAAGCTGACCCACATCCAGCTGATGCGCGCGCTTTCCGGCCTGATCGTCGTCGTCAGCCATGTCGGCTGGGGCTTTGCCAGCCATGTCGGGCCGGGGCTCGGGTTCGAGCTGGGCGCGAACCTGCCCGGCAATGCCGCGATCATGGTGTTCTTCCTGATCTCCGGATACATCATGGTGGTCTCTTCCGGGCCGCTGTTCGGCGATCCGCAGGCGCGGCGGATATTCTGGGTACGCCGCATCATCCGCGCGATGCCGCCCTACTGGATCGCGACGATCCTGTTCGTCATCGTGATGCTGGTGCTGCAGGGCCAGTGGTTCGGCACCGAGAAGATCGCCAAGTCGATCGCCCTCATTCCTTACTGGCCCGACGGCGTTGGCGGGGGCGGGGGCAAGCCGCTGCCGGTGCTGTGGCCGGGCTGGACGCTCTATTACGAAATGGTGTTCTACATGCTGTTCGGCGTGATGATCGCGCAGGGGCGGATCGCGGCGATGGCATTCACCGGCGCGGCCTGCCTCGCGCTGTCGCTGGTCGGGCTGACCATGCGGTTCGAGTCGCCGGTCCTGCATACCTTCACCCAGCCGATCTTCCTGCTGTTCATCGTCGGCATGGCGCTCGGCTGGCTGGCGGTGAGCGGGCGGCGGCTTCCCGCCTGGTTCCGGATCGCGTGCGCCGCCGCGTTCGTTCCCGCCACGGTCTTCGCGGTCCCGCCGGATCCGGGCGTCGGCTACGGGGTCGATTATCTGCGCTGGTGCGCGCTGCCCGCCATCCTGCTCTTCACCGCGATCGTCGGCGGGCCGCTGCGCTTGCCGTTTCCGCGGTTCATCACGCTCGCGGGGGACAGCAGCTACGCGGTCTATCTGTTGCACGTGCCGATCGCGTGGATCGCGATGTGGGTGTTCGGGCAGTTGCGGTTCTATGGCGGGCCGTGGGCCTATTTCGCGCTGGCTTTTGCGATGGTCTATGGCCTGTCGTGGCTGTTCTTCCGCCATGTCGAGCGGCCGATGACCCGCTGGCTCAACCGTCAGTTTGCCGTGGACGCGAAGCGCGCACGGCTTGAACCTCGCCTCGCCGACGCCACATGAGCGGCATGCTGAAGACAACGACACAAGAGACGGACACTCCCGGTTTGGACAATCTCACCCCGAAAGCCATCGTCGCGGCGCTGGACGAGCATATCGTCGGCCAGAAGGATGCCAAGCGCGCGGTCGCTGTGGCGCTGCGCAATCGCTGGCGGCGGCAGCGGCTGGGCGCGGAACTGCGCAACGAAGTGACGCCCAAGAATATCCTGATGATCGGCCCGACCGGTTGCGGCAAGACCGAAATCAGCCGCCGTCTGGCGAAGCTGGCCGAGGCGCCGTTCGTGAAGGTCGAAGCGACCAAGTTCACCGAGGTCGGCTATGTCGGGCGCGACGTCGAACAGATCGCCCGCGACCTGGTCGAGGAAGCGATCCGGCTCGAAAAGGACCGCCGCCGTGACGCGGTGCGCGAAACCGCTTCCGAAGCCGCGATGGAGCGGCTGCTGACCGCGCTGGTCGGCGACAACGCGTCCGAAGCGACGCGCGAAAGCTTTCGCGAGCGGATCGTCCAGAACGCGATGAACGATGTCGAGGTCGAGATCGAAGTCGCGGAAGACCGCTCGATGCCGTTCGACATGGGCAATATGGGCGGCAATGTCGGGATGATCGATCTCAGCGACATGATGGGCAAGGCGTTCGGCAAGAAGCCGACCGCGCGGCGCAAGCTGCGCGTGCCCGATGCGTGGGACAAGCTGGTCGACGAGGAAGCCGAAAAGCGCATGGATCAGGACGACGTCGCCCGCGTCGCGCTGGCCAATGCCGAAACCAACGGCATCGTGTTTCTCGACGAGATCGACAAGATCGCGGTCAGCGACGTGCGCGGCGGCAGCGTCAGCCGCGAAGGCGTGCAGCGCGACCTGCTGCCGCTGATCGAGGGCACCACGGTTTCGACCAAGTACGGCCCGATGAAGACCGACCACGTGCTGTTCATCGCCAGCGGCGCGTTCCACGTCGCCAAGCCGTCCGACATGCTGCCCGAACTGCAGGGCCGCCTGCCGATCCGGGTCGAGTTGCGCGCGCTGACCGAAGAGGACTTTGTGCGGATTCTGTCCGAGACCCGCGCCAACCTCGTCGAGCAATACCGCGCGTTGATCGGGACCGAGGACGTGACGCTCCACATCACCGACGACGCCGTCGCCGAAGTCGCGAAGATCGCGGCGCAGGTGAACGAGAGCGTCGAGAATATCGGCGCGCGGCGGCTGCAGACGGTGATGGAAAAACTGCTCGAGGAAATCAGCTTCGAGGCTGAGGAGCACGCTGGCGAGACGATCACGATCGACGCCGCCTATGTGCGCGAGCGCCTCGCCGATCTGGCGGGCGACAGCGATCTGTCGAAATACATCCTCTGATGCCGGACAAGCCCGTCAGCGGTCTCGATGACATGCTGGCCGGGATGGCACCCTGGCTCCATGCCGCACCCTATCGCTTCCTCGCCCTGCCGCACGAGGACGCAGGTGCCGAGTGGGTCGGCGAACCCTTCGCCCTGATCCGCGAAGACGAGGCGGCGACCGTCGTGATCGAAGCGCTCGAGCCCGAACCCGGGGGAGCGCTGTTCGCGCGGATCACGCTGCAGTTGCAATCGGACCTCGAAGGCGTCGGGCTTACGGCAGCGGTGTCCGCTGCGCTTGCGGAGGCGGGTATCGCCTGCAACGCGATTGCGGGATACCACCACGATCATCTGTTCGTTCCGTGGACGCGCCGCGAGCAGGCGCTGGGCATTCTGCAGGGCCTTTCCGAAGACGCGCGTCGATAGGAATCGGCATTTTGCAGGCCTGACGGGGTTCATCCCTTGAGCCCGAGGCGGCGGTGCGCTTTAACCGGTGCCCGAAACGCAAACGGGGACCAACTCGATGATCAGGAATATGATGCTGGCGGGCGCAGCCGCCATGGCATTCGCTGCTGCTGCACCGGCTCTGGCCGACGACCATGCGAATGCCGACGCAGCGACCACCGCGCTGAGCGCGCCGGAGATCGATTACACGATGTGGACGCTCGGCAATGGCCTGCGGGTCATCGCGCTCCCCGACGGCACGACCAGCACCGTCACCACCTCCCTGTGGTACGATATCGGATCGAAGCTCGACCCGGACGGGCGCAGCGGCTTCGCGCACCTGTTCGAACATATTCTCAGCCGCAAGACCGAGAACATGCCCTACAACATGATCTACGGCCTCACCGCCGATATCGGCGGCACGCGCAACGCGTCGAACTGGATCGACCGGACCAATTATTACGAGCAGGTGCCCGCTGCCTATCTCGAAACCATGCTGTGGACCCACCGCGAGCGAATGGCGAAGGTCGTGGTCGACGAAGAAGTGTTCGAGACCGAGCGCGGGGTGGTGAAGGAGGAACTGCGCCAGCGCGTGCTCGCGCCGCCCTACGGCCGGTTGCAGCGCTTCGTCCTTCCGGAAAATGCGTTCGACCTGATGCCGCATCGCCGCCCGGGGATCGGCTCGATCGAGGATCTCGACAGCGCGACGCTCGACGATGCGCGCGCTTTCTACGAGGCATACTACGGGCCGGACACGGCGACGCTGATCGTGGCCGGCAATTTCGAGCTTTCGCGCCTGCGCGAGCTGGTCGACCAGTATTTCGCCGACATTCCGCCGCGCGCCAATCCGGTCGATCTCGCCATCGATATCCGCGAGCCCGAACTCACGCAGCCGCGCACCGTGAATGCGACCGCGCCGAACGTGCCGCTGCCGGTGGTCGGTGCGCTGTGGAAAGGCCCGGCCACGACCAATCCGGATGCCGCCGCGCTCGAAGTGCTCGAAGCGATCCTGTCGCGCGGCGACAGCAGCCGGTTCGACGATGCCTTCGTGCGCAGCGGTCAGGCAGTCGATGCGATCGCATCGGTTTCGCTGTTCCGCGAAGCAGGCCAGATCGCCGCCTACGTGATCGTCAGCGGTGAGGAAGCGATGGAGCAGGCGACCCAAACGCTCGACGCCGAGATCGAGCGCATCCGCACCGAACCGGTGACCGCAGCCGAGATCGCCGAAGCGAAGAGCGAAATCGTCGCCAGCACGCTGCGGCGCCGCGAAACGGCACGCGGGCGGGCGTTCGAGCTCGGCGAAGCGCTGGTATCGAGCGGCGACCCCGACTTCGCCGATAAGCGCCTGGCCGAGATTACCGAGGTCACCGCTGCCGATGTGCGGCGTGTCGCGGCACGCTATCTCGATCCGAAGAAGCGGGTGACGATTACCTACACCGCCGGCGAGGACGATCCTTCGACCTATGCGAACCCGGTGCCGATGCCCGAATTCCGCACCCTGCCGCCGGCCACCGGCCAGATCCGGCAGGTCCGGCCGGAGAGCGAACGGATGGCGCCTCCCGGACCGGGACCGTCGCCCGAGGTCGCCGAGCCCGAGATTGTCGAAGGCGCGCTGTCGAACGGCATTCGCGTGGTCGCGGTGCAAACCGGCGATGTGCCGATCGCGACGATATCGATGCTGGTTCCGGGTGGCAGCAAGACCGATCCGCGCGACAAGGCGGGTATCGCGCAAATGGCGGCAATCCTTGCCGACAAGGGGATCGAGGGGATGGATGCCGCAGCCATCGCGGCCCGGTTCGAAAGCCTCGGTGCCGTTTTCGGGGCAGGTGCTGGCAGCGACGGCACCAGCTTCAGCCTGACTGCGCCGGTGTCCAATCTCGAAGCGGCCGGTGCGCTTGCTGCGCAGATCGTGCGCGGCGCGACCTATCCGCAGAGCGAATTCGATCGCGAGCGCAAGCGTGCGATGGACGGGTTGCAGGTCTCGATGAAGGAACCGGGCGGGCTGTCGCGCTACGTCGTGCGGGTCGCGATGTATGGCGATGCCCCCTACGGAACCCAGCCCGACGGAACGTCGGAGAGCCTTGCGGCGATCACCCGCGAGGACCTGCTGTGTCACCGCGCGGGCTATGTGCACCCCGAGAGGATGCAGATCGTCGTCAGCGGCGGGATCACGCCTGACCGCGCGATGGCGGTGGCGGAATCGATGTTCGGGGACTGGAGCGTTTCGACGCCGACCGGGCCTGTGCCCGAAGCGGCGGCGGGCGATGCCCAGCCGATCCGCACCATTGTGATCGACATGCCCGATGCGGGACAGGCGGCGGTGATCGCCGCGGTGCGCGCGCCGTCACGGGTCGATAGCGACTACTATCCGCTCGAACTCGCCAACAGCGTGCTGGGCGGCGGATCGAGCGGGCGGCTGTTCGAAGAAGTCCGCACCAAGCGCTCGCTCAGCTACGGGGCCTATTCGGGCTTCGCCGACCGTGCCGACGCGTCGATTCTGACGGCAAGCGCGCAGACCAAGAACGAAACCGCCGACGAAGTGGTGCAGATATTCCTCGAGGAGTTTGCACGCCTCGGCACCGAGCCGCTGGACGACGATCTGCTCGAGCGGCGGCGCCTGTATCTTGCGGGCAGCCGGGCCCGTGCGCTGGAGACCAGCGGCGGGTTCAACGCGATCGTGGCGGACCTGCTGCAGCAGGGGCTGGAACCGACCGAGGCGGTGCGGTTCGCGCAGCGCCTGTCCGATGTCACGCCCGAGGCGGCGAGCGCCGCAGCGCAGGACTACGTCGATCCGGCCAAGGCGACGGTGGTGATCGTCGGCAATTCCGCGCAATTTCTCGAAGCGCTGAAGGACGTGCGGGGAGAGGTCGAGGTTATCCCGGCGGACCAGCTGGACCTGGCATCGGCGAACCTGCGCCGGTCGCCGGGGGAACCGGAAGGCGCTGATTCGGAATAGCGGCTACTCAGCCGCCTCCTTTTCCTCGCGCCGCTCGGCGGCCTGCTGTTGCCACATCTCGGCGTAGAGGCCAGCTGCTGCAAGCAGTTGGGCATGCGTTCCGCTCTCCGCCAGTTGGCCGTGATCGAGCACCAGGATGCGATCGGCATCGGCAATCGTCGACAACCGATGCGCGATCGCAATCGTGGTGCGCCCGCGCTCAAGCCGCTTGAGCGTATCGAGAATTTCCTGCTCGGTGCGCGTGTCGAGCGCGCTGGTCGCTTCGTCGAGCACCAGGATCGGCGGATCCTTCACCAGCGTCCGCGCTATTGCGACACGCTGTTTTTCGCCGCCCGAAAGCTTGAGCCCGCGCTCGCCCACCGTGGTTTCGAACCTGTCGGGCAGGCGCTTAATCAGCGGCATCAGCGCCGCGTCGCGCGCGGCCTGCTCGACGGTCGCCATGTCCGTATCCTCGGCGCCATAGGCGATATTGTAGGCGAGCGTATCGTTGAACAGCACGCTGTCCTGCGGCACGATCCCGATCGCCGCGCGCACGCTTTCCTGTTGCACCGCTGCGATGTCCTGCCCGTCGATCAGGATATGTCCGCCTTGCGGATCGTAGAAGCGGAACAGCAGCCGCGCGATCGTGCTCTTGCCCGCGCCGGACGGGCCGACGATCGCCACGGTCGAACCGGCGGGCACCTCGAAGCTGAGGCCGTTGAGGATCGTGCGTCCAGGCTCGTAGCCGAACGTCACGTTGTCGAATGTAATGTGCGGTTCGCGCACCACTAGAGCGGGCGCGCCGGGTGAATCCCGCACCTCGATATCGGTATCGATCAGCCGGAACATCTCGGCCATGTCGACCAGCCCCTGCCGGATCGTGCGATAGACCCATCCCAGCAGATCGAGCGGGCGGAACAGCTGGAGCAGGTAGGTGTTCACGAACACCAGGTCGCCGACCGTCAGCTGCCCCTTGCTCCAGCCCCACACGGTATAGGCCATCGCCCCCGCCATCAGCAGGTTGGTGATGAGCGACTGCGTCATGTTGAGCAGCCCGAGCGAGTTCTCCGACTTGACTGCCGCCTCGGCATAGGCGCGCGCGGCCTGGCTGTAGCGCGCCTCTTCGCGGCGTTCGGCTCCGAAATACTTGACCGTCTCGAAATTGAGGAGCGAATCCACCGCGCGGTGCAGTGCCTGCCCATCGAGGTCGTTCATTTCGCGTCGCAGCGCGGCGCGCCATTCCGTGATCCAGCGCGTGACCGCGATATATGCCACCACCGTCAGGCCGGTGGCGAACACCAGCTCCCACCCGAAATTGATGTAGAAGATCACGCCGACGGCGATCAATTCGATCGCGGTCGGGGCAATGTTGAACAGCAGGAAGTACAGCATCATGTCGATGCTCTTGGTTCCGCGTTCGATGATCTTGGTCACTTCGCCGGTGCGGCGCGACAGGTGGAATCGCAGCGACAGGCGGTGCAGCCGGTGGAACACGTCTTCGGCGAAGCTGAGCGTCGCGTCCTGTCCCACCCGCTCGAATGCCATGTTGCGAAGGTTGTCGAACAGCACCGAGGTGAACCGGCCGAGCGCGTAGGCGGCGACCAGCGCCAGTGCCACCGTGGCCCCGTCGCCGACCGGTCCGGCCATCGCATCGACCGCACCCTTATAGGCAAAGGGCAGCGCCAGCATCACGCCCTTGGCGGCGAGCACGAACAGCATCGCGGTGACGATGCGCACCCGCAGCCCGCGGTTCTTCTTCGGCCACAGATAGGGCAGGAATCGCCGCAGCGTGTGCCAGCCTTCAGCGTCGGGCACTCGTGTTTCGGTCTGGGCGGGATGGGCAGTCATGAAGACCGCGATGTGGGGCGCGCAGGTGCCCCGCGCAAGCGCAACGCCCTATTGCCGGTGCGGCGTCAGAAGGTCCGCACCCCGTTCTGGCGCTTCGCCCGGCGCATCGCCCGCGCGACATCGCGTGGCAGATCGAACAGGATGCGCTGGCGCGAAAAGTCGATCGCGACCCGGTCGAACAGCTTGAGATGCTGCATGCCGAGCGACAGCACCGGCTTGTCCTTCAGCCCGAGCGCTTCGAAAGCGGGCGCATCGGCAAAGGCCAGCGGAATGTTCGTAAGTGTCAGCCCCTCGATCTCGAGCGAGCGGACATACGACATCTGACCCACGAGAGAGACGCCGTTGACGTCGGTCGAAGTAACTTCGGAAGCGCGCTTGGTACGGATCCGTTCCTGCAGGACGGTGTTGGCGAGGCTCCCCTGTGCGCCGGTATCGATGATGACGGTCGCCCGCACTCCTTCGACCAGCGCGTCGGTGATCAGCAGCTGACCCAGCTCCTGCCGCGCCCGCACGATGATCTCGAACCCCTTGCGATCCTGCGAAGCGGTGGTGTCCTGGACCGCGATCGTCTCCTCGCGGAAGTCGATCAGCACCCGGAAATCCTGCAGCGTATCGAGCCCGATGATCCCGTCCGCGCCGACATGCGCGCGATACAGCACGGGGGAGACGAGATTGTTGATCGTGTGGCTGCCGACCTCGAGGTTGTCGACTTCGACGATATCGACCGTCCGGCGGCTCGCCATGCCCACCAGCGTCGCGGTGCCGAGCCGGGTCAGGCCGAGACTTTCGTTGATCTCGTGCGTGACGGCAGTCGCCTGGCTGCCGGTGTCGATCATGAAATCGTACGGACCCGCTCCGCCGATCATCACCGGGATGGTGAGGCGCTGGTTGCGCTCTTCGTCGAGGTCGAGAATTTCGGTCGTCGGGTCGGCCAGGTTGGGGGCGACCGCCTGCTCCTCGACCGGCTTCACCGGCTCGACGCCGATATCGAACAGCGCAATCGACAGTGCCGGCAGCGCCCAGAAATGCGTGATCATGTGGTCCTATCCCGTCCGGCGCGCCCGAAGTGGTTCCGCGCCGTCCGTGCCAAGATACCAGACAATGATGCTCCGCCCAAATCGGGCGTCGCGCGGTCAGGCAGGGGAGAGCGCCGCGGCCGGAGACGCTTCGCGTTCGCGCAGCATCGCCCACGTCTCGCGCACCAGCCGGTTGAAGCCGAACCAGAAGGTCGCGGCGTAGACACTTGCCCCGACCAGCCCATTCCAGGCGAGCTCGGTCCACGGCGCACCGAACGGCGCGAAACGTTGCGCCGCGACGACAGCGAGCGTCATCATCCCGCAAGCCAGCGCGATCGGCGCGAGCTCGCGCGCCAGCGCCAGCGGGGAAACCCCGATGCGCGGCAGCGTCATCGCCAGGGTGAAAAGGCACAGCGCCGGGGCTGCAAGCCACCAGGCATGGACGAGACCCATCGCCGGCGTGTCGTGCGCACCGAACCCGCCATCGACCCCCCACAGGAATGCGAGCGGCATGACGATCGCACCCGCGACGCTGGTGGTGAGGTAGACCCTGGGGCGCCCCATGGCGTTGGTCACCGGCGAACAGATCAGGTGCAGCGCAAAGGCGGGCATCACCAGCGCCAGCCCGCCGACGATCGGGATCATCCCGGCCCATTTCTGTCCGAACAAGGTGAGGATCGCGTCTTCGGCGGTCAGCGCAAGGCCGATGTAGATCGGAGCGCTGACCATCATGACCATCCGCGCGGTCTTAAGAAAATAGGGTCCGAGCGGGCGTTTGGCGCGATGCAGCTCCGAATAGGCGGCGAGCGCGACCTCGTTGATCGGCGGGATGAAACGTCCGGTGACGATCAGGGTGAGGAACAGTGCCTCGGAATAGAGCCCGAGGTCGTGGGTCGGCATCGATCGGCCGGCGATGACGATGTCGCTCTGGCTCTGGACGATCCAGAACAGCTGGCACAGGGTCAGCGTACCGCCGAAGGTGACGAGATCCCACGCGCCGCGCGGGTCGAAGATCGGCCGGATCCGCAGGCCGGCGGCGATGGTCAGTCCGATTGCGCGGGTGACGAACATCGCGATCGGCGCATAGACCAGTGACCATACGCCGAACCCCTGCCACGCGAGTGTCAACGCCAGCGCCGCGCCGACCACCGCGCTCGCCATGTTGACCTGACCCTGGCGGCGAAACTCGAGGCGACGCGCCAGCAATTCGGCAGGTAGCGCGGTGAACGGGACCGTAAGGAAGATCATCGCCTGAATGCGCAGCATGTTCGCGACCAACGGTTCTCCGAAATAGGCGGCGGCATAGGGCGCAAAGGCAAACTGGATCGCAGCCAGGGCACCGTTGAACATCAGCAGCAATCCGAAGATCTGCCCGATCCGGCGTTCGTCGATCCGCTCGGTCTGGACCAGCGAGGTCGCGAAACTGTGACCGTTGAGAAAGGCAAGCGCGGTCAGCACCACCTGACTCATGGCGAACAGCCCGTAATCGGTCGGGTCCAGCAGACGGACCACCAGGATGGTCGATGTCCAGGTGATGATCTGCGCCGCGACCTGAGTGCCCCAGCGCCACGCGACCGCCGAGCGCACGCGCGAGGCGAATCCGCTGTCGTCGGGAGTGGTCTCGGATCCGTCGCGCGGGGCGAGCGGATCCGGCTCCCGGATCGATTCGGAAGAAGCGAGGTCGCGATTCATGGGTTGGCCTGTAACCGCGAAAGGTGAAGATTCTGCGCGAGCAGAGCGACGACTCACAGGTGAATCGCGGCGCTCCAGGGGCTTCGATCGTTAATCCGGGGTTGAGATCGGCTCGCACGTCCCCATTTCGGATGCGCGAGGGAAGGGCGGAACTGACGGAAATCCGCCATTCTTGCGCCACCACGAAATAAAATTGCAAAAAGGCGTTGACCGAATCCGAGGGCACCCATATATGCCCTGTCACCGACGCGGCGCTGCCGGGATTTTCCCGCTCCGCTGGGTTGGTCGCCAACACGCACGGATAGCCGGTCCCCCGGTATCAAATCGGGGAAGCCATCGCTGTCCGCTTCTGCTTGTTGGTTGGCTCTTTGACATTGTTGGTTTTTGATGAAGGGACATGTGGGCGACGGCGCCCGGTCCGGGGACCTCAAGGCTCCGGATACCGGTTAACTTGAAGCCGATTGCCACATCCTCGTTCGCCTCCACAGGCGGCTTGGGTGATGCATGTTCATTCGTATCCATTACGTTTGACAGTGCAGGTATCGGCTCCTTGAAGCTCATGCCTGGCAGGTTGGCGGGGTTCGCCCCGTGCCTGCCTAGTATGTGACACAAACTTGAGAGTTTGATCCTGGCTCAGAACGAACGCTGGCGGCATGCCTAACACATGCAAGTCGAACGAGCCCTTCGGGGTTAGTGGCGCACGGGTGCGTAACGCGTGGGAACCTGCCTTTAGGTTCGGAATAACTCAGAGAAATTTGAGCTAATACCGGATAATGTCTTCGGACCAAAGATTTATCGCCTTTAGATGGGCCCGCGTTAGATTAGATAGTTGGTGGGGTAATGGCCTACCAAGTCGACGATCTATAGCTGGTCTGAGAGGATGATCAGCCACACTGGGACTGAGACACGGCCCAGACTCCTACGGGAGGCAGCAGTGGGGAATATTGGACAATGGGGGAAACCCTGATCCAGCAATGCCGCGTGAGTGATGAAGGCCTTAGGGTTGTAAAGCTCTTTTACCAGGGATGATAATGACAGTACCTGGAGAATAAGCTCCGGCTAACTCCGTGCCAGCAGCCGCGGTAATACGGAGGGAGCTAGCGTTGTTCGGAATTACTGGGCGTAAAGCGCGCGTAGGCGGCTTTTTAAGTCAGGGGTGAAATCCCGGAGCTCAACTCCGGAACTGCCCTTGAAACTGGAAAGCTAGAATCCTGGAGAGGCGAGTGGAATTCCGAGTGTAGAGGTGAAATTCGTAGATATTCGGAAGAACACCAGTGGCGAAGGCGACTCGCTGGACAGGTATTGACGCTGAGGTGCGAAAGCGTGGGGAGCAAACAGGATTAGATACCCTGGTAGTCCACGCCGTAAACGATGATAACTAGCTGTCCGGGCTCATAGAGCTTGGGTGGCGCAGCTAACGCATTAAGTTATCCGCCTGGGGAGTACGGTCGCAAGATTAAAACTCAAAGGAATTGACGGGGGCCTGCACAAGCGGTGGAGCATGTGGTTTAATTCGAAGCAACGCGCAGAACCTTACCAGCCTTTGACATCCTAGGACGGTTTCTGGAGACAGACTCCTTCCCTTCGGGGACCTAGTGACAGGTGCTGCATGGCTGTCGTCAGCTCGTGTCGTGAGATGTTGGGTTAAGTCCCGCAACGAGCGCAACCCTCGTCCTTAGTTGCCATCATTTAGTTGGGCACTTTAAGGAAACTGCCGGTGATAAGCCGGAGGAAGGTGGGGATGACGTCAAGTCCTCATGGCCCTTACAGGCTGGGCTACACACGTGCTACAATGGCATCTACAGTGAGCAGCGATCCCGCGAGGGTTAGCTAATCTCCAAAAGATGTCTCAGTTCGGATTGTTCTCTGCAACTCGAGAGCATGAAGGCGGAATCGCTAGTAATCGCGGATCAGCATGCCGCGGTGAATACGTTCCCAGGCCTTGTACACACCGCCCGTCACACCATGGGAGTTGGTTTCACCCGAAGATCGTGCGCTAACCTTTTAGGGGGCAGCGAGCCACGGTGGGATCAGCGACTGGGGTGAAGTCGTAACAAGGTAGCCGTAGGGGAACCTGCGGCTGGATCACCTCCTTTCTAAGGATTGTTTGCGAAAGCGCCTGGGCTTGTCCCGGGAAGTGCTTCGCAGCTTCCAAAGAACATTGCCGTCGTCCTCATGTCCTTTCATCAATCGGAAAACAGCGCTTCAGGGTGCTGTTTGCCTGAGTCGGCTCACGCCCCTCGCGGCCTCAAGGTCGGCGAAGGACAGGTGTGGGCCTGTAGCTCAGTTGGTTAGAGCGCACCCCTGATAAGGGTGAGGTCAGAAGTTCAAATCTTCTCAGGCCCACCATTACCTAAGGGGCCTTAGCTCAGCTGGGAGAGCACCTGCTTTGCAAGCAGGGGGTCATCGGTTCGATCCCGATAGGCTCCACCAGGTATTCCGATAGATGAAACGAAAGCGGATCCCGCCTCGGCGGGTCAGGCGACTTTCAGTCGCCGTCTTTGACATTGTGAATGGGTTTTTAAATCGATGCCGTGGCGGTATCGTCGCAAAGGATAACGACCTTCGGGTCAGAGTTCCGCGTGATCGATATCATCACAAATCAATCAAATTGATTATCTGGCTGAGATAATTCCTCCGCATCATCGCGAAGACGAACCGGTCTTTATGCAGGCCTGTCGTTGATGGTGTGGATTCTCAAGCGTGAGGTAAGAGCATTTGGTGGATGCCTTGGCATGTACAGGCGAAGAAGGACGTGGCACGCTGCGATAAGCGTCGGGGAGTTGTGAGCAAACTTTGATCCGGCGATTTCCGAATGGGGAAACCCACCTTCACCATTTCTTTCATTGGTCCTTCGGGGCCAACGAGAGAGGTGGATAAGGTATCACCTTAGTGAATATATAGCTTTGGTGAAGCAAACCCGGGGAACTGAAACATCTCAGTACCCGGAGGAAAAGACATCAACCGAGATTCCCGTAGTAGTGGCGAGCGAACCGGGACCAGGCCAGTGCCTTTTCATAAACTAGCAGAACACTCTGGAAAGTGTGGCCATAGCGGGTGACAGCCCCGTATGCGAAAGCGATTGAAAAGGACTTGAGTAGGGCGGGACACGTGAAATCCTGTCTGAACATGGGGGGACCACCCTCCAAGCCTAAATACTCGTACATGACCGATAGCGAACACAGTACCGTGAGGGAAAGGTGAAAAGCACCCCGATTAGGGGAGTGAAACAGTACCTGAAACCGGATGCTTACAAGCAGTTGGAGCCCCATAGGGGGTGACAGCGTACCTCTTGCATAATGGGTCAGTGACTTAATCTAGCATGCGAGCTTAAGCCGTTAGGTGTAGGCGAAGCGAAAGCGAGTCTGAATAGGGCGACTGAGTATGTTGGATTAGACCCGAACCCCGGCGATCTAGGCATGACCAGGTTGAAGGTGCGGTAACACGCACTGGAGGACCGAACCGTTGCATGTTGAAAAATGCTCGGATGAGTTGTGTTTAGGGGTGAAAGGCCAATCAAGCCGGGAAATAGCTGGTTCTCCGCGAAATCTATTGAGGTAGAGCGTCAGATGTATGCCGATGGGGGTAGAGCACTGGATGGGCTAGGGCTGCGCGAGCGGTACCAAACCTAACCAAACTCCGAATACCATCGAGTCTTGTCTGGCAGACAGACGGCGGGTGCTAAGGTCCGTCGTCAAAAGGGAAACAGCCCTAACCTACAGCTAAGGTCCCCAAGTCATATCTAAGTGGGAAAGCATGTGGGAATCCCAAAACAACCAGGAGGTTGGCTTAGAAGCAGCCATCCTTTAAAGAAAGCGTAACAGCTCACTGGTCTAAATAAGGGTTCCTGCGGCGAAGATGTAACGGGGCTAAAGATATGCACCGAAGCTTAGGGTTGCAGTTTACTGCAGCGGTAGCGGAGCGTTCCGTAAGTTGATGAAGCCGAAGGGTAACCGACGGTGGAGATATCGGAAGTGCGAATGCTGACATGAGTAGCGATAAAGAGGGTGAGATGCCCTCTCGCCGAAAGACCAAGGGTTCCTGCGCAACGCTAATCGGCGCAGGGTGAGCCGGCCCCTAAGACGAGCCCGAAGGGGGTAGTCGATGGGAACCACGTTAATATTCGTGGGCCTGGAGATGTGTGACGGATGGCGGAAGTAGTGTGGCCTTATTGGATTGGTCATGCTGCCAAGTCGTTCCAGGAAATAGCCTCTCCGTATAGACCGTACCCGAAACCGACACAGGTGGTCAGGTAGAGTATACCAAGGCGCTTGAGAGAAGTATCCTGAAGGAACTCGGCAAATTGCCTCCGTACCTTCGGAAGAAGGAGGCCCCGTTAGAAGGCAACTTTTAGCGGGGGCACAGGCCAGGGGGTAGCGACTGTTTATCAAAAACACAGGACTCTGCTAAGTCGGCTTCAAGACGACGTATAGGGTCTGACGCCTGCCCGGTGCTGGAAGGTTAAGAGGAGGAGTGCAAGCTCCGAATTGAAGCCCCAGTAAACGGCGGCCGTAACTATAACGGTCCTAAGGTAGCGAAATTCCTTGTCGGGTAAGTTCCGACCTGCACGAATGGCGTAACGACTTCCCCACTGTCTCCAGGATATGCTCAGCGAAATTGAATTCTCCGTGAAGATGCGGAGTACCCGCGGTTAGACGGAAAGACCCCGTGCACCTTTACTGCAGCTTCAGAGTGGCATTAGGAAAGAGTTGTGTAGCATAGGTGGGAGGCTTTGAAACTTGGGCGCCAGTCCAAGCGGAGCCATAGGTGAAATACCACCCTGCTGTTTTCTGATGTCTAACCAACTACCGTTATCCGGTAGTGGGACCCTCTGTGGCGGGTAGTTTGACTGGGGCGGTCGCCTCCTAAAGAGTAACGGAGGCGCGCGATGGTAGGCTCAGGACGGTTGGAAACCGTCTGCGAGAGTGCAATGGCATAAGCCTGCCTGACTGCGAGACCGACAGGTCGAGCAGAGACGAAAGTCGGTCATAGTGATCCGGTGGTCCCTCGTGGAAGGGCCATCGCTCAACGGATAAAAGGTACGCCGGGGATAACAGGCTGATGATTCCCAAGAGCTCATATCGACGGAATCGTTTGGCACCTCGATGTCGGCTCATCACATCCTGGGGCTGGAGCAGGTCCCAAGGGTTTGGCTGTTCGCCAATTAAAGTGGTACGTGAGCTGGGTTCAGAACGTCGCGAGACAGTTTGGTCCCTATCTGCCGTGGGCGTCGATACTTGAAAGGAGTTGCCCCTAGTACGAGAGGACCGGGGTGAACGTACCTCTGGTGTACCAGTCATGCCGCCAGGCGTGCCGCTGGGTAGCTATGTACGGACGGGATAACCGCTGAAAGCATCTAAGCGGGAAGCCTCCCTTGAGATTAGGTATCTTCGAACCGTCATAGACCATGACGTTGATAGGCTGGGTGTGGAAGCGCAGTAATGCGTGGAGCTAACCAGTCCTAATAGTTCAAATCGCGCTTGAGAGTTCGCACTGTCAACGACAGCCCTGCAAGGCTGTCTGCGGTGGAGGAATTCTCCAGCCAGATACGCCCAACACACCTTGAACAAGGTGCATCGATTTAACCCGCATCCCACAGGCTTCATTGCTTGGTGGCCATAGCGTCTGTGACCCACCCGATCCCATCTCGAACTCGGCCGTGAAACCAGACAGCGCCGATGGTACTGTGTCTCAAGGCACGGAAGAGTAGGTCGCCGCCAGGCATTGCAGCCTGTGGGACGCGCGGAAAAAACCCATTCACAAGTCGAAGGGCTGACCTGCAAAGGGCGGCCCTTTTGGCGTCTCTGGAGCGCACAGCTGCGGGGAAGAAGCCAGTGCTTCCCAGGGTCATGACCTGGGGTGTCGGTCCGGGACGGGAGTCGCGGATCAGGCCAATCGGGTCCGAAGGATCCGCAGGGCCGACCGGCCGCCCGCAGCGCCGTCAGGCGCGAGGAAAGCCGGGGCTGCAAATGCGGCCGCTGGCGCTCGTAGCCGGCAAGAACGGTATCGCGGGGTGGAGCAGTCCGGTAGCTCGTCAGGCTCATAACCTGAAGGTCGTTGGTTCAAATCCAACCCCCGCAACCAACCTCTTCACTCAATTCCACAATGCTGACCGTCGCTCGGCACACGGCTGGCGACCACGGTCGCCGTTCGCACTGCGGCAGCGCCATTCGAGGGAAAAGACGGGTGCGCGAAGCGGCGCTACCCCTCGCGCACTTTCGCGAGGAAGTCCCTGACCTGACCGTTCAAGGTCGACGCCTGCTGTTCGAGATCGTTGGCGCTGGTCAGCACCTGGCTGGCGGCGGCGCCGGTCGACAGCGACAGTTCGCGCACATCGTCGAGATGGCCGGCAACGCGTTCGGTTCCGCGCGCGGCGAGATCGATGCTGCGCGCCAGATCCTGGCCCGCGACCGATTGCTGATCGACCGCGCTGGCGATCGCAATCGCGGTGGTTTCGAGCTCCTTGACCTGTTCGGCGATCGAGCGCAGCGCACCGACGCTGGCACCGGTGGTCTCCTGCATCGCACGGATCTGGTCGGCGACCTGTTCGGTTGCGCGGCTGGTCTGCGTCGCCAGCTCCTTCACTTCGCTCGCGACCACGGCGAACCCGCGCCCCGCCTCGCCGCCGCGCGCGGCCTCGATCGAGGCGTTGAGCGCGAGGAGATTGGTGCGCTGGGCAATCGTCTGGATCAGCTCGACGATCTGCCCGACCTGCTGTGCCGATTCCGACAGCGCCGAAATGGTGGTGTCGGCCTCGGTCGTCGCATCGGTGGCAAGCCGGGCCAACGCGCTCGAAGACGCGGCCTGATTGCTGATTTCGTTGATCGACAGTGCAAACTCGTCGCTCGCAGCCGCTGCAGAGGTCGCGCCGCGAGTGGCCTCGGCCATGTCGTCGGCCACGCGCCGGGTGCGATCGCTGGTCTCTTCTGCCGTGGCGGCCATCCGGGTCGCGGTGCTGTGCAACTCGGTCGAGGCGTCGGCGACCCGGTGCACAACCTCGCCGACGGTACGTTCGAACTGCTCGGCGACCTCGGTCAACAGCGCCTTCTTGCGCGCTTCCTCGTCTTCGCGTTCGCGCTGTCGCTCACGCTGAACGCGAATTTCATCTTCCGCTCGCTCGGCGCGCTCGCGAGCCCAAACCTGCAGCTGACGATTGGCGCGCTTGAAGCTTCCGAGCGCGCGCAGCATCGCCCCGATCTCATCCTTGCGTTCGCGCCCGGAAATTTCGAAGTCATCGTCGCCGTGAGCCAGCCGGGTCATGCCTTGGGTCACTGCGCTGATCTTGCGTGAAAAATCCCGTGAGAGATACGCGAGGCCGAGCAACAGGATGGCACCAGCGACCACCGCCAGCCCGGCGACGATCGCAACCATGGTGAAGAAGTAGTCTATCCCGTTGCGCTCCTGGGTTTCGCCGACCCGGGCGAGGTCCTCGGTGAAAACCCGAACCTCTTCGAACAGCGCATCGCCGCGATCGGAAATCTGGAATGCCAGCGCCTCCGATCGCGCTGTTCGCCCCTCGCTAGCTGCCAGAGATTTCAACTGATCGAATGTGGCACCATATTCGGCGAGATTTGTTCGTATCCGGTCGACCCGCGATTCAAGGCTCGGGACGTGCTGGCTGACGGTCGCGTCGATCATTTCGACCTGTGCCATCGCGGCGGCATGGCTCTGGCGCTGGCGATCGAGCACGGCGGGTTCGCGCTCGAACAGGAAGCGAGCGGTGTTGTAGCGCAGGTCTCCCGTGGTGCCGCGCAGCTCGGTCGAGACTATGACCGCATCCTGGACCTGGGCCGAGACCTGATACCGGAACCACAATTCGGTGAGCCCGAGGCCGAGGACCAGCGACATCGCAAAGCCGATCGCAAAAAAGGTTCCGAAGATCGCGTGAATCTTTCCGGCGAGGCGCAAATCGCGAAACCAGCCCGACCGTTCAAGCAAGGTCGATGATTGGGACGGCCCTTCAGGCTTGTCGTCGAGGGCCGACGCAGCCGCGATCGCGGCCTCGGTGTCGGTACCGAATTCCGGAAACATCTCCGACAACGGCATCGGCACGGCCTGCTCCTCAAGCTCGTCCTGACGTGCCATCATGTTCATGCCGATTTCCCCCCACGGGTTATTCGACCGAATTTCTGAACGAAAATCCTTTATAAAGACTTGATTTGGTCCGTCGCGTCGCGGGGGTCCGGATTAACCGGTGCGGATCTTGGCGAGGAAACGATCGACCTGGGCCCGCAAGGTCGACGCCTGCTGTTCGAGATCGTTGGCGCTGGTCAGCACCTGGCTGGCGGCGGCGCCGGTCGACAGCGACAGTTCGCGCACATCGTCGAGATGGCCGGCAACGCGTTCGGTTCCGCGCGCGGCGAGATCGATGCTGCGCGCCAGATCCTGGCCCGCGACCGATTGCTGATCGACCGCGCTGGCGATCGCAATCGCGGTGGTTTCGAGCTCCTTGACCTGTTCGGCGATCGAGCGCAGCGCACCGACGCTGGCACCGGTGGTCTCCTGCATCGCACGGATCTGGTCGGCGACCTGTTCGGTTGCGCGGCTGGTCTGCGTCGCCAGCTCCTTCACTTCGCTCGCGACCACGGCGAACCCGCGCCCCGCCTCGCCGCCGCGCGCGGCCTCGATCGAGGCGTTGAGCGCGAGGAGATTGGTGCGCTGGGCAATCGTCTGGATCAGCTCGACGATCTGCCCGACCTGCTGTGCCGATTCCGACAGCGCCGAAATGGTGGTGTCGGCCTCGGACGCGGAGCAGGCGGCTTCGCGCGCAAGCTCGGCCGAGGAAGCAGCCTGGCGGCTGATTTCGCCGATCGACATGGCGAACTCGTCGCTCGCGGCAGCTGCCGACGTCGCGCCGCGATTGGCGATCTCCATCGATTCCGCGACCTCGCCGGTGCGGCGGCTGGTCTCGGCCGCCGTGTTCGCCATGGTCTCGGAGGTGGCCTGCAGCTGGCTGGAAGCCGCCGCAACGCCGCCGACTACGTCGCCGACGGTGCGGTCGAACTGATCGGCGAGATCGCGCAGCATGCGCTCGCGTTCGCTACGCGCCTCCTGCTCGCGCAGCTGCTCGCGGGTGTTTTCTTCGAGCTCGGCCTTGGCCTTGTCTGCCTGCTCGCGGCTCAGACGTTCGAGCCGCACGCCCGCGCGGTGGAAAATCTGCATTGCCCGCGCCATTTCGCCGATCTCGTCCTGACGCGACCGACCGGGAATGACCACGTCCTTATTGCCGCTGGCGAGCTTGCTCATCTGTGCGGTCATTTCGCTCAGCGAACCGCTGACGTTGCGATGGAAATAGCGTTCGGCCGCCAGTGTCAGGAACACCAGCAAGGCGGTCAGTCCGACCCAGACGAACAGCATGGTCCAGATCGCCGCAGTGCCCGCATCGGACGCGGTATCGGCATCCGCGCTGAGCATTCCAGCGACTTCCTGCCCGGCATCGAGCAGCGCGCCTCCCGTGGCCATTGCGGCGCTCGCCTCGCTCTCGCGCCGGGCGATATTGGGAGCGTCCGGATCGAATGCGGACAGCCGGTTCTTGAGATCGGCTATGGCGTTCGCGACCTCTGCCAAGCGGTCGTGCGCGATCGGGTTGATGTCGGCGATTGTCGTGCGCAGCGGCTCGACCTTGGCTTCGGCCCGGTCAAGACGATCGAGCGCCGATCGGGCGCGGGCGGGCTCACCCTCCAACAGGAATCGACTGGCGTGACGCTGCGCTTCGCTGAGATCGACGACCAGCCGTTCGGCGGCAAGCGCACGGTCGTGCGTCGCGTTGATACTTTCCGCTCGCCAGGCGAGCTGGAGGAATCCGAAGATCACGAACAGGCCGGCGATCAGCGCGAAGGTAAGATTGACGCCGAAGAACACGCGAATCTTGCGCCCGATCGTGAGCGAGGCAAACCAGGTGGCGACGCGTCCCTTTCTCCGATTGTGCGGCGACGCATCGTGTTCGGACTGGGCTGCGCGCTCGGCGGCCAGATCGATCGCGATTTCCCGAAGCGCGCTCATGCCGCCTTCCCGTTCCGCGATTTGGCCCAGCCGTCTCCCTGCTCGCGGGCTTCGTGCTTTTGCAGGGCGATCAGCCGGTCGATCTCGTCGGAGGGCAACGCCTTGTAGAACAGCCACCCCTGGATCTGGTCGCAGCCAGCCGTGCGGACCATGTCGGCCTGTTCGTGCGTTTCCACCCCTTCGGCGGTGACCCCCATGTCGAGCGCACGCGCCATGGCAATGCTCGAAAGCATCATCGCGCGGCTGCCATCGTCTTCACCGGCGCGCTCGATCAGGCTGCGATCGAGCTTGAGCTTTTCGAACCGGAACTGGCGCAGGAAGCCGATCGACGCGTAGCCGGTTCCGAAATCGTCGAGCGCGATATTGACGCCGAAGCCGCGGATCAGATCGAGCGTGCGTTCGGCGACGACGGGATCGAGCACGAGGCAGGTCTCGGTGATTTCGAGTTCGAGCCGGTGCGGCGGGAATCCGGTCTGCTCGAGGACCTCGCCGAGCTGCACCGGAAATTCAGGATTGCGCAGCTGCGCCGCCGAAATATTGACCGACAGCGAGATATCGTCCCACCGCAGCGCGTCGGCCACGGATTGGCGCAAGACCCACAGCCCGATGGCATTGATCAGGCCCGAATCCTCGGCCACCGGTATGAACACATTGGGGCCGATCCGGCGCCCGTCGGCGCGATTCCAGCGCAGCAGCGATTCCACCGCGACGATCGAGCCGTTGCTGGCATCCACCAGCGGCTGATAGGCGAGCTCGAATTCACCGTTGTCGAGCCCGGCGCGCATCTCGTCGTCGAGCTCGCGCACAGCTTCGCGGCGTCGATCGAAATTCTCGTTGAACCAGGTGCAGCGCATCTTCCCGCCGCGCTTCGACATGTACATCGCAACGTCGCTGCGACGCAGCATCTCGGTCGAAGGGAGGCGCTGATCGGCGGTGCTGCGGGCAAGGCCGATGCTGGCCCCGACCATGATCGAGCGGTTGGCTACCTCGACCGGCACTGCCAGATTTTCGATCAGGGTACGGCAAATCCCCTCCAGGATCGTGCCGGCCACGGGGCCACCCATCACGGCGGCGAATTCGTCGCCGCCCAGACGGTAGCAGCGGGCCTCATCGCCGCAGGTTTCGCGCAGCAGCTCTCCGCAGCGCTTGATCAGCAGGTCGCCGACGGCGTGGCCGTAATGGTCGTTGACCTGCTTGAAACTGTCGAGGTCGATCAAGGCGATCGCGACCTCTTCGTCGCCGTGCGACAGGCGTTCGACATCGGCGTGCAGGGCACGTCGATTGGGCAGCAGGCTGAGACTGTCGGTGCTGCCGAGCGATTCAAGTTCGCGGACGTTGGCGTAGCCCGTGCGGGCGAGCAGGAAAACGGTCGCAGCATACATCAGCGCGCCGGCGATCAGCAGGGGAGCGGGGCTGAGCAGTTCCACTTGGTCGCTGGCGATCACGACCATCAGTATCAATGCGAAGACGAACGACAGGATGGCGAGTGGCATCGTGACGAGGCCGGTCGGCGTGAGCCGCCATGGCTTGCTCAATTCAGGCACCCGTATTCCCCGATTTGCACCCTTTTTCTGGCGCGTTGCGACCGCTTGAGGGTGCTAGAGGGCATTGGCTAACTTAGCGTAAACCCGCTCATCTGGCACCGCCTCGTAAATGCTCGCCCTGTCTTCGGACGGCAGAAACGCACGGGTCTGTCCGACCACGGTTTCGCCCGCGCCGAGCATCAGGAACCCGTCGGTCGCGAGCGCGGCGCGAAGCCGGTCGAATGCGATCTGCCGGGTCGGCGGATCGAAATACAGCAGCACGTTGCGGCACAGGATCAGGTCGAACGGCTGTCGAGCGGGCGGCCGGGACAGGACATTGTGATGCAGGAAACGGACGATCGAGCGCGTCGCTTGGGCGATCTCCCAGCCCCTCGCAGATTCTTCGAAATGCCGCAGCATTTGCGCAATGCCGAGACCACGCTGGACTTCGAACTGGCTGTAGAGCCCGCTGCGCGCTGCAGTAATGGCGCTGTGAGACACGTCGGTGCCGAGTATGTCGATCGTCCAGCCGTCCCATTGCTCGACCTGGTCGGCGAACAGCATCGCGAGCGAATAGACCTCCTGTCCGGTCGAACATCCCGCACACCAGATGGAAAGTCGGCGGCGCGAAGCACGGCGCCGGGCGAGCTCGGGCAGGACATGTTCGGGCAGCTGGTCGAAAGTCGGCTTGTCGCGGAAGAAGTAGGTCTCGTTGTTGAGCAGGGCTTCGACCACCTCCTGCGCCAGGTCGGGCCCGTAGGGGCTCGAACCGGGTTGCGCGAGCAGGCAGACGAGCTGGTCGACATTGCTGATGCCGTGTTCGCGGAACAGTCCTGCCAGCGCGGTGCCGATCCGCCAGCGGCGATTCTCGGTCAGGTGCTGTCCGGTTCGCTCGGCGAGCAGATCGGCGATGATCTGAAGGGAGGCCTGGCTAACTTCCACGGCCTCAGCTCGCCGAGGACGCACGGACGCGCGCCAGCTTGACGATCGCGTCGCCGAGGGCTTCGGGCGGAGCCACCCGACTGGCGATCCCGGCCTTGACGACCGCTCCTGGCATTCCCCAGACGGCGCATGAGCCGGCATCCTGCGCGAACACCGTCCCACCCAGCTCGAACACCTCGCGCGCCCCGTCGGCCCCGTCGCGGCCCATTCCGGACAGCAGCACCGCGAGCACGGCACCGTCGCAGGCTCGCGCGACGCTGCTCAGCATCGGATCGACCGAAGGGAGGCAGCCGCTCGCAGCCGGGTCGCAGGAAACGCGGGCGACCAGTCGATCGCCGACCCGGTGGATCACCATGTGTCCGTTGCCGGAGGCGATGACGATCTCTCCGCGGCGGATTTCGGTCCCTTCGCTGGCGACGAGGGCGCGCCGCGCACCGGCCATCTCGACCTGGCGGGCAAATACGGGAATGAACGAATCCGGCAGGTGCTGTGTGATCAGGATCGGCAGATCGAATTCGGGCGGCAGCGTTCGCAACATCTGGTTGAGCGCGTGGATGCCGCCGGTCGAGGCACCGATAGCCAGCACTTCCGGACATTTGCCCGATCGCACAGCGTCGGGCACCGTCTCGGGCTGCGCCCGCGCTTGCGCCCCGGCTTGCGCGCGCGGTTCTTCGCGCCCGCCCAATGCGCGGATCTTCGCCACCAGCTGGCTGCGATAGGCATCGGTGAATTCGCCCGGCCGCGGCTTGAGCATGGTATCGGCAGCACCCATCGACAGCGCAGCCATCGTATGTTCGGCTCCGGCTTCGGTGAGCGACGAGACAACCAGGACCTGCGCTCCGGCTGCGGTGTCGAGCAGCGTCGGCAGCGCATCGAGCCCGCCCATTCCGGGCATTTCGAGGTCGAGCAGGATGACGTCCGCGCGCGTCGTGCGCAGCTGGAAGATGGCGCGTTCGGCGCTGCTCGCCGTGTCGACGACCTGCAGCGCGCGATCGCTTTCGACCATGCGCTTGAGGATGGTGCGCACTGTCAGCGAATCGTCGACGATCAGGACCCGGATAGCGTCCCGCGCGCCCTTCCTGCGGGTCTTTGGGTCACTCGCCGGACCGGGATCGCTCCAGTCTTTGGGAGAGGCGGATGGTGCGTTCACGCAAAACCGACCAGCTGTAGCTTGATCTGGAGCGTTTCGTGATCGAACGGCTTCATGACGTATTCGTCGGCGCCGGCCTGGATCGCCTCGCGGATATGCGCAACGTCGTTCTCGGTGGTGCAGAATACCACCTTTGGCTTGTCCCCGCCGGGCCGCTGGCGCAGTTGCGTGATGAATTCGATCCCGGTCATGACCGGCATGTTCCAATCAAGCAGGATCACGTCTGGCATGGCCTCGGCGCAGCATTCCAGCCCCGACCGACCATGCTCGGCCTCGCGCACGTCGAAACCCAGCGTTTCGAGAATGTGCCGCGAGACTTTGCGAATTACTCGCGAATCATCGACGATCAGACAGGATTTCATGGCGGCCTCTGACTATTGTTTGCCGGAAAGCTAGTTTGCAGCGGTGTAAATTGGATTAAGCGGCCGCCCCGATTTCCGGCTCCTTCTTGCGCGGTGGGGAAATCAGCGCGGCGAGGTCGATCAGCAGCGCGGGTCCTGTCGCGGTCTCGATCATCCCGGTCGCGACCCGCGACCATTGGCTTCCGAACCCTCCCGGCACCTGCCCGGGCTCGTCGCTGGCCGACGCGATATCCTCGATCGAATCGACCATCAGCGCGTAGGCGTGCCCATCGAGGTGGACCACCGCCGCGCGGGGATCGGCGGCGCGCTCGGCGGTATCGAAGCCGAGCGCGCGACGGCAATCGATCACGGTCAGAGCCTGGCTGCGCAGTGCAGTGATTCCGGAGATATGATCGGGCGCGCGCGGCACCGGCGTGATGCTTCCCAGTTCGATCACCGACTGGACGTCGTGCGCGGGCAGGGCACAGCTTTTGCCGGCGATCGTGGTCATGACGAACAGGTTGGTCATGCCGGGCCTCCCGTGGCGGCCTGTCGCAGGGCGGCGATCAGGCCGTCGCGATCGTAGCGGTAGATGGTCTGATCGGGGTTCGGGGCATCGGCGCGGCTACGCAGCCGGATCACGGCGCCCGATTGATCGCGCGCCTCGCCTGTGTGCGGCTCGTCGGCAAACACGATCGTTACGTCGGCGCTGTCGCCGGGTTCGCTCGACACTTCGTAACCCGCCGATTCCACCAGCGGGGCGAGGATCGCGCGCGACCATTCGTCGTCGGGCACACGGCACAGCGGACGAGCCGTGGCTTGCGGCGCTTCGCCGTGGCGGGCGAACAGTTCGTGGGCGTCGAGCAGGGCGACGGTGCGTCCTTCCTGCAGCGTGACCGCTTCGACCAGCGGATCGTCGCGCACCGGCTTGAGCGGATGATCGAGTGCGACGGCGTCTTCGATGTCGCGCACCGCCAGCAGCAATTCGCTCGCCCCGTCGCCGAGGCGGAGCAGCCGCACCCGGTCGGCGGGAACGGGGCCTTCGGGCAGTCCGACCAGCGGCAGGATCACGCCATCGATGACCGCGCAGGCGCTGCCCGCGCTGGTTTCGATTGCGACCGCATCGACCGTCTCGATGCGCTGCACGAGTCCCAGCCGGACCGCGCTGCGACGACCGTCAAAGCCCGTGAACAGCATCGCGCGGACGGTTTCGCGCGGTGCATCCTGTTCGCTCTCCCCGGCATCGGCCAGCACGCGGGTACGGGCATCCGACACCAGGCCGTAGCGATTGGCGATACTGGTCACGTCGAGCAACAGGATCGGGCGCCCGTCGTCGAGCAGCGTCGAACCGGCATAGATGCCGGTTTTCATGATCGCGGGCGCGAGCGGCTTGACCACGAGGTCGCCGTGATGATGAATTCCGTCGATCGCGAGCGCAAACAGATCGCCGCTGGCAAGCCGAAGCAGCACCATCGTGTGATCGCCGTTCGCGAACGCGCGCGATGGCAGGCCGAGCACGTCGCTGAGCATCAGGCACGGAATCCGTTCGCCGCGAAATGTCACGAGCGCGGCATCGCCGAGCTGCGCGAGATCGAGCGCGTTCGCCGTCGAGTGAACGATTTCCTCGACATAGCTTTGCGGGATGGCGAAGCGCTGTTCGCCGACTTCGACAGTCAGCCCTGTGATGATGCTCAGCGTCAGCGGGATCTGCAGCGTGAACAGGGTGCCGACCCCCGAAGTGCTCGACACCTTGATGCTGCCGCCGACCCGTTCGAGGTTCTGCTGCACGACGTCGAGCCCGACTCCGCGCCCAGAAACCGTGCTTACGCTTTCGGCAGTCGAAAACCCGGGCTGGAAGATGAGTTGCAGCAACCGCTCGCGGCTCATCTGGTCGCGCTCGCTCTCGGATATCAGCTCCGTTGCCAAACCCTTGGCAGCGATCCGCCGCTCGTCGAGGC